>NZ_DATHOP010000026.1:0-54699 GCF_035484855.1 Bradyrhizobium sp.
TTGACCGGATAGCCGCAGAGGATTTCGATACCCTCGCGTTTCATGATTTCCGCGATCGCGGTGCCGAGCTTCATGCCGATCCCTCCCAGGAAATGGCCGATGTTGGGCTCGGCCTATGCGGGGCTAGTTGGAACAGGAATCGGATGGTTGGTAAAGCTGGCGCGGGGTATTTCCCGGAAGCTCTGCCATACGGTTTTGCATCTCAATCAGCAATCCGGGGGCGCGTAACCCCCATCCGGCCCCGCGAGGGGCTCGCGCCGGCGCGTCGGCCGCCCGGCAAGACCGACCAGGGCGGATGGCCGGCTTAACCGAACATTCAGCCTGTTTGTCGACGCGCCGGCAACCAATCCGATTTAGGTTGCGCACACGGAACGGGCGCGGGAGAATCCCCCAGAAAGCCTCGACAGGAGTTTTCGGATGCGACGGCTGTTCTCAAACTTCCTGGCGGATCAATCCGGCGCTACCGCGATCGAATATTGCCTGATCGCGGCCGGCATCAGCATCGTGATCGTCGTCGCCGTCAACGGGATCGGCACCACGCTGAACGGCAAATTCACCTCGGTGAATTCGTCGCTGAAATAGCGGCGGGGAGCCGCGGTCATCGCGCCCGGTCATCTCCGTTCAGCGCCCGCAGCACCGCGATCCGTGCGAACATCAGCCATCCGCCGCCGGTCTCCGCGGCGTTGATCAGGTTCTCGACCGCGACCTGCCAGCGCTCCTGCCGCTGCGCGTCGTCAGGCAGTTTCATGATGTAGTCGGCGGCATCCTGCAGCGTTGAGAGGCTGCGGCCGCCGCGCAGGCGGATCGGTTCGCCGAACGGCGCCGACCAGGGCATCTCAGGCGGCGGCTGGCACTATCCGGCCTTCTTCGATCGGGCAGGCGCGCGTATCGGCTTCGCCGCCTTCTTCGGCTCCTGCACCCTGGTCTCTTCCTTGGCCGCGCGCTTGCCGCTGATCGGCAGCAGCATCTCGCGCTGGCCGGCGGCGGCCTTGCGCGGCTTCTTGCCCTTTGCCTTGGCGTCAGGCGCGGATTGCCGTTCGTTGGCGAGGCTCTTCTTCAGCGCGTCCATCAGGTTGATGACGTTGCCGCCGGTCTTTGGGGCTGCCTTCGCCGCCGGGCGAATGCCGGCGCGCTTCTGGTTGATCAGATCGGTCAGCGCGGATTCGTAGTGATCCTCGAACTTTTCCGGCTCGAATTCGCCGGACTTCTGCTCGACGATGTGCTTGGCGAGATCCAGCATGTCCTTGGTGATCTTGATGTCCTGGATGTCGTCGAAATATTCGTTCTCGCTGCGCACCTCATAGGGGTAGCGCAGCAGCGTTCCCATCAGGCCCTTGCCGAGCGGCTCCAGCGCCACGATGTGCTCGCGGTTGGTCAGCACCACGCGGCCGATTGCGACCTTGTTCATGCTGCGGATGGTTTCGCGGATCACCGCGAAGGCGTCGTGGCCGACCTTGCCGTCGGGCACCAGGTAATAGGGGCGGATCAGGTAGCGGCTGTCGATTTCGGTCTTCGGCACGAATTCGTCGATGTCGATGGTGTGGGTCGATTCCAGCGCGATGTCGTCGAGTTCGTCCTTGGTCACCTCGATATAGGTGTCGGTGTCGACCTTGTAGCCCTTCATGATGTCTTCGTTGGCGACTTCCTCGCCGGTGTCGGCATCGACCTTGGCGTATTTGATGCGGTGGCCGGTCTTGCGGTTGATCTGGTTGAAGGAGACCTTTTCGGTATCCGAGGTCGCCGGAAAAAGGGCGACCGGACAGGTCACGAGCGAAAGGCGCAAAAAGCCCTTCCAGTTGGCGCGGGGGGCCATGGGATACTCCGGCTGACGCAACAGACGACCATCAAGAATACCACCGGGCAAGGAGGTTTCAAAGCTGACGGGGCGGGGAATCTCGAAACGGCGTTAACCGTAACGCGGCCATGGGTGGGCAAGGCACCGTGATATCGGGCAAATCCGGAACATCGAGAGAACTCACGCGTTGTCGGATACGCCAGAGGCGTTTGCGAACATCCAGGGAAATCGAGGGCACCATGGCTACCAGGCGGCACGACCAGATCGTCGAAACCCCGACGGAGGCACGCCAGGCCGAGCCCGGGCCGTCGGTGCTTGCCTTGCTCACCGTCTCGACCGGGCTCGCTATTCTGATCCTGGGGGTGGTCTGGTTCGTGTTCTTCCGCGTCTGAGGGACGAACAGGCCGGAAGGTCGGCGCAGGGTTGTGCAACAGCCAATTTTGTCAGGTCTTCGGTTCCGGATTGGAACCCAGCGATTTGACGACTTTGCTCGAAGGTAAGTTTGCATTCGTGGCGCCGCATCGAAGCTCTCAAGACGTTGGCTCAGCTGGCTGCTTCGGAGGCCGCAAACGAGTTCACGTTCGACGATAGCACGCGCGCAACGCCACTTTTCGCAGTGATTATTTCAGCGGCGTCGCACTGGCTGGAAGTTTTCGCGCTGCACGGCGTCGCACCAGCAGAAGTTGCGAGGAAGAACGTACGCGTGCCAGAGATGTCGCTTCCGTCTGAAATTCTGAAATGAAGCTTGTTTATCCGAACGAGCCGGGTTTTAATGGGCGATCAGCAAGGCCGGCTATGCCGTCGTTTTTTCCAGGCATAATGGCGAAAAGTTGGGTTTGAATCGGTTTTAGCGGGCGCTTTGTTTTGTGCGATCGTCCACATTCTGGGCAGATCGCACGGTTACCGTCTCGACGAAAACGAGAAAATAGCTTTCGGGTTTGATCATCAGCTGCATTTCCGGCTCGTATTTGAGGTCGGGCCGCAATAACGTTGAACAATCATTTTCATGAACCTCCATATTGGACTTTCCTTCGACCGTTCGACGGCTGGCTCGGGAGCGATCGAATGGTGAAGCGTCAAAAGGCAGGCCGGTTTTCCTTCAAGGAGGAACGGCTGCTCCTGCAAATGGCCTCGGAACGAGCCTCCATTGAAACCGCCGCCGCCAAGTTGAGGCGGCCGGTATCGACGATCCGGAAGAAGGCCCTGAAAATGGGAGTTTCCCTGAAGGAGAATAGGCGCAAGCGAACGATTTAGTCTGGCCGACGGGGATCAAACAAGATCGCCGCTCATGAATCCAGTATTGACGGAGGTCCCTGTCCATCGCCTCGCAACATGGCCAGCATGGTAAACGATTCATCTCCAGTACCTGCGGCATTTGAATCGATTTGAACGACAAAACCGTTCGAAATTTCAAATCCTGGCCTTTAGCTTCCTTCGGGATCAGGGGGGATCAACATGCGTAAAATTTCGATTCTGGCGGCCGTGGCCGTCGCGGCACTGATCGCCGGTTTCCAGGGAGCCAGTGCCGGATTGTTGGGGATGCCGATGGAACTCCATGCGGCGATCCAGCACATCAGGTTCGAGACGCCGGCGCCGATGGCCTTCACCGGGTCTTGCCTGTGCGATGATAATGGCTGGCTGCCAGGACTGATGTTTCAGCGCGCTTCGGCTCAGCTTACGGCCGAACGTTGGGCTGCCCTGAAGGTCGTCGATATCGCGATGATTTTTTCACCGGGCGCAACGACTCGCTGACACCGCCAATCGAGGACCGTCGCATCTTCCCGGCTGCCTGGGCGCTGCCGGACCGGCCGCGTCGGCGTGCGTCCGTCAGCCGGGAAGGGCCCGTGTTAAGCTTGATCGTTCAGCTTAACGGGCAGCTTTCGTTGAAGAAAATTCAGCACTCGTTAATCTCCGATCGGACAGGGCCAATTGCGTAATCGGATCGCCGATTTTGCTTGCGGTGCTCTTGTCCCCGATGGAGCGGAAACGCCGATGGCTGAGCGACGGCAGGTAGAGCGGTTGAAGACCACGAGCGGGGCGCTGATCTTCTCCGATCAGCAGCGCGGTATCCTGACCTGCGCCTTGCGCGACGTCAGCGACGCCGGCGTTGGCCTCAGGCTGAACGACCAGGACGTCATCGCCTCCACCTTCAAGATTACGCTCGACAATTTCAAGAACGTCCAGACCTGCCAGGTGAAGTGGTCACGCGGCCGCTACATCGGTGCGATCTTTCAGGGCTGACGCGTCAAGGGCGCGATCGATATTTTTGGGGAACAGGGTCATGATCTGGGGCCTGGCCATTTTATCGGCATGTGGAATGATCGTTTTCGCCGGCAGGCGCCACAGCCGATACCTGGACGAACTCGACCGCAGGCGCCAGCAAGTCTGGCCGATATCGGACAGCTAGAGCATGATGCTTTCAGGATTGGGCATAGCCTTAAGTTTCGGAAATGGGTGGCGCATTAGGCGAGGCGCCTAACGTGATGTGAGAGGAACATAATCGTAGTCACCGATTCCCTGAAGAACCAAAAACGTGAGTGACTTGGTGCCGCCGTTGGTCACTAGATGAGGTCGCGCTGCCCTGACTGCGTGGGTTTCGCCGGGCTTCAGATTCACTTCCTCTTTCGGGTCGTGCAAGAACAGCCTCATGTGGCCTTCCAAAACGTAAAAAGTATCGGTGATATTGGTGTGGCTGTGCCACGGCACCGTCTGCGTCGGCGAGAGCTGCAACTCCATAATGCGAAAACCGGGGCGCGCGGCGTGCTGAACGCGACGCTCCACTTCGTAAAGATGACTGGCGTCCCGAATTGACTGCCCTTGGCTCATATCGACCTCCCTCAATAACTGCCGCGGCCGCCAGTAAATCCCACGCTGCGACGCATCGCAACGTGAACGGTGTTCTTCCGATGTTGGCACACATGGCCGGCTTGGTCGGCGATGCCCGGTCTCGGGGGTAGAACGGAAGTCGCGTTTCGGGGTCGGCAGGACCGTCGTTGACCCCTGAACGGACGTTAGCCCTGGCCCGGCAGCACCCCGTCGCGCTTTGATGACCCTCTCAGCTTGTTGGTTCAGGCGAGCCGCGCGGGCGCTGCCGGCACGGCGTTTTCGTTTCGCAGTAGAAGCCAGAACATGCGTCCGTGCGTGATCACAAAGAGCGGCACGATAAAGGTTGGGAGAAAGTAGGCAGCGCCCAATTGACCGGCCTCGACGCCCAAACGAATGCCTTCGTAATTGGCATGAATGATATCGGCGAGGCCCCACAGGTTGAATACCCAGGCCGCGACGATGCCAGGCTTGCTGGGCAGCAAGGCCAGCGTCAACAGCGCGAGCGCCGCGGCGACGATATCGCCGTAGGCGGCGCTTTCGGCGAACATCGCCGGCAAATCGGGGGACACGACGCCGGGGACCAGGAACGACAGGCCGACGAAGCGGAAGGAATGAAACATGAGCAGCGGCCGCAAGGCTTCGTTGCGGCCTCGGCGGCGCAGGTCCGGCCAGATCACGCTGCCGGCAACGACGCCCCAAGCAACGAAACTGAAGACGATGCTGACATTAAAGCAGATTTGCGCCCGCATGACCGGATCCTCCGATGAAGTCGCTTTTGTCAATTCTGCAATAATCCAGACCGGAAGTCATGGCCCACTCCATCCCCCGGTGGCCTGATTTGATTTTCGCAGCGGCCCAAATTCGCATCGGAACGTGATATCCTGCGTTGCAGGATGGAATTGCCGTCCCGCGTCTTGGTGAGCGCGGGACGACTTCCCCACCTGCCTCCCTCAGTTCATTTGCCATGTCCGAATTGGAGTCATCCATGAACCAAGTACAGGTCGAGCAGAAAAGCTATCAGATGCCGCCGCAGGAGGGCATTACCGTCGCACACTTTCTCACCGTCGCCGACATCGAGCGATCGCTTCGATTTTACGAAACGGTCTTCGGTAGTCCCATTCTGAGCAGAGGCGATAGCAAGGGCGCGCCGGGTTACATCCAGATCGCGAACACGTGGCTCATTGTCAACGTCGGGGGCGGCCCGACGCCCGACAAGCCATCGGTAACGCTCAGCGTCCCCGCCAACCCCGATTCAGTCAACAGCTTCATGAATATCCGCGTTGCCGATATTCAAGCCTGCTATGATCTATGGCGAAGCCGGGGAGCCGAGTTTATCACGGAGCCAAAGGACAAGTACGGCGAGACGCGCTGCTACATTCGCGATCCAGATGGCTATATTATAGAAGTTGGGCAAAGCAGGACGGGCGTCGCTTACGGCTAAACCGACGAGGTGATCGAATACCCTCGCGACTTCCGTTGTTGGCACCGAACGAACATACCAAAGCAGTCGCTTCACGACTGTAGTTACGGGAATGCGGGGAGGGTGATGAAAACTCCAATCGTCGGTGATGCTGCGCAGGCTGCTTCGCTTGAGTCCACATCTGTTACAACGACCTATTACAGCATGAGGATTGATGGCGTCGGGGTCTTCTATCGGGAAGCCGGCCCGAAAGACGCGCCGACGCTGGTCCTGTTACACGGGTTTCCCTCCTCCTCGCGCGAGTTCGACACGCTCATTCCCTTGCTCGCCACACATTATCATCTGATAGCGCCGGACTTCCCAGGCTTCGGTCAGAGTGACGCCCCGCCACCATCCTCTTATGTTTACACCTTTGACCAGTTGGCGAAGACGATTGGTGATCTCCTCGAGCAACTGAAGATCGGCAAATGCAGCTACTACCTCCATGATTACGGCGGGCCGGTCGGCTTCCGCATCATTTTGGCGCATCCGGAGCGGGTGCAGGCTCTCATCGTCCAGAATGCCAACGTCTATCAGGAAGGCCTGGGCGCAAAGTGGGCTGGCATCGCGCAGTATTGGGCCGATCCAACAGCGCATCCTGAAGTATTCGATGCCTTTGTATCGCGAGCCGCGACCGAACAGCGTCACACGCTGGGCACCTCGCACCCCGACCGCTACAACCCCGATACCTGGACTGACGAATACGCCCATCTGTCGAAACCCGGGCAACACGAGATCCAGGCCGCTCTGCTCTACGATTACCGGACGAACGTCGCCTCATATCCGGCGTGGCAAGCGTGGTTGCGCCAGCACAAGCCGCCGACTTTGGTGATCTGGGGACGGAACGATCCCTCGTTCATTGCTCCTGGGGCAGAGGCTTTCAAGCGCGATCTGCCAAATGCCGAGATCCATCTGCTCGATGCCGGCCATTTCGCTTTGGATGAGAAGAACGACGAGATTGCAGGGCTCATTCTCACCTTCTTGGCCAGACACTCGGACTGACAAATCCGTACCTTGTGCCACGCGCTTGAGCTGACTCGCGTTCGGCCTCATGGTGCCCGCGACGTTGCTCGCCCAAGTCGATGAGGTCATCGAATAATTTCGCGACTACCGCTGTTGGGCGCCTTTCGGACATGTCTCCGCATCTCTGTTGTTGGGGAAAGAACGGACCTGGCTCGGATACGCCCTGAAGTCAGCGTTTCGACCCGAAGCAGACAACCCCTGGTTTTCAATGTCTTTAGTCTTTGACCGTCATCAGAGATGCGGGTGTCCGTATTGCAATGTCGAAGTTGGATGATAGGCTGGGCTGTTGGTCGAGATTCCTGTCGTGCACGCTTTGCACTATTGTCCTTGCCGTAAGGACGGTCAGAGGAGCGGAACAGGGTATGCAATGTCCCGCTTAGTTGACCGAATTTACGAATGCGCTTTTGTACCTGACCTTTGGCCGGAGATTCTCGCGGAACTGGCCCACCTCGGCGGCGCGCTGTCCGGCTGGTTATGTATCTCGAACGGAAGCGCCGTTCACTGGTCCGCTTCAAGCAAGGAGGCGCGAAATGATTTGAGGCCCTTGATGGAGAGCGGATGGATCACACGATCGGAACGCTTCAACCGGCTACTGCGCGCGGAACAGACTGGCTTCATATCCGACAGCATCCTCTATACG
The DNA here is from genome assembly GCF_035484855.1 of Bradyrhizobium sp. Taxonomy (GTDB): domain Bacteria; phylum Pseudomonadota; class Alphaproteobacteria; order Rhizobiales; family Xanthobacteraceae; genus Bradyrhizobium. The sequence goes on from NZ_DATHOP010000026.1 coordinate 7,744, forward strand.
CCTGAAGAAAGGCGCAGTGATCCGGCCTACAGGGACCTGTTGCACCCCCGCGGTATGGGGTGGGCCTCAGCGACCGCGATAGCGCTGCCGACAGGCGATGACATGGTGATCGCGTTGGAACGGGCATATGATCAAGGATCGGCCTCGCCCGCGGTGCTTGAGACCCTCAACGAGGTGCACTGTCATTTGGCCAGGGCCTCGTTTGTCGCGGCTCGCATGCAATTGGAGCGAGCCCGGGCCGCCAGCCAGGTATTCGCTCTGCTTGGCATTCCTGCGCTCGTGTTCGCAGATAATGGAAAAATCCTCGCAGCGAACCAGTTGATCGAAACGCTGAGCGGCTTCATCGCGTGGCGCGCGAAGGACCAGATCGCGCTGATGGATGCGTGCGCCGACGCGTTGTTGCGCGACGCCATCGCGATGACGGATCAAGATGACGCCCCGAGTGTGCGATCGTTTCCCCTCCGCAATAAGAGTTCCGCGATGATTGCGCATGTTGTGCCCATCCGAGGTTCGGCGCGCGACGTATTTTCCCGCTGCGCCGCGATGTTGATGCTCACACCCGTGACCAGGCCGGAGGCTCCGTCGGTCGAACTGATACGATCCCTTTTTGATTTAACTCCCGCCGAGGCGCGCGTCGCCCGCGGCTTGGCCGCCGGCCAAACGGTGAAGGTCATAGCTGCGGAAAGCGGCACATCTACGAACACGGTCCACACACACGTCAATGCCGTACTGGCCAAGACCGGCTATAGCCGGCAGTCCGACGTGGTCGCGTTGCTGAATGGGCTCCGGCCGCCCGGCTTCGCGAACGACGCCTGATATCTGCGCGATCGGCCGTCACCGAGGCCGAGCGTATTGGGGATCATGAGAACAGCGAAAACGTCCAGCGAGCGCTCACCAAATCAGCTTTTGCTCGCACGCCGCTACAAGGAACTTGCGAACGATGCCATAAGCTTCACAAGCTCGGCCTGACGCTTCGTCCCCGTTTTTCCGAATACCTTCTTGAGGTGAGTCTTCACAGTCTGCTGCGAGACTCCAAGTGATGCGGCAATCTTCGGCACACCGCCAATCTCCACGACAGCCAACAGGATCTTCGTCTCGGTTGCGGTGAGATTGTAAGACCTTGAAAGGTTCTCGATTGGAGACGGGATATTCAACGCAGCCTCTCGCAGGAACACCGCGGCGGTGGTTGAATCCGCCAGACCGGAAGCGCGACGGGCTTCGAAGGTCAAAGGCAGCACGTGTGCGAGCCATCGGCGGCTCTCCTGCACATTTAGAACGATAGCGGTGCCGTTCGTGTCCTGCCGCGCCTGTTCTGCGGCACTGAGCAACGCCTGGCGAAGAAAGCGGTTGGCCTCCGACTCGGCGAAGCGCAGAATTCCGCCGACCGCCTTGACAAAACCGGCCGTCAAAAGCTTGAGCGCGGGCTCGTTGGAAAAGACGATACGGCCGCTCGCCTCGACCAGAAACACCGCCGAAGCAAGCGAGTTGAACGCATCGGTCAGCACTGCCCGTTCAAGAGATCGCTGGCCGATCAATTGGCCGATCGACGCCCCACGTATCATGTGAGGGACGATCAGGTTCATTCGCCGTTTGGTATCCAGATCGATGGGTCCGTTCTGCTCACAACGCAGGACCGCAAGCGCAGCAACGGCGGTGACGCTTTTTTCGAGGTTGACCGCGAGCGAACCGGTGATGGCCTGCGGTTGCATCCATTCCTTGTAAAATCGTGTTTGCACCATCTCTGGCCAAGGAACGATATCGTCGCCCTCGAAAACCTGGCCGGTGTCGAGGAATGCCGCGGCCGGATAGAGTGGATTGATCTTGGCGTATTCTGAAAAATACGACGTCAGATAGGACTGCTCGATACCGACGCAATGAAAAGTGCCGGCATCCTGCTTCGACACATCCTGCCAGAAGAAGTTGGCGGCAAAGCCTCCGACGAAATCCCGGATGCCCTCAAGGGCCGCCGGCCAGAGCCTGGAGTCGAGGGCGGCGTCGTAAATCAAGCCGATCGCCATCGACAGCGATTCCGACTCTAACATGAGGCAACCCCCAACAATTCCATTTTCGCCCGGAAGCGTTTTTAGAAAATCGCCAGTCTGCTATCCGCAGGCTAGCTGATGCCTGGCCAAAACTGGGACTCGCGCACAATACACGCGCAGGGGTCGAATCTTCTCACCCGAACGGGTGATGACGGTCGCTGCTTAAGATGCAAGTGATGGTCCAAGTCCATCAAGACGAAAACGGCGCATTTTCCGCTCTGTTTCCATTATCGGGCCGCATTTCAAGATCGGTTCGATCTACGCGGGTCATTTGAAAACAGGAAAAGAAGAGATGCTCTGGCACACTGGGAAGTTGACGGACCGACATCCGGCCTCGATCGACGAAGTTAAAGGCAAGCTTGGGAATTTGCCGGGACGTGCGGCGCTGAGGATCGATTAAAAAAGAGGAGAAAGACACATGCCTGGACAGCGGGATCTGGTGTCGACTGCCCTGACCGCACTTGCGCTGTCACTGCTCCTTTCCTCGACGTGCCTTGGGGCCAACACCAAAGTTCAAGTGCCGACCGTTAGTGTCAAACCCCCTTCCGTCGTGGTCAAGCCAACGGTCGTCATGAGGCCGACCACCAGCCGTTCGGTATTGCGCAATAACACCAGGCGTGTGCTGCAAGGCAAATCCAGCGATACGCCATCTCCCGGCGTTGCGGTTTATGGCGTCAAGGCCGGCAGTCCGTCATCTTCCCCGGGCGTTGCGGTTTATGGCGCAAAGGCCGGCCCGCCCGTCGCGACTGCCGGCGAGAAGGCCGGCAATTCCTCTCCAACACTGGCCACAGTACAAGCAGGCACTGGTGTCGAGCAGGTGCCGTATTGGCTCCTTCGGAACTGGAGTTCCCCGACCCAGTGCGATACGACCGGCCGAGACGTCCGCTGCTCCAATAAAGAAGGCGCTTCGAAGCTTCCCAAGGGTAAATTGTGGGCGGACGTTCAGACCCTTGTCCACGAGGCGACAGCTCCGGTTTTTGGGCCCATCCTCAAGATCACTAAAGCAGCGAACACCGTCCTACAAGACCTCGATCAAGAAGGCTATATTATGGGTCCGATCGGCATGGAAAACACGGTCAATCTGGCAGCGGCAAAGTACGACCAGTATCAGGCGGAAGCGGCGGCATCTCAGAAGCAAACGGCGGCATTTCAGAAACAACTTAACGCCGGCCTTCAGCTTGGGTCAGAGGCGTTTGATGCTGGTGCGCCCGCGCCGAACGGCGGTAGCTCTGGCGGCGGCCCTGCAACATCCAATCTAGGTACGCCGTTAACCGCCGAGCAGGCAACGACTATATCGGGCCTCGCCAACGACGCGCCTGCGAGTACAACTTCAGCCAATAATGAGCCTGCGGATACTGGTGGAAGCACTGGCGGCGGCGCTGGATCATCAAAACAGTTCATGCCCAGCGAGAGCGTGATGGAAGTCCTTCCCGACGGTTCGTGGGTCGATGACACAGGCTGGCACGCCGCTCCAAGCCAAGGCGAAGGTGGTGGCGGAGGTGGAGGCGGAGGCGGAGGCGGAGGTGGCGGTCCCAGTGGCGGCCCGCCCGTAAATACCGTTGAAGAAGCAGAGACGGTATCGGGCGGCAGCGCGACGGCGGACAGCCCCGGCTCGACGACGACAACTACTACTGAAGGTGTTGACGATAACCCCAAGACCGAAGGCGACACCGGCAAGTGACATCAGATGGATATCGGGTTCGGAAGAGTGAGCACCGGTCTCTTCCCAAGATGACCTGGGACTGAATTGACGCAGCAACTCATTAGACCAGCGGAGAATAATCATGTCCGGCAAATTGACGATGGTTTCGGCGATCTGTTTCTTGCTACCAGCGAGCGTCGCGGACGTTCAGGCGATGCCCGGTGGATTCGGGCAGCCGTCGACAAATCCTGATTTGTTGAAGGCGGTCGTCAAGGTAACAACGCCAACGCCAAATGTAACGACACCAAAGATAAGCACAACGACACCGAAGACGGGGATGGGACCGACGTTACACGGAATCACGCCGAGAAACGGCACCCCGAAGTCGTCGATAGATCGGAGGGCAGCGGGTCGCAAGCCGATGGTGAATGGCATAGGCCCCGTGGACCCCGTGTTGAACAACGCTGGGCCAAAGTAACCCATTGCAACCTTATCATGATGGTGCGCGGGCAAGGATTTCCGGTACGTCATCGCGCGCTCATCCTTCTTGCGTTCGTGTTGAGTCTGGCGTGCTGGACTGCATCGGCAGGAGATGCAAACTTCGGCGAAGCGGCGCTTGAGGATTTGTTGCGGGCGAAACCCCTAGCGGGCAGGCCTGTCGACTCAATTCGCGAACTGATCCCGCTCCTGCCGGCCGAACTGCGCAAGAATTTCACCTTCGTCTACGACAGTCGCAGCCCATTCCACGGCAGTATATCTCCCGACTATCCGCGCGTTATTTTATTTACAAACGACGCTCGATTGGTTCTGACTTTCACGGGCGACGAGCAAAAGCCAGGTTCGGATCTGCTCGAAATCTTGTCATTTGACGACCGTACCGCGAGGTTTGAGCCGAAGTCCTACCTGCTTCCCATCGCCCAGCGCCGGAACGAGCAGCTTGCTTCCGAAGCAACAAACTGCGCGCGATGCCATGGCTCGGATCCGCGACCGATTTTCGACTCTTATCCGCTTTGGCCAGGCTTCTACGGTTCGGTTTTCGACACGTTTCCCCGCGGCGCCGAGGAAGGCAGGCGTTACCGACATTTCCTGGCGACCTCTGGGCGCACAGGAGTATATCGAGACTTGATATTTCCAGAGGGCAGTCCCGTAAGCCCTTATCTCGATCCGAGGAATCTCGGCAAGGGCACGCTGAATATCGACTATAGGACTATGACTTTTTTGCCCAACGCACGCTTGGGCATGGCCTTGACGGAGCTCAACCGAAAGCGGATCTATCGAAAACTCAGTAGCGGCGCCAATTTTGCGACAAAGGAAAAGCAACTCTTGGCCGAGCTTCTAGAATGCAAAGGCGTTGCGGGTCCTGATCCCGAAGCCGAGCGGCTTATTCGAAGCGAATTGGAATGGGAAAATGCTCGCCGCCTAGAACGCCTTGGACTTCGTTCTCAAGACGACAGGCCACGCCGTGTAAATATGCAGGAGCTCGAACTCACCCGCGAAATTTCGGAGATCGATCGAGTAGCCAGAGAGGCAAGCTCTGATCGATCCGATTGGTCCATGGCACTTGAGCCAGGCTCGTGGTCGTTTTTCGACGGCATCTTGAGCGGAATGTATCGCGACAAAAGCTATTATCTCAAGGAAGACCTGATCTTCGAATTTCTGTCGCATCTCAGCGACAGAGAGCCTGCTTTTCGTCGCTACTTCGTCGTGCGCGATGCGTTTGGCAAGGACTATCCATTTGGTCATCGAATTAGCTTGGGCGATGCGCAAAAGAGCTGCCGTTTGTTGAACTAGCACAAGTGGCAGCTCTCAGTGCCTCGCTTGCGTCCGGAAAACAGAAACTGAAAATCCTGAGGTAGTGCCATGCGACACAAGGTTCTTTTGGTGCCGACCGCTTGGACTAGGTACAAGCCGACGTTGTTTCCCGTAGCCGCCAACATGCGGACGCTGATCGCGCTCGCGTTTTGTTTTTTTGCGACCCATCAACTGTCCATCCAGCCGTTGCGGGCGGAGACGACGGACCCCGTCGTCGCCAAGGTGAACGGCGCGGAGATCCATGAAAGCGACGTGGCGTTGGCGAATGAGGAACTCGGCGCTCCCGCCGCGCAGACGGACGCCTCAACCAGGCGTCAGAATATCATCGGCTTCCTGATCGATCTCAAACTCGCCGCCAATGCCGCCGATGGCAAGAAACTACGGGGCACCGACACGTTCAAAAAGCAGGCAGCTTTCGCGCTCGACCGCCTTTCGATGGATACGTTGCTCGCCAGGCAAAGCGAAGCCGCGACAACCGACGCGGCCCTGAAGCAAGCTTACGAAGATGCCACCAAGGCGACCAACGGCCAGCAAGAAGTGCGGATCCGCCATATTCTGGTCGGGACCGAAGACGCGGCGAGGCAAGCGATCGACGAGGTGAACAAGGGCGGCGATTTCGCAGCGATCGCCAAGAGAGTGTCAAAAGGCGGCAGCGCGGTGAGGGGCGGTGACCTCGGCTTCGTAAGCCGGGGGCAACTCGATCCGGATATCGGCAACGCGGTTTTCGCCCTGGATGTCGGAAAGATCTCCGACCCGATAAAGACCAAGGCCGGCTGGCAGGTGGTCCGGGTCGAGGAAAAGCGGGACAGAAAGATGCCAGCTTTCGATCAGATCAAGCCGCAACTCGAAGCCTTCGTTATCCGCAAGGCGCAGGCCGCATACGTGGCAAAGTTGCACGAGGGCGCCAAAATCGAGCTCTTCGACCTCGCGAACGCGCAATCGAAGGACGCGTCCGACGCAAAAGCTTCCCCTACGAAGACCGACAAGAAATGACAAACCGAAGGAGCCTACGATGCGCTACAAAGGTCTTCTAACGTCGACAACTTTATCGACCTACGCGCTGTCATTGTTGCTTTCCTCCGCAGCCACGGCCGCCAATGTGCATGTTGAGGTGCCCGTGGTGCGGCCGAAGGTGGTGCCCTCGGTCGTGAACAGATCGAACGTCGTCGTCGTCAAGCCGGGAATGGTGAGGCCAACCGTCAACGGTTCGCGGCTATCGCACGCTAACGTCAATCGCTTGCTCAACCTCAACAAAGTCAAACAGGCCAACACCGACGGAAATAACCAGCTTCCACCACCGCCACCGCCTGGTGGCCCCGGACCCGGCAGTGGGCCCCCTCCGGGGTCGCAACCAGAAACGGATGCCTCATCGGCCCCGTTTACACCGAAGGTGCCGTCGAGGTAGCCAATAGCGGCGGCACGCTCGTCGAGGGGCCAAATGGATCCTTCGGATATATTGACGAAAACGGCGCCTTTCACACGCTGCTGGCGGGGAAGGGCGCGAAAGACGGCGCGGGCCCGGTCAGCAGCAGCAGCGGAGGTGGCTCTCCCGGTGGTGCCCCGGTCGTCAATTGTCGAACAAGCAGACACGAAATCGGGCGACAGAACGACGACGGACAGCGCCGGCTCGACGACGACAACTACCACAAACGCTAAGGACAACCCCAAAACCATAGGCGATACCGGCCAGTGATGCCCGCAGACGCGGACCGAAATTCCGGCGGCGGCTATTTGTTTTCTTCTTTCCAACCAGGGACGGAGCTCGATAACACCAACAACGACAAGCCCACGAAGGTCGACGGTAAGGGCACGGGTGGCGCGCCGATCCCGGAGGTACCAACGATAATCGAGGCGACCGGGACAGCTTGTTGAAAAGTCACACCGGGAGAGAATCGCACGCTCTCACCCGAACGGGTGATGCCGGCCGCCGCAATGTTTCCGAAGAAAGCTGTTCGACGTGGGGTCGTTTCCGCGCCTCTGCGTCAAAAGCGCATTTCACAGCGGGGGCACTGCTTGCTCAGGGGCATATTTCGCAGCTTTTTCGCTCTCGGCGTTTTGACCTTGCTGGTGGCCATCGCGCCCTCGCCGGCGTCGGCACAATTGGCCGCGGGCTGCACCTGCCCGGCAGGCTCGGTCCCGATAGGCCCGGCTATCTGTTCCGCCATTGGTGTCGGTCGGTTTCCGGCCACTTGCCGGGCCAATCTCAATCAAAGCTTCAACCACATCGCCGCGAGCGATCAGCAGCTTTCATTCTTCGGCGTAGAGCAGGTCCTGCAAGGCCGCCGCGACCAGCTTCAGGGCACGCTCGGCGGGCAGAGAACAACCTCAACCATTACCGGCTATTCCGAGTCCGCATTCGATGGACCTTTCGGAGCGATGGGCTATGCAAGCCAGTCGCAATCGTCCAACCCGCTCGCCTCGCCTGTCTACACCAAGGCCGCACCATTGCCGTCGCCGACGACAAGTGGTCCGAGCTTTGCCGCGTGGACGCAAGGGCTCGGCGACTGGGAGCACGACGATCCAACCTCGCCCACCGACTCCGCGCATTCCAGCTCGACCTACGCCAGCCAGATCGGCGTCGACGCGACCTGGAAGGCACTCGCGGCCGGCGATGACGCGCTGGTCGCAGGCGTGGTCGGGAGCTGGACCGGCACGCATGTTACCTACGCCGGGACGCCGACCAACACCCGACTGGAGGGACCGGGGGTTGGCGTTTATGCAACATATGTGAAAGGCGGCTTCTCGGTGGATACGACCGTGAAGTTCGACTTCCTGCGGATGACGACGGAGACGGTCGGCGCTCCGCCGCCCTTGCCTGTGAACCTGACCAATGCCGGCGCGAGTGGCAACATCCAATACAAGCAGCAGCTAGCGTCCAACGTCTTCGTCGAGCCGACCGCCGGCTATTCCTTCACCCGGACGATGTATGGCGCCAATGCCGCCCTCAATGGCCTGTCGGACGGCAACACGCTGCGCTTGCAAGGCGGCGCACGGTCCGGTGTCTCCTGGGTGATGGGCGCCGTCAACGCCGAGTTCTCGCTCAAGGGGCTTGTCTATAGCAATGTCGTCGCCGACGGCTCGCCGACGACCGCCGATCCGATGTCGCCGAACGCGCCGACCGATCAAGGCAAGATCCGTGGCGAATTCGATCCCGCGCTCAATCTCGATTTTGGCCAAGGCTATTCGATGGCATTGTCGGGCAGTGTCCGCTTCGGCGAGGGCATGACCGGTGGCTCGGCCAACGTCAACTTCCGCAAGCAGTGGTGAAGTTCTCTCATTTCGGCAATGAAAGCCAAGCGAGTGGTGGCCGAAATTAGCGAAGTTGCAACCGCAACGCAGGCGTTAAATCTCTCTGCTGGGGTTTCAAATTGCAAGATCTCACGTGGTCGTTGGTTTGGCTGACGAGCTGCCAGTGCCAGTAGCAATTCGATCGCCTTCCGCGAACGCAGCCGGTCTAGTCGCGCCGCGGCCGCTGCAACGTAAAACTCTCGAACGCGGCCAGCTGACCGTCCGGCCCCACCACGTCGTAATAGGTGACCTTGATCGTGCTGATGCCGCCGGGCTGTGACCCCGGATCGACGGCGAATGCCGCAAAACCGTAGGAATGAGCCGCGTTGCGCACCGCAAACCAGGGCGCCAGCTCCTTGACGTAAACAGGCGGACGCTTGCCGGTCGCGGGATCGGGCTCTCCCACGGCGGTGATCACCCGGCATTGCGGCGGGTTGAAGAACAGCTGGTTCGAGGGGGCGGAAGTACCGCCGCCGCCGATCACCATGTGCACCGTGCCCTTGGTGGTATCGATCACGTCGGTGGCGGTCGCCGCCGGGAGCGGGGTTAGCGTCGCGTTGGATTGGCGGCCGCGAAGCGGGTGCGAGCGCTCGTAATGGTGTTCATGCCCGCAGACCACGAGGTCGACGCCGTATTGGTCGAACAGCGGCACCCATTCCTCCCGGATCCCGAGGTCTGCGCCGTTGAACAGGTCGGCCGTGGAGATGGCGACCTGGTGCATGCACACCACGACCCAGTCGACGTCGCGATCGTTGCGCGCAGCAGCCAATTGTTTTTCCAGCCAGGCCTTCTGGGCGCCTGCCGAATAGCCCCGGACATAGGAGTTGCCGCCGTCCTGGTAACAGATGTCGTCGTTGGCGATGCTGATCACGCGCACCGAACCTGCGGTGAAAGCGTACCAAAGCCCGCGCGTCACATCGGTCTGGCCGGCCGTCTCCGGCACCGAGAAATAGGTCTGGTAGGCCTGATACCCGATCGGTCCGTTGCCGAGTTCGTTCTCGTGGTTGCCGGCCGACGGCATCCAGGGCCGCTTGGAGGCGCTGCGGCTGTTGTTCTCCCAGAAATCCCACCAGGTCCGCACGCGATCGTCGGCGAGATTGGCGTAGCAGAGATCGCCGTTGAACAAATGAAACAGTGGCTGCAACCGCTCCACGCCGAGCGTGGTGTCGCCCGCCGCCGGCGAGCCCAGATTGTCATTCACGAACGGGGGATTCGCCAGGGTGACGCCGGCGGGCGGCACGAACTTCTTGCCAAGCGTCGGCGTGCCCTGATCGCCGAAGCTCGTGAAGGTGAATGGCGCGCGGCGGCGCGGCGAGGTGCGGAAGGTTGCGAATTCCGGCTCGGCGCCATCATGCATGGCCCCGTACAGATAGGCGAAGTCGGCCTGCAAGGCGCCGAGCTTCGCATGGTAGGCGTAGACTGTCTGCTTGGACTTGGCATCGGTGTAACTGACCGCCTTGGCTTCGACCGTTCGCTCGAGCTTGCCGTCGAGCTGTCCGAGCAGGACACGGGGATTGCGAACGGGTTGCAGCGTATGCCAGGACACCACCATCTCCGAGGAGGCATCCGCGCCGAATTGCAGATGCAGGCCGGCGACCGGGGGCGTCGCCACCGGATCGCTCGATCGGGCTGAGGGGGCTGCGGTCTCGGCTGATGCGCCTCCAATCAGCGACGCCGCCACTACGGCCCCGCCTCCGATGCCCGCGGCGGCGAGCAGCCTGCGGCGGCTGAGTTCGAGATTGAATTCGGGGTGCTGCGCGGTCATGGCGGTAAGCTGCTCCACGGGGGCCAGCGAGAGCCTATCGCAACTTGACGACAGTTCGACAAAACGGTCTTCGGCCCACAGGCTCGCGATCAAACTCGCGGATGCTCATTGACACGCAATGTGCGAAAAGGCGCCGCAGAAGAAATAGTCGCAGACCTTAACGGAGCTCTGCGGATCCTGGAAAATGGTGGGATGAACCCTTTCGGTGTTCCACTCGACCGCCCGCTCGAACCCCTGTGACCGGCACCAGTGATTGGCGGCCGGCGCGCCGCAATCGACGGGTCCCCATTTCATGCAGCCGTCGACCCGGATGCCGGCGATCATGGGGTTTTCGAAGATCTTCGATCTGGCAGCCGGCGAGGGGGCAGGGTGAGGTTTCTGCCTTTGCGGCTCGGCCTCCGCGTCGCCCGAAATCGACTTGTTGGTCTTTGCGACAGAGCCGCCGGTCGAGCCGGCCTGGGCAAATGCGGTTGCACTCGCCCCAAGGCAAGCCAGCATTCCCAATAGAAGTATCGATGCAATCCAACGGCCCGCTTGGCTCAGCCCTGACATGTCGCGTCCTCCCGCGGCAGAGTACCCACCGCCGCATTTGTTGCAACGGTGTTGAACGGGCTTTCGCGCGTCTCGGGCTCAACTCGGGCGTGCTGCTCTCTTCCGGTACGGAAGCGGTTGTTGTAGCGTTGCTTGAAGAAGCGCGAAGCGTCACGGGTCCGACATTGAAAAACAGTGTGGGCAAACCAGGGGGATGGAAATGCATCGAAGTGTCTGCCTGTCTTTGGCTGTCGTATCCATTTTGATCGGCTCCGGCGCGCGCGCCGACGATGTCCGCAGGGTTGTGACCGGACTGGACGAGAGGAATCATGCGGTGGTCTTGTTCGACAGCCGCATCCCGCTGAAACGGGATAGCCCGGTGCTTTCATCCACCAATTTCTGGATCACCGACAGCACGCCGCCGAGCTTGTCCAAACAGGATACGGCCAACCGGCCGATCGGCGTTTCGCCCCCCGACAACGGGACGAAATTCCGTCTCGTCGAGTTCGCCCCGCTCGATCCGGCGACCGAGGCGAAATTGCCGCCGGAGATGATCATGAAGGGTGTCAGCCACCCTCCGGAAAAGGGCATCCCGGTCAAGCATCCGATGATGCATCGGACCCGGACGCTGGACTACGCCGTCATCCTCTCGGGCGAGATCGACATGATGCTGGACGATACTTCGGTTCACCTCAAGCAGGGGGATGTGATCGTGCAGCAGGCGACCAATCACGGATGGGTCAATCACGGCGCCGTGCCGTGCCGGATTCTGTTCGTGCTGATGGATTCGAAGGAGCCTTGAAAGGGCCAAGGCGCGCCGCCGCCGCTCCCGTTCGGATCACTGCGGGAGCAGGTCGGGTGCGTGTTGCAGTGCCGACATGGCGGACCGTCTTGCCGCATGCCTGCAACTGACGGACGGGTAACCCTTGCCTCCAAATTGCCTTGCTCTCGTCTTCCGGTTGGGAGACAATCGAACTCGATGGAGGTCGCGTATGGAAAAGAATTCCTGGTTGGACCGAGATTATGAAGTCGCGACAGCCTTCGACCTCAGGAAGATTGCGCTTCTGTTGCTGGCGCCGCTTGTGATCGCCGGCGCGCTCACAGCGCTCTATCTGGTCATGCACACGCCGGCGAAACCGTGGTGACCCTATCCAGGGCTTCGTCGAGGCGGCATCTGCGGAATCGGGTTTGTTGCTCCGACCGCCTGTTTGATCCCGCCCGGCGGTGCCATCATCGTTCCCATTACCCTTCGCCTGAATTCCGCGCCTGACGCGGCCTAAGGCGGGGATACGGAAAATCAGCTTCCACCACGGGTCTTCTCGAGGGGCGGTCCGAAAACCGGGTACTGGTATGCGTCGAAACTATGCGTTTCTTGCGATCCTCTGCGGGCTGGCGATGGCAGTTCTGTTCCTCGCCATTCACCTCTTCACCCTCTACATCGCTTATCCCGGCGGCGCAGGGCAGACGCTGCTGACCTTGCTGCTTCCTGTCGCCGCGCAAATCTATTGGATCTTTCACATCGAGCACCTGACCGGGACGTTCCTCAACGCGCTGACCGTGCTTTGCCTGGTGTGGGTTGTGCTGGCGATCTCCACCTTCGCCCTTTCCCGCGCGTCCCGAGAGACGGCTTAGAAGTCGTCTGGCTTGCGCGTTGGCGCAGCGCGGGATTTGGCGTTGTTTCGCCCGCAGCCGGCACCAAATCGTGTTATCCGGCGCGGTCGGTTTCTGCCCGCAGCACCAGTTGTCCGAACTGACCGATGGAAATCCCGCAGATGCCGCCCGCCGCTTTGACCAGCGCATCCAGCAGGCGGGCGTGACGATCAGGCGTCAGCAGCTGCAATGCTTCCAGCCCGAACGCACCCGTCAGGATGATGGCGGCAATCAGAAACAGGCGCCTCGGATACGCTAGCGCGAACGCGATCCCGACAAAGGCAAAGGCCGCGAAGCGCTCGAGCTGCGGGCCGGCAATGACGGGACGGTGATTGATCGGGGACAGCGTCGCGTAGACAATGAAGGCGAGCGCCAGCCAGCCTGCAACAGAGGATATCCTTTGGATCATCGCGGGTTGATAGGCTACAACGCCATCGACCTCAACCTGTTGGCGGGCCCGGCACGGCGGTTCCAGCAACGAAATGACCGAACATCGTTAACCCTCGCGTCAGCAACGCAAGCCGCCCCATGAGCCTGACCTACGTCATCCCCGACCTTCATGGCCGCTGCGATCTGCTCGACGAGGCCCTGGCGGAGATATCGGCGCGTTCGCGCGGGCAGGCCGGCGTCATCGTCACGATCGGTGACTATGTCGACAAGGGGCCGGACAGCAAGGGCGTGATCGATCGGTTGTTGCCGGGTGCGATCGGCGACTTCAGCCTGGTTGCGTTGAAAGGCAACCATGATGCCATGATGGTCGAGGCGCTACGCGATCGTTCGAAGATGGCGGCGTGGCTGGACAAGGGCGGCGACGCGGCGCTCGCCTGCTATGGCGGGGACCCCGCCGCCGTGCCGCCCTCCCACATCGCCTGGCTCGACGGGCTCAAGCTGATCCATGTCGATGCGCACCGTCTCTACGTTCATGCCGGCGTCGATCCGCAAGTTCCCCTGGACCGGCAGAGTGCAACGACGCTGCTGTGGAAGCGCTATGCCAAAGGATATCCTGATGGCTTCGGCAAGTTCCACGTCGTCCATGGTCATGATAATTTCCCGGACGGCCCGCTGCTTTACGAAGGCCGCAGCAATCTGGACACGCTGGCCTGGCGGACGGGACGGCTGACGGTCGGCGTGTTCGACGACGACAAGCCCGGCGGTCCCGTCGATCTCCTGGTGATCAGGGGCAGGCCGGCCGCACCTTAGAGCGTTTTCGAGCGAAAGCCTGCCCCGCACTTGATGCGGGGTGGTCACCGGTTCGCGTGACGAAAACGCGTCAAAACAAGAATCTAGAGCCCCGTTTCGATTCCATCGAAACGGAAAAGGCCCTAGCCGCAGTCCTGCGCGGCTATTGGGGCCTCCGATTCGGCATGTTAGGTCTCTCGGTCGGCCGGCCGCCGGGTCGTGCGGCGGCGAGGGTCGAGCAGCCGGAAATACCGGTGATGGAGAAAAAGTAACATTGCGATGTGTGCCTGTTCATAGCCCGTTCACGCCGGCAAGGCTCATTTGATGCCGGAATTCTTGCAGCTCATTTGCGGAGGCCAAGGTGCGCCTGCTCGTCGTTGAAGACGATCCCGATCTCAACCGCCAACTCACCACGGCGCTGACGGATGCCGGCTACGTCGTCGATCGCGCCTTCGACGGCGAGGAGGGGCACTATCTCGGCGACAGCGAGCCCTACGACGCCGTTGTACTCGACATCGGCCTGCCCAAGATGGACGGCATCTCGGTGCTGGAGGCCTGGCGCCGCAACGGGCGTTCGATGCCGGTCCTGATCCTGACCGCGCGCGACCGCTGGAGCGACAAGGTGCAGGGCTTCGATGCCGGCGCCGACGACTATGTCGCAAAGCCCTTTCACCTCGAGGAAATCCTGGCCCGCATCCGCGCGCTGCTGCGCCGGTCCACCGGCCATGCCCAGTCCGAGCTGACCTGCGGACCGGTCGCGCTCGACACCCGCACCGGCCGGGTCAGCGTATCCGGCAATCCGATCAAGATGACGTCGCACGAATACCGGCTGCTCGCCTATCTGATGCACCATACCGGGCGCGTGGTCTCGCGCACCGAGTTGGTCGAGCATCTCTACGACCAGGACTTCGACCGCGACTCCAACACCATCGAGGTTTTCGTCGGCCGTATCCGCAAGAAGCTGGATGTCGATATCATCCAGACGGTGCGCGGGCTCGGCTATCTCCTGACGCCGCCATCGCCCGGCACCTGATCAAGGCTGTTGATCGGGCGCCGGTCTTGTTCTCTTGTAAGAGCATGAACCTGTCCGAAACCCGGCATCCCTGATGCGCGCCAGCTCGCTCGCCACCCGGCTGTTCCTGTCGGCGACCGCCTGGGTGGTGGTGATCCTGCTCATCACCGGGATCGTGCTGTCGTCGGTATACCGCGACGCCACCGAGCGCGCCTTCGACCGAAGGCTCAACCTCTATCTCCGCACCCTGATCGCGGAAGTCGCAACCCCCGACGAGCCGCCCGATCATCAGTTCCAGTCGCTCGGCGAGCCGTTGTTCGAACTGCCGCTGTCGGGCTGGTACTGGCAGATCACCCGCACCGATTCCGAAAAGCCGGACGTGCGCGCCTCGCGTTCGCTGTGGGACAAGAAGCTGCCGAAACTCGAGGATAACGGCGCCGACTTGACCGCGGCCGGCATCCGCCTCGGCTATGTCGAGGGTCCCGAGGGCCAGAATTTGCGCATGGTGGAGCGGCCGGTCGATCTCGGCGCCGATGGCAAGTATCTCGTCAGCGTGGCCGGCGACGCCAGCGAGATCTTCGACGAGACCCGCACCTTCGACTATTACCTCGGCGGCACCTTCGCCGCGTTGTCGATCGTGCTGGTGCTGACCACGATCTTCCAGGTCCGCTTCGGGCTCGCGCCGCTGAAGCGCATTTCGGAATCGATCGCCGATATCCGCTCCGGACGCGCCGAGCGGCTGGAAGGCGAGTTTCCGGTCGAGATCGCGCCGCTGGCGCGCGAGACCAACGCGTTGCTCGACGCCAACCGGGAAATCGTCGAGCGCGCGCGCACCCATGTCGGCAATCTTGCCCACGCCATCAAGACGCCGTTGTCGGTCATCGTCAACGAGGCTGCGACGCATGCCGCCGATCCCTTTGCGAGCAAGGTTCTGGAACAGGCCGATGTGATGCGCGACCAGGTCGCCCATCATCTGGAACGCGCCCGCATCGCCGCGCGGCTGACCATCATCGGCACGGTCACCGAAGTCGCGCCCGCCATCGAGGCATTGCGGCGGACCATGGAGAAGATCCACCGCGGCCGCGGCATCGCCATCGAAGTCAAGGCCGACCCGCGCGCAAAATTTCGCGGCGAGCGGCAGGACCTCGAGGAAATGGCCGGCAACCTCGTCGACAACGGCTGCAAATGGGCGGCGTCGCAGGTGTTCGTCGAGGTGCTGGCGGAACCGCCGCGCGAGCCCGGCGCCGGCCCGAGCTTGCGGATCATCGTCGATGACGATGGACGCGGGTTGTCGGAGGCCGAGCGTGCGCAGGTGTCGCGCCGCGGCCAGCGGCTGGACGAGACCAAGCCGGGTTCCGGGCTGGGACTGTCGATCGTCATCGATCTGGCGGCGCTTTATGGCGGCAGCCTGACCCTCGGTAACGCACCGATCGGGGGATTACGGGCGGAACTGGTGCTGCCGGGAGTATGAGAGCCGCTCATCTCGCATCGCAACGGACGATTTCCGACCGGCATCGGCTCCGCTGTGGCGTCCGTCCATCTTGCTATTCCTAACGACTTCTTAACGCCGGGGCTTTTATGATGGGGGGTGGACGGTTTTGCCGCCCGCGCAACACAAGCCTGCTTTCCGGACGCATGAGCCAGACATCGATCGAGCGGCTGAGGGATTATCTCGTGCAGCTTCCGCCGCAGTCGCAGGCGCTGCTGATGCGGGAATTCGAGCGTGCCATCGAGCGCGGCGACGACACCACGGTTGCCACCATCGCGCTCGAGCAATTGCGCAAGATCGTGCGTGGAGCCGACGAGGAGGCGCGGCCGCGCACCGACGATCCGGCGCGGTTGCTGTTCCGGCCGCTCGAGGCGTTTCTGGTCGAAAGCAATGTTCCGGTACGGCCAGGCCAGATACGGCGCTCGTCGCTGCTTCCGGTGTGGCAGTGGCTGAACCGCGACGGCGCCCCGGAGCAGGCGCGCGAATTCGACGCGACGCTGGCCGGGATACGGGAAACCGGTTCCTCGCAGGATCTCGAAGTGGCGGTCCGCAAGCTGCAGCGCGCCGCGGCCGATGCGATCTTCAAAATCACCGCGCCCGGCGGCGACAAGCAGCGCGCGCTCGCCCGTGTCGGTCATCCCGAGGTGATCGAGGACCTGCTGCCGATCGGCTCGGTGCTGCACGCCCGCGAGGCGCTCGACACCTTCAGCAGCAGGGTGCCCAGCTATTTGCGGGTTTTCGCCGAAGCGCAGATTGCTTCGGTCGGAACCGCGCTCAATGTTGCCGCGCTGCAAACGCCGCAACTGCTGCCGTTTGCGCTGTCGCTGATCGTCCAGCGGCTGACCGCGCCGTGGCAAATCATCCGGCTTGCGATCAAGATGGCCGCGTCCGACGATGAAATCCGCGTTGCCGCGACGCCCTACGGCATCGCCGTCACGATCGCGCTGCACGATCTGTCTTGCCTGGCGGCCAGTCTGCGGACCGATATCAAGCGCGGCCATTTCGAAAATGTCGCCGAACAGCTCAAAACCCTCCATGACGGCGTGCGTGGCTTGCGCACCGAACTCGACCTGCGCAACGATTCGATCTGGGGCAGGCAATTGGCGGCGATCCGCGCCGATATTTCAAACGCCGTGCAGTCGGAGATCGACAGCGTACCCGGCCGTGTCCGGCGCCTCTTACGTCAGCGCGCCGACAAGGACATTGCCCCCGGTGCCAGGGTCGACGCCGGCGAGGTCGACGAGACCGCCGCGCTGATCGATTTCGTCGCGGTGTGCCGGACCTATGCAAGCGAACTGGCGATCAACGAGGTGACGCTGCGCACCTATTCGGACCTGCAGCAATATGTCGAGCACTCCACCGAGGCGCTGGTGCAATCGCTGCGCGGCGGCGACGCCAAGGCGCGCGCCTATCGGCAGATGCAGGTCGCCGCGGCGATCCGCTTCTGCGACGTCCTGTTTGGCCACGACTACGCCTCGCTGATGAGCCGGGCCGCCGAAAATGCCGTGACCGGCGAACGCAAGCCCTCGCGCGCCAGTTAGAAAAATAGTGCAAGGCTCCATTCACAAGTTGTAGTTGACCGAGCCGCGTGGGAAACATACCGTTTTTGGTATGAATGCAGTGATCAATATCGTCGAACTCGAGAATCAGGTTGTCTCGGCGACCTATCGAAACCTGATGGTGAGGGCGAAAGTCGTCGTCGTCAACAAGACCAGCGGCGAACAATTGCCCGATCCGGTGGTCACGATCGCCTCTCCGGCCCCTGTGGGCGCTTTCAGGATCAGGCTGCCGGAGTCGGTCGAACCGGGAACCTATTTCCTCGGAGCGCTCAACGGCCGCGGCGAACATGCGGCGAAAAGCGCCGAGTTCGAGGTCGGCTGACGTCGCGTTTTGCCGGATTCTTGGGGCTTTGTTTGCCATATTGGCGAATCGGGAATTGTTATTTGCCGCGATCGGCGCCCGTGGTGTAAAGCGGCCCATCGGCGCTTCGCCCGTGAGCGCCGCGTGGTCGGAACCGACTTGATGACGTTGTGGTTTTTGTTCGCCCTGATGACGGCCGCGGCCATCTTTGCCGTGCTCTGGCCGCTGCGCCATGGCGGCGGTCCGCCCCGCGACGGCAACGAGGCGGCGGTCTACAAGGACCAGCTCGCTGAAATCGACCGCGACGTGGCGAGCGAGCTGATCGGGCCGTCGGAAGCGCAGGCTGCGCGCGTTGAAATCAGCCGCCGCCTGCTGGCGGCGGTCGACAGCCAGCGCGATACCCTTGGTGCCTCGAATATCCGCTGGCGCCGCATGGCGGCGGTAATCGCGTTGGTCGGGCTGCCGGTCGTGGCGATTGCGCTCTATGTTCCGCTCGGCTCGCCGCAGCTCGGCGATTTTCCGCTTGCCGAACGCATCCGAGCCCCCGGCGCCAACCAGCCGCTCGACAATCTGGTGGCGCAGGTTCAACAGCACCTGGAAAAGAATCCGGATGACGGCCGCGGCTGGGAGGTGCTCGCGCCGGTGCTGTCCAGGCTCGGCCGTTTCGACGAGGCGGCTCGCGCCTATCGCAATTCGATCACCTATAATGGCGACAGTGCCGAGCGGCGCTCCGCGCTCGGCGAAGCGCTGGCCGACGCCGCCGGCGGCGTTGTCACCGCGGAGGCGAAGGCCGAATTCGAACACGCCATCGCGCTGAATGCGGACGAGGCGAGAGCGAACTACTTCATCGGGCTTGCCGCCGAACAGGACGGCCGCGCTGCCGACGCCGCATCGATCTGGCGCACGATGCTCGAAAAGGCGCCGCAAGGCGCGCCGTGGCGTCCACTGGTCCGCTCCGCACTGGCGCGGGTCGGCGGCGGCTCGACCGCCCCCGCACTGTCGGATGACAAGATGGCGGCGGCAAAGGACATGAACGAGACTGATCGCAACGCCATGATTCGCGGCATGGTCGAACGCCTCGCCGGCCGCTTGAAGCAAAACGGCGACGACGTCGAGGGATGGCTACGGCTGGTGCGAGCCTATATGGTGCTGGGTGACCGCGACAAGGCGATAGGCGCGCTCAAGGATGCCCGTCAGGCGGTGGCCAACAACGCCGAGCGATTGAGGCAACTCAATGAAGGCCTGAAGGATATCGGGCTCGATGGATGAGCATGATGCTGAAACTCGTGCGGTGGTGCACCTAGAGGCCAAATCATGACGCGCAAGCAGCGGCGTTTGACGGTCATCGGCGGCTCGCTGGCAGTGTTTGCGCTGGCACTCGCGCTGGTGCTGAACGCGATGCGCGATTCGATCCTGTTTTTCTCGACGCCTTCGATGGTGGCCGAGAAGCATGTGCCCGCGGGCCGGCGCTTCCGGCTCGGCGGCCTGGTGGAGCAGGGCTCGGTGATGCGCGCCGCCGACCATGCCGTCAGCTTCAAGGTCGGCGACGGCAGCGCCACGCTGCCGGTTTCCTACAAGGGAATTCTGCCCGATCTGTTTCGCGAAGGTCAGGGCATCGTCGCCGAGGGCGCGCTCGACGCCTCCGGCGTGTTCAGGGCCGACACCGTGCTGGCCAAGCACGACGAGAACTACATGCCGAGGGACCTTGCGGACGCGCTGAAGAAGCAAGGCCTCTGGAACGACGAACACGGCAAGAAGCCGGATGCCGAGGCGAAGCCTGCGGCCATTCAGGGAGCGTCGCGATGATCGCCGAAGCCGGACATTACGCGCTGGTGCTGGCGCTGGCGCTGGCGCTGATCCAGTCCACCCTGCCGATTCTCGGCGCACGTCTGCGCGATCCCGCCTTGATGAATGTGGCGCGCTCGGCCGCGCTGGCGCAGCTCTTGTTCGTGGCGGCGTCATTCGCGGCGCTCGTCACCCTGCACGTCACCTCGGATTTCTCCGTGGTCAACGTGTTCGAGAATTCGCACTCCATGAAGCCGATGATCTACAAGATCACCGGCGTATGGGGCAATCACGAAGGCTCGATGCTGTTATGGGTATCGATCCTCGCATTGTTCGGCGGTCTCGTCGCGGCCTTCGGCAATAATCTGCCGCTGTCACTGCGCGCACATGTGCTGGCGGTGCAGGCCTGGATCGCCAGCGCGTTCTATCTGTTCATCCTGATCACCTCGAATCCGTTCCTGCGCATCGCCGATCCGCCGATCGAGGGCCGCGACCTCAATCCGGTGCTGCAGGACATCGGGCTCGCCGTGCATCCGCCGATGCTCTATCTCGGCTATGTCGGTTTCTCGATTTCATTCTCGTTTGCAATCGCAGCCCTGATCGAGGGGCGGATCGACGCGGCGTGGGCGCGTTGGGTGCGGCCCTGGACCCTGGTGGCGTGGATATTCCTCACGCTCGGCATCGCGATGGGTTCGTATTGGGCCTATTACGAACTCGGCTGGGGCGGCTGGTGGTTCTGGGATCCGGTCGAGAACGCTTCGCTGATGCCCTGGCTCGCCGGCACCGCGCTCTTGCATTCGCTGGTGGTGATGGAAAAGCGCAACGCGCTGAAGGTCTGGACCATCCTGCTTTCGATCCTGGCGTTCTCGCTGTCGCTGCTCGGCACATTCCTGGTGCGCTCGGGCGTTTTGACCTCGGTGCATGCCTTCGCGACCGATCCGACCCGGGGCGTGTTCATCCTGCTGATCCTGTGCCTCTTCATCGGCGGCAGTCTCTTGCTGTTCGCCTGGCGCGCCTCGGCGCTGAAACAGGGCGGCCTGTTCGCGCCGATCTCGCGCGAAGGCGCACTCGTGCTCAACAATCTGTTCCTCACCACCGCCTGCGCCACGGTGTTCATCGGAACGCTGTATCCGCTGGCGCTGGAAGTCCTGACCGGTGAAAGAATCTCGGTCGGCGCGCCATTTTTCAACCTCACCTTCGGACCGCTGTTCGTGCCGCTGCTGGTGGCGGTGCCGTTCGGACCGCTGCTGGCGTGGAAGCGCGGCGACCTGCTCGGCGCGGCGCAACGGTTGACCGCAGCCGGCGTCGCCGCGCTCGTCGCCATTGCCGTGCTGTGGGCCTGGACGACCAGCGGCAGCGCGTTCGCGCCGCTTGCGATCGGGCTCGGCGTATTCGTCATTGCTGGTGCGCTGAGCGACCTTGCCGAGCGCACCGGCCTGTTCCGCATGCCGCTTTCGGTTGCGATGCGGCGCGCGCGCGGATTGCCGCGCTCGAACTGGGGCTCGGTATTCGCCCATGCCGGCGTCGGCATCGCCCTGATCGGGATCGTGTGCGAGACGACGTGGAACAGCGAATATATCGGATCGATGAAGCCCGGCGATGTCGCCAGGATTGCCGGTTACGAGTTGACGCTCGACGGCATCCGGCAGCAGCAGGGACCGAACTATAACGAGATGGTCGCGCAGTTCACCGCCAGTCTGGATGGCAAGCGACTCAGCGTGATGACACCCTCGAAGCGCAATTTCACCACCCGGGGAGCCACCACCACCGAGGCGGCGCTGCTGACGCGCGGGGCAAGCCAGCTCTATATCTCGCTCGGCGAACCTGCCGCCGATGGGTCGATCGCGGTGCGCATCTATCACAAGCCGATGGTGCTGCTGATCTGGTTTGGTCCGGTGCTGATGGCGTTCGGCGGCATGCTGTCGCTGTCGGACCGTCGGCTGCGCGTCGGCGCGCCGAGGCCGGCGAGAGCGCTGCGCGGCTTGCAGGCGGCGGAGTGATCGCATTGAGGAAAATCCTTGCCCTGGTGTTTGCCGTTGCCGTGATGGCGGCATCGTCCGCCGCCTGGGCCGTGCAGCCCGACGAGATCATGGCCGATCCGGTCAAGGAGGCGAGGGCGCGCGCGTTGTCGCAGGAATTGCGCTGCATGGTGTGCCAGAACCAGTCGATCGACGATTCCGAGGCGCCGCTGGCGCGCGATTTGCGCTTGCTGGTGCGTGAGCGGCTTGCGGCCGGCGACAGCGATTCCCAGGTGATCGATTTCCTGGTCGCCCGCTACGGTCAATTCGTGCTGCTGAAGCCGCGGCTGGAGCGGCAGACGTTGCTGCTGTGGCTGCTGCCGCCGTTGGCGCTCTTCGGTGGCGGGATCGCGCTGTGGCTGCACAGCCGGCGGCGCGCCGGCCTGGCGGCGGAAGCGACGGCGAGTCTTTCGCCCGACGAGGAGGCGCGGCTGGCGGCGCTGATGTCGGACGAGGCGTCCGGGGAACAATCGGCCCAGCCCCTGCGATAAGCTGCCCTCGCCCTGCGATGAACCGTTTTCGCCCTGTGATAAGCCGTTTTCGCCTGCGATAAACTGCCGCATTCATTCGGCCCTTCATTACAAAAGTTTAATTCCGCCGCCAGCGCGCCGTAAGGCGGAAATACCCATGTTGGGTCGAGCTAATCAGCTCGCCCCGCACGCTAGATTCTGGCCCTGGAGATCTCCGTATGCACGACCGTCCGACCGATCTTTCGTCCCGTCCGCCGTTCCGGGCACCCCGCCGTTCGCTGTTCTCGGCCCGCAAATTCGCGCTGATGGCCTCCGTGGTCGCCGGCCTCGGCGTCGCGGTCTACGGATTTGCGCCCTCGCACGGCCCGGTCGATCTTTTCAGCAGCCCCGCGCACGCGCAGGTCAACAATGAAGTCAGCAAGGTCGAGAAGCCGATCGGCTTTGCCGACATCGTCGAGCGCGTCAAACCCTCGGTGATTTCGGTCAAGGTCAACATCAACGAGAAGGTAGCCAAGGACGACAACACCGGCAACGACGATTCGCCGTTCCAGCCGGGCTCGCCGATGGAACGCTTCTTCCGCCGCTTTGGCGGACCCGATGGCCTGCCCCCGGGCCTGCGTCCCCGCGGTCGTGGTGTCATCACAGGCCAGGGTTCCGGCTTCTTCATTTCCGCCGATGGCTACGCCGTGACCAACAACCACGTGGTTGACGGCGCCGACAAGGTCGAAGTCACGACCGACGACGGCAAGGTCTACAAGGCCAGCGTGATCGGTACCGACGCGCGCACCGATCTGGCGCTGATCAAGGTCGAGGGCGGTTCCAATTTCCCGTTCGCCAAGCTTTCCGACGGCAAGCCGCGGATCGGCGACTGGGTGCTGGCGGTCGGCAATCCGTTCGGTCTCGGCGGCACCGTGACGGCCGGCATCGTCTCGGCGAGGGGCCGCGACATCGGCAACGGCCCGTATGACGACTTCATCCAGATCGACGCGCCCGTGAACAAGGGCAACTCCGGCGGTCCGGCGTTCGACACTTCCGGTGAAGTGATGGGCGTCAATACCGCGATCTATTCGCCGTCCGGCGGCAGCGTCGGCATCGCGTTCTCGATTCCCGCCTCGACGGTCAAGAATGTGGTTGCGCAGCTCAAGGACAAGGGCTCGGTCAGCCGCGGCTGGATCGGCGTCCAGATCCAGCCGGTCACGCCCGACATCGCCGACAGCCTCGGGCTGAAGAAGGCCGAAGGCGCGCTGGTAGCGGAACCGCAGGCCAACGGCCCGGCGGCCAAGGCCGGCATCGAATCCGGCGATGTGATCACCAAGGTCAACGGCGAGACGGTCAAGGATGCCCGCGAACTCGCGCGCACCATCGGCGGTTTCTCGCCCGGCACCGCAGTGAAGCTCGACGTGCTGCACAAGGGCGAGGACAAGGTCGTCAACCTGACTCTCGGCCAGTTGCCGAATACGCTGGAAGCCAAGGCCGACACCGATAACGACGACAAGGGCGGGGTGACCCGCGGCACCGACGTGCCCAAACTCGGCCTGACGCTTGCGCCCGCCAACAGTGTCGCCGGCGCCGGCAAGGACGGCGTCGTGGTGACCGAGGTCGATCCGAAGGGCGTCGCCGCCGAGCGCTTCAAGGAAGGCGACGTCATTCTCGAAGTCGCCGGCAAGACGGTTGGCAATGTCGCAGACGTGAGCGAGGCGATCAAGTCCGCGCGCGCCGACAACAAGAACAGCGTTCTGATGCGGGTCAAGAGCGGCGGCTCGATGCACTTCGTGGCGGTGCCGCTGGCGAAGGGCTGATCGCCCCGAGTTTACGAGATGGAGGGTGTCGCCGGCATTAGTCGCCCCCGCCGACGGCTCTTTCCGGGGAGCGGGTGAAGACCCGCTCCCGCTGGTTACCTTCCGGTGGAACAAGCCCCCCTCCGTCGGAAGGTTCAAAGGGCGGTGAGGTCCCCCCAGCTTCACCGCCCGCTTTTTTGGAAGAAGGCGGCAGGTCGCCTTGCACGCGCATGCCGACCGCGCCATGGTGAGAGAAGGCTGGCCCACTTGACCGTAACCGACCAGAATATGCGCCTCTTGATCATCGAAGACGACCGCGAATCGGCCGACTATCTGGCCAAGGCGTTTCGCGAAGTCGGCTATGTCGCCGACCTCGCAGGCGATGGCGACGAAGGGCTGGCGCTGGCAGAGACCGGCGACTACGACGTGCTGGTGGTCGACCGGATGCTGCCCAAGCGCGACGGGCTGTCGCTGATCGGTTCGCTTCGCGACAAGGGCAATCGCACGCCGGTGCTGATCCTCTCCGCGCTCGGACAGGTCGACGACCGCATCAAGGGCCTGCGCGCCGGCGGCGACGATTACCTGCCAAAACCCTATTCGTTCGCCGAATTGCTGGCGCGGGTCGAGGTGCTGTCGCGCCGCCATGGCGGCCCGGCCGAGGAGACCACCTATCGCGTCGGCGACCTCGAGCTCGACCGGCTTTCGCACCGGGTGGCGCGCGGCAAGGACGAATTGACCTTGCAGCCGCGTGAGTTCCGGCTGTTGGAATACCTGATGAAGCATGCCGGCCAGGTGGTGACGCGCACCATGCTCTTGGAAAATGTCTGGGACTACCATTTCGATCCGCAGACCAACGTCATCGACGTGCATATTTCGCGGCTGCGCTCCAAGATCGACAAGGGATTCGAGCGGCCGCTGCTTCATACCATTCGCGGCGCGGGATACATGATCCGTGACGGCATTCGGTAGTGAAGCCGATTTCTGAGGGAGCGTTTCTCTCACGCTAGACTAGGCTGATGCCGATTTCGCCTTCGAACTTCGTTTTGTCGCGCGCCGCTGTGAGCGTTTCCTGCCGCTTGAGCTTGTGAAGGTTTTTCGCATTTTTACGCGCCGCTTTTTCGCAGACTTGACTGGCTTGGCAATGACCAAATCATCCAGGGAAATCGCCAATACCCTCGCAATGGCCGCAAGCGTCTGCACATCGCCTGTCTTTGTTCCGCTCTCGATCTCGGAAACAAAACCCTGAGCGACGCCGATCAATTTCGACAATGCTTCTTGAGTCATGCCGCGGTGCTTGCGCCAGAATGCCAGCGGCGTTTTGGCATTGAGCAACTGGTCCGCTTGTTCATTGGTCAACAGCGCCTCAGTGCCGCTCTCGATATCGGCCAGGATACGGTTGGCGTATACCGCGTCCGCAGTGTCCTCATCGCTCCGACCGGCAGTCAACGCGTAGTATTCGGCGCGCGACAGGATCACAATATCGTCGCCCTGTGGGGTCTTTGTCATGACGGGCATATGCTGCTCTCCTATTCGTAAATTTCGCCGCGCGGACCTACGTCCAGAACGGTAATTGTCGTATCGGTCTCGGTGAACAGTACCCGGAAGCCGGCGATGCGAAGCCGCTTTGCGCTGCTGCCCCTGAGCTGAATGACATTGTTCGCCAGGGCCGCGGGTTCCGCCGCATATTGCTCAATCTTCGCGCGGATCTGCTTCGCGCGATTTCTGTGAGCCTGAAGACTCCGAAGCGCGACTTTGGTGTACAAGACCGCTTTCATTTGGCTCATTATATCTATTAGAGATATCAATGTCCATGAAAAATCTCTCAAAGAGATAGAGGGCTTTTGTTTCGACAACGCCTAACGGCCCGATAACGAGAGGTCGCGCTCCGGTCATCGGGTTCATGGACGCTTTGTCACTTCTGAGGCTCCCGTGACCCGTGATAATGTAAGCAACGGCATTCAAGGATTACTCGCTCCGTGACGGCATTCGGTAAGCTGATCCGAACCACCGCGTTCCGCCTGACGCTGGTCTATCTGTTTTTGTTTGCGTTGTTTGCAGCCTCGCTGCTCGGCTATTTCGCCTGGAACACGCGCCGGCTGATCACCGAGCAGATCGCCACCACGGTGAACGCGGAAACCGGCGAACTCAGCGACATCTTCGGACGCCGCGGCTTGTTCGGCCTGGTCCGCAACATCGAGAACCGGGCGCTGCGGCCCGGCGCCAATCTCTACCTCGTGACCACGCCGACCGGGCAGGCCATTGCCGGCAATGTCGGCTCGCTGGCGCCGGGGGTGATGGCGACCACCGGCTGGTCGGAGACCGCCTACCGCCGGCTCGACGAGCAGGACAATGCCGACCACCGTGCCGTGGTGCGCGTAACCGAACTGCCCGGCGGCTTCCGCCTCCTGATCGGGCGCGATCTGGAGGAGCGGCGGCGGTTGTTCGGAATCGTCGCCAAGGCGGCGCAATGGTCTGTACTGATCGTCGTCGTACTTGGGCTCGGCGGCGGCATTTTCGTCGCGCGGCGGGTGCTGCGCCGGATCGATGCCATGACCGGCACCACCCAGCGCATCATGGCCGGTGATCTCTCCGGGCGGCTGCCGGTCGGGCGCAGCGGCGACGAGCTCGATCGGCTGGCGGAAAATCTCAACGCCATGCTGGAGCGGATCGAAGCCCTGATGATGGGCCTGAAGGAAGTGTCCGACAACATCGCCCACGACCTCAAGACGCCCCTGACGCGACTGCGCAATCGCGCCGAAGAGGCGCTGGCGAAATCCGGCAGCGAGACCGAGTACCGCAATGCCCTGGAACGGACTATCGAGGAATCCGATGGCCTGATCCGGACCTTCAATGCGCTGTTGATGATCGCGCGCGCCGAATCCGGTCAGGCCCGCGGCAACATGGATGACTTCGACGCTGCCGCCGTCGCCAACGGCATTCACGAACTCTATGAGCCGCTGGCGGAAGACGATGGCATGACGCTCCATGTCAAGGCGGCCTCGACGCCGTTGCACGGCAACCGCGAATTGATCAGCCAGGCGCTGGCCAATCTGGTCGAGAATGCCATCAAATACGGCAAGCCCGTGGCCATCGCGCAGCCGCTGAGCGCGGGTGCGAGCCCCGACAGCAGGGAAATCCTGATCGAGGCGCGTCGAGAGGGCGATACCGTGCTGCTCAGCGTCACCGACCATGGGCCGGGGATTCCCGAAGGCGACCGCAAGCACGCGGTGGAGCGATTCGTGCGGCTGGAAGCGAGCCGCACCCAGCCCGGTTCTGGCCTCGGATTGAGTCTGGCCTCGGCGGTGGCCACCCTGCATGGCGGCGAACTCCGCCTCGCCGATGCCCATCCGGGCCTGACCGCGACGCTGGCGATACCGGCCGCCGCCGATGTCGGTGACAGGCTTGCGGCTCAAACGCATGATGTGCCACAGAAGCTGGCATGACCTCATCCGCTGACGACGGCGCGGACCGGCATTGTCTGGCCGCGCGGTTCGTGGACGGCCCCCATGTGTCCGCGCCCGATCAAGCCGAGCAGCGACTGACCGACTGGCTGACCGATCTGGCGCCGGAGCAGTCCGCTGCGCTCGACGATCTCCTCGCCCGCTTTCCCCGCGCCAAGACCATCCTGCTCGGGATCGCGGAAGCCTCGCCCTATCTGTTCGATCTGGTGCGCGCCGACGGCGCCCGCGCGCTGCGCCTGTTGCGCTGCGATCCGGAGGGGCATCTTGCCGGGCTGATCGAAAACACGCGCCGCGACGTATCGGCCGCGGTCGGCGAGGCCGACGCGATGCGGCTGTTGCGGCGGATGAAATCGGAAGCGGCGCTATTGATTGCATGGTGCGATATCGGCGGCGTCTGGCCGGTGATGCGGGTGACCGCGGCGCTGACCGAGCTTGCGGTCACAGCCGTGCAGGCGGCGCTGCGCCATGTGATGCGGCAGGAGGCGGCGCGCGGGCGGCTGCAGCCTGCGAGCCTCGAAGAGCCCGAGCGCAATAGCGGCCTGATCGTGCTCGCCATGGGCAAGATGGGCGCGGACGAGCTGAATTTTTCCAGCGACATCGACCTGATCGTGTTCTTCGATTCCAGGGCGCCGACGCTCGCGAGCGATATCGAGCCGCAGCCGTTTTTCGTGCGCGTCACGCAAGCGCTGGCGCGGCTGTTGCAACAGCGCCGCGGCGAGGGCTACGTGTTCCGGGTCGATCTGCGGCTGCGGCCGGATCCGGCCTCGACGCCGGTGGCGATCTCGACCGAATCCGCCCTGCATTATTACGAGCGGGAAGGGCGGACCTGGGAACGCGCCGCCATGATCAAGGCGCGGCCCTGCGCCGGCGACCTCGTCGCGGGCGAGGCGCTGATGGCGGAGATCGCGCCGTTCGTCTGGCGCAAGCATCTGGATTTCGCGGCGTTGGCCGACGTCCACGACATGAAGCGGCAGATGCAGACCTATCGCGGCCAGAGCGAGATCGCGGTCGAGGGCCACAATGTCAAGGTCGGACGCGGCGGCATCCGCGAGATCGAGTTTTTCGCGCAGACCCAGCAATTGATCGCCGGCGGCCGGCATCCGGAATTGCGGGTGCGGCCGACGCTGCAGGCGCTGGATGTGCTGGCATCGAGTAACTGGATCACCTTCGAGGCGCGCGACCAATTGACCGCGGCCTATCAGTTCCTGCGCCGGGTCGAGCACCGCCTGCAGATGGTGGCGGACGAACAGACCCATTCGCTGCCCGACGAGCCGGAGGCGGTGGAGCGTTTTGCGGGCTTCCTCGGCTATGACAGCCGTGCTTCCTTCGCGCACGATTTGCTGCGCCATCTCAACATCGTGCAGGGCCACTACGAAAAGCTGTTCGAGGGCGATCCGACCGGCACGGCGAAACTGCCGGCGATGGATTACGGCGCCGGTCCCGACGATCCGCGCCTGCTCGAACGCCTCGCCACGCTCGGCTTCAAGAAACCGATCATGGTGGCGGAGACCCTGCAGCAATGGTTGGCCGGCGACTACCGCGTGTTCCGCAGCGAGGCGACGCGAAATGCCTTCGTCGAGTTCGTGCCGGCGCTGATCGACGGCCTGGCGCATGCCGAAGAGCCCGACGGCGCGGTCACAGCCTTCGACCGCTTCCTCGGGGCGTTGCAGCGCGGCGGCCGGCTGATCTCGCTGCTCAGCCAGAACCGCGACCTCGTTGCGCTGGTGGCGCTGATCCTCGGCGCGGCACCCCGGCTCGGCGACATGCTGGCCCGCCAGCCGCAGATCATGGACGGCCTGATCGATCCGCGCTTCTTCGGCGCGATGCCGGACCAGCGCGAACTGTCCGCACGTCTCGCCGCGACGCTTGCCGACGCCAATTCCTACGAGGAGTTCCTCGACCGCCTGCGGCTGTTCGGCCAGGAAAGCCTGTTCCTGATCGGCACGCGCATTCTTTCTGGCACGGTATCTGCGCAGCAGGCCAGTATTGCCTTCGCCGATGTCGCCGAGGGCATCGTTCACACCGTCCATGGTCTCGTCACCGACCAGTTC
This sequence comes from Bradyrhizobium sp., assembly GCF_035484855.1. Classification (GTDB taxonomy): domain Bacteria; phylum Pseudomonadota; class Alphaproteobacteria; order Rhizobiales; family Xanthobacteraceae; genus Bradyrhizobium. Next base: position 37,577 of record NZ_DATHOP010000026.1, read on the forward strand.
GCCGCGCAATACGGCCGCATCAAAGGCCAGGAATCCGCGATCATCGCGATGGGCCGGCTCGGCAGCCGCGAGATGACGGCGTCATCCGACCTCGACCTGATCCTGCTCTATGATTTCGATCCCGAGCATCCGGATTCCGATGGGCCGCGCCCGCTGCACGGCGCGCAATATTTCGCGCGCTTCACGCAGCGGCTGATCAGCGCGTTTACGATACGGACCAATTACGGCGTGCTCTACGACATCGACATGCGGCTGCGTCCCTCGGGGCGGGCAGGGCCGCTGGCCTCGCATGTGAACTCGTTTGCCGACTACCAGGAGCGCGAGGCCTGGACCTGGGAACATATGGCGCTGACCCGCGCGCGCGTGATCTCGGCCTCGCCGGAATTTCGCGCTCGAATCGAAACCATCATCCGCGAGGCGCTGACGCGGCGGCGCGAGCCGGCAGGGGTCGCCAAGGACGTGGCCGAGATGCGCCGCGCGATCGCGCTGGAGAAGGGGGACAAGGACGTCTGGGACCTGAAATACGCCGCCGGCGGCATGCTCGATATCGACTTCATCGCCCAGTACCTGCAGCTCGTCCATGCCGCCGACCGGCCCGACATTCTCGACGTCTCCACGCTCGACGTGCTCGACAAGGCGGCCCGCCTCGGCGTGCTGCCGCAGGCTTCCGCCGAGATCCTGCGTGCGGCCGCGCATCTCTATCACGACCTCACGCAGATTCTCCGGCTCTGCGTCAGCGAGCGCTTCAAGCCGGAAAGCGCAGGCGAGGACCTGCAGCGCATCCTGGCGCGCGCCGGCGACGCCCCGGACTTCTCCTCGCTGCAGGCGCGCCTCGAGGAAACCGCAGGCGAGGTGCGGCGCGTATTTCGCGAGATCGTCGAGGGACGGGGTTAGCGCGCGGTGGCGACCTGCACTCCGCCGTCATCGCACGGCTTGACCGGGCGACCCGGTACGCCGCGGCTTTTCGGTTGCATCATACCCCTCAACGTCGTCCCGGCCTCCGAGCCGGGACGACACGGAGGGTAGTTGCGCCTCGGATCAAATTTTCAAACAGCAGCGAAAAGACCCTCGCGATGCTGATTTGCCCGACGACCGGCAGCCCGAGCCGTCTTACCTTTCGATTTTGCCGGCCGCGATCTGCCATTTACGCATCAGTGCATGTCGGTTAGGCTGTGTGCCTCATCGTGAGCCACGCGTCCTTGATGCTTCCGCGGGGCCGAGGGCCGGCCATGCAGCCATTGAATGCAATCTCTTTCGAGACGGTTTTGGGCGAGCGCGTCGAGGACATGCTCAATGCCTGCACGCGATGCGGCAAGTGCGTCGAGGTTTGTCCGAGCGTGAAGCCTGCCGGCATCGCGGATGCGAGCCCTCGGGACATCATCGGTGGCGTGCTCGAGCTCGTGCGAACCGGCGCGGGCCCCGAGGCATCGCGCAAATGGGCGGCGTCCTGCATGCTGAGCGGGGAATGCATCAAGGCGTGCGACTACGGCGTCAATCCGCGCTTCCTGCTGGCAATGGCGCGCCTTGGCATGACGAAGGCCGCGCGCGAGCTGCCGGAACGACGCCGGCAGGGTGTGGAAAAATACCGCGAGATGGGCCGCGACGTGTCGGTGCTCTCGCAGCTGCAGCTCGATGACGAGGTGCTGGAGCGGCTCGGCCAGAAATCGGCGTCGGTGGCAACACCTTCCGAGGTGCCCGACTTCGTGTTCTATACCGGCTGCAATGTGCTGAAGACGCCGCACATCGCGCTGCTTGCTCTCGACATCATGGATGGGCTCGGCATCTCCTATCAGGTGATGGGTGGACCGAGCCATTGCTGCGGCGTCATGCAATTGCGCGCCGGTGACGTCGAGATGTCCGGGCGGATGGGCTCGAGCACGATCGCGAAACTGTCGCAATCAAAATCCGGCGAGGTGATTTCCTGGTGCCCGAGCTGCTTTGTCCAGTTCACCGAAACCACGCTGCCCACGCTCGAACGCCAGCAGGGCGCGCGGCCGTTCGAGATGACGCCGTTCATGGGGTTTCTGGGAGGCCGGCTGGCGCAGTTGAAACCGCTTTTGCAGCGACCGGTTCCGATGCGGGTCGCGCTGCACCGGCATCCCGGCGTCGCCGGCGTCGTGGAGGCCGCCGTCGAACTATTGACGGCCATTCCCGGCCTTGAACTGGTTGACCTCAAGCAGCCCGCCGTCGGCTTGCAAAGCTTCAATATCGCAGCACTTCCCGCGTTCAAGCGCGAATTGCAGTTGAACGAGCTGCAGGCGGCGAGCGACGCCGGCATCGACGCGCTGGTTGCGGTCTATCACTCCGATCATCGCGAGCTTTGTGCGCACGAGCGCGACTGGCCGTTCCGCATCGTCAACATCCTCGAGGTGATCGGCGAGAGCATGGGGCTGTCCCGGCACGATCGTTTCAAGGAGCTCAAGATCATGCAGGACGCCGACCAGATCGTCGCGGAATGCAGCGACCTGATCGCAAGGCATTCGCTCGACCAGGCCATCGCCCGCGACGTCGTCGTCAAGGTGATGCTCGGCGACCAGCCGCTGCCGCTGCGAGGTGGCTCGGCTTAAGCCGCCGCCGAAATCTTCGCTTGCGCCTTTTTCGGGTCGCGCGGCAGCGTCACGCAGACCACGGTGCCCTTGCCGAGCGTGGAGCGCAGCTTCATCGAGCCGCCGTGCAGATTGGTCAGCGAGCGTGCGATAGCCAGCCCCAGCCCTGAGCCGTGATAGGTCTTGGTGAGCTGGCTCTCGACCTGCTCGAAGGGGCGGCCGAGCCGCGCCAGCGATTGCGGTGCGATGCCGATGCCGGTGTCGGCGATCATCAGCCGGATGGAGTCGGGCAGCTCCCGGCTGCGCACCACCACCTTGCCGCCGTCGGGCGTGAATTTGACCGCGTTGGACAACAGGTTGACGAGGATCTGCTTGATGGCGCGGCGGTCGGCCACCACCGGAATGTTGCCGCCGATATTGGCATCCAGCACCAGATTCTTGTCCTCGGCGCGGCCGGACACCACGCGCAGCGATTCCGCCAGCGTCTTCGACAGATCGAGCGGCTCCATGTCGAGCTTCATGCGGCCGGCTTCGATCTTCGACATGTCGAGGATGTCGTTGATGACCTCCAGCAGATAATGGCCGCTGGTCAGGATGTCGTGGCAGTATTCCTGGTATTTTTCCGAGCCGAGCGTGCCGAACATGCCGCTTTCCATGATCTCGGAGAATCCGATGATGGCATTGAGCGGCGTGCGCAGCTCGTGGCTCATATTGGCGAGGAATTTGGACTTGGTCTGGTTGGCTTCCTCGGCGCGGTTCTTCTCCTGCGAATATTTCTCGGCGAGGTCGGCGAGTTCGATGGCCTGGCGCTCGAGCTCGCTTTGCGAGCGCTTCAGGTCGATCACGCTGGCGCGCAGCCGCAAATCGTTGTCGACCAGTTTCTGCTCGTGCTCCTTGATGCGGGTGATGTCGGTGCCGACCGAGACGTAGCCGCCATCCTTGGTGCGGCGCTCGCTGATATGCAGCCATTTGCCGTCGTCGAGCTGCGCCTCGAAGGTGCGGGCGCCCGGCGCCTGGCTGCCGGCCTCATGCAGGCGGGTGCGCACCTCCGGCATGCTGCCGACCTCGATCACGGTTTCGTAGGAGGTGCCCGGTGTCACCGCTGAATCAGGCAGTTTGTGCAGGCGCTGGAAATGCGAGTTGCAGAGCACCAGGCGGTCGCCGGCGTCCCACAGCACGAAGGCTTCCGGAATGGTCTCGATCGCGTCGCGCAGCCGCACATCGGCCTCGACCGTCTTCTCGGCGAGGCTCTTCTGTTCGGTGATGTCGACGGCGATGCCGATCAGGTGCAGGCCGGAATCGGCGGCGCCCTGGCTGAGCTCGCAGCGCACCCGGAGCCAGATCCAGTGGCCGTCGGTATGCTGCATGCGAAAGGTCTGGTCGATGTGGTCGATCTTGCCGGAGATCAGCCGGTCGGCGATCGCGAACAGGTCGATGTCGTCGGATTTCACCAGGGCGTTGACCTCGCCGAAGGTCAGCAAGTCGCTGCGGGTGTCCAGCCCAAGCATGGTGAACATCGATTGCGACCAGAAGATGCGGCCGCGCGACAGGTCCCAGTCCCACAGGCCGCAGCGTCCGCGATTGAGCGCGGTGTCGATGCGGCCGCGCACCGCGTCGTTGATCAGATCGCCCTCGCGGGCACGGGTCGATTGCCAGTGGAACGCAAAGCCCAGGATCAGCACCACGAATCCGGTGGTGGCGGACAGCGTCACCGACAATGCGGCGTCTGAGCGCCACAGCGAGTCGACATTCTCCTGGATGATGATGACCTGGCCCGGCAGCGAGCGGACGATATGGCGGACCGCCAGCGCGCTGGAGCCGTTCGGCAGGGTGATGTCGCTGATGCCGGCCTGCTGTCCCGGCATGGTCAGCGGCAGCGTGGCGCTGATGACGTCGAGAACGCTCGAGGTGTCGCCGAAGCCGGCCTCGACCGGCATGCGGGCGAGCACGCGCTGATCCGCGCCGGTGACGATCACGTGCCGCCCGGCGGCGACCGCCCATGACGGGATCAGGCCGGGCAGCAGCAGTTGCAGGCGCTCGAAGGTGGCGGACCGATCCTGCCGGGTGGAGGCGATGCGGTCGATGCGCTCGGCGAGCAGGTCGCCGATGGCTGCGAGGTCGCGCTTCATCGCGACACGCTTCTGCCGGCTCTGATCGACCACCTGCACGAAGGCGCCAAGGCAAATGGTGATCAGGAAGGCAATGATCAGGGTGGGAACCGCGCGGCGCAGTGCGGGCTCTGCCAACAGCAGCCGGTGATAGGCCGGTTTCGCGATCGACTGCGCCAATCCCTTGATCGAATCGGATTGGACGCACGCGTTCGCCGCATGCGCACGCGCCATGCCGTTGGCCCCCTCGGAAGACTTCTTGCACCCGATCCGGAACGACCCCAGTCCGTGTTCCGAATCACGGCGATTTGAATCCAGTTTTCGCAGGCTGTCGAGAGTCAACGATTCGTTAATTCAAATAAATCTTGTCCAACGGAGAATTCCGACTCCAAACCTCCGCAAAATTACCGACAAAGTGAGTCCAAAAGTAGAACGCGCACGACGACGTTCATCCCACGTCAGGCGTTCGGCGGCTCGGCGTGGCTGATGACGCGCTTGATGGTCGGGAACGCGCGGCGCAGCGCGCGCTCGATCGCATCGACGTTCTCATGCACCTTGATCACGCTCATCGCGGGCGCGGCACGGCAATGGAAGTTGACGATTTCGCCGGCGTCGGTATCGCGCACCCGCACGCTGTGGACGTCGTGGATTGCGGTATCGGCGGCGAAGCTCTTCAGCGCGGCCTCGACGGCCGCGACGCGGTCGGGGGCGGCGTCGGTGCCAAACGGCAATTCCGGCTCCAGCGGTTCGATGTGGGTGTCGACCTCGACGTCCTCGCCGAATTCGTCGCGGATGTTGCGCTCCAGTTCCTGGGCGATGTCGTGGGCCGCGGTCAGCGCCATCTCGCCGTCGACCTCGAGGTCGATGCTGACGGTCAGCCTGCCGCCGAGATCGTGCACGGTGACATGATGGATGGCGAGACCGGAATTGCGCGCGATCACCATGATGCGCTCACGGATGCTCTCATTGTCGCGCGCCACCGGCACCGCGGTAAACGTCAGGTCGGCGTCGTCGAGCGCCTTTGTCACCGCGGCCTGCGCCTTGCGCTTGATCTCCTCGACGCGGTCGATCGGAAAGGTGCGGGGAACCTCGACGATGGCGTCGATGAAGTGCGTCGGGCCGACCATGCGCGCCCGCAACCGTTCGACGCCGACCACGCCGGGCACCGAGCGGATCGCGGCGGCAGCCTTCTCCGCGGCGCCAACGGGTGCGCGGTCGAGCAGGGTTTCCACGGTGGAGCGCGCCATGCGAAGGCCGAGCAGGGCGATCATCAGCGCGACCGCGATGGCGGCCGCGCCATCGCCCCAGCGATAGCCCAGTCCGGAAAGCGCAAGGCCTATGATGACGGCGACCGAGCCCAGCACGTCGGAGGCAAAATGCAGGGCGTCGGCGGCCAGCGCCTGGCTCCTGGTGTCGCGCGCCGCGCGGTGCAGCGCGCGCGCCCGCCAGAAGTTCACAGCGATATCCACCAGCAGCACGATGAACGGGATCGCGGTGATGGTCGGCGGCGGCGCGCCTTCGCTCAGCCGGCTCCAGGATTCGACCAGGATGCCGCCGGCCAGCACATAGAGCATGGCAATGACGCCGAGCGCCGACACGCTCTCGAACTTGCCGTGGCCGTAATGATGTTCCTCGTCGGCCGGGAGGCCGGACACCCGCACCACCATCCAGGTGATGACGGTCGCGACCACGTCGACGGAGGAATGCAGCGCCTCGGAAATCAGCGCGAGCGAGCCGATGGCGATGCCGACCGCGAATTTGGCCGCGGCCATGCCGGCGCTGGCAAAAACCGAGATTGCCGCGACGCGGGATTTCATCGTTTGATCGGAAGGGCGCATGGCGGCGGGGTTTAGCAGCCCGTCATGCAAGATCAAAGCACCGAACAGGATATTAGGAGCTGTTGCGAATTGTTCCGATTAAAGGCTGCGCCTTCACCAGGCTCCTGAGGCCCGCGCGTTTGGTGGCCTCGGCGGCAAACCAGCAGCAACGGAAATGCGGCTAACGCATCGACGGCAGATTGGGCGTTGCGCCGAACAGCGTGGTGAGGGCAAAGCCCGAGTTGGTTAGCTACAGCGTCACCACGATCTTGCCGAGGTGCTTGTTGGCTTCCATGTGCTCGAATGCCTTGCCGATGTCGTCGAAGGCATAGACCTTGTCGATCGGCAATTGCAGCTTTCGCGATTCGACCGCGCCCCAGATATCCCGGCGGACCTCGTCGAAAATCTCGCGGATTTCCTCGATGGTGCGGGTGCGGAAGGTGACGCCGATGTAATGGATGCGGCGGGCGGCGTGCAGATCGAAATTGAATTCGGCGCGGGTGCCGCCGAGCCGGCCGACATTGACGATGCGGCCCTTGATCTTGGTGGCGGCGAGGTTCTGGCTCGCCACCTTGCCCGAGACCTGGTCGACGATCAGGTCGACGCCTTCGCCCGATGTTGCATCCAGCACCTGCTTGACCCAGCCGGGATCGGACGAATCGACCGCGAGATCGGCGCCGAATTCCTTCAGGCGGCCGCGGCGCATCGCATCCGTCGAGGAGCCGATCACGAGCTTGGCGCCCTTGAGCTTTGCGATCTGCATCGCCATCAGGCCGACGCCGGAGCTCGCGCCCTGGATCATGACGGTCTGGCCCGGCTGCAGCGCGCCATTGGTGACGACCGCGTTGTGCATGGTGGCGAGCGCGACGGGCAGCGTCGCGGCTTCCTCGAAATTCATGTTCGAAGGCGCGCGGAACAGCCGGCCGTGATCGGCCAGGGTATATTCGGCGAATGCGGCGCCGCCGGAGCCCATGATCTTGTCGCCGACCTTGACGCCCCTGGCCTCCGGGCCGAGTTCGGCGATCTCGCCCGCCCATTCGATGCCGAGCACGGTACCGACGCCGCCGGCGCTGCCATGGGCATGGCCCTTGGTCATGCCGAGATCGGCGCGGTTGAGCCCGCAGGCGTGCACCTTGACCAGCACTTGCGTGCCCTTGGGTACGGGTTTTGCAACGTCGGTTATTTCAGCGCCGTTGGCGCCGTAAACATAGGCCTTCATGAATTCATTCTCTTTTTTGCTCCCTCTCCCGCTTGCGGGGGAGGGTTGGGGTGGGGGTGGCGCAGCGAGTCAGACTGTTCGTGTGGAGAGAGTTTCCCCCACCCGGCGCGGAGCCTGTCATCGGGCGCGCATTCGCGCGACCCGTTGGCGTCGACCCCCCGCAAGCGGGAGAGGTAAAGCCAAGCCGTCTATTCCGCGGCTTGGCGGCGCGCACCGGTCCTCATGCCTTCCAGCCGGCTGCGAATGATGGTTTCGGCATCATGCATGATGCGCGACACCAGTTCCGCGCAGGAGGGGATATCGTGGATCAATCCCTGCACTTGCCCCGCCGACCAGATGCCCTCATCGGCGTCGCCTGACGCATAGACCATCTTGCCGCGCGCGCCGGCGACGAGGTCGCGGACCTGTTCGAAGGTGGCACCCTCCTTCTCCATGGCGACGACTTTCGTGCTCACCGCGTTTTTGGCGACGCGCGAGGTGTTGCGCATGGTGCGGAAGATCAATTCGGTCTCGCGCTCGTCATTGGCGACGATCTTCTCCTTGATCAGCTGGTGGATCGGGCTCTCCCTGGTGCACATGAAGCGGGTGCCCATGTTGATGCCCTCGGCGCCGAGCGCGAGCGCAGCCACCAGGCCGCGGCCGTCGCCAAAGCCGCCGGAAGCGATCAGCGGAATCTTGACCTTGTCGGCGGCGACCGGAATCAGGATCAGGCCCGGCGTGTCGTCCTCGCCGGGATGGCCGGCGCATTCAAACCCGTCGATCGAGATCGCGTCGACCCCCATGCGCTCCGCCGACAGCGCATGGCGGACGCTGGTGCATTTGTGCACGACCACGATGCCGTGCTTCTTGAACTCGGTGACGTGTTCCTGCGGCTTGTTGCCGGCGGTCTCGACGATCTTGATGCCGCTTTCGATGATGGCCTGGCGGTATTCCGCATAGGGCGGCGGCTTGATGGAAGGCAGGATGGTCAGGTTGACGCCGAACGGCTTGTCGGTGAGGGAGCGACACCGCGCGATCTCCCTGGTGAGATCCTCCGGCGTCGGCTGCGTCAGCGCGGTGATGAAACCGAGCGCGCCGGCGTTCGCAACGGCGGCGACCAGTTCGGCCCGGCCGACCCATTGCATGCCGCCCTGCACGATCGGATGTTCGACGCCGACCAGTTCGGTAAATCGCGTTTTGATCATCTTGAACCCTGATTGTTTCCCCGGCGCGGGCAAACCCGCGCACGTTCTGATTTCTTCGAATTTTCAGGGGCAGGATGCCGTCACGGCCGGCAAATGTCCATGGCCGCGCGGGCGAGGGACCTTCGCGCCCGTTTCGGGTGACGGAATTTCAGCCCGCTTGCGTTTCGCCCGGAGTGGTGGCGAACGACTGGAGCGAACAGTCAGGCCGCGGAGACCGAGGGCGCAGCCGCGTTGGCGGCGTCGTCGAACGCGGTCGAGATGTCGCGAATGCTGATGACGCCGATCAGGCTGAAATTGTCGATCACGGGCAAATGGCGGATGTGGTTCCGGTTCATCAGGTGGCGCGCATGTTCGAGCGTATCGGTCGAGCTGCAGGACACCAGCTGCTGCACCGAGATCAGCTGCGACACCTTCAGATTGACGCCGGCGGCGCCGTGCTCGGCGATGGCGCGCACCACATCGCGTTCGGTGAACATGCCGACCGCCGTATTGCCTTCGGTGCGGACCACGTCCTTGACCACCAGCGCGCTGATATTGCTGGCGCGCATCAATTGCGCGGCAATGCCGACGGTTTCGTTCATTCGCACCGTCGCAACGCGGGCCGTTTTATTGCGCAGGATGTCTCCGACTTGCATCGCAACCTCCTTGATGTGAACCGCAGGGCGCTTCAGTCGAAAGTTACTCTGGTATACATTATGCCAATTGTCAATTTGGGATCAAGTATCATCCGCTACCAAATGCAAAAAAACCAGCAGCGCTACTGACGTTGCAGCGAATCCAGAACTCCCCCGGGCGGCGCAGGTTTCATTTGGCGCGAGCCGGCATGGGGCTTGCACTTTACAGCAAAGCAGGGCGCAGCTGGATGCGCGGCTTGCCGCCGCCCTTATTCAGCCGGGTGTACCTGTCCGACCGCGCCCTTGTTGCCTTCCGAGGCGCTGATCGAGAGCCGCCACGGCCGCACCACGAACAGCGCCAACGCCACCACGATGAAGTTCATGATCGCGGCCACCGCGAACACCGCGTGCCAGTCGCCGGTGTAGTTCTTCAGGAGGTTCGCCAGCGGCACGACGAAGGCCGACAATCCCTTGGCGGTATAGAGCAGGCTGGTGTTGGTGGTGGCGTATTTCGGGCCGAACATGTCGGTGCAGGTCGAGGGAAACAGGCTGAAGATCTCTCCCCAGGTGAAGAAGATCAACGCCGCGCAGATCACGAAGGTCCATGGCGTGGTGCCGGCGGTTCCCAACAGCCAGTAGGCGAGGCCGCCGGCGGTAAACGCGATCGCCATGGTGTATTCGCGCCCGATCTGGTCGGACACCCAGCCGAAGAAGGGCCGCGCGCCGCCATTGGCGACATTGTCGATCACGCCGGATACGATCAGGGTGGTGAAGCCGAACAGGATCACGGTCGACCCGACGCCGTAGTCCTTGGCGATCAGCGCGATCTGCGCCGTCACCATCAGGCCGCTGGCCGACACCAGCACGAACATCACATAGAGCAGCCAGAACACCGGCGAAGCCAGCATCTGGGCCGGCGTGCTCGAATTCTTCGACTGCAATACCTTGACGGCGGATCCGGACGGAATCTCGCCCGGCAGCGGCGGGCGCAGCAGCCACGCCAGCACGAAGATGATGATGCCCTGACCCAACGCGAACCAGAAGAAGGTGTCGGAATATCCGATCGAGGCAATCATCTTTTGAATCGGAATCACGGTGACCGCCGCGCCGGCGCCAAAGCCGGCCGCCGTCAGGCCGACGGCGAGCCCGCGGCGATCGGGAAACCATTTCACGGCATTGCCGACGCAGGTCGCATAAATGCCGCCGGCGCCGATGCCGGATATCACGGCGCCGAAATAGAGCATTTCGAGCGATCCGGCCTTGGCGTTGATGAGCCAGCCGAGCGCGACAAAAACGCCGCCGGCCGCGACCATCAACCTCGGACCGCGCGGACCGAGCGTGTCGACGATCCATCCTTCAAGCGGGGTGAGCCAGGTTTCCAATGCGACGAAAATGGAGAACGCCACCTGGATGCCCGCGACATCCCAGCTATTCGCTTTCGCCATCGGGGCGACGAAGTAGGTCCAGCCATATTGCAGGTTGGCGATCATCGCCATGCAGATGACGCCGACGATGAGTTGCGTCCAGCGGTAGCCGTTTGACGGTGCCTGACCTGGCGCGGTGGCTGCGTTGGCGACCATTGTATCCTCCCAGTGCGCGCTCTTGAGAACTGGCCCGTTAGGCCGCTCCGGCGCTGCACGTTGGAAATTCTGGTATATTATATTCCAATGCGCAAGGCCGAATTTGCCGCAGGAGTTGTCGGCGGTTTGTTGTGCGTTGCAACGCGTGCAGTCTCGGCCGATCGCATCTTGGGATCGCGCCGCGCCGAAGGGCAAGTTCGTTTTGGCGCGCCCGGCGTGTGCAATTTGTCGCAGGCAACCTGATGCCGGCAAAACCGGAAGCCGCCGGCAACCGGGCGCCGCTCCAAGCGGTCTCGACGCTACCGTCGCTTACTCGGCAGCGACCTTGCGCGGCGGATCGAGCGCGCCGGAATCGTGGATTTCGGCGACCTGATGGTCGGTGAAGCCGAGCACCTGGCGGAGGATTTCGTCGGTATGTTCGCCGAGCAGCGGCGAGCGCACCACATCCGACGGGCTGTCCGACAGTTTGATCGGATTGCCGACCGACAGATACTTGCCTCGCTCGGGATGATCGACCTCGACCACGGTGCCGGTGGCGCGCAGCGACGGGTCCTCGGCGAGTTCCTTCATTGACAGGATCGGGCCGCAGGGGATGTCGTCCTTGTTGAGGATCTCCATCGCCTCGAATTTGGTCTTGGTCATCGTCCACTGCTCGATGCGGGCGAAGATTTCGTTGAGCCGCGACAGCCGGGCCGGGGGCTTGGCGTAATCGGGATGGGTCTTCCAGCCGGGCTCGCCGATGATGTCGCAGATCTTCTCCCAGACCGGCGCCTGGGTGATGAAGTAGATGTAGGCGTTGGGATCGTTCTCCCAGCCCTTGCATTTGAGAATGCGGCCGGGCTGGCCGCCGCCGGAATCGTTGCCGGCGCGCGGCACCGCATCGCCGAACGGAATGCCCTCGCCGAACTGGCTGTACTCCTTGAGCGGGCCATGGGCGAGCCGCTGCTGGTCGCGTAGTTTCACGCGCGCCAGATTCAAGACGCCGTCCTGCATCGCGGCGGTGACGCGTTGCCCCTTGCCGGTGACGGTGCGCTGATAGAGCGCGGTGACGATGCCGAGCGCCAGATGCAGCCCGGTGCCGCTGTCGCCGATCTGCGCGCCGGTGACCAGCGGCAGGCCGTCGCGGAAGCCGGTGGTCGAGGCCGCCCCTCCGGTGCATTGCGCGACGTTCTCATAGACCTTGCAGTCTTCGTAAGGACCGGGCCCAAAGCCCTTGATCGAGGCCACGATCATCTTCGGGTTGATGCTCTGGATCTTCTCCCAGGGAAAGCCCATGCGATCGAGCACGCCGGGCCCGAAATTCTCCACCAGCACGTCGCAGCTCTTGATCAGCGCGGTCAGGACTTCCTTGCCCTTCGGGTTCTTGGTGTCGAGCGTGATCGAACGCTTGTTGTGGTTGAGCATGGTGAAATACAGGCTGTCGACATTCGGGATGTCCTGCAATTGACCGCGCGTGATGTCGCCGACGCCGGGGCGCTCGACCTTGATCACGTCGGCGCCGAACCAGGCCAGCAATTGCGTGCAGGTCGGTCCCGACTGGACGTGGGTGAAATCGAGGATTCGAACACCCGTCAGCGCCTTGGTCATCGGTACTCTCCTTGGAATAGTGTTATCGTCATTCCCGCGAGCCCGTTCGTGCGGGAAATAACGCTCGTTGGACTGTCAGCTCACTTCTTTTTCAGCACGCTTTGCGGATTGAGGTTGCCGATACGGCCGCTCTCGGAGCCGGCGGCCGGATCGATCACCGCGTTGATGAGGGTCGGCTTGCCGGAGTCCATCGCCGCGTTGACGGCGCGCTTCAATTCGTCCGGCGACGTCGCATTCACGCCTGTGCCGCCGAAGGCTTCCATCATCTTGTCGTAGCGCGAGCCCTTCACGAACACCGTCGTTGCGGGATCGCTGCCCGCCGAATTGACGTCGGTGCCGCGATAGATGCCGTTGTTGTTGAAGATGACGACGCAGACCGGCAAATTGTAGCGGCAGATGGTCTCGACCTCCATCCCGGAAAATCCAAACGCGCTGTCGCCCTCGACGCAGAGCACCGGCTTGCCGGTTTCGACGGCAGCGGCGATGGCCGAGCCCATGCCGATGCCCATCACACCCCAGGTGCCGACGTCGAGCCGCTTGCGCGGCTGGTACATGTCGATGACGCCGCGCGCGAGGTCGAGCGTGTTGGCGCCCTCGTTGACCAGGATGGCGTCGGGCCGTTCCTTGATGATGGTGCGCAGCACGCCGAGCGCGCCGTGATAGTCCATCGGCGAGTTGTTGTTCATCAGCCGCGGCGCCATCTTGGCGACGTTCTCTTCGCGCTTGGCCTTGACCGAATTGAGCCAGTCGGCGGGCGCCGCCGGCCAGCTGCCGCCCATGCCGTCCAGCAGCGCGGCAACGCAGGAGCCGATGTCGCCGACCACGGGCGCCACGATCTCGACATTGGAGTCCATTTCCTTGGGCTCGATGTCGATCTGGATGAATTTCTTGGGCGCTTCGCCCCAGGTCTTGCCCTTGCCGTGCGACAACAGCCAGTTCAGCCGTGCGCCGATCAGCATCACGACGTCGGCGTCTTTCAGCACGGTCGAACGCGCCGCGCCCGCGCATTGCGGATGCAGGTCCGGCAGCAATCCCTTGGCCATGCTCATGGGCAGGAACGGCGCGCCGCTCTTCTCGACGAAATTCTTGATCGCCTCATCGGCCTGCGCGTAGGCGGCGCCCTTGCCGAGGATGATCAGCGGGCGTTTCGCGCTTTTCAGCACATCGAGCGCCCGCTTGATTGCCGATGGGGCCGGGATCTGCGCCGGCGCGGGATCGATCACCTTGACCAGCGATTTTGCGCCTGCGTCGGCATTCATGACCTGACCGAAAAGCTTTGCCGGCAGGTCGAGATAGACGCCGCCCGGACGGCCGGAGACGGCGGCGCGGATGGCGCGCGCGAAGCCGATGCCGATATCGGCCGCATGCAGCACACGGAACGCCGCCTTGCACAACGGCTTTGCGACCGCGAGCTGGTCCATCTCCTCATAGTCGCCCTGCTGCAGGTCGACGATCTCGCGCTCGGAGGAGCCGGAGACCAGGATCATCGGGAAGCAGTTGGTGGTGGCATGCGCCAGCGCGGTCAGGCCGTTAAGGAAGCCGGGGGCCGAGACGGTGAGGCAGATTCCGGGTTTCTTGGTCAAGAAACCGGCGATGGCGGCCGCGTAGCCCGCGTTCTGCTCATGGCGGAACGACAGCACGCGGATGCCTTCGGCCTGCATCATGCGGCCGAGATCGGTGATCGGGATGCCCGGCACGCCGTAGATGGTATGGATGCCGTTGAGCTTCAGCGCATCGATGACGAGATGAAAGCCATCCGTCAGCTCCTGCTGGGTGTCCGTCGCCTCGGTCTTGGTCGCGGTGTTCAGCATCGGCTGGCCTCCCTGATTTTTCTTGACGAGACGCGTTCGTCGTCTTCTTCAAATCGTCGCCCGGTTTGAAGGGCTGTTATTGGCTAAAACAGTTCCTGCCCGTGGGCTTCCACATAGGCGGCAAGGCCGAGCGTGTGGTCGCGCGCGCGCTTCTCCGCAAGCTCGGTGTCGCGCGCTTCCAGCGCCTCGATGATCGCCATGTGCTCGGGCAGCGAGGTCGCGGTGCGATCCTTGCGTCCGATCGTCAACTGGCGATAGCCGCGCACATGCAGCAGGATGTCGTTGGTCATGTCGACCAGCACCTGCGACTCCGAAAGCGAGATCAGGGCCTGGTGGAAGGCGATGTTGGCCTTGGAATATTCCTCGACATGGTCCTGCGGCAGGCGATCGCGGCCAAAATCCCTGAAGAAGTCGCGCAGCGCCGAAATGTCCTTCTTGCGCGCGGTGGTCGTGATCAGCCGCGCCGCCATGCTTTCCAGCGCGGCCCAGGCCCGGATCATGTCGACGATCTCGGCCTTGGTGCGGCGGACCACGACGATGCCGCGGCGCGGCACGGTCTTCACAA
Organism: Bradyrhizobium sp.; assembly: GCF_035484855.1. Lineage (GTDB taxonomy): Bacteria > Pseudomonadota > Alphaproteobacteria > Rhizobiales > Xanthobacteraceae > Bradyrhizobium. Next base: position 52,608 of record NZ_DATHOP010000026.1, read on the forward strand.
AGCCGTCCTGTTCCAGCATCGCGATGGCTTCGCGGATAGGGGTGCGGCTGACGCCGAGGCGCTCGGACAGAGCGCGCTCGTCGAGCATCACCGGTTCCGGCGTCGCATAGATGTCCATCTTGAGAATGGCTTCCTTCAAGGCCTCATAGGCCTTGTTCTTGAAGCTCGTCTCCGGGGCAATCCGGACGATTGCAATCTCGGCCTCGGCCATGGTGGACTGCGCCTTGGGTTGTTTCCGCGGGGGCACGACAGGTCTCCTCCGTGGGAGCCGTCTTCAACAGAAAAATATTCCGCTTAATTTTTGGCATGCCAAATGCCAGAATGTCAAGTTACCCATGTTTTCAGTACTTCGGCCCTTGTCATACCTTGACAACTTTGCTCCTGGCATACCAAATGCCATAACGAGCCATCAGCGGCCGCAAACGAAGTTGCGGCGGACGCGGACCCGCGTCTGCCACACCCGGGAACACTCACCACGCAAGCGATCGCGGCGCGATGCCGCGGGCGGCGCCACGAATTAAAAACAGACGCCAAGGAGGAAGCCAATGTCGAATTCCAAAGATGCGGTCCGCAAGATTTTAGAATCCGTCAAAGCGGACAAGCGCACGAGCCTGACGGCGCCGGAAGGCAAGCTGGTCTGTGACGCCTATAGTATTCCGGTGCCGAAAGAGGGCGTGGCGAAATCGGCCACTGAAGCTGCGAAGATCGCGACCGACATGGGTTTTCCGGTGGTGATGAAGATCGTCTCGCCCGACATCCTGCACAAGACCGAGGCCGGCGGCGTGGTGGTGGGCGTGAAGAATGCGGCCGAGGCCGAGAAGAATTACGACACCATCCTGGCCAATGCCAAGAAATACAAAGCCGACGCCAAGATCGAAGGCATCCAGGTGCAGCAGATGCTGATCGGCGGCCAGGAGGTCATCGTCGGCGCGGTCACCGACGGCTCGTTCGGCAAGCTGGTGGCGTTCGGCCTCGGCGGCGTGCTGGTCGAGGTGTTGAAGGATATCACCTTCCGCCTCGCGCCGGCGACGAAGGAGGACGCACTCTCGATGCTCGACGGCATCCAGGCCGCCGAGATGCTGAAAGGTGTGCGCGGCTCCGATCCGGCCAACCGCGATGCGATCGCCGCCATCATCGTCAACGTCTCCAAACTGATCACGGATTTTCCTGAGATCGCCGAGATGGACTTGAACCCGGTGTTCGCGACCAAGGATGCGGCTGTCGCCGCCGACGTCCGAATCGTCGTGGATTTCGAACCAAAGCCGCCGCGGCCGCGTCCGAACCATGACGACATCGTGCGCCAGATGAACCGGATCATGAAGCCGAAGGCCGTGGCGGTGATCGGCGCTTCCGCCGAGACCGGCAAGATCGGCAACTCCGTGATGAAGAACCTGATCAATGGCGGCTACAAGGGCGAGATCTATCCGATCCACCCCAAGGCCGACGAGATCATGGGCAAGAAGGTCTTCAAGTCGGTCAAGGACATTCCCGGCGAGGTCGATATCGCGGTATTTGCGATCCCCGCAAGCCTCGTTGCCGGCGCGCTGATCGAATGCGGCGAGAAGAAAGTGGTCGGCGCGATCCTGATTCCCTCGGGCTATGCCGAAACCGGCAATGTGAAGGGGCAGGAGGAAATCCAGGCGATCGGCCAGAAATACGGCATCCGCCTGATGGGACCGAACATCTACGGCTTCTACTACACCCCCGCCAATCTGTGCGCGACCTTCTGTACCGCCTATGACGTCAAGGGCGGCGCCGCGCTGTCGTCGCAGTCCGGCGGCATCGGCATGGCGATCATCGGGTTTTCGCGCTCGGCGAAAATGGGCGTCTCGGCGATCGTCGGCCTCGGCAACAAGTCCGACATCGACGAGGACGATCTCTTGACGTTCTTCGAGCAGGACGACAACACCAAGATCATCGCGCAGCATTGTGAAGATTTGAAAGACGGCCGCGCCTTTGCCGAGGTCGCCAAGCGCGTCTCGAAGAAGAAGCCGATCGTGGTTCTGAAGGCCGGCCGCACCTCGGCGGGCGCCAAGGCCGCGAGTTCGCATACCGGCGCGCTCGCCGGCAACGACAAGATCTATGAGGACGT
>NZ_DATHOP010000027.1:0-118847 GCF_035484855.1 Bradyrhizobium sp.
CCATCGTCGTATCGGGACGGTTGCACTCGTCGCGCGAGACGACATAGTCGACGATGCTCTCCGCCTTCGTCGCCTTGTCGACCACTTTCATCTTGGTCTTCATCGGGACGATTTCGTCCTTGAACTTGTTGGCCTGCTGGGCGGCGGCCATGCGGCGCTGCGATTCCAGCGAAAACTCGTCCTGGTATTCGCGGCTCAGCTTGTAGCGCTCGGCGACGATGTCGGCGGTGTCGATCATCGCCATGAAGATGTCGGGCGCGGCCTTCAGGAGATCGGGATCGATCGAGTCCTTCGGCGAGCCGCCGCCGGGAATCGAGATGCTTTCGACGCCGCCGGCCACGATGCAGTCCGAGCCATCGGAGCGGATCGAATTGGCCGCCATCGCAATGGTCTGCAGGCCCGACGAGCAGAAGCGGTTGACCGATACGCCGGCGGTCGATTTCGGCAGGCCCGCGAGCAGCGCGGCCTGACGGCCGATATTCGGCGCGCCATGGGCGCAATTGCCGAGATAGCAATCCTCGACATATTCCTTGTCGACGCCGGCGCGCTCGACGGCGTGCTTGATGGCATGCGCCGCCATCGACATCGGCGGGGTGATGTTGAATCCGCCGCGGCCGGATTTTGCGAGCCCGGTGCGGGCATAGGAAACGATGACGGCTTCACGCATTTTTTTGGATCTCCCTCTGGGCCGGCCGATGTCGGGATTGGCCGATGTTGTCGTTCAAGAAACTGTAATCGTACATAATCATCGCCGGGGCAATGAAAATACCCTTGGTCCGGGCTTTCCGGCTGCCGGAATTACCGGCCGGGTTTATCCAAGACCCGGCCCCTGGAAACGCCTGGATTGCGTCAAATATGGCACGCGTCATACAATCCGCGAATTCTTGTTGCCCCAATAGCGGTCGCGCAGCAGGCGCTTGTAGAGCTTTCCGGTCGGCAGCCGCGGCAACGCGTCCTCGAAATCGATCGAGCGCGGCACCTTCTGGCGCGACAGCGACTGGCTGCAGAACGAAATCAATTCCGCGGCCAGCGCCTCGCACGGTTCGATCCCCGGCATCGGCTGCACCACCGCCTTCACCTCCTCGCCGAGATCGGCGTTGGGGACACCGAACACGGCGGCGTCGGCGATCTTGGGATGGGTGATCAGGAGGTTCTCGCATTCCTGCGGATAGATGTTGACGCCGCCGGAGATGATCATGAAGGTCGCGCGGTCGGTGAGGTAGAGATAGCCGTCGGCATCGACATAGCCGACATCGCCGACCGTACTCATGCTGCCGTCCGGCGAGCGCGCCTCCCTGGTCCTGTTCGGATCGTTGAAATATTCGAACGGGGTCGCGGTCTTGAACCAGACCGTGCCCGGCGTGCCCATGGGGCAGGCTTTCATTTCTTCGTCGAGAATATGCAGGTCGCCGAGCAGTACGCGACCGACGCTGCCCCGGTGCGCCAGCCACTCCTCGCTGTTGCAGGCGGTGAAGCCGAGGCCTTCGGTGGCGCCATAATATTCGTGGATGATCGGTCCCCACCATTTGATCATGTCTTCCTTGACCGCGGCCGGACACGGCGCCGCGGCGTGGATCGCAATCTCGAGCGACGACAGGTCGTAGCGGCTTCGCACCTCCTGCGGCAGCTTCAGCATGCGCGAAAACATCGTCGGCACCAGCTGGCTGTGGGTGACGCCCCATTTTTCGATCAGCGCGAGATATGCTTCCGGATCGAAATGCTCCATGATGATGACGGTGCCGCCCTCGCGGATCGTGAGATTGACCGCGGCCTGCGGCGCCGAATGATACAGCGGCGCCGGCGACAAATAGATCATGCCCTCACGGTAGTGCCAGAGCTTTTGCAGGAAGTCGAAGATCGGCAATTGCTGCGCCGGCGGCAGTTCCTGCAGCGGCCGCAGGATGCCTTTCGGTCGACCCGTGGTGCCCGAGGAGTAAAGCATCGCGGTGCCGTTGCATTCATCCGCTATCGGCGTTTTGGGCAGGCCGCGCGTGGCCTCCTGCAGGCCGACGATGCGCTCGCTCTCGCCCTCGCCGTCGGCGACGATGCAGAGTTCGACCTCGGGACATTGCTTGAGCGCCTCGCGGGCGACATCGAGCTTCGCTACCGAGGTGATGAGGACACGCGACTGGCTGTTGTTGACGATGTAGGCGAGCTCGCCTGATGTCAGGTAGGAATTGACGCAGGTAAAATACAGCCCGCTCCGCTCGCCGGCGCCGCAGGCCTCGAGGTAACGGCTGTTGTTCTCCATGAAAACAGCATAATGGTCGAGCCGCTTCAGCCCGAGCTTGCGCAGCAAATGCGCCAGCCGGTTGCTGCGCGCCTCCAGCTCGCGATAGGTCACGGCCTCGCCGGTTCCAGCCATGATGAAGGCGGGCTGCAGCGGACGAAGGTTGGCGTGCTTGCCGGTATACATTGCGTCTCCCGTGTCGTTATGCGGCCAGAATGAGGATCTCGCGCACCTGCGCGGGGCCATCGATCTTGCGCGGATTGCGCGGCACCCATGGCGTTTTCATCGCCTGCTGCGCGATGCGGTCGAAATGTTCCGGTCCAACCCGCACATCTGCCAGGCTGCGCGGCATGCCGAGCCCGGCAATGAAAGCGTCCAGAACATCGCCGGCATCTTGGCCGGGATGGCCCATCGCCGCCGATACCAGCGCCTGCCGCTCGGCATTGGCTGATTTGTTCCAGCGCATCACCGACGGCAGCATCACGCAGGAGGTATAGCCGTGCGGCACGTTGAATTCGGCGCCGAGCACATAGCCGATGCCGTGACTTGCGCCCATCGGCACGCCGGAGGAAAGCGAACCCATCGAAAGCCAGGTTCCGATCTGGCATTCCATCCGCGCGTCGAGATCGCCGCCGTCGGCCTTCACCCGCGGCAACGCCTGCACCAGCATCGACAGCCCCTTGAGCGCCTGCGCGTCGGCGTAAGGGTGCGATTCGCGCGCGCAAATGCCCTCGACGCAATGATCGACCGCGCGGATGCCGGTCGACAGAAAAAGCCATTCGGGCGTGTGCAGGGTGATGGCGGGATCGAGGATCACTGCGCGCGGCATCGCCAGCCGATGGCGCACCGCCTCCTTGACCCGGGTCTTCTCGTTGGTGACGCCGGCGCTGGCGCTGAAATCGCCGCCGGCGATGGTGGTGGGGATGCTGATCTGGCGAAAGGTCGGCGCGGCCATCGGTGGCGGCGCGCCACCGACGGCGCGGATCCGGTCGATGCCCTCGACGGTGTCGATGCCGTTGGCAAGGCAAAGCTGCACCGCTTTGGCGCCGTCGGTGATCGAGCCACCGCCGACCGTGACGATGAGGTCGGCGCCGGCGGCGCGGGCCTGCGCGGCGGCGCCGATGACGGCCTCGCGCGGGGTATGCGGCGGCATTGCATCGAAGGTGCCGACGCAGCGGGGTCCCAGCGCTTTGCGAATTTTCTCGATCTCGTCGGTATTGCGGTTGAGGGTGCCGCTGACCATCAGGAAGGCGCGGTTCGCGCGCAATCGGTCGATTTGCTCGACCGCGGCCTCGGCCGCCGGACGGCCGAACACCACCTCGTCCATGGCGCCGAAAACGACACGCCCCTTGTGCACGATTGTCCTCCCGGACGATTTGGCTTTGTTATGGCCTTGCGCGCAATTTAGCGGAGGAGGCGCGGGGAGGGGAACACAAAAATGGCCTCGTCGTCATTCCGGGGCGCGCGTTAGCGCGAACCCGGAATCTCGAGATTCGGGTCTGGTCCTTCGGACCATCCCGGAATGACGGTAAAGCGACTAAGGCGCCGCGCTACGCCGCATCGCGCGCATCCTCCTCGACAATCCGCTGCCACAGCCCCCGCACCATGTCCTTCATGACCAGCGCATCCTGCCAGCGGTCCGACAGCTCGGCGCCGTCGGGGCCGGTGATGGCGTAGGGCGGCGGACCGAGTTCGCACAGGAAGGTCAGCACCGCATCGGGGCCGGCGCGCCTGCGCCAGGAGCGGATGGCGTATTCCCACCAGCCCATGAACAATTCGACCCAGCCCTGGTGCTGCGGAAAGCCGAGCGAAACCTGCACCTGCTCGCGGCTCGCGATGCGGCCGTGAATGCCCCAGCAATGATCGAGGATGCGATGGATCAGCGCGTGGTTGACCTGGTCCACGGGCCAGGCGAATTCGCGGCCGACCAGGTAATGCGAAACATCGGCGGTCAGCCGCAGGTCGGGAAAGCAATCCAGCAGTTGCAGGGTGAAGAACAGGTCCGTGGTCATGCGGTCGCGGTGGGTCTCCACATGCACCGCGACGCCGGCCTCGTCCGCCAGCCGGCGCCAGCCCTCGAGCAAGGGAATGCAGTCCTCGATCCGGTGCGGCCGCACATTGGGCTGCAGGTTGACGTGGTCGGCGCCTAGGCGCGCCACCAGCTCCAGCACCGGCTTGAGATCGTCGACATTGGTCGGGTAGCACTGCGCCTGCCAGATCATGCCGTGTGCGCCGAGGTACGAGGTTACGTCAGCCGCGAAAGCCGGATCGATGAAGCGGACGCCGGCGCCGTCGAAGCCGGCGTCGCGGATCATCGCGAGCTGGGTCTGCAGCGGCCACTCGGCTGCATCGGACCGCCGCCGCTCCATCGCCCACAGCGATTGCAGCACGCGCAATTGCTGCGGCATCGATCAGGCTCGCGCGGGCAGCGCGGCCGCGGCCAGCATGGCGCCATCCGTGGTGTTGTCGGTCGTGATGTTTTCCTCATAGGTCTCCGGACCGAACCAGATCGCGACCACCGTGCAGACCGACAGGAAGATGGCGTAGCATGCCACCGGCCACCAGCTGCCCGACCATGCCACCAGCGCGGTGGCGACGAACGGCGCCGGACCGCCCGCCAGCAGCGAGCCGAGTTCGCGGGCGAAGGCGAAGCCGGCAAAGCGGCGTTGCGGCGGGAACAATTCGGCGAAATACGCCGCCTGCGGTCCGAACATCGCGGCCGTCACTACCGCGCGGGCCAGGATGAAGGCGATCGCGATCCAGATCCACTGCTTGGTCCCGACCATCCAGAAGAACGGAAACGCCAGCGCAATGCCGCAGAGCGCGCCGAACATGTAGACCGGCCTGCGTCCGATGCGATCGGACAGCGCGGCAAAGCCGAGAATGGCGAACAGCTCGATGACAAAGGCCAGCATAAGCGCGCTCAGCGCGTCGGCCTTGGGCACGCCGACCGTGTTGATCACATAGCTCAGGCCGAACACCGGAAAGAAATAGCCGAGGCCGTTCTCCGCCATTCGCGCGCCCAGCACGACAAAGAAGTTTCGCGGATGCCGGCGCAGCGCTTCCATCGCGGGATTGCGCTCGATCTTGCCGCGTGCCAGCACCGCTTCGGTAAACACCGGGGTTTCCGATACCCGCAGGCGAACGAAGATGCCGACCAGGATCAAGAGGAAGCTGGCCAGGAACGGCAGCCGCCAGCCCCACGACATCAGGTCGTCGTGCGGCAGCAGGGTGACGAGCGCAAACGCGGCGGCGGCGAGCAGATTGCCGATCGAGACGCCGAGCGGGGCAAAGCCGCCCCAGAATCCGCGATGGCCTGCCGGGGCATTCTCGACCAGGAAGATCACGGCGCCGCCATATTCCGCGCCGGCGCCCAGCCCCTGGATCACGCGCATCGTGACCAACAGCAGCGGCGCCCAGTAGCCGATCTGGGCATAGGTCGGCAAAAGCCCGATTGCGGTGGTGCCGATGCCGATCATCAGCAGCGTCGCCACCAGCACGGGCTTGCGGCCGAAACGGTCGCCGAGGATGCCGAACAGCACGCCGCCGAGCGGCCGCACCACGAAGCCGACGCCGAAGGTCAGGAACGCCAGCATCGTGCCGATGACCGGATCGCCCTTGGGAAAGAACAGGTCGCCGAATACCAGCGCCGCGGCGGTGCCGTACAGGAAGAAGTCGTACCATTCGAGCGCCGACCCGACGCTGGCTGCAAGGATCACGCGCAGGCTCGGGCGCGTGGCGCTACCGGCTGTTGTCTCCGTCATGGTTTCCCCCGTCATGCTTTTTCATTGTTTTATCTGCTTTGGATCTTGGCGCGCGCGCCCGTTCGGGGCGCGCCCGAAGCTTATGCCGCGCGCGTAAAATACGATTTCTTCGCGATCGACTGGGTTTCGTAGATCGAACCCTGCCGCCTGGCGGGCGGCAGCGGCATCCGCACCGGCACGTCGACGAGCCGCGGCGTCACCACGACATCGCCTGCCAGGAGGCGGCTGTTGAACTCGTCGAAATCCTTGACGCCCATCAGCGGCCAGGCGTCGCTGGCGGCCACTTCGTAGAGCAGCAGGTTGCGTGGCCGGTCGGACGTGTTCTGCGCCGATCCGTGCAGGGCACGAACGTGGTGGAACGACATGCTGCCGGCCTTGCCCATGCAGGGCACCGCGCGATCGATCTCGCCGCGAACCAGATCGGGGTCGACCAGGCCGGCGAAGCTACCGTCCTCGCCATGATGACTCCAGACTTCGCCGGTGTGCGTGCCCGGCGTCACCAGCATCGGACCGTTGGCGAGATCGCAATCGTCGAGCAGCACCCCGATCGCCAGTACGTCGTCATTGGTGTGCGGATAGAACGCCCAGTCCTGATGCCACTCGACCGGCGAACCATATTGCGCCGACTTCATGTTGAGTTTCGAGCCGTGCAGCCGCAGGGCGGGGCCGAGCAGTTTTGTCAGGATGTCGATGACGGGGGCGCTGCGAACGATCTCGTCGAAGATCGGATGCACCTTGTGCGGCGTCTTGATCCGCCGCACCCGCGGATTTTCAGGCGTATGGCCGGGTTCGAGGTCGTAGACGTCGGTATGCTGGGTGACGTTGGCCGCGCCGGCGACCAGTTCGGCGATGACCTGGCGCACCCGCCCGAGCGTTGCGCCATCCAGCACTTCCGGGACCACGATGACGCCGTCGCGGCGATAGGTCTCCACGTCCTTTTCCGAAATCATCACGGGCTCCATTGGTTGCGCCACCACCTCTGACAGCGCTGTCATTCTTGATGATAGCGCTATCATTATGTCTTCGCAAGTGGTTTGATGTATGCAGATTCGTCCCTGATGACAGCGCCCCGAGATGCCGCCCCCTGATTCCGAACTGCAAACCGCGCCCACTTTGTCTGCTGTCGCGGAGCTCGCGGGCGTCTCCGCGATCACCGTCAGCCGCGTGGTGCGGCTGCCCGACATGGTCGCGCCGCAGACCCGCGCCCGGGTGGAAGCGGCGATGCGGGAGTTGGGTTACGTGCCGAACCAACTTGCGGGCGCGCTCGCCGGCGCCCGCAGCAATTCCGTCGGCGTGCTGGTGCCGACCATCGCCAATTCGATCTTCGCCGATACCGTGCAGGGGCTGTCCGACGAGTTGGAGCCGCTCGGCTATGCCGTGATCCTCGCGCAGTCGCGCTACGACGCCGCACGGGAGGACCGGATGCTGTCGGCGCTATTGTCGCGGCGTCCCGAGGCGATCGTCATGGTCGGATCGCCGGCCACGCCGGACGGCGCCCGGCTATTGCGGCGCGCCGGCATTCCGGTGGTCGAGACCTGGGAGTTGCCGCCCGAGCCGATCGACGCGGTGGCGGGATTTGACAATTTTGAAGCTGGCATCGCGGTCGCGCGACACTTCGCAGGCCAGGGCCGCCAAAGCCTCGCCTTCATCGGCGGCGACGACCCGCGCGCCACGCGGCGCTGGAACGGGTTCAATCAAACCGCGCTGCAGGCCGGCCTGAAGGCGCCGCGCCGGCTCACCCTGGACCGCAACGCCTCGGGCAGCGTGGTTGCGCTCGCCAACCTGCCCGGCGTCGATGCGGTGTTCGCGGCCAATGACGCGCATGCCATCGGCTTCATGTCCGGCCTGCGTTCGGCGGGATTGCTGCGCATCGGCCCGGCCACGGAGCAACCGGTCGCCGTCATCGGCCTCGGCGACCTCGAAATGGGACGGCTGATTTCGCCCAGCCTCTCGACCGTCCGCGTTCATGGCGACGCCATCGGCCGCACCGCCGCCAAACTGATGCTGACGCGCGAGGGGCCGCGCCATATCGATCTCGGGTTCGAACTCGTGCTGCGCGACAGCGGCTGACGGGTCAGCTTTCGAGCAGCCTCGCAACATCGGCCATGGCAACCTGCCGCTCCGAGAAAGTGAGGTCCGCTGCCTCGCGCTCCCAATCGCCGGCGTCGGGCTGCAGCGGATCCTGCGCGCTGAGGCGATGCTCGAGCACCAGCCGCGCATAGAGCGCGCGGCGCGCATCCGCTTCGGGACGGGCTCCCTCCCACGTCATCAGGATCGCGCTGGTGATGTGATAGAGGCCGCTCGCAGCCTGCCGGCAGCTTGCTTCCAGCGCCGGCTCGGCCGCGACGCGTTCGGCGAAGGCAAGCGTCCGGTCGAGCGCAAGCCGCAGGCGATCCCGGAATCCCGCCGGGACGCCAGCGGCATTGTCCAGCAATTTCGTCAGCGCGGTGCCCAGCGTGCGATGGGCGCGGCTCTTGCCGACCGCGCGGGTGACGATATCGAGCGCGTTGATGTTGCTGGTGCCCTCCCAGAGCACGCCGACCTGGGCGTCTCGGATCAGCCGCGCATTCACCCATTCCTCGATGTAGCCGTTGCCGCCGCGCACTTCCATGGCGCCGGTCGCCACCGGAATGTTGTCGCGGCAGGCGCGGAATTTCAACAGCGGGGTGAGAATCCGCAACGCGCCTTCCGCCTCCTTCGAGCCGGCATTGGCGCGATCCATGGCGCTGGCGGCGAACAGGAACATCGAGAGCGCTTGTTCCGTCGGCACCGCGATCTTGAGCAGTTGCTTGCGCAGCAGTGGATAGTCGATGATGGGTTTGCCGAACGCTGTACGGCTGCGCGCGCACACCATCGCCTCGTTGACGCAGCGCCGCATCATGGCGGCCGCGCGCACCCCATGCGACAGCCGCGACAGGTTGACCTGTTCCATCATCTGCTTGAGCCCGGCCCCGACATCGCCGACCAGGTAGGCCACCGCGCCCTCAAGCAGGATTTCGCCTGATGCCATCGAGCGGGTGCCGAGCTTGTCCTTCAGGCGAACGATGCGGTAGGCGTTGCGGCTGCCGTCCTTGAGCCGGCGCGGCAGCGCGAACAGCGCAAGGCCTTTTGTGCCGGCGGGCGCGCCTTCGGGCCGCGCCAGCAGCAGCCCGACATCGGCGTCGGCATGCGAGCAGAACCACTTGTCGCCGGTGAGCCGCCACACGCCGTCCTCGCAGCGCGCGGTGGTTTCGATGGCGCCGACGTCGGAGCCGCCGGCGCGCTCGGTCATGAACTGCGTGCCCTTCCACTGCACGGCCGGATCGGCCGACAGCATTTTCGGCAACAAATAATCCTTCAGCTCGGGGCTTGCGAATTTGCGGATCAGATGGATCGAGGTGTCGCTGACGCTGATCGGGCACATCAGGCCGAACTCGGCCTGCACGAACAGATATTGCAGCGCATATTTGGCGACTGCCGGCAGCGGCCGATCCATGCCGAGCGTGCCGGCACGATGGCTCATGGCGTGAAACTGGAAATCGCCGAATGCGATGCTTTCCATTTCGCGATAGGACGAATGATAGTCGATCCAGTCCTCGTCGCGGCCGAAACGATCGCGTGGGTTGAGCACCGGCGCGTGCCTGTCGGCGATCCTCGCCAGTTCATCGAGCCGGCCGCCGGCCAACTCGCCGAGGCGATCGAAGTGCGGCTGCAGCCGCCGGAAATCCGCCGGCTGCAGATAAAGCCCGAGCAGATCGCGCAGGCCGCGATCGAGGGCATAGAAATTCATGCCGGCGCAATCCGGTGCGATGCGATCGGCGCCGCGAGCCTGCACTGCTGCGTCGACGAACGATTTCTGCGATGGAGGTGCGTGCATGTTTGACCTCTTTCCCCGGCCGATCGGCCGGGCAGGCGTTCCCCGTGAAACGCGATATGGCGGCATTTCACCGCTCAATATCGCCTTCCAGCAAATTATTCCAACTCTATCGGTCGGCTCGAAAGGACTTTAGTTGGTCGCATCGCCGCTGCATAATGATTTTGCTTGATCCCGGCAGGTTCTTGAACAGACTGGCCGCCGGTCTCATCTTGATCGGGTCCGCGGATCGGCTGCCGGTTTCGTCAATCGCGGCCAGAGCGCAGGGGAGATGGAATTGAGCGCGACTGAGAAATCGGGGCGTCCGGCTCCAGGATCGAACTTCAATCTCCGGTCGCTCCGCGTGGTTGGCCCGCTGGTCGTCCTGCTCGCCGTCGCCTTGTCCGGCTGCGGTGACAAGCCGCCGCAACCGGCCGCCGCCGCCGCCCCGCCGGTTACGGTGGCACAGCCAACCAGACGCACCGTCACCGACTGGGACGAATTCACCGGCCGGTTCGATGCGGTGGAAGAGGTCCAGGTCCGCGCCCGGGTCGGCGGCTTCGTCACCAATGTCGAGTTCAAGGACGGCGACATGGTTCATACCGGCGACCTGCTTTACCTGATCGATTCCCGCCCCTTCGAAGCCGTCTCCGAGCAGGCCGACGGCCAGCTTGCGGATGCGCGCGCCAAGGCGGAGCTTGCCAAGCGCGACCTCGACCGCGGCCTGACCCTGGTCCAGACCAGTGCCGTCTCTGAACAGGTCGTCGACCAGCGCCGCCAGGCGTTGCAGGCGGCGCACGCCGCCGAGACGGTGGCCGAAGGCGCGTTGAAGGCCGCCCAGCTCAATATCGAGTTCAGTCATGTGCTGGCGCCGATCACGGGCCGGGTTAGCCGCCACCTCATCAGCGTCGGCAACCTCGTGCAAGGCAGCGACAATGGCGGCGGCACGCTCTTGACCTCGATCGTCTCGCTCGATCCGATCTACATCTATTTCGACATGGATGAGGCGACCTATCTCAAATACAACCGGCTGTATTTCGAGGGCAAGCGGCCGAGCTCGCGCGAGAATCCGAACCCGGTCCAGGTGACGCTGACCGGTGAGTCAAAACCGTCGCACGACGGCAAGGTGGATTTCCTCGACAACCGGCTGGATCTTTCGACCGGCACGCTGCGTGCCCGCGCGGTCGTTCCGAACAAGGATCTTTCCATTCTGCCGGGGCTATTCGGCCGGGTGCGGCTGATCGCAAGCGCGCCCTATGAGGCGCTGCTGTTGCCGGATACCGCCATCGCCACCGATCAGTCGCGCAAGATCGTTTTCGTGGTCAACGACGACGACACCGTGGAGGCAAAGCCGGTCGTGCTAGGGCCGCTCGACGAGGGCTTGCGCATCGTCCGCGAAGGTTTGAAACCGGAAGACCGCGTCATTGTCGACGGCCTCCAGCGTGCGCGCGTCGGCGCAAAGGTGAGCCCGCACGCCGCTACAGCCGGTAACAAGACATGAACCTCGGCCGTCTCTCCATCAATCAGCCGATTCTGGCGATGGTGTTGTCCATCGTGCTGCTGATCGTCGGCGCGATCGCCTACACCACGCTGCCGGTCGCGGAATATCCGCAGGTGGTGCCGCCCACCGTCGTGGTCACCACGCAATATCCGGGCGCCTCCGCGCAAACCGTCTCCGACACCGTTGCAGCGCCGATCGAGCAGCAGATCAACGGCGTCGAGGATATGCTGTACCTCTACAGCCAGGCCACCTCGGACGGCCAGCTCACCATCACCGTCACCTTCAAGCTCGGCACCGATCTCGACAAGGCGCAGGTGCTGGTGCAGAACCGGGTCGCGATCGCGCAGCCGCAATTGCCGGACGAGGTGCAGCGCAACGGCGTTGTGACGCAAAAAAAGAGCCCGGACATATTGATGGTCGTGTTCATGCTGTCGCCCGACGACAGTTTCGATCAGCTCTACATCTCCAACTACGCGCTGCTGCAGGTCCGCGACCAGCTGCTGCGGCTCGACGGCATCGGCGACATCACGATTTTCGGCGCGCGCGATTACTCGATGCGGCTGTGGCTCGATCCCGACAAGATCGCCAATCTCGGAATGACCGCGGGCGACGTGGTGGCGGCGATCCGGGCGGAGAATTTGCAGGTCACCGGCGGCCAGCTTGCAGCGCCGCCGATCGCCGACCGCGCGTTCCAGCCGAACCTCACCTTCACCGGCCGGTTGAAGGACGTCGCACAGTTCGAGAACATCGTGGTCAAGGCCGGCGCCGACGGCCGCACGGTGCGGCTGCGCGACGTGGCGCGGATCGAGTTGGGGGCGCTGGACTACACCACCAACAGCTTTCTCTTGCGGAAAACCGCGGTGGCGATGCTGGTGACCCAGCGCCCCGGATCGAACGCACTCGCGACCGCAAAAGGCGTTTCCACCACCATGGCCAAGCTCAAGGCGAGCTTCCCCAAGGGGCTCGACTACAATATCGGCTACAATCCCACCGAATTCATCGCGCAATCCATCAACGAGCTGATCAAGACGATTTATGAGGCGATGCTGCTCGTCGTCATCGTGGTGCTGGTGTTCCTGCAGGGCTGGCGGCCCGCGATCATTCCGATCGTGGCGATCCCGGTGTCGCTGGTCGGCACTTTCGCGGCGATGGCCGCGCTCGGCTTTGCCGTCAACAACCTGACCCTGTTCGGCCTCGTGCTCGCGGTCGGCATCGTGGTCGATGACGCCATCGTGGTGGTCGAGAACGTCGAGCGGCATCTTCGCGACGGCATGGGTCGGCGCGATGCGGCGCTCAAGACCATGGAGGAAGTTGGCGGCGCGCTAGTATCGATCGCGCTGGTGCTGTGCGCGGTGTTCGTGCCGACCGCGTTCCTGGGCGGCATTTCCGGACAGTTCTTCCAGCAATTCGCGGTCACCATTGCGGTTGCGACCGCGATTTCCTGTTTCTGCTCGCTGACGCTGTCGCCGGCGCTGGCCTCGCTGATCCTGCAGCCCCATGACGAGAAGCGCCCGCCGGCAAGCTGGAACGTGATCGGGCGGCTGTGGGAGAAGTTCACCCACCTTTTCAACCGCGGCTTCGATTGGGCCTCCAATCGCTACGCCGCTGCCGCCGACTTCGTGATCCGGCATTCGGCGGTGATGCTGGTGATCTATCTGGCGCTGATCGGCAGCGCGGGATGGCTGCTCGCCACCACGTCGCAAGGCTTCATTCCGGCGCAGGATCGTGGCTACATCATCGTCTCCGTGCAATTGCCCGGCGCCGCCTCGCTGGCGCGGACCACCGAAATCGTCCGGCAGATCGAGAGGATCGCGCTCGACACGCCCGGCATCATTCGGGTCGCGGCGTTTGCCGGGCTGTCCGGTGCGACGCGCACGCAATCCAGCAACGCCGCCGCGCTGTTCCCGGTGTTCGAGGAACCCGAGGTGCGGCTGAAGAAGGGTCTGTCCGCGGGGGTCATCACCGGCGAATTGCGCAAGCGGCTTTCGAGCATCGAGGGCGCCTTCATCATCGTGATTCCGCCGCCCCCGGTTCCCGGCATCGGCACCGGCGGCGGCTTCACCATGCGGATCGAGGATCGCGGCAGCCGCGGCCCGGAGCTTTTGGCTTCGGTCACCGATGAACTGGTGGCGGCGGCGCGCAAGGCGCCGGGCTTGACGCAGGTGTTCTCTCCGTTCAGCGCCAACACGCCGCAGGTGTTCGTCGATATCGACCGGGTCAAGGCGCAGGAGCTCGGCGTGCCGATCGCGAACGTCACCGACGCGATCGAGACCTATTTCGGCTCGACCTATGTCAACGACTTCAATCTGTTCGGCCGCACTTATCACGTCACGGCGCAAGCCGACCTGCCGTTCCGCAAGGAAACCCCCGATCTGGCCCGCCTGCGCACCCGCAACGCCGCCGGCGACATGGTGATGCTCGGCAGCATCGTCGATTTCCGCAATATTTCGGGGCCCGATCGCGTCGCGCGCTACAACCTCTATCCGTCGTCGGAACTGCAAGGTGAGACGGTGCCCGGAACGAGCTCGGCGACCGGCATCGAGATCATGAAGCGGCTGGCGGACGAGATCTTGCCGAGCGGCTTCTCCTATGAATGGACCGACCTCTCCTATCAGCAGGTCACCGGCGCCAGTTCCGGTCTCTACGTGTTTCCGATCTGCGTGCTGTTCGTCTACCTGGTGCTGGCCGCGCAATACGGGAGCTGGAGCCTGCCGTTTTCCGTCATCCTGATCGTGCCGATGTGCCTGCTGGCCGCGACCATCGGCGTGCGGATCATGGGGCAGGACGTCAACATCCTGACCCAGATCGGCTTTGTCGTGCTGGTGGGACTGGCCGCCAAGAACGCCATCCTGATCGTGGAGTTCGCCCGCGACATCGAGCATGAGGGCAAGGCTCGCCTGGCAGCCGTCATCGAAGCGTGCCGCCTGAGGCTGCGTCCAATCCTGATGACGTCGTTCGCCTTCATCCTCGGCGTGCTGCCACTGGTGGTGTCGACCGGCTCCGGATCGGAAATGCGGCAGGCGGTCGGCGTCGCCGTGTTCTTCGGCATGCTGGGCGTCACGCTGTTCGGGCTGGTGTTCACGCCGATCTTCTACGTGATCGTCCGCAATCTGGCCGATGGTTCGCACCGCAAGGCTCCTGCGCCCGAATAGCCGACGGCGATCATTGGTCCCTCGCGGCAGCCTGAAATAGATGGGCACATCCAGGGTTATCCAATATCATGCAGCGAACAAAACCTTTGGGGGAGTCGTCCATGAAATCGGCATTGTTGTCGGCGGCCGCGGCAATATGCGGCCTGTTGCTTGTGGCGCCTGCATCGGCGCAAGGCGTCAAGATCGGAATCCTCAACGATCAGTCCGGCGTCTATGCCGACTACGGCGGCAAGTGGTCGGTCGAGGCCGCCAGGATGGCGGTCGAGGATTTCGGCGGCAGCGTGCTGGGCGCGAAGATCGAGGTGGTCTCCGCCGACCACCAGAACAAGCCGGATCTGGCCACCGCGATCGCGCGGCGCTGGTACGAGGTCGAAGGCGTCGACATGATCACCGAGCTGACGACGTCCTCGGTCGCGCTGGCGATCCACGATCTCTCCAGGCAGATGAAGAAGATCGACATCGTCGTCGGCGCGGCTACATCGCGGCTGACCGGCGATGCCTGCCAGCCCTACGGCTTCCACTGGGCCTACGATACCCATGCGCTCGCGGTCGGCACCGGCGGCGCGCTGGTCGAGGCCGGCGGCGACACCTGGTTCTTCCTGACCGCCGATTATGCCTTCGGCTATGCGCTCGAAAAAGACACCGGCGATCTCGTCAGGGAAAAGGGCGGCAAGGTGCTGGGCTCGGTCCGCGTTCCCCTGAACTCGTCGGATTTCTCCTCGTTCCTGCTGCAGGCGCAAAGCTCGAAGGCAAAGATCATCGGGCTTGCCAATGCCGGCCTCGACACCACCAACTCGATCAAGCAGGCCGCCGAATTCGGCATCGTCAAGGGCGGCCAGAAGCTCGCGGCCCTGCTGATGACGCTCGCCGAGGTCCACGGTCTCGGCCTCGAGGCCGCCCAGGGCCTGGTGCTGACGGAGGGCTATTACTGGGATCGCGACGACAGGAGCCGCGACTTCGCCAACCGTTTCTTCAAGCGCACGGACCGGATGCCGAACATGATCCAGGCCGGCACCTATTCGGCGACGCTGCAATACCTCAAGGCGGTCAAGGCCGCCGGCACCAAGGACACCGAGGCGGTCGCCGCCAAGCTGAAGGAACTGCCGGTCGACGATGATTTCGCGCAAGGTGGCAAGGTGCTGCCCAACGGGCGCATGGTGCACGACCTCTATCTGTTCGAGGTCAAGAAGCCGCAGGAATCGAAGAAGCCGTGGGATTACTACAAGCAGCTCGCGGTGGTGCCGGGCGACAAGGCGTTTCTCTCGGCCAAGGACTCTGGCTGCCCGCTGACGAAGTGATCGCAAGTGAAGCGCTTGCCGGGCACGCTAACCAGACTTAGCCGTATTTGAGCGCGATCCAATGGTCGAGCGAGAGCCAGCCGGGGCCTCGCGCGATCACGACGAGAAAGCAGGTAGCCCACACGCCATGGGTCGGCCATGCGTCCGGATAAACGAATATCTCGATCACCGCCGTCATGCACAAAAGGGCCAGCGCCGAAAGCCGGGTGGCGAGACCAATGACGAGCAGGATCGGGAAAACATGCTCGCAAAGCGCTGACACATGGGCGGCGGTCGTGGGATCGATCAACGGTAGCTGATATTCGTTCTGGAACAGCGCGATCGCGCTGGGCTTGAGGTGATAGCCTGCGACCTTGGTCTGGCCGGACTGCCAGAACACCGCGGCCGGAAAAACGCGCGCCGCCAGCGCGATGAACCAATTGGGAATCCGATCCAGCGCGGCGATGATTGGTTGCACGATCCGTCCCGGAACGGATCGGGAGTGCATGGCCGCGGGCGACAGATTGGTCATGGCTGCTGTCAGCTCCTCATCCCGGAATGACGATGTTCCGCGCCAGGCCCGCGCCGATCAGCCCCGCGATGTTGACGGTAAGGTCGAAACCGGGGTCGTCGGCAAGCGCTGCCTCGGCCGCCTCGCCCAGCGGAAGGCCTTTGGCGAGCGCGAGCAGGAAGGCCGCCCCGCCCGGCAGCAGCGCGCGGACTTCTACGTCGAGATGGGGCCGAGAAACGAGCGCATCCTCGCCTCGCCAATTCTCGATGGGCTCAAGCTCCCGCTCGCCGTTGTTCATTGCCCAGATCGTGACGATCGGATGCGGCGAGCGAACGATTTCGATCGAGGGATGCAGCTCGATACGGATGTGGCCGGCGTCGCGCGCGTCCAGTGCCGCGAACCGGGTGGCGTCGGCCGGTGTGGCGTCGGCCGCATGGTAGGATCGTGTCCGCGCGGCCTCGAGCCCGGCGACGTCGGCGAGATAGGGGAGTTCGCGCGCCGGTTCGAAGGCGGAGATGAAGTCCGCAAGCTCGTTGCCATAGGTTGCAAGCACGGGCGAGCGCGGCGGCTGCTCCAGCACGAAGCGGTGCGCCATCGCCGCGAAAAATTCCGGGCCTACGATTTTCTCGACGACGGGGAAACGGCTCTCCAGCACCTTCACAAGGCCCGCCACCACATTGTTGCGGTAGACGGCAAAGCGCCGCGCCGGAACCGTCGCATTGTGAGCGATAATGCCTGATGGGATCGGCTGATCCGCGCTCAATAGCGCGTCCGCAAACGAGGTCTCGAACGCGCTGAGCAAGGCTTTACTCATGCTGCCGAAGCGCGCGCCGCGCGGCCAAGGATACCCTGTGCCACTACCGCTTCGGCCCGCAATGTCGACCAGTCGGGAACCTCGTTGTCCCACTCGATCAGGGTCGCAATCGGCCCGGTGCGGGCGATGACGTGCGCATAGAGCGTCCAGACCACGTCGGCGACCGGTGAGCCGTGGCTGTCGATCAAGAGCGGCGCGCCTGCGTCGTCGGCTTCCTCGTGATGTCCGCCGAGATGAATCTCCTTCACGGTATCGAGCGGAAACGAGTCGAGATATGGCAGCGGTTCCGTGCCGTGGTTCCTCGACGACACGAAGACGTTGTTGATATCGAGCAACAGGCCGCAACCGGTCCGGCTCGCCACTTCGGCGAGAAAATCGACCTCCGGGATCGTGCTTTCGGCAAAGCGGAGATAGGTCGACGGGTTTTCCAGCAGCATCTGGCGGCCAAGCACAGTCTGCACCTCGTCGACATGTTCGACAACCCGCGCCAGCGTCTGCGACGTATAGGGCAGCGGCAACAGGTCATTGAAGTAGACCTCCCCGTGCGAAGACCACGCCAGATGTTCCGAAAAACTCTCCGGCTGGTAGCGCTCGCACAGCGCTTTCAGCCGCGCGAGATGTACGCGGTCGAGCGGCCGCATCGAGCCGATCGACAGTCCGACGCCATGGACCGACAACGCATGGCGCTCGCGCAGCGCGCCGAGCTGGGCGTGCGGCGGGCCGCCGGCGCCCATGTAGTTCTCGGCATGGACCTCGAAGAATCCGATCGGCTGCGCTGCGGCAAGGATGTCGCGAAAATGCGCCGGCTTGAAGCCGATGCCGGCGGAGGCGGGCAGGCTGGACATTCTCTGCATCGGCGGGTCCGCGCTTAAGGAGAAAGCATGAGGCGCTCGCGCAGACGGCGCGCGCCTCCTTGAGTTCAAGACTTGCAGCTCACGACTTGATCGGTTCGAGCGAACCGGTGCCCTTCGGCGTCTTGATGGTGTCGCAGGTGCCCTTGGCGACGTATTTCCAGGCGTTGCCTTGATAGTCGGCGGCCGCAGTACCGGCGCAGGTGGTGCCGGCGCCAGCCGCGCAGTCGTTGTCGCCCTTCAGTGCGATGCCGAAGCACTTGTCCATGGTGGGCTGCGGCGGTTTCGGCGCGGCGAATACCGGCGTCGCAATCATGGTCAGCGCGGCGGCCAGCGAGCCGGCGATGGTGGCGTTGGTGAAGGCGGTCTTCGAAGTCATCGCAGTCATCCTCTCCCTGGAATATTTGTCCGGTGGTTGAACACGGCTTCCATCATCGGCCGGCGACGGCAAGGCTCAAAGCGGCCCAGTCGATGTTACGAGCGTCCCGCTGCCGCATTACGGGCCGTCCCGTCACGATACCGTGATGGAAATCAGTCCTGGCGGCAACCCTTGGATTCAGGTTTGCGGCGACATCACTTATATTGCCGCGAATGCGTGGAGGGATAATCGACCTCGCGTATCTACTTTGCCTTCATTTCGTTGGTCGCTGCCCAATCGTCTCCCGGCGGCGCCTTGAGGAACTGGCTGCATCGCTCGTGCATCATGCGCGCCGGCTGATCCGACGCGCGCGCATCCAGAACCTGCTGAAAAAAGCCCATGGCGTCGGCAAAATTGCGTGCGCGGTAGGCCGCCAGGCCGCAAGCATACCGCGCCACCCAATCCGGCGGCACGGTCCCGTTTTCGGCCACGTCAAGCAATTCGTAGACGGCTATCCCTCCCGCGCGCCCGTAGACCATCAGCCGGTCCAGTTCGCGCACCTGGATCTTGTCGCCGGCGAGGCGGCGCGTTTCCTCACCGATGATGATTTCGGTGCCATATTCCTTGTTGGCGCCTTCCAGCCGGCTCGCGACATTCACGGCGTCGCCGATCACCGTGTAGTTAAGGCGCACCTCCGATCCAATATTGCCGACCAGCATATCGCCGGAATTGATGCCGACGCGCACCCGCAGCGGCCGGCCGCTGTCATCGGCCAGCTCCGAGGTCCGCAGCGCCCGCTGGCAGGCCAGCGCCGCGCGGCAGGCGTCGACCGCATGATTGGCATTGGCCGCGGGCGCACCCCAGAACGCCATCACCGCATCGCCGATGAATTTGTCGATGGTGCCGCCGTGGGTAGCGACCTCGCGCGACATGGTGTCGAGATAGCCCGACAGCAATGGAATGATCCGATCGCCGAGCCGCTCGGACAACCCGGTAAAGCCGGCAATGTCGGCGAACATCACCGTCAGGGGCCGGATCGCGCCGCCGGGACGCGGTTCGACGCCCTCGCTGACCAGCATCTTCACGAGATCCGCCGGAATGTATTTGCGAAAGGCCGCAAGCCCGCCTGCCATGTCGGCGATGGCATTCGACAGATTCTCGAGCTCGATCACGCGCGAGGCGTGTCGCCGCACCTTTTCGAGATCGAAGCGCGCCACGTGGCGCAGCTCATCGGCCACCACGATGAGCGGGTTGGCGATGGCGTGCCGGGCAATCCAGGCCGAGATGATGCCCGCGGCAAGAATGAGAATCGCAAGTCCGATGAGCAATTGTCGTATCGTCCTCTCGATCGGGCCGAGAAACTCCGCTTCCGGAATCACGGTCGCAAGCGTCCAGCCGGGAAAGGCGAGTGGTGTCAACGTAACCGCATAACCACTGCCCGCGGCGACCAGCCTTACCCGGCGCGCTGCCTTCTTATCGTCGCCGGAAGCGCCGCCGGCTTGTTGCATGGCTTGTTTCATGGCGCTTTGGGCGATCGGCAACAACGGCTGATCCGACCGCTGCATGTTGACCTCGTCGGCATCCGGATCCGGTGCGGCGACCGTCGTCCCATCCTGACGGAGAATGAATGCTGCGCCGGATCTTCCGACCGAAAGCTCTGACAGGAATTGCGCGAGCCGCGTGTATTCGATGATGACGGCGAGCACGCCCTGGCGTTTCTGGTACACGTCGACCGGGCCCGCATAGGCGATCGACGGACGCAATCCCACCGGATGAACCGAGACTTCGAACCAGCGTGGCTCGTCGATGCCCATGCCGGTCCGGAACCATTCCTGTGCGGTGACGTCGTAATCGGTAGGTTCGAAGCGGCGCTTCTCGAACTCGATGTCTCCGACCACCACCTGATATTGATCGACGCGCCGCTTGACGACGCCGTCGACGGGTGCGATTTCCATCATCTCAAGCCCGAGATCACCGAGCTTGTGCGAGGCGAAGAATGTCCCGTCAGGCCAGCCGAACGCGACCCACGATATGTTCGGTTGCGACTGCAGCTGCGACAGGAAAACAAACTCTCGCTTGTCGGCCTCGCGGGTCTCGAGCACATGCTGAACGAACAGCGTGCGGATCGCGGTGTGCGCCGCGCGCGCCTCGGCGGTGATGGTGGAGAGCTGTTTCTCGACCGCGGACACGATCTGTTCGTTGATCGTGTCCGCAAGTTTGTGGCTGTTGGCTTCCGCTGCCCGCCACCACAGCACATGGACGCCGATCGCGCTCACCAGGATCGATGCGAGGACGAGAGCGGAAATCGCCAGGCGAATGCCGATTCGCATGTGTGTTGCAACCTCTCATCCCATGTAGCGAAAAGGCGCCATCGACGCAAAGCAAGTGGCCCTGACGAGCTTCAAGTCAGGCATCGTTCAAGCGTTGCTGCCGGAATTGCAACCATAGGCTACGACGATCATGTGCCGATGAGATGCGAGCCGATCGCATCCGACGTGCCGGGCCGGAGGACGATGCGCACTTTTTGTTGTCGGAGACAGTGCGAACCGCGTCAGCCGCCGAGGCTCTCGCGCAGCCGCTGCAGCTGCGGCCGGATGTGCTCGCAGCCCAGTTCCCGCTCGAATTTCGTGATCGCGGCGATGCTCGGATCGGCACGCAGGCTCGCCAGCCGCGCCGCGTCGCGCGTGCATGGATCCTCGACCGGGACCGGCGCAGCCTGCGCCTGCTGCCTGGCCGCTGCCCCGGGGTCGCCGTCGGGACGAGGAGCCGGCGCCGTGGTGGCGACGCTTTCGTACAAGCGCTGCACCTGCGCCCGCAGCCGGACGCAGGTCAGTTCGCGCTGGAACCTGGCGATTTCGTCCGGCACCGGATCGGCGCGCAGACGTTCCAAACGCTGTTCGTCGCGATTACAGGCCGCGACCGGATCGACCTCGATCGCGGCGACGGCCGGCGCCGCCGGTTTGGCGGGCTCGGCTTTCGCCGCGGCGGGCGGCGCGGCGTTGGCGACGGGCTCGGCCCTCGTCGGCGCGAGCGCAAGGTTCGGCTGGACCGCAGGGGCTGCCGCGACGGGAGGCGACGGGCTCGCGGCTGGATTGGGTTTTGCCGGCTGAACCGCCGGATTCGGCTGAAGCGGGGCAGCCGGCTCCCGCTTGGCGACGATCGCCGGCGGGGCCGGCGCCGGTTCGGGCTTTTTGGCGGGCAGCGGCACCAGCGGAATGGTGGCGCCGCCGAGCGAGCCGTAGATGAACGGCTCCTGCCGTCCGTGGGTCATGCTCAGCACCTCGTCGCGGACCCGCCCCAGCGCAATGCGGATATCGAGGCCGGGCTCGGCGAGATGCCGGAGCAGTGCGGTGGCGTAGGGGCTGTTGCCGCCGTCGCCATCGTAGGAGATCGAGCCGGCTTTCGCGGCAAAGGCCACCAGCGTGTCGGCGCTGACATCCTCGATCTTGGCAAGCCCGCCGGTCACCGTGGCGCGGGTCAGGCCGGCGGAGCGTATCTTGGCGGGAAACGGATTGTCGCGGCAGGCATCGAGCAGGATCAGGCGCAGGCGCTTGACCGGCTGCAGCGCCCAGATGATGCGCTCGAGCGATACCGCCTCGTCTTCGACGTCATAGTCGCGGCCGAGCCTGGCATCGACCGGAATCAGATAGTTGTTGCCGCCGACCTCGATGCCGTGGCCGGCATAATAGACCACGGCGATATCGGCGGTTTCCGCCGTGAGCAGGAATTCGCGCACGCTGCGCTTGAAGTCGACAACGCCGAGATCGTTGCGCGAGATCACGACCTCGAAGCCGACCGACTTGAACAGGTTGGCGATCGCGGTCGAATCGTTGATGGTATTCGACAGCGTCGAGGCGTTCTTGTAGGCGGCATTGCCGATCACCAGCGCGACGCGCCGGTCCGCGGCGGCGGCTGTCGCAAACAGCGCTCCCGCCGCGAGACAGAAGCCGTAAATCAGAAGAGATCGTAATTTCATCTCTGCTTCAGTATCTCATCCCTGCATCAATAATATCTGTTTCGCAAATAGTGATGGTGTCTGATCCGGCGATGCGGCGGGCGGCCGCTCTCGTTCACCGTCACATTGATGACCTCCGAATAGACCGGCGGATCGTGCGGTACATGGTTGGCGTCGGCAAACAACAGGCGCAGCTTGTGCGGCCCGGCCGGGAGCGTGATCTTCGCCTCCGTCTGGCCGGCGCCAAAATGAAGGTGATTGAAATCGTTGGGGATCGGCTGGTCGAGCGGCGGCAGCTCCGCATCGACGAGCAAATGATGATGGCCGGTGTTCGGCTTGTCGAATCCGGCCGGCGCGACGCCCATGTTCAACAGTCCGAACCGGATCACCGGATTGGTCGTGATGTAGGCGCCGTCGGTCGGATAGATGAAATAGACCTTGGCGTCCTTGGGCGAAGGATGACGCGTCGTCGTGGGGGCAGCCGCCTGCGGCGGCGGCGCGGCGGCCTGGTCGACCACCTTGACCTTGATGCGGTCGGAGACCAGCGGCGGCGAATGCGGAATATGGTTCTTGTCGCCGAACACCAGCTGCAGGGTATGCTCACCCGGCGTCAGCGTCAGTTCGGTTTCGGTCTGGCCGGCGCCGAAATGCAGGTGCTGGAAGTCATTCGGGATCTCGGCATTGAGCGGCGGCGTCGGCGCGTCGACGATCAGGTGGTGATGGCCCGAATTCGCCCGGTCAGAACCCGCCGGCGCGACCCCCATGCCACGCAGGCCGAAATGGATGGTAGACTTGGTCGGCAGGGTGTCGCCGTCCTTCAATCCGATGAAATACACCGCCGCGCCGGGCGGGGACGGCGTCGGGCCGCCGGTCTGCGAGAGGGCTGCGTCGCAAAGAATCAGGCAGCCGAACAATGACAAAAATATCGAGGCGAGTACTCTATGCATCGCAATTTGCCCCAGCGGTTGGACCGCGCCTGTGCGGTCGTTCTCAGCCGTCAAACGATATTCGTTTGCCCTGCGATGTAAACCAAAATCCGGCCGACCCTCTCCAATTGGAGGGGGTCCCGGGCGCCTCGTCTTGCCGATGATCGCCAAATGAAGCAAGCTACTTTCCCTGTATTTGCCACCGCGCGTCGGAGGGAGTTTCGGGGATGCCACCGGAAACGACACCATGAAATGGCGGCTGTTGTTTGTGATTTCCCTCACAGTTCTGGCGGGGACGGCGCGCGCCGGAGCCGAGGAACTGCGCGGTTTGAGCACCGCTCCCTCCGCCGAGCGGCCGCCGGCCGCCGCGCCAGGCCTGGTGTTTGCGCAAAAGCAGACCAACCCCGAGCCCGGGGAACTGTTTCGCGATTGTCCCGACTGCCCTGAACTCGTGGTTGTGCCGTCCGGCGACTTCGTCATGGGGTCGAACGACACGCCGTACGAAAAGCCCGAGCGCACGATTTCCATCAAGCGCCCGTTTGCGATCGGCCGCCGCGAGGTGACGTTCGCGGAATGGGATCAGTGCGCCGACGCCGGCGCCTGCAAATATAAGCCGGAAGATCATGGCTGGGGACGCGGCGACCGGCCGGTGATCAATGTGAGCTGGGACGACGCCAAGCTTTACGTCGGCTGGCTGTCGCAAAAGACCGGACAAAAATATCGGCTGCCCAGCGAGACCGAATGGGAGTATGCCGCGCGCGCCGGCACCAAGACCCCTTTCTGGTGGGGCAAGGACGCGGGCTCCGGCCATGCGCAGTGCGACAATTGCGGCAGCCCGATCAAGCAGCAGGTTGTACCGGTGGGTTCGTTCCGGCCGAACGGGTTCGGCCTGTACGACACCGCCGGCAACGCCGCCGAGTGGGTCGAGGATTGCTGGAACGACAATTATCGCAACGCGCCAAAGGACGCCGCCGCCTGGACCACCGGCGATTGCCGTCTGCGCGTCCTGCGCGGCGGCAATTTCAACAGCAAGGTGAACGAAGTGCGATCCTCGGCGCGGTTTCGCTACGACGAAGACGTGCGCTACTACGCCAACGGCTTTCGGCTTGCGCGGGACTTGCAGTGATCATGGAGTGGGCGAGGGGCTCATGAGAGCGCTTGTGGCCGCGATCCTTGTCTGCACAAGCGCGCCGGTGGCGCTGGCGCAATCCTATTCCGCGAGCGGTCAGGTCGGCTATCTCCAGGAGTGGGAGATGAAGGCGAGCCTGAACAAAACCGTGAGCGGAAGCGCGCAGGATTTTGAGGGGACGGTGACGCTGCGCCATGTCGGGCTGTGCAGCGTCAACGGCGTCGAGGAAAAATCCGGCACCATGCGGCTTCAGGTTTCGCGCGGGAATGTCGAGGGAAGATTGGAGATGGCCGACGACAGCTGCAGCATCAAGGCTGCCGCGTCGGATCCCCATACGGGACTGATGAGTTGCCGCAATGGCGAGGGCATCCCGATCCGCATTTCCATCGACCAGACGGACGCGACGGACCGGACCGCACTGGCGGCCGGAAAATAGCGCCGAGCGGGAGCGGCGCTGCGCTATCTCTGGTCCGCGTGAGCTAATCTTGGTGCCCCCGGCTCCTTCCACAGAGCAAGCAGCGCAACGAACAGGGTTCCGGTGACCAGCGTCCCCAGCGCAAGTCCGAGCATATGGCGCCCGGCCACCAAATCTCCGACGACCGTCCCGGCCGCCCTGACCGTCACGATGGTCAGCCAGTAATACGGCAGCGCGCGGAGCAGCCCATTGCGGGCGATCGCAAACAACAGCGCCAGCAGCGGCACCAGCAACAAGCATGCGCCGCCGTCGCCGAGGCCGAGATTATGCGAACAGTAATCGCCGATCACCGTGCCGAGGGTGCCCGCGATGAACATGCTGAGCCAATAGGGCGCATCGGCGCGGAGCACCGAGGCGCCGCCTTCGTCCGACCGGTGGCGCCAGACCAATTGCCAGCCTGCGAACACGGCTGCAATCAGCAGCGCCGTAAGCGCGGCGATCACCAATAGTCTCGGCTGTTTCATGTCACCGCAGGTGAAGTCGGCAAAATTCGTCGCCGCGGTCCTGACGATAATGATCGCCGTCCAGTAGTAGACTTGATGAACGGAGCGGTCGAAGCGCTCGGCCAGTACGACGATGGCCAGCGCGAGCGCGAGATACGGCAGACCTGCGACATGTCCCAATCCCAGATTGTGCGCACAGAAGTCGCCCATGTTCGCGCCGAAAATGCTCGCAAGGCAGAGCGCGGCCCAGTATCGCGCGCCAAGTGTCGGCAAGTGAATTTGCTGCATCGGAACCGTTCGCTTTCGGCTGGGATTCGGTTAGACCGCGGGAACGCGGCCGAGAGCCATCTATGAGGGATGATAATGGCTTGAGCAAGATTGCGCCGTCTCGCTTTCCTGCCGCAAAAGCCCGCTAAGTATCGCAACGAAACCCGGCAGTTCCGGTGGCGACCGGCAGCGATGTTACGGATGTTTAACGGTGGGTAAGGGGAAAATCATCGCGCTTGTGACGGTGTTGCTGGCGCGCCCCGCGCTGGCCGGTCCGCCCTACGTGTCCGATGATCCGGAGCCGACCGACTACAAGCACTTCGAAATATATACGTTCAGCAATGGCACGGCCACGCGCGGCGACATCGGCGGTGCTTCGGGGATCGATTTCAACTATGGCGCGGCGCCCGATCTGCAATTGACCGCGACGTTGCCGGTTGCCTTCGACAATCCCGCGGCGGGCAATGCCGGTTTCGGTCCCGGCAACGTCGAACTGGCCGCAAAATACCGTTTTCTGCATCAGGACTCCTTCGGTCTCGACGTCAGCGTGTTTCCCCGCGTGTTTCTTCCGAGCCCGACCAAAAACATAGGCAACCCCAACGCGTCGCTGCTGCTTCCGGTGTGGGTCCAGAAAGACTGGAGCGGGGGATGGTCCGCATTCGGCGGTGGCGGGTGTGTCGTCAGCGGCCGCACGGCGCAGGACTTCTGCCTGACGGGAGGCGTCGTCACCTATCAGTTGCTGCCGAAACTGCAGCTCGGCGTCGAGCTATTCCACCAGACCGCCGACGGCAGCGGAACGCCGGCGACCACCAGCCTCGGGCTCGGCGCGCGCTACGACATCAACGAAACCTATCATCTGCTCGGGTACATCCGACGGGGAATTGAGAACACCGATGCGACCGACCAATATTCGTGGTACGCCTCGGTACTCTTCACGTTCTGAAATTGCCGGCGCAGCTCAGCCGCGCCGCACGCTGGAGCCGCCGTCCACCGGCAGCGTCACGCCGGTGATGAAGTTGGCCTCATCGGAGGCCAAGAACAGCGCGGCGTTGGCGACGTCCCAGGCGGTGCCCATTTTTCTGCGCAGCGGCACCTTGGCGTCGCGCTCGGCCTCGACCTCGGCGCGGCTCTTCTTGAATTCGCGGGCGCGGGTGTCGACCGCCATCGGCGTGTTCATCAGGCCGGGCAGGATAACGTTGGCGCGGATGCCGTATTGCGCGTTCTGGTAGGCGAGCTGCTCGGTGAAGGCGACCATCGCCGCCTTGGTCGCCTTGTAGGCCACATAGGGATAGGTGGTAATGACGGCCATCGAGGAGATGTTGATGATGACCCCGCTTTGTTGCGCCCGCATGATCGGGATCACGTGCTTGGCGGCGAAGATACAGCTCTTGAGGTTGATCGCCACGCAGCGCTCCAGCGCCTCTTCGGTGAAGTCGAGCAATTCGGCATCGCCGCCGGCGAGGCTGACGCCGACGTTGTTGTGCAGGATGTCGATGCGGCCCCAGCGCGCGTGAGCGTTCTCCACCATGGCCTTGAGTTCGGCATTTTTGGTGACATCGGCCTTGAAGGCCGCGGCCGTGCCGTCCTTGGCGGCGATCATGTCGACGGTTTCCTGGGCCGAGGCCAGATGATGATCCACGCACAGCACTTTGGCGCCCTCGCGCGCAAAGGTCAGCGCGGTGGCGCGGCCGTTGCCCATGCCCTCGCCGGGGCCCTGGCCGGCGCCGACGACGATGGCGATACGATCTTGCAGACGCATGTCAGTTCACTCCCGGGATCGGGTACTGCGCGAGTACCTCTTTATAATAAGGCTCGTTGTCGATCTTCATGGTGGCGAGCACGCGCACCACGGCGCAATAGAAGGCGATGGTGAGCACGAGATCGGTCATGTGCTCGTTGGAGAGTTGCTGCTTGATCTCGGCGAAGGTTGCATCCGACATGGCCAGTTCCCGCACCATCTCGCGGGCGCCCTTCAGGATCGCTTTCGCCAGCGGCTCGAGTTTCGAGGGTTTTCCTTCGGTCTCCGCCATCAGCGCCTCGATGTCGGCGTCGGTGACGCCGAATTCCTTGCCGATCTTGACGTGGTGGGTGAATTCGTATTCCGACTTTTCCATCCAGCCGACCTGCAGGATCGCCAGTTCCCTTAAGCGCGGGTCGAGTTTGCTCTTGAAGCGGATGAAGCCGCCGACGCCGTTGAAGGCGCGCGCCATGTCGGGCGAGTTGACCAGCAATTTGTGCAGGTTGGTGTTGCGCTTGAGCATGTCGCGATATTCGGGCGCGACCTGGTCGGCTTCGAGATAGGGCAGGCGGGCCATTTTGCTGGTTCTCTCTTGCTGAGCCCAAAAATTGGGCGGCTCATTTCAGGGCCATTGGCTGTTCTGTCAATGGCCGGCTTGCGCCGGATGACGCCGCTCGGTAGCAATAAGTCTTCGGAACGAATGGGTAGAGTGACACTGATGTCCCCGAGCGACCGGGTTGAAGCCGCCTCCGTCAAGACAGGCAATCTTTCGGTCTTGCTCGTTCCGATCTTTACCGCGGCGGTTTTCCTCAGCGCGGCATTGTTGTTCGCGGTGCAGCCGATGTTCACCAAAATGGTGTTGCCGCGGCTGGGCGGCTCGTCGTCGGTATGGTCGGTGGCGATGGTGTTCTTCCAGGGCATTTTGCTGCTGGGTTACGCCTATGCCGATATTCTGACCCGCTTCGTACGTGGTCCGTTCGCTTTGCTGATCCACCTTACGGTGATGGTGGGGGGTGCCGCTTTCCTGCCGATCGCCGTCGCGCAAGGCTGGAGCGCGCCGGCAGCGGATCGCGAGCAGCTGTTCCTGCTTTATCTGTTCGGCGCTTCGATCGGCTTTCCCTTCTTCGCGCTGTCCGCTAACGGCCCCTTGCTGCAGGCATGGTTTGCCCGCTCCGGTCTGGCGCGGGCCGAAAATCCGTATTTTCTGTACGCGGCGAGCAATATCGGCAGCCTGCTGGCCTTGTTCGCCTACCCGTTCGTCGCCGAACCGTTTTCGACGCTCGGCTTCCAGAGCAGCATCTGGCGCGCCGGCTATTACCTCTTGATCGCGCTGATCGCATGTTCTGGAAGTCTGGTGTTCCTGCGGCGCGGCGGCGGCGAGGCCGTGTTGTCGCCGGCGCAATCGACCGAAGCCTCCCCGCCGCTCAGTCGGATGGCCTATTGGGTGGCGCTCGCCTTCGTGCCGTCGGCACTGATGATCGCGGCGACCACCCACATCACGACGGATGTGGCGGCGGCGCCGTTTCTTTGGGTGCTTCCGCTGTCGCTCTATCTGATCAGCTTCATTCTGGTGTTCAGCCAGCGCAAATTTGTCGAACAGGCCACCTGGTTGAAACTGCAGCCGTTCCTGCTGGCGCTGCTGGTGTTGACGCTGGCGCTCGACATCCGCACCTGGCTGACCGTCGACGTCGCGCTGCATCTGCTGACGTTCTTCGTCACGGCGATGATATGCCACGGCCTGATGGCGGCCACCCGCCCGCAAGCGGCCTATCTCACGCGATTCTATTTCTGCATGTCGCTCGGCGGCGTGCTCGGTGGAATCTTTTCAGGCCTGATCGCGCCCCATATTTTTTCCTGGACCGCGGAATACCCGCTGCTGGTGGTCGCGGCCGCGCTGGCGCGGCCGGGGCTGGCCTGGCCGAAGGGAAAAGAAGCCCGCTACGTTGCCATCTTCGTCGCGTTGGTCGTGATCGTCGCGCTGCCCGGCTTGCACGAAGGTTTCTCGATCGTTCCGCCCTATAACTGGATTGTTTGGGGAGCGGTGGCGATCCTGGTCGCCTGCGCCGTCGTACTGCGCGACGTGCCGTTGCGGCTGGCCTTGTTGTTTGCCGCGGTCTTCGTCATCGCCCGGATTTACCCGCCGAATGTGAGGCAGCTGGAAACGGTGCGCAGTTTCTTTGGCGTTCACAAGATCGAGGTGACGCCGGATGGCCGCTTTCGCGTGCTGCGCCATGGCATGGAGCTGCATGGGGCGCAGCGATTGACCACCGACGACGGCCTCCCCGTCACCGGCCGGCCGCAATTGTCGACCTATTACCATCCGGATTCCCCGATCGCGGAAGCGATCGACGCGGTTCAGACCAAAAAGAACGGGCCGATCAACGCCGCAGTCATCGGTCTTGGCGCTGGTTCGATCGCCTGCCTGATGAAGCCCGACGACCATCTCGACTATTATGAAATCGACGCCGAGATCATCCGCATCGCCCGGGATCCCAGGCGCTTCACCTTCCTGCGCGATTGCAAACCGGACGCGAACATCGTTCTCGGCGATGCGCGGCTGACGATCGCCGCCGCGACGGAAGCACGCTATGACGTGATCGTGGTCGACGCCTTCTCGTCGGATTCGATTCCGGTTCATTTGCTGACCCGGGAGGCGCTGCGGATTTATGTGTCGCGGCTCAATCCCGGCGGCATCATCGTCACCCACATCTCCAACAATCACCTCGACCTGACGGGCGTGGTGACGGCGACCGCCGCGAGCGAAAAGCTGATCGCGCGGCTTTATGACGAGGACGAAATCCCGGGCGGCGACCCCATGATCAAATTCTCGACCGTCATGGTGCTGGCGAGGAACGACGACGATTTCAGTCTCTTGAAGGACTGGGACTTGCAAACGCCGGAGCCCGACGAACATCCGTGGAGCGACGATTTCTCCAGCCTGTTGGGTCCGCTGATCGCCAAGTTTCGGGAAGACGACTGAGGGCGCGAGCCGATCGGCTCACCCATGAATGAGGCTCCGGATGATCGCGCCGAGTGCGCCGAGCCAGAGGACGCCGGCCGCCAGCGCCTGAATGCCAAAGCCCCGTCCGCGTTTATCGGCGGCCTGCGAATAGCCGGTCATGTAGAGGATGCGGCCGGCAATCCAGACCACGCCAATCGCGGCCGCGACGGGATCGCTGATATAGACCGCGAACAGCCAGAGCGAGGGAAGGAAGATCGGCATCCATTCCAGCGTGTTCATCTGCACGCGATAGACCCGCTCGAAATCGAGATTGCCGGTGACGGCGGGCGCCTTGATTCCGAATTTGGCGCGCGCCTTTCCGACCTGAAAGCCGGTGAAGAAACAATAAGCGACGGCGAGGCAGGTAACGAGTGCCGTGAAATGATACATGCGAGAGATTCCCCTTGATGAAACTGTCATTCCGGGGCGCCGCGTAGCGGCGAACCCGGAATCCAGAGGTAATACCTGACCTGTCATGCCCGGGCTTTGACCCGGGCATCCATCAACTTCGCAAGAGTCTTCACGAAGGAGATGGATTGCCGGGTCAAGCCCGGCAATGACGCCATGCTTCGCGCCCCGGAATGACGCCGTCCTCAATACCCTGTCACCTCCAGATATCCAACGCCTGCGTGGCTGCCCCTAAAACTGATCGGCCCTTCCCAGTAGGGAAAGCTCGTGCCCATCCAGCTTTTCGCATTCAGCGGCGCACATTCGATCTTCAGCGCCAATTCCGGAATCGCAATGTCCCATGCGGTCGGAAGCTTCCGGCCTTCGATCTCCGTCCAGCTTTTCGGCGTCATCGCGATGTCGTCTGATGCGATCAGCCGGGTCTTGCCTTCGGGCGAAATCCAGTTGCCGGAAGCGTAATTGCGGCCGTCGGCCTGGCGCAGCCGGAACAGCATCAGTTTTTCACCCGAATTGAAATGCAGCGACAACCAGTCCCAACCGCTCTGGTCTGAGGCGAGCGGCTGGCTGCTCCATTCGCGGTCCATCCAGGCGAGGCCCGTGACCTCGACCGGCTTGTCGTCGATGATGATGCGGCCCGCCGCCTTGAAAAACGGCTGGCTGTAATAATACGAGGCCTGGCCGCGTTCGGATTTCCGGCTGTAGCCGGCTTCGCCCTGCAGCACCAGCGGCCGATCGGCATCGAGGCGCAGGCTGTAGGCGAAATCCGCACCCGATGCGGCAAGCTCGAGCGGCGCGATGGTGTCGGCACGCATTGCTTCACCGCCCCGCATTTGCCAGGAATCGATCCAGGCTAGAAACGGCTTTGCGTCGACACCGGCCTGTCCAACCCCGCCGCGGGCGAATTTCTCGCTAAAGCGGTGAGTGTCGGCGCGGGTGACGGCGGCATGGCCCATCCAGATCTGCTGGTTCGCCCAGCCTTCCGCCTGCGGACCGGGATGCATCGCCTGACGAAACAGGGTCCACTGCGCGCCGTAGGCTCTCCCTGTCGCATCCGCAAGGTTCGCCGTCAGGTACCACCACTCGATGCGATAGTCCGGATGCGGGCCATGATCGGCCGGGAACGAAAAAGCCTTGCTGGGAACGACCGGCGCGAAGCCCTCGGCGTCCTGGCCAAGCCCGGCAAAACCCTGCGCCCGCGCCGCCTTGCGGCCGAGCCCGAGCAGCAACACGCCGGTCGCGAAGGCGCGGCGGGATATCGTCGTTCTATCGCTCATCGGCGAAAATCTTGATCAGGCGTACCGGCTGCATGCGCGCCAGTTTTATGACGGGAAGCAGCGCGGCCAGCAGCGCAGCCGCCATCGCAACTCCCAGCAGCTGCAACAGCTGCAGCGGAAAGACATGAAACGGCAACCGCCAGCCGAAGGCCTTCACATTGACGACCGCGATCAGGCACCACGCCACCAACAGACCGAGCGGCAGCGCCAGCAGCGTCGTGATCAGCGCCACCGATAAAGTCTTCAACAGTTCGATCGCCGCAAGCTTCCGCCGCGTGATGCCGATCGCCCATAGCGGCGCCAGCTGCGGCAGGCGCGAATTGGCAAGCGTCAACAGGCTGGTCAAAAGCGCGATGCCGGCAACCCCAAGGGTGAAGGCGTTCAACGCCGCCGTCACCGCAAAGGTGCGGTTGAAGATCCGTTTCGACTCCGCCTTCAGCGTGGCCTGATCGACGAGGTTGCGGCCGTCGAGCCCGAATTTTTCCCGCAACGATGACATCAGCGCCGGCACCGAAGCGGGCGCGACGCGCAGGCCCAGCCGGGTCAGCGGTATCTGCGGAAAGTGCCGGGTCAGTGCCGCGAAATTGACGGCGATCTGCCCCTTCGGATTGCCGTAGTCGGCATAGATGCCGACGATTTCGAGCGTCCAGTTTCCGGCCGGCGTGGGAACCTCGAGCGTGTCGCCGACCGCAAGCCTCACACGCCGCGCCAGTTGTTCGCTGACGAAACCGGCGTCGCCGGGCAGAAGCCGGGTCCACGCGTTGGCGGTTGCCTGCAGCAGCGGCCAGTGGTCCCGGTAGGTGGCATGATCGGGCAGGCCGAGGATTTCGATCGGCGCGCCCTCCATCTGCGTCTCGGCACGGCCGCCGGGCAGGATCGCCTCGACCTCGGGGCGCTCGCCGAGCCATGCCTTGATTGTCGCGGCCTGCGCGGTGTCGGACGTATTGATGTAGATGTCGGCCGCCAGCCGTCCATCGAGCCAGCCGATGAAAGTCCGGCTGAAGGTTTCGACCATGGTGCCGACGCCGACATTGACGGCGAGCGCGAGCAACAACGCCATCAGCGCCAGCGACAATCCGGATAGCTGCTGACGGCTGTCGGCCCAGAACCAGATCGCGAGCGCACCATGGGCGCGGCGCTGGCCGAGCGACAAGATGCGTTCCAGGATCGCCGGCAAAACGAGCGCCGCGCCAAGCAATAGTCCCGCCAGCACGGCAAATCCCGACAGCAGCGAATCGCCGTACCACAGGAAGAAGCAAGCCGCGGCGAGTACTGCAAGCGCCAGCGCGCTTTGCAAGATCAGCCAGCGGTGCTGTGCCTGCTGCCAGGCTTGCGGTTGCGCTGCCGCCAGCACCGGAAGCCGGGCCGCCTTGACGAGGCTCGTGGTGGCGGCCAGCAGCGCGCCGATCACGGAGATGATCATGCCGGCGATCCACCATTCGCCCTTCAATGTGAGCTGGCCGGGAATCTGCGCGCCATAGAGGCCCCGCAAGGAGGCCGCGACATTGGGCAACAGCGCCGCCGCGATCAGGTAACCGCAGATCAGGCCCACGACGCCGGCGACCAGCGCCAGCGATACCAGTTCGGTCACCATGACAGCGTTCAGCATTCGCGCCGACACCCCGCAGGCGCGCAAGGTCCGCAGCATCGGCCGGCGCTGCTCGAATGCGAGCCCAATGGCCGAGTTGACGATGAACAGCCCGACCACGAATGACAGCAATCCGAACGCGGTCAGGTTGAGATGAAAGCTGTCGGTGAGACGTTCGAGGTCGCTCTCGGCATCCGGCTGTTCGAGACGGAGTTGGTCGCCCACCACGCTTTCGAGCGGCGCTCGTTCGCCCCTGGCCTTGCCGACCAGCAGCCGGGAAATCCGGTCCGGCATTTTCAGCAGCCGCTGCGCGATGCCGATATCGACCACCAGCACATCCGGCACCAGTTGCGGCTGCACATGAAGTGGCGGCAGTGATGCGCCGTCGCTTAGAGAAGGCGTCGCGCCTTCCGCCACATCGAGATCGGACAGCACCTCGGGCGCGACCAGTGTTTCCCCCGGCGGCGTCATGAACGATTGCAGGCCGGCCCTTCCGATCGCCGGCGCGTTGCCGATTTCCGCAGGGATCGTGACCGGCTCGATGCCGAGCAGGCGGAACGACCGCCCGCCGATCTGGGCGCGGCCTTCGAGCACGGGAGATACCGGCCAGCCGGCGCGGCGCAGCTCGACGAAGAGCTGTTGCGGAAAAGTCGCGCCGCTGCGGGGGACCAGCATTGCCGTTCGCGCGCCGCCGAAGGTCGCTGCGGCGCGCTGGTAGCTATCGCGCGCCTGCTGGTTCAGCGCCTGCACGCCACTCCACAGCGCGGTCGCGGAAACGAGCCCGATCAGCAGGGTCGCAAGCTGCATCGGATGCCGCCGCCAGTGGCTCAACAGCACCGCGAGGATCCACAGAATGCGGCTCATGCGATCAATCCCGCATGAAGGTGAATCTGGCGGTCGAGCGTGGCGGCGAGCCGCGCCGAATGCGTCACCATCAGGAAGCCGCAACCGGTTCGCGCCACCAGATCGCGCGCCAGCGCGAGCACGTCGTCGGCGGTGGCCTCGTCGAGATTGCCGGTCGGCTCGTCGGCGAGCAGCAGCAGCGGTTTGACCGCGAGCGCGCGGCCGATCGCGACGCGCTGCTGCTGGCCGCCGGACAATTGCTCGGGATAGCGTTTCAGCAGGCCGGAAAGCCCGAGCCGCTCCACCAATTCGCTGTGCCACGCGGCATCGTGACGCCCGGCGATGCGGGACTGGAATTTGAGATTGTCTTCGACGGAGAGGCTCGGGATCAGGTTGAATTGCTGAAACACCAGGCCCAGCCGGTCGCGCCGCAACGCCGCACGGCCGGCGTCGGGAAGGTCTGACAGCTGCGCGTCGGCGAGACTGATCTCGCCGCCGTCGGCGCGATCGAGCCCCGCGATCAGATGCAGCAGCGTGCTCTTGCCGCTGCCGGATTCCCCTGAGAGCGCGACGCGCTCGCCGGCCGCGATGTCGAGGTTGACGCCGCGCAGCACCAAAACCTCTTCGCCGGCGGCGCGATAGGTCTTGGTCAGGTCACGGACGCGCAGCACGATGGGGTCAGAGCGGCTTCTGGTATTTCAGCACGAACTCATCGACCGGGACGGCCGGACGAAATACCGCGGCATCGCGCGGATCTTCGGGATGCTTCAGGAAATCGGCCGTGGCTGCGAGCTTGAAGCCGGCCGCCTCGATCTCCTGGCGCAGCGTGCTTTCCTCGATCCGATGCAGCGTCTTGGCGACCGAGGTGCCCTCGCCGGGCTTGGCGGAATGATCGGCGATCACCAGGAAGCCGCCGGGCTTTAGCGCCGCGAACATCTTCCTGTTCATCTCGGCGCGATCGGCCGGCATGTAGGTGACGTCGTGATAGGCGAAGAAGAAGGTGATCAGGTCTAGTCCGCTGACCTCGGGCGGAATCGGATCGTCGTAATTGCGGATCAGGTGAGTGGTGTTTTTCATGACCGGATTCTGGGCGCGGATGTCGAACTTGTCCTTCACCCGCTCCATCACCGCCGCCGATTCCTGCGCGTAGACATGGCCCTCGGGACCGACGGCGCGCGCCATCAGCTCGGTGCTGTAGCCGGCGCCGGCCCCCATATCGAGCACCTTCATGCCGCTCTTGACGCCGGTGAAGGCGAGCATCTTGGCGGGCTGGCGGCGGATATCGGTCTGTCGGTCGGCCTCGCTGCGGTCGGGCGCGGCGATGATGGCGTCGTAGTCGGGCGCCTTGTTGGCGTCCTGCGCCGCGGCGCTCCATCCCGCGAGCAGCGAGAGCGAAACGAGAATGCCGAGTGCGCCCGCACGACATTGGGTCGATTTGAACATGAAAATCCCCTGAAAATTTGCTCCGCAACATAGCAAGGCCTGCAGCGGAGATCACGGTCTCAATGATATCGCGACGCAATCGTGATCAGGTTGCAGGACGGTGACGCGACAGCGTCAGGCGGCGTCCGGAGAGGTGATTGCGTTGCAGCGCACGCGGGGACAGCCCGAAATGCCGGGTTGCATTGCCTGAGACGGCGCAGGTAGCATCGGGGCGCGGTCGGTCGACTGGCCGCCAAACAAGAATCGGGGAGAGACAATGGACACGCAGCCGACGCCCAAAGGCGCCTGGAAAATCACCTTCCTGCTGTTCCTGTTCATGCTGGTCAATTTCGCGGACAAGATCGTGGTCGGTCTTGCCGGCGATCCAATCATGACCGAATTGAAGCTGGAGCCGGAGCAGTTCGGCCTGCTTGGCTCCTCGTTCTTCTTCCTGTTTTCGATTTCGGCCATCGTGGTCGGCTTCATCGTCAATCGTGTCGCCACGCGATGGGTTCTTCTTGCGCTGGCGACGATATGGGCGCTGGCGCAGTTTCCGATGGTGGGTACGGTCAGTTTCACCACGCTCCTGATCTGCCGCGTCATCCTCGGCGCCGGCGAGGGTCCGGCGTTTTCGGTGGCGGCCCACTCGGTCTACAAATGGTTTCCCAACGAAAAGCGCACGCTGCCGACCGCCATCCTCTCGCAGGGATCGGCGTTCGGCGTGATCCTCGCGGTTCCGGCGCTGAACTGGATCATCGTCAATCATAGCTGGCATTATGGGTTCGGCGCTCTCGGCATCGTCGGCCTGATGTGGGCGGTGGCGTGGCTGATCCTGGGCAAGGAAGGTCCGCTGGTTCAGACCGTCGCAATGGCGGAGGCCGATCCCCGCATTCCCTATTTCCAGCTTCTGACCTCGCGGACCTTCATCGGTTGCTGCGCGGCGACGTTCGGCGCCTATTGGGCGCTGTCGCTTGGCCTGACATGGTTCACGCCCTTCATCGTCCGCGGCCTCGGCTTCTCGCAACAGGAGGCGGGCTTCGTTTCGATCCTGCCGTGGGTGTTCGGCGCGGCGATCGTGATGCTGACCGGGTGGATTTCGCAGGTGCTGATGGCGCGGGGCTTTTCCACCCGCGGCGCGCGCGGCGTGCTCGGCTCAGCGCCCTTGATTGTCGGCGGACTGATCCTGGCAATGTTGCCCTATCTAAGCGGCGCGGGCTTGCAGATCGCGCTGCTGGTGGTCGGATCCGGGCTGTGTGGATCGATCTATGTGGTCTGTCCGCCGATGCTCGGCGAGTTCACGCCGGTGTCACAACGCGGTGCCGTGATCGCGATCTACGGGGCGATCTACACGCTGGCCGGCATTCTGGCCCCGTCGGTGATGGGCAAGGTGATCCAGAACGCGGGCGGGCTGCTCGAGGGCTACATGATGGGCTTCACCATCAATGCCGTGGTTCTTGTCACGTCAGGACTGCTCGGTCTCTTGCTGCTGTGGCCCAACACCGAGCGCGCGCGGTTGATGGAACAGGCGGCGCAGCCGAAATTCGCGTGAATTCACCTCTCCCGTAGGGAGAGGTCGACGCGAAGCGTCGGGCGAGGGTGGCAGGCTTGGCGTCTCCGGCCTGATGATTGAGCGGTGCCTCAACCATATGCCCGGCGTCGCT
Organism: Bradyrhizobium sp.; assembly: GCF_035484855.1. GTDB lineage: Bacteria > Pseudomonadota > Alphaproteobacteria > Rhizobiales > Xanthobacteraceae > Bradyrhizobium. The sequence goes on from NZ_DATHOP010000027.1 coordinate 37,421, forward strand.
GGCATCTATAACCGCTTCGCCTATGCCGCCGACATGGCCGCCGCTTGGAAAGCTCTGGTGCGACCATGTTTGTGCGGTCGTGGCGACGATCCATTAATGGCGTGCCTCAGTCGAAAAGGTGATTACATGGCCGATAGTAACAATCAAACAGAAGAGGCCCGCGAGCCTCACGAGCACGACGCGGCGGCATGGGAAGAGCATCGCAAAGCGCAGCGCCAGCCATATCGGCAGCCGGGCTAGGCGGCCATGGTCGCAGGGAGCACGCCAAGAGGCTAGCCCCTGCTATGCTCCCGGTCTGCCTTGCGATATACCAAAGCCCGAGTAAGCGGCTGCCGACCATGGAAGCCAACAGCAAGCCAAGATTTGCGAGCCATTCCCATTGGAATCGTAGTGCGAGCGCAAGAAATCCCATCGGGACAACACCCACGCCAACGATCACGAGGCCAATGATCAGTCCCAGCCATCCCCAATAGAGAAAAGTCGCAATAGCCCCATAGACCCACAGAATTAAGCCAAACACGTACGATGCGAAGACCAGCGCACCGCCCGCGAATGAGCGCGTAAGACGAAAAATGCCAAGCGGGGCAAAGACAAAAATTGAAAAGAACGTAGTCAACCCGACCACGAGCGGTGCCCAATCAAAAATGGTTTGGAGCGTACTCAACGGTTAGGCTTCCCGGTGGTTGATGCGGTCCCAGAAAAGCATATTGCGAAGCGCGCTCATCACCCGTGAATGCTCGTCGGGATTTTGGTTCAGCTTTTCCCACATGGGGGCCATCGCTTCGGCCTTGAGTTGGGCTTCAATAATGATCGGGTTGTCATCTAGTCGCGCGGCCTTGTAGGAGTACAGCGCAAACAAGGTGCCATTGTTCTCGCCTTCGTCGAAAGATGGCTCGCGCGAGGCCGACCACTCGGCAAACTTCTTGGCAACGATGAGCCCCCGATCTGGCACAAGCTCAAAAATCATATCGACCCAAGCGGAGTTCACGTCAGTCGGCTTTACAGCTTTGCCGCCAACGTAAGCGCCGACACCCATCGTGTAGCCAAAGAAAAAGCCTACGACGTAGGGATCATCAAAGAAGTCCGGCGGCATGCCGGACGTGTTCTCCAAAATATTCAGTAAGTGCTTAAACTCTAAAAGCGCAATTTTCCGGATTTGGGATTTCTTTGTGAGTGCAAGCCAAGCCAATTTCCCCTCCCCCAGCATTCGCTATTTGCAGGACACCTCAAGTTCGTCAGCATCGCGTGTGCTCTCGTCCCTATCGGTGGACTTGGCGCTCACAAATTTCATATTGACCCTCGGCGGCACGGCGAAATCAACGTCTAGAATTGCCGTTCCTAACTTCATGTTGCTCTGTATTCTCTTGGTCGTCACCGCGCTGCTTATCAGTGCGTTCGCCAACATGCCACCGTTGGGCGCTTTAGCGGCAATCGCCGTTACCTTGATCATATCAGTATCGCCTTTAGATCGCAGTCGCAGCCTCGCCCTCGGCGGCAAGCCCCAAGTGACCTTGAACGTCACCACTTCATAGCCCATCGCTTCCAAGATCGGCAGCGTATCGCCTATCTGTTGCGTGAACGAATTAAATTCGGTCATGAGCCTGCCCGTCGCATCGGAAAAATCCGGCATCGAAAGATCGGGCATCGACGGCAGAGACAGCGACGGCAAAGAGGGGACCGCTGGCATCATGTCCCTCGTCGATTTGGTGATCGCATCGATGCGGCTAGGCGCGGCATCTTCCGCTCTGGCGACGTGAACGCCAGCGACTACAGCGACCAATATAAAGAGTGCTCTCATACATCCCTCTCATTTCCCGCGTGACAATTGATCGGCGGCATTTGTCGCCTTGTCGGAAATTTCAGGTGACGCTGGATGAGGACCAAAGCGTCGATAGATCGTGACACTCCCGCCGCTACCGTCGCGCGCGAAAGCTTGGCATTCAATCTTGACGCCACGGATTTCCCGGTCAGCAATTTCGGCCGCGTTCGGCTTGAGCGCGTCGGCGACGCATGCCGACGTTTCGGCTATGATCTCCGCGCGAGTGGCTCCCGTTACAAACTCGCCGCCCTTGGCGATAAGAGCAACAGTGTTGGGCGATGGCCGTGCCCTTCCATCCCAATAGACTGCAAAGTCGGGCTTCTGCTTCGGACCGAATGGACAGCCGTACGTCACATTATCGGCTCCAACGTGGGCGATCTCGACGTTCATGCTTCTCTGCTGCCCCGTCCCGCCTCCAAGGTACGCGGCAAGCTTCTTAGCGCCAGCGAGACAGTTCGCAGCTTTTGCCGCATCGTCGAGTGAGGTCGGCTCGGGTCGAGCGATTGCTTGAGTAACATCAGTAGTCAAGATGGCTTCAACACTGATGTCGTCAATCAATTTGCCAATCTCAATCGGAGGCCGCACCGTGGGGATGGGGTAGTCGAGCACATCGTCGATGACGAAAACATGATTATCCGAGGAGCGTTTCATTGCTTCGGTCCCGCCTGCGCCGGTCAGCATTTGCACCTTTGCTTCTGCGCATGGTTTGCTCTGCCGCAGCGAGACCGCTGTTAAAGTCAAAAATTGAGCGCGAAACTTGAAGCCCTCTTTGACTTCATAGCCCCATGTTGACGGGTCCTCGGGCTTCCCGGTGTTTGGCCCATCGTCCTCGAAGACAGTTGTCGCCGGAATGACAATTTCTTCTTTGGGCCTGAGATGAACGTCGCTGTCTGTGAGGCATATCTTTGCAATGCCGGGCGAGCCCACTGTTGAGTTGGGTGACGCGGCGTGCGCCGGGCTCAGCAAGGCCAATGCCACGACGGTTGCGAGCAGAAGATGCCTCATGGTTGTGACGCTCCCCGCTGGCAATCGTAGCGGGGCGCAGCGGACGCGCAAGCGTTCATTGCAGCAATGCCGACGTTGGGTTAGCGTAGCGGGTTCGCGACCGCCGGCGACGACGAGCGCTTCGAGGCGCTACGCTGGATATTGTTCGACAATCACAAGTTCACGAACAATTATGCGATGCATCGGTTTCAATATTCATTGACGCCGGACCCGGTGCATCCGGCGATCCTGTCGTTCCTGCGCGCGTGCAGGCGAGCTTTGCTATTGCCGAGAAGCATCTGGTCGATCGCGCCTTCGTGCTTGGCAATAAGCCGACCATCGCGGATTTCTCCCTGGCGGGCTACGTGTATTACCCACCGGAGGAGACAGGTTTCGACACCACCGCCGATTTTCCGGCTATCGATGCTTGGCGCCAGCGCCTCGCAGCGCTGCCGGGTTGGAAGTTGCCATACGAACTCATAGGCGTGGGATCGACTCCGCCGGTCCGGGTGGTCCGCACCGCCTACATCGGGATGAGATTGGGGTAGCGACGTTCTCCCGCCCCAGACGCCGCGCAGGAAGAGTGCTGCTAGCGGGGGTGCACTCTACTTTGCATGGGGTTGTTTTCGCGATTTTTTGTCCAGGCCCTGCCTTGCGGGACGAATCGATCCAACTGCAGCACATTATGCTCCAGAGTATCTCGGCTGCAGCGTACTAGCTCGCCGCCGCGCCAAACTGGGGCTGGCTGCCTTTCGCGCCGCGCACCAGGCGGCCCGGTCGCGCGCCGGTGGCCGCGCCGCCGCGCCGCGTCACCACGCCGGAGACGATGGTGGCATCATAGCCGTCGACCTGCTGCATCAGGCGCCGGCCGCCGACCGGGAGGTCGTAATGCACCTTCGGTGGATGCAGATGCAGTCTGTCGTAGTCGATGATGTTGACGTCGGCCTTGTAGCCGGGCGCGATCACGCCGCGATCCAGTAGGCCGACCGAGAGCGCGGTCTTGCGCGACTGCGCCGCCACTACGAAGGGGATCGACAGCTTTTCGCCGCGCTTGCGGTCGCGCGTCCAGTGCGTCAGCAGAAAGGTCGGGAAGCTCGCGTCGCAGATGATACCGCAATGCGCACCGCCGTCGCTCAATCCGGGCACCGAATGCGGAGCACTCAGCATCTCGCGGGTCGCATCGAGATTGCCGTCGACGTAATTGAGGAATGTCACATAGAGCATGCCGCGGCCTTCGTCCGCGAGCATGGCGTCATAGGCCAGTTCTTCCGGCTGCCGGCCCTGGCGGCGCGCCTGCGGCCCGAGCGCATTTTCCAGCGGCTGTTCGTAGTCCGGCGGATTGCCGAGCAGATACATCTTGTCGTAGTTCGGCCGGAAGAACAGCGGATCGTCGGTCGAGGTCGCGTGTTCGCCGAGGATGGCGGCGCGCATCTCCGGCTGGCGCATCCGCTTCACCCGCTCCGCCAGCGGCAGATGGGCGATCGCCTGGTAGCTCGGATGGGTCTGGAACGGGTTGCGCGACAGCTCGAGCCCGAGCATCAGCCCGACCGGGCGCGCGGCGATCTGGGTGGTGATCGACAGGCCGCGCTTCGAGGCTTCCGCAATGGTGTCGAAGGTCTGGCGCCAGCGCTGCGGCGCCTTGTCGTTCTGCGTGACCGAGAACGTCACCGGGATTTTGGTGTTTTCGGCCACCCGCAACATCATCGGCAGGTCTTCGTGGATGGTCGACAGATCCAGCACGAACTGGAACACGCTGCGACCGGCGCCGTGCATCGCGCCCGCGATCGCGGTCAACTCGTCCTCGCCGGCCTTCAAGGTCGGTGTGTAATCGCCGGTCGAGGTGCGGTGATTGAGCGTGCGCGAGGTCGAAAAGCCCAGCGCGCCGGCGCGGACCGCGTCGCCGGCGAGAGCCGCCATCGCCTTGTTATCGTCCGCCGTCGAGGGATCGCGCCGCGAACCGCGCTCGCCCATGACATAGACCCGCAGCGCCGCGTGCGGCAGTTGCGCGCCGATGTCCATGTCGAATTGCCGCTTGGACAGCCAGTCCATGTAATCCGGAAAACTTTCCCAGGCCCAGGGAATGCCGGCGCTCAGCACCGGCTCGGGGATGTCCTCGACGCCTTCCATCAACTGGATCAGCCGGACGTGATCGGAGGGACGGCAGGGCGCGAATCCGACCCCGCAATTGCCCATCACCGCCGTGGTCACGCCATTCTGTGACGAGGGCGTGATGTCGTGGCTCCAGGTGACCTGGCCGTCATAATGGGTGTGAACGTCGACAAAGCCCGGCGCGACCAGTTTGCCCTTGGCGTCGATCTCTTCCTTGCCATGGCCAGCGACACGGCCGACTTCGCTGATGCGGCCGTCGGTGATTGCCACGTCGGCTTCGAACAGCTCGCCGCCAAGCCCGTCGGCAACGGTGCCGCCGCGAATCACGAGATCTGGCTTATTGGCCATGGCAATTCACCTCGGGTTTGATTTGTCGACGGCATCATCGGTTGTCCCGCTGACCTGTCAACCGGTGCGGGCGAGGTTCAGGGCTGCATCAGCCCGCTATCGAGCGCTTGGCGGCGCTCCCGCGGACCGCGATCGGTGACCAACGACAACACCACCGTGAGGATCATGAACAGTACGGAGCCGCCGAACACCCAATGCGGCGCGCCCTGGTCCATGATCCAGCCGAACAGCAGCGGACCGATGATGCCGCTGACGTTGAACCCGGTGGAGACGATGCCGAAAGCCCGGCCGGCCGCGCCCGGAGGGGCGGCGTCCCGCACCAGCATGTCGCGTGATGGCGCGATCACGCCGCCGAGGAAGCCGGCCATCGCCATCAGCGCCGTCAGCAGCAGCGACGGCAAGGCGAAGGCCGCAATGATCAGCACGACGACCGCGTTGACGGCGAAACAGGCGGCCGCGACCTGGCCGTGCCGCTGGGTGCGGTCGGCCAGAACGCCGCCGGCCAACACGCCGATGGCGCTGGCGGCGAGATAGAAGGTCAGCGCCGTGTTCGCCGAGGAGTATGTCACGCCGTAGCCGGTCGTCAGGGCGACGATGCCGAAACTGGAGATCCCCGCATTGGAGAGGCCGAGCAGCATGAAAAAGATTGTCAGCACGATCAGCGTCGGTGTGAGGATGCTCTGCCGCGGCGGGTGCGAGCCGTCGGCGCCGACGCGGTCTTTGGCGCTGGCGTCGGGGATGCCCATGACGAGCAGCAGCAGCGCGACAAGCAGTCCGATGGCGCCTGCCACCATCAGGGCGCCGAGGCCTCCGATAGTTGCAACCAGCACGCCCATGATGGCGGGCGCCATTGCACCACCGAGGAAGCCGGCAAAGGTGTGGATCGAGAAGGCGCGACCCATCCGCGTCTCGTCCATATGCGCCGCCAGGATCGCATAATCGGCCGGATGATAGACGCTGTTGGCAACGCCAAGCAGCGCCGCGCTCGCGATCAGCCAGGCGTAGCTGAGATGCATTCCGAGCATGATCAGCGCGAAGCCGCCGAGCACGAGACCCATCAGCAGGACTTTGCGCGCGCCGATATGATCGGCGAGGTAGCCGACCGGGACCTGTGTCAGGGCGGATACGACGCCGAATACGGTAATCGCGAAGCCGAGCTCGATATAACCGACGCCGAGCTGTGCCCTGAGAAACAGGAACAGCATCGGCAGCACCAGCAGATGGAAATGGCTGACCCAATGGGCGGTCGAAATCAGCACCAGGGTGCGCAGCGAGGAATCCGCCTTCGCTTCTTGTTGCGGTGCGGCGAGAACGTCGACCATCGTGTCGGAAAACCCCGTTTGAATGAACGCCCGGCAGGGCGTTGCCGAAAATACCGGCTAGCGGTTATTTGTCCATGAATACCGCTGCATGGCAGCCCTCGCCGGGAGTGCCGGGAAAGCTGGAATACGCCGTTAAATTGAGAGACAAAGTGCCGGAGGTAGGGATGATCCGGCATGACTGTTGCCGCGCAAGTCACAAAACCGCTGCGGGTGCTGGTTTCCGAGGGAAACAGCACCTCGGCGCGGGAGGCGATCACGATTTTGGGATTGTCGGGGCATCTCGTCGAGGTCTGCGATCCCAGTCCTTGGTGCCTCGCGAGATTCTCGCGCTTCGTGCGCAAGTTTCATCATTGTCCGGGATTGCGGGACGATCCCGCCGGCTTTCTCCGATTCGTCGAGCGGTTATTGATCGCACGGCATTTCGACGTGCTGCTGCCGACCCATGAACAGGGGTTCCTGTTTGCACGCGTTCAGGAGCGACTTGCGGATCGTGTCGGGCTGGCGCTGCCGGGTTTTGCCAACTACCGCATCGCGCACGGCAAGGCCGGATTCAGCCGGCTGCTCGACCAGTTGAGCCTGCCGCAGCCGGCGACGCGGATCGTCACCTCCGAAGCCGAGTTGGTGGCCGCGATAGGATTTCCCTGCGTCGTCAAGACCTCCATCGGTACCGCGAGCCGCGGGGTCTGGTTCGTGCGCAACGAGCGCGACCTTGAGGGGGCGCTGCGAGCGTTGAACGCGAGCGGCGCGTTCGAGGGCGAAGTGCTGGTGCAGGACCTTGTCTCCGGCGCGACGGAGAAGGCGCAAGCCGTGTTTTGCCGCGGCCGTCTGCTCGGGTTTCACGTCTACCGGCAGATCGCCGCCGGCGCCGGCGGCGGCGAGGCGATCAAGCAGGGTGTCGAGAGGCCGCGCACACGCGCGATGCTCGCTGCGATCGGCGAAGAGCTCGCCTGGCATGGCGCGTTGTCGGTCGATACCATCCTGCCCGATGATGACGCCATGCCGCTCCTGATCGATTGCAATCCGCGCCTGGTCGAGCCGATGAGCGCCTATCTTGCCGGCGTCGATCTGGTCGGCCTGCTGCTGAAGGTCTCGCTGGGCGAAACGCCGCAGGCTGTGGCCAACGGCCGCGCAGGGGTGCGAACGCATCTCGCCATGCAGGCGCTGCTCGGCCGTGCGTCACGCGGCGGCACGCGGCGCGAAATGCTTGGCGAGTGCGGACGGCTGTTTGCCGGCAGCGGCGCCTATACCGACAGCACCGAGGAACTGACGCCGGTGCGGCTGGATTGGCTCAGCGCGGTGCCGCTGTCGATGCTTGCGATGGTTCTGCTCGCCGCACCGAAGCGCGCGGCTTCGTTAGCGCGCAGCGGCTGGGGCGCGCATCTGCTCGATCGAACCAGCATCCGGCAGATCGAGAGCGATGATTTTTACAAGGGTTCGTCGTCGGTGCCATAGCGATCGCGCTTCGGCGTGGCGATGTCGCCATCCTCATAGTCTTCGTCCTCGACCGGTTTTGCCGGCGATTTCTTCGACTCCTTCTCGTCCTTTTTGGGAAGCTCACCCTTTTTGCCGGTTTGACCCATGCTCTTCCCCTTGATCGACGAATCGAGGCACGCGGGTGAAATCGTCAGCTGACGCGGCGACCTCAATCTGACTGCCTTTGCCCGCGATATTAGCCCCACTCGACGATTCTTTCCTGCCTTTTTCCACCGTTCAGTGTAAAGCGAGGCGCAACCCGAGCGTGATCCGGAAGAGTGGGAACCGGGTTTCCGATAGCGTCATGCTCAAACAAGATGAGGGCATGATCCGATGCAATCGGATCATGATCCGGGAGCCGATATGAAGAAACCGAAGCTGGATACCGAAGAACAGGCGCCACGCAAGATCCTTCGCGCCGACAAGGCGCCGACATCAGGCTACTCGCTGGTGGTGGATGGTCACTTCAAGTCGCACCACGACACCGTCGAAGCCGCCGAGGAGACCGGAGTGGCGTTGAAGAATCAGTTCCCGATGCTGCAGGTGCAGGTCTACGACGCCGTGACCAAGACGCGATCGATGGTGCCGTGGCCGATGCCGGCTTAGTCAACCTGGGATCAAGTCCGGCGTCCGCCGCTTTGCTGGCCCGCCAGCCAATCCGCCAGTGCCGGCGCTTTTTCGTCCGGTTTCTTCCTTGATTTGCTGCTGCTCTTTTTGACCACCGCGGGGCGTGGCGGCTCGGCGGCTTCGCGCGCCAGCCGCAGCGCCTTCAATTTCGCCATGTTGTCGAGGACCGCTTTGGTGGCGAGATCGTGTTCGGACCTGCCGGGTTTGGCAAGCTTGGCCTTGTTGAAGCGCGCGTCGGCGCGGTTGCGATCGTCTTTTGTCATAAGATGGTCTTCTTTTTCTTCGGCCTGGCTTTGGCCTTGGGTTCCGCCGGCCGGTCGCGATCGGCGGCTTCCTTGGCCAGCCGCAGCGCGCGCAGATCGGCCGTCCGCTTGCGGATCGCGACGTCGGCCGCCGCGATCTCCGCCATCGCCTTGATGCCTTCGGCATCCTGGGCGAGCTTTCGGTTCAGCCTGATCTCCTTCAACTCGGCGGGGCTTTTCGGTTCGTCACTCATCACTTGCCTCTGGATTGACGGGGCGCGCATTGCGACGGCCTGTTGCCCGATCCTACCATGCATCGCGGGGCAGGGGGCGATTTTAGCCCGGTTTGCGCGGGAAAAGCGCTGGTTTTGAGACGGAATCCGCAATCGTGGTGAAGGGCGGTCATTTTGGGGCCGGATCGGCACCGAACGCACCAGGTCGTCCGGGATCACCCGGTCAGGACCGGGCCGCCGGCCTTTTTCCAGGCATCGATCCCGCCGGCGATGTGGGCTGACTTGGCAAGGCCCGCCTCCTTGGCGGCGGCGACCGCCATCGCGGAACGCTCACCGAAGGCGCAGAAGAACACGATGCGGCGCCCGGTCGCGGCGGCAACCTCGCGCAGCATGCCGCCGGGTTTCAGGCTCTCGCCGATCGAAGGGTATGGCGCATGCAGCGCACCCGGCAGCATGCCGTGCTTGGCGCGCTCGCTGGCTTCCCTGAGATCGACCAGCAAAATATCCGGCCGGCCGAGACTGTCGATGCCCTCGCGCGCGGTCAGGGCGAGGCCTTGTTTGGCCAGATCGTCCTGATGCAGTCCGACATGCATGTTGGCCGGGACAGCGACGTCCATCATCTTCGGATTGGGCAATTTCAGATTGCCCATCAGCTCGACATATTCATCGACCGAGCGCGCCTGCAGCCGCGGATTGAAGCGCTTCTCCTCGCCGATGGTGGAGACGGTGTCGCCCTTGTAGTCATGGGCGGGAAACACTATGGTTTCGTCGGGCAGTTTCAAGAGCCGATTGAAGATCGAATCATATTGCGCCCGCGCGCTGCCGTTCTGGAAATCGGTGCGGCCGGTGCCGCGGATCAACAGCGTGTCGCCGGTGAACACCCGGTCGCCCATCAGGTAGCTATAGGAATCGTCGGTGTGGCCGGGCGTGTACATCACATCCAGCGTGATGCCCTCGATCGTCACCTTGTCGCCCTCGCTGACCCGCATCGCCACCACGTCGGCCATGCTCTGCTCGCCCATGATGGTGACGCAGTGGGTGCGGTCGCGCAGTTCGCCGAGGCCGGTGACATGATCGGCATGCAAATGGGTGTCGATCGCCTTGACCAGTTTCAGATCGAGCTCGCGCAACAGCTGGCAGTAGCGGTCGACCTTCTCCAGCACGGGATCGAGGATCAGTGCCTCGCCGCCGGCGCGGCTGGCCATCAGATAGCTGTAGGTTCCCGAAACGCTGTCGAACAGCTGGCGAAAGATCATGGCAAAGCGCCCGCGAATCGATGCCCGACAATGGGCTACGGCCTCACATAACTCCAGCCCTGCTCCTGCAATTCCATCAGATGGACCACGCCGGAGGGGACGACGGTGGCATCCGCCACGATCGGAATCGGATGCCCCTCGGCCTTCTCCATGCCTTGCCTGGTGTTGTTGCAGGCGGAGAACTGGATCTTGCCGGGAAACACCATGTCCTTGAGCCGCTTGATGCGGTCTTGCACCGGTGAGGTGTCGGACCGCAGCATATGCAGGCCGGGGCCGTAGGCGACGACATCGATATCGACGTCCTCGTTCCTGGCGCGATAATATTCGATCACGGCGTTGACGTTGTTGAGCGCCAGATTCATGACCTGCGGATCGTTCTGGTCGATCTGGATGGCGATGTGGTGCGATTTGCCGTCGGCGGCGAGGGCAGGTGACGTAAGGAAAACCGACGTTAGCAACACGGCGGCCAAGCGAAGAAAGTCGCGCATACAAGAACTCCTCTATAATAGGCTTCCGTCATTGCGAGCCAACGGGTCAGCGCAAAGCGCCGCCCCGTTGGCTCGCAATGACGTTCATGGTCGAACCAGGGTATAGCCGTTTTCGGTCAGCGAAAGAATTTGCCCGACGCCTACCTGGACCGGCGTTGCCGCTCCGATGATGTCCGGCCGCTTGCCGGTATTGCGCTCGATGGTGTCCAGCGTGTTCAGGCAGACGTCGAAGCGCACGCCCTGTGCGACCAGGCTCTCGACCAGCTTGCGATTGGCATTCTCCGTCCGCAATAAATCGATCCCCGGGCCGAACGCCACCACCTCGATCGCGACCTTGTCGGGATCATAGGCCTTCAGCAGATTGTAAGCGACGCTGATCACGAGGCTCTGCTTCTTCGGGTCGTCGTCGGAAAGCTGCAACGCGATGCGGTGTTCGGCGAACGGCTTTTCAGGCAGCGGCGCCGGCTGGGCCTTTGCGAGCGGGGTGAGCATGGCCGCGATCGCGGCGACGCCGAAAACGAGCAGGATCGACCTCCGATATCCGGAAAAATCCATCATCCCTGTCCCGCCATGCCCGGATTGTTGTCGACGCCCTTCAGGTTGACGCCGGTGCCGCGCTGGTCGGCCAGCTTGCCCGAGCGCAGATGGCCGGCAAATACATCCCACACCGGCTTGCCCTGCTGCGCGTTGACGGAGGCCCATCCGGCGACCTTGTAGCTCTTGCCGGCTTCCAGCTGATGGCCGTTGTCGAGCGTGAGATCGGAAATGCGCCGGCCGACGGATTCCGCCGGCGTGCAGGTATAGGCAAAGCCGCCGACGCGGACCATGTCGCCGCCCTGCTGGTAATAGGGATCGGCGTTGAACAGATTGTCGCAGACGTCTTCGAGGAGGTCCTTGATCTGGCCCCCGGTCATGGCCTGCAGGTAGGTCTCGGGATAGGTGATGGCGGTCTCGGTCAGCACATCTTCCATCGTCACCGGCTGGCCCGGCAGCATACTGTTGCCCCAGCGGAAGCCCGGCGACAGCGCGATCTCGGCGTCGAATTCGCTGCGTAACGCGTCGCAGATCAATTGGTCGACGCTGCCGCCGAAATTGCCGCGGCGATATAGCAGCCGGTCGGCGGTTGCGATCTTCTCCGCATAAACAGCGGCCTGCGGCTCGCGCACCTTGTCGATCAGCGCCGACATCGCCGCATCAGGCTTGAGCAATTCCGAGAAGACTGGCAGCAGCCGGTAGCGCAGATCGGCGAGGCGGCCCTTTGCGAGGTCGAGATCGAGCACGGCGAGGAATTTTCCGGATGAGCCGGCATTGGTGACGAGCGTGGTGCCGCCGGCATTGGTCACGGGAATCGGCTGCGGCACCGCGTCGTGGGTATGGCCGCCGAGGATGACGTCGATGCCGGTGACGCGGCTGGCGAGCTTGAGATCGACATCCATGCCGTTATGCGACAGCAGCACCACGGCATCGACCTTGTCGTTGTTGCGCAGGCCGTTCACCAGTTTCTGCAACTCATCGTCGCGAATGCCAAACGTCCAGTCCGGCGTGAAGCGCTTGGGGTGGGCGATCGGCGCATAGGGAAAGGCCTGCCCGATCACCGCGACGCGGTATCCGCCGATTTCCTTGATGGTCGCGGGCTTGAACACGCGCCCCGAAGTCGAATCGAAGGCTTTGGCGTCGTTGAACGCGGCCTCTTCGGTGAGGAAGACGTTTTGGGCCAGGAATTCGCCCTTGAAGCGCTCGAGGTTGGCGCGCAGCGCTGCCTCGCCATAGGTGAATTCCCAATGGCCGGTCATCGCTTCGATGCCGAGCAGATTCGCGGCCTCCACCATGTCGGCGCCCTGCATGGTATTGGCGAGTCCGGTGCCCTGCCAGAGGTCGCCGCCGTCGAGCAGCAGCGAGCGGCCGGCGCCGGCATCGCTGCGCAAGCGGTCGATCAGCGTCTTCAGATGCGCAAACCCGCCGAGCTTGCCGAAGCGGGCGGCGGCTTTCTCAAAATCGAGAAAGGTAAAGGCGTAGGCGTCGGCGCTGTCCGGCTTGATGCCGAAGCGGTCGAGGAAGGCGCGGCCGACCAGGTGCGGCGGTTGGCCTGCCATCGCGCCGATCCCGAGATTGACGCTCGGCTCGCGGAAATACACTGGTTTGAGCTGCGCATGGGTGTCGGTCATGTGCAGGATGCGCGCATTGCCGAACCGCGGCAAATCGTAGGCGCCGGTGCTGTCGGCGGCGCGCGCGAACCGCGGCAGCGCCGGCGAAAGCGCGGTGGCGCCCGCAAGCGTGAGAAATTCCCGGCGGCGGATGGTCATGCGAGGTTCTCTGCAGCCAAATACCGTCATCGCGAGCCAACGGGTCGGCGCGAAGCGCCGCCCGATGATAAACTCCACGAAGCAATCGATAGTCTGGATATTGTAGTCATGGATTGCTTCGTCGCTTCGCTCCTCGCAATGACGAAAATGTAAATCAGTGGATTTCGAGCGCCTTCCAGGCGTCTTTTTCGCTCGTCGCCTGGTAGATCGACGCCTTCGCCAGGGCTTCGGCCTCCTTCGCCGATGCGGTCCCCGCGTCGAAGTCGCCCTTGTCCGCGGCCTTCTTGGCATCCGCCAGGGTGGCCGCCGTAGTCGTCCATTGATTGCGCAAGCTGCCGGCTTCCTTGTTGGCGGCCTCAGCTGCGGCGTAGGCGGCCTTGAAATCGGTCTCCGAGCTTGCTGCGAACGCGGCTGTCGCGCCTGATATCAGCAACGCCGATGACAACGAGAGGATCGATGCCCGCACAACCTTTCTCATGGCCGCGCTCCCGGGCCCGAGATCGGCAATCCGTTGCTGACATAGGACAGGTAATATTCGAGATCGCGATATTCGTCGGATTGTGGCTCCAGCGGCACGCCGCGGATCTGGCTGTTGCAGGTGGTGAAGCGCCGGCTGATCGTGCCCATGCCACCCCATTCGGAACGGTAGATCGGCATCGCATTGAGGATACCGAGCGCGGGCGCGAGGATCTCGGCGCGAATCCGCTCGCCCGGATTCTGCACATGGCAGCTTGCGCAGGAGAAATTGAGCTGGCCGCGCCGGGTGTAGAAATAGCGCTTGCCGTTGTCGTAGGCTTCCAGCGCGCGCGGATCGGCGGGGATCTTGATGTCGAACGGCTTGCCGCGCGAGGTGAACGCCATATAGGCGGTCAGCGCCGCCATGTCGTCCTTAAGATAGGAGATCGGCGCCTCGCCATTGGCCTCGCGGCAGCGGTTCAGCGCGAGTTCGAGCGTGACGACCTTGCCTTCCTTCTCGTCGAAATAAGGATAGTTCTGGCGGATGCCGATGCCCCCGTTCGCAAAGCAATCGGCATAACTCTTGCCGTTCTTGAAGGGTTTTGAAAACAGCTCCTTGCCGAGGTCGAGCCCGAAGTCATAGGGCGGGAATTGCTCCTTCTCCTCCCACTGCCTGTGCATGTCCTCGTTCATCGAATACGGGCCGTTGACGAAGTCTTCCAGCTTCAGCTTGGGGAATCTGTCGGTGAAATATTTCTGGAAGGCCTTCGCGTCCGCAACTGGATCGGGCGTGTCCGCGGCGATCGACGGTGCGGCGCCGAACGCAAACGCCGTCAGTGCGAGGGCGGCCAAGCCAAACTGGATCGCGGATCGCAGGTTCACGCTTTTCAATCCTTACTGAATCTTCGCCGTAGTGGTGTCGCTCGCGCCCTTGTTGTCGACCCAGCTGATCTTCAGGTCTTCGCCCTTCTTGCCGCCCTTGAAGGCGAACTTGACATAGGGGTCCTTGGAGACTGCCGGTCCCCAGTCCGCTGTGAATACCGCCTTGCCGTCATATTCGAAGGTCAGTTGCTGGATGAAATGCGGCGGGATCAGCTCGCCCTTGGCGTCCTTCACATAGCCGGAGTCCATGGGGTGCTGGATCAGCGCCTGGACTTCGGTGTTCTCGCCGCTCGAAGTCGCGCGCACGCGTATGGTCGATGCCATCGGAATACTCCCCTATATCTTGCGCAGGATCATGCGCGTCAACCGCCGCAGCCGCCGACGGTGACTTTGACTTCCTTGGTTGTGCTATAGAGCTTGCCGCCGGCCTCCACCACCGCGATCACGTTGGTGGTCTTGGCCATTTTGAGGCGATTGGCCACGCTCGGCAGCGTGCCAGCCGGAATGACGTAGGACGCCGCGAGCGCGTTGGGATTTTCGGCGACCAGGATCGAGATCGAGGTGACATCCGGCAATGTCGAGCTGACCGAGATCGGCACCACCGCGCCGTTCTCGGCGATCTCAGGCGCATCCATCTTGACCTTGTCCGATGGTTCGGCGGTCTTGCCGTAGAGCGCCTTGATGGCGTCAGTGTCGCTCTTCGCCTTGAACGCGTCCTCCGGATATTTGTCATTGGCGGCAAACGCCGGCACAAGACCGAACGGAAGATTGCCGAGGCCGACCAGCGCGACCACGCCGGCGCCCTGCAGGATCAGCCGTCGGGTGGCCGGAAAGCCGCTTTGGGTTGTTCTCATCGAAATTCTCCTAGAGGCGGCTTGCCGTTCACAATGTCTGCAGGAAATCCACCACCGCGTTGATCTCCTGCTCGGTCAAGATCCGGTTTCGTCCGAACGGAGGCATCACGGTCTGCGGATTGCGTTTGGTTTCGTCCGACACGATGGCGACGAGGTCGTTGCGATCGGGGTACTTGCTCTTGATGTCCTTCAGTGCGGGCCCGATGGTGCCGGGAAGATCGCCGCCCTTGATGTCGTGGCAGGTCAGGCAATTGCCCTTGCCGCGGTCGAACGCGATCTTCTGGCCTTCGGAAACGCCGGATTGCGCCAGCGCCGGGCTCGACGAAGTGAGCGCGCCGATCGCAAGCGCCAGCGCAAGGGCTGCAACGGGCCTGGTCGAGCGATGATCGGTCAAGGGCGTTTCCCGCTTGCTCATTTCGGCTGCATGGTGTCGAGCGGTCCGGTGGTGCGCGGCGTCAGGCCGTTGCCTTCCGCCGTCGACATGATCTTGACGCCGGCTGGGTCGGTGCATGCGTTCATGCAAGGCTTGGCCGTCGTATCAGGTCGCGGGTCGGTCCAGATGAAATGGTCGCGATTGGGCATCTTGACTTTCGGCAGACTGTCGCGGTCGGCAACGAATTCGTTGGGAACGATGTCGTTGAGGTTCAGAATATAGGCCGTCAAAGCATAAACGTCATCCGCTGACAATGTGTGCGGCGTCGGCATCGGCATGGCGCGGTTAATGTAATCGAACAAGGTCGGCGCAAACGGCCAGTAACTGCCGACCGTTAGCTCCGGCCGGTCGTCCCGCAGCGTTCCGCTGCCGCCCACGAGTTTCGGGAAGCGGCCCTCGCCTTCGCCGAAAGTTCCATGGCAGGCGGCGCATTGCTCGGCGAAAACCTCCGCTCCCCTCTCGATGGTGCCTTTACCGGGAGGCAGGCCGGCGCCGTCGTCGCCGCGCGCGTCGATGTTCCATCCCTTGATCTCTGCGGGTGTGGCGATTTGTCCATAGCCGAAATGCCCGGGCTCTTCTGCGCGCGCCAATGGGCTAGCCGCCAGCATCAGGCCGGCGCCGAGCAGCAGCACCGCTTTATGCGAGCTGGACATCGAACACGCTCCCGTCCGGCTTGACCTGCCAGGTCTGGATCGAATTATTGTGATAGACCGAATTCGATCCGCGCTGGCTTCGCAGCTGCGCGATCGTCGGCTGCACATAGCCGCTCTCGTCGATCACCCGCGACTCCAGCAGCGCCGGCTGGCCGTCCCAGCGCCAAGCAAACGTGAATTTCGTCAGCGCCTTCGACAGCACCGGCTCGTGCAGCCGCGCGCTCTGCCAGTTGACGCCGCCGTCGGCGGAAACATCGACGCGCTTGACCTTGCCATTGCCGGTCCAGGCCAGTCCTCTGATCTCATATTCACCGGGGCCGGAGAGCGGCTTTTCCGGGCAGGGGAAGGTAATCACCGACTTGGCGTCAATCAGCCACGTAAAACCGCGCGACGTGCCATCCGGCATCAAGTCGGTATATTTCGAGGTCTCCTCGCGTGAATACCAGGGTTTGTCGCCGAGCTTTATTCTGCGCAGCCATTTGATGCTGACGTTGCCTTCCCAGCCCGGCACCACCAGCCGCAGCGGATAGCCCTGCTCGGGCCGCAGCGCCTCGCCGTTCTGCGCATAGACCACGAGGCAATCATCGAGGCACTTGTCGAGCGGCAGGCTGCGGTTCATGTGCGCGCCGTCGGCGCCCTCGACCATCGCCCATTTTGCTTCTTTTTTGACTCCGACCTCTTCAAGCAGGGTGGAGAGCCGCACGCCGGTCCATTCCGCGCAAGAGATCATGCCGTGGTTGAACTGCAGCGAATTGACCTGGGCGGCGCGCCATTCCATGCCGCCATTGGCCGGGCATTCGATGAAATGAATCCGGGACACCTGCGGAAACCGCATGATGTCCTTCATGGTGAGAATGAGAGGGCGCTCGACCAGGCCATGGATCATCAGCCGGTGCTGCTCCCGGTCGATATCGGGCCGTCCGGCATGATGGCGCTCGAAAAACAGCCCGTTGGGCGTGATGATGCCCTGCAGATCCTGCAGGGGCGAAAAGCTGACCGAAGATTCGGTGCCAGCCGTCAGCCACGGCACGTTGCGCCTGATGACGCCGGCCTCGGCGTCGGCGGGCCGGCCATAGGGGCGATCGACCACGCCGGCGCCGAGCGATTGCGACCATGGCGCATCGGCGGGTGGCGAGGCTTGCACGGGTTCGGCGTTGCCGGGCCTGGCGCCGAGCGCGAGGCCGCCGGTCAGCGCCGCGCCAAAGCCCAGGAACGAACGCCGGCCCAATGTCGCGCGGGCGCCGGCGGGCTTCGAGAGCAAGGATATGCTGCGCCAGAGATCGGGTCGCACGTTTCTTTCCCTTCACGGCCCTGCCGCCGCATCGTTCATTGCTTTTTCGCAGCCCTATCGGCATCAGCTAATTTAGTCAATGCTAAATTAGTGCGGACCCGGTAAAGTGATATGACCGCGCACAGCTCCGATTTGGATGCCAGCCATGACAGCCCTTGCAACATCCGCCAGACGCCTGCCCGTCGCGACGCCGGCCGGGCAGGCCGCCGATCTGAAGAAACTCGCCAGACAGGCCGGCGACGCCGCCCAGTTGTTGAAACTGCTCGGCAACGAAAAACGCCTGCTGGTGCTTTGCTTCCTCGCCGCGCGCGGCGAGATGACGGTGGGCGAGATCGTGGACGTGGTGAACCTCAGCCAGTCGGCGCTGTCGCAGCATCTGGGAAAACTGCGCGCCGACGGCCTCGTGACATTTCGCAGGACCTCGCAGACGCTGCATTACCGCGTCGTCGACAAGCGGGCGTTGCGCGTGCTGCAGGTGCTCAAGGAAATCTATTGCGGGAACCTGAAGTGAAGCGATTGCTGTTCGCCGCATTGCTCGCCGCATGTCCGCTGGTTGCGGCCGGCGCCCAAACCGCCTCGCCCTATCCGCCGATCACGATGCCGCTGAAGATCGAGCAGGTTCCGGGCAAGCCGGTCTGGTATTCCACGGGAAATCCCGGCATTCCCGGCAAGGACAACGAGGGCAATACGTCGAATGCCGGCTTCGTGGTCACGTCCGACGGCGTCGTGGTGTTCGACGCGCTGGGAACGCCGAGTCTCGGCTGGGCGCTGCTGCAGCAAATCCGCAAGATCACCGACAAGAAAATCCGCTACGTGGTCTTAAGCCACTACCACGCCGATCACATCTACGGCCTGCAGGCGTTCCGCGATCATACCGATGCGATCATCGTCGCGCAGGAGCGCTCGGGCGAATACAAGGACAATGACGAAATCGCCGACGAGAAGGCGAGCCAGCGCCTCGACCAGCGCCGCGCCGCCTTGTCGCCGTGGGTCGACGCCAACACCCGCGTGGTGCCGCCGGACATCACCTTCAACGAGCGCATGCGGATCACCCTCGGCGACCGGCGGCTGACGCTGATCTATGCGGGACCGGCGCACTCCTCCAGCGACATCATGATGATGGTCGAGCCGGACGGCGTCCTGTTCGCCGGCGATATCGTCCAAAACAGTCGCATCCCCTTCATGAACTCGGACGACGTCTCGACCACCCAATGGCTGCACGCGCTTGCCGAGGTCGAAAAGCTCGATCCGAAATTCATCATTCCCGGCCACGGCCGGACCTCGACGGAAGCCAAACAGGCGATCGGCTTTACCCGCGATTATATTCAATATCTGAGGGACAGGATGAGTGCTGCCGTGCAGAACTGGATCGATTTCGACGCAGCCTATAACGAGACCGACTGGTCGAAATACCGCGACCTGCCGGCGTTCGCGAGCAACAACCGCGGCAATGCCTACCGGATCTATCTGGAACTGGAGCAATCCCAGTTCAAAGCTGATAAACCCTGATTTTCGGATTAGACTTTTCCCAGGCGAGGCTGACATGGCCGAATATGTCGTGGAATTCGGCAAGGACGGAAGGCGGATCGAACCTGACGGTCGTCTCGACGCCGCTGCGTTCCACCGCAATCACCTGCCGATCCGGGAGGTGCTGCTGCGGCGGTTCGCCGGCAAAACCGGCGACGTCGTCGAGGCCGGCAGCGGCACCGGCCAGCATGCCGTCGATTTCGCCCGTCACATGCCCGATATCACGTGGTGGCCGAGCGATCTCAACGAGCAGCATCTCAGGAGCATCGATGCGTGGCGGGCGCATGCGGACTTGCCGAATATACGCTCGCCACTGCGGATCGACCTCTCCGATCCCGCATGGTGTCCCGAGATGCAGGATGGCCGCGGGCCAAAAAAATTGCTGGCGGTGTTTTGCGCCAATGTGGTCCACATCGCGCCGTGGCGGGTGACCGAAGGCTTGTTTGCCGGCGCCGGACGTTACCTCGGTGCGGACGGGCAACTCTTGCTGTATGGGCCGTTCAAGCGTGACGGCAAGCATACTGCGGTCAGCAACGCGGTGTTCGATACCAGCCTGCGCGAAGGCAATCCCGAATGGGGCGTTCGCGATATCGCGGATCTGGAACGGCTTGCCGGCAGCGCCGGCCTCGCGCTCGCCGAAATCGCCGAGATGCCCGCGAATAATCTGATCCTGGTGTTTGTACGCAAGCCAGGCGATTAAGTGCTTCGTGAGGCCCTGCGCAGCAAATGATTTTCCGCGCGGTTACGCCGCGCCGTCCAACCAGCCGATCTTGTTCCTCAGGAACGCATAGCCAAGCGCCGTGAAGGCGGCCCGTTCACTGTTGTCCTTGCCATAGCCGTGACCGCCGGCCGCGGGTTCGTAAAACCAGGCTTCATACCCCATCGCCTGCAGCTTGGCCGTCATCTTGCGGGCGTGTCCGGGATGGACGCGATCGTCGCGCCGCGTGGTGGCGATCAGGATCGGCGGATATTTCTGTCCGGGCCTTGCGGCGTGATAGGCGGAATAGGTTTGCAGCCACGCCCATTCCTCCGGCTTGTCGGGATCGCCGTATTCCGCGATCCAGCTCGGGCCCGCCAGCAGCTTTGAATAGCGGCGCATGTCGATCAGCGGGATCGTGCAGAACAGCGCGCCGAAGCGTTCGGGATAGCGTGTCAGCATGTTGGTGATCAGGATGCCGCCATTCGATCCGCCTTCCGCGGCGATTCGCTGCGGGCGCGTCACGCCGCGCCGTACGAGGTCGGCGGCCACCGCGGCGAAATCGTCATGCGTAAGCCGTTTCCCCGCAAGGCGCCCGGCCTCGTGCCAGCGCGAGCCGAACTCGCCGCCGCCGCGAATATTGGCGACGACACTGGTGCCGCCGCGTTCGAGCCAGAGCTTGCCGACAGCGGAATTGTAAGAGGGCCGCAGCGAAACGCCGAAGCCGCCGTAGGCGTTGAGATGAACCGGCGCATCGCCGGTCTCGGCGGCGGGTCCGGTCTGCACATAGGGAATGCGCTCGCCGTCGAGCGAAACGGCTTCGTGTTGGGTGACCACCAGCCCATCCGATGAAAACGTCCGCGGCGCGCGCTTGAGTACCGTCGGGCTTTTGACGCCCTCGATCAGCATCAGGGAGGACGGCGTCAGCGGATCCTGGACGTTGGCGAGCAGATCGCCGTTGCTTTCGGATTCCTCGGCATCGAGCGGCCAGACATCGACTACGCCGATCCCGGGCAGGCCGGGTATTCCGGCGCGGAACCAGCCATCGCCGGAGGGAGTCCAGACCTCGAACACGGGCCGCAATTCGTCGAGAATGGGCAGCACCAGTCTGCCGCCACTCCAGAAAAGGCCCTGCAATGCGCGCCGCGGTCCCGGCTCGAAAACAACTGCAAAATCGCGGTCACCCGCAAGATATGCCGACAACGAGATGCCGAGTACGGTATCCGGTGCATAGGTGCGTCCGCCCACCGTCCACGCCGTCCGCCGCTTGACGACCAACCAATCCCGATGAGCCTGCATCCAGATGTCGGTCGGCAATTCCAGTTTCGATTTCGCGCCGGTTTCGTCGCCGAGCCACAGATTGAAATTGAAGAAATCAAGCCGGTCGACGAACCACACGCGCGGCTTTGCGGCGGTCCGATCGATGTCGCAATAGGCCGCCATGTTGTCGGCGGCCGTTTCGAAAGCCACTGGCGCCGAATTCACCTCAGTGCCGCGGCGCCACAGCCTGACGGTTCTCGCGTAACCCGATGTCGTTGCCATTCCCTCACCATAGGCACTCGAAAGCAGGAGCGTATCGACGTCGAACCACTGGGCGCCGCCCTTGGCCTCCGGAAGCATGAAGCCGTCGGTGACAAAGCCCCTCGTATTGACGTCAAACTCCCGCAACGTGGCGGCATCGCTGCCGCCGCGTGAGAGGCTCAAGATCACGCGTGGACTCGTCCCCGGCTGGGCCTGTATCCAGGACCAGATCCAGTCATGACCCTCTTCGCGCGCAAGCTTGTCGACATCCAGCAGGGTTTCCCATTCAGGACTTGGCCCGCGAAACTCATCCAGTGTCGTTCGCCGCCAGATGCCGCGCGGATTGTCGACGTCTTTCCAGAGGTTGTAGAGGAAGCCGCCGCGCCGCCGGACATAGGGGATATTGTCCGGCCGATCGTAGATCGCCGCCAGCGTGTCGCGATCCCTGGCAAAGCCGGCGCCGCCGAACTTCTGCAGCGTCAGCCGGCTTTGCTGCTCGGCGAAATCCAGCGCGCGGCCGCCCTCGACCTCTTCCAGCCACAGATACGGGTCGTCGTCGGGAGCCGCGATCGTCGGCCGATCGTCGATTGCCATGGTTCGAACTCCACGAGCGCTCATCGCGCATGCCAGGAAACAGCATAAAGGGCAGGTTTCTGATTTACGCCGCGGCGCGTGCTCTGTGCAATGTGCATCGTTCGCATGGCGTGCGCCCGTTTGCGTCGGTTGATTGAGCGGACGCCTGCCGTCATAGTATCGGGAATCAATGGGGCCTGACCATAGTGGGCCGCATCCGGGCGGAAACCGCAGATGATCGACGTCACCGCAGCCAATGAGATTTCCGACGACGCCCGCGCGTGGTCCAATGTGCGGCGGCTGGCGGCGGCGCAGGCGTTGACCGGCGCCAACTCGGCGGTGATCTTCGCCACCGGCTCGATCATCGGCGCGACGCTGGCGCCCGACATGTCGCTCGCGACCGTGCCGCTCTCGATGTATGTGGTGGGTCTCGCCACCGGGACGCTGCCGACTGGCGCGATTTCGCGCGCCTATGGCCGCCGCGTCGCCTTCATCATCGGCACTGCTTGCGGTGTTGCGACCGGCCTGCTCGGATCGTACGCCATCCTGCACGCGTCGTTCGTCCTATTCTGCTGCGCGACCTTCCTCGGCGGGCTCTATGGCTCGGTGTCGCAATCCTATCGCTTCGCCGCCGCCGACGGCGCCAGCGTGGCGTATCGCCCGAAGGCCGTGTCGTGGGTGATGGCAGGTGGCGTGTTTGCCGGCGTGCTCGGTCCGCAACTCGTGCAATGGACCATGGATATCTGGCCGCCTTATCTGTTCGCCTTCTCCTTCGTGGTGCAGGCGGTGGTCGCGCTGGTCGCGATGGCGATCCTTTCCGGCGTCGATGCGCCAAAACCCGCGCCGGCGGATCTGCATGGCGGCCGGCCGCTGCTTGAGATCGTCCGGCAGCCGCGCTTCATCGCGGCGGCGATCTGCGGCATCGTCTCCTATCCGATGATGAACCTGGTGATGACATCGGCGCCGCTGGCGATGAAGATCTGCGGATTGTCCGTCAGCGATTCCAACTTCGGCATCCAGTGGCATATCGTGGCGATGTACGGGCCGAGCTTCTTCACCGGCACGCTGATCGCGCGCTTCGGGGCGCCCACCGTGGTTGCGATGGGCCTCGTGCTCGAAGCCGCCGCCGCCACGATCGGACTGACCGGCATCACCGCGATGCATTTTTGGGCGACGTTGATCGTGCTCGGGATCGGCTGGAATTTCGGCTTCGTCGGGGCGTCGGCGCTGGTGCTGGAAACGCACCGGCCGCAGGAGCGCAACAAGGTCCAGGCCTTCAACGACTTTCTGGTGTTCGGGACCATGGCGGTCGGCTCATTCTCGTCAGGTCAGTTGCTGGCGAATTACGGCTGGTCGGCCGTCAACATGGTGGTGTATCCGCCGGTGTTCCTGGGGCTGGTGGTCCTGACGCTGGCGTCGTTCGCAAGAAGGCGGCGCAGGCTGCGCGTCCTGCCGGACTTTCCCGAACCGAGTATCTGACCCGCCGCCTCCTGGAGGCTGACCGCTTTGAGCGCTGGAGGATCCATGCCGTCGCGCCAACGTCTCGATGAATTCATCGCCGTCGTCGAATCCGGCGATCACGCCGTCGCCATCGAGCGCTATTACACCGAGGATGCCAGCATGCAGGAGAATGCCGCGCCGCCGCGGGTCGGCCGCGACGCCCTGGTGGCCCACGAGCGCGGCGTGCTGGCGCTGATGTCGCATGTCGATTCCAGGGCGGTGTCGTCCGTGGTCGAGGGCGACCGCGTCGCCATTCACTGGATTTTCGAGCTGACGGACAAATCCGGCAAGCTGCGCCGTTTCGACGAGCTGGCCTTGCAGGAATGGCGCGGCGACAGGATTTTCCGCGAGCGCTTCTTCTATGATCCGTCCACAGTGAAGGCCTGATGACAACTGCTGACAGTTCGGCGGTGGTCGAAGCTTTGCGATGTCCGATCTATTATCTTTTGCCGTCATGGCCGGGCCTGTCCCGGCCATCCACGTCTTGGCCTCGTGAAGAAAGACGTGGATGCACGGGACAAGCCCCGGCATGACGGTGCAAAAGGCAGATGACGCCACATAGTTCTCATGACATCGCCATCGACGAAACCTCCGCCCGCTACGAGGGCTGGCGGATCGTCGCGGTGTGTTTTTGGGTGGCGACTTTCGGCTGGGGTTTCGGCTTTTACGGCCAAAGCGTCTACGTCGCCGAATTGCATCGCCTGCACGGTTGGCCGGCTTCGCTGATCTCAAGCGGCACGACGTTCTTCTACCTGTTCGGCGCGCTGATCGTGACCTTTGTCAACGAAGGGGTGCGGGCGTTCGGTCCACGCAACTGCCTGATCGGCGGGGTGATCGCGATGGCAGCAGCGGCCGCCATGATGGGGCAGGTCACAGCGCCCTGGCAGCTCTATCTGGCCGACGCGCTGCTGGCATTCGGCTGGGCCGGCACCAGCCTCGCCATCATCACCAATACGCTCGGCCTGTGGTTCGACCGCAAGCGCGGGATGGCGATCAGCCTGGCGCTGAACGGCGCAAGTTTTGGGGGCATCATCGGCGTGCCGCTGCTGGTGGCAGCGATCGGGCGCCTCGGATTTTCCAATGCCATGCTGGTCGCGGCCGGCACGATGCTGGTGGCGACGATCCCCGTCATTCTGCTTTTTGTCGGCCGTCCGCCCAGGCGGGGCGGCAACGCAGCGGAATTGGCGGCCGTGGCGGCACCGTCGCCATCGGCCATCCGCGCTCAAGCCTTGCGCGACGCAGCCTTCCTGACCGTGTCGATCTCCTTTGCGCTGGTGCTGTTCGCGCAAGTCGGCTTCATCGTTCATTTGATCGCGTTCCTCGACCCCTTGATCGGCCGAGGCAGTGCGGCGACAGCGGTCGCGCTGCTGACGGCGATGGCGATGGCCGGGCGCGTCGTGTTCTCCGCCGTGATCGACCGGCTCAATCAGAGGCTGGCTTCGGCGATATCGTTTGTGAGCCAGGCGCTGGCGCTGGCGATCATCATCCATTCGCGCGACGAAACGGTGCTGATCGCCTGTTGCGGGCTGTTCGGCTTTTCGGTCGGCAATCTGATCACGCTGCCGTCGCTGATCGTGCAGCGCGAATTCGATGCGCGATCGTTTGGCGTGCTGATCAGCCTGATCACCGCGATCAACCAGGTGGCTTACGCGTTCGGCCCCGGCGTCATCGGGCTGCTGCGCGATGCGTCGGGCAGCTACACATTGCCGTTCTACGGCTGCATCGCGCTGGAGCTGATCGCGGCGGCGTTGATCATGGTGCGAAAGCGCGCGTAGCCCGGATGGAGCGTAGCGCAATCCGGGGCAGGTATCACTCGGCCCTACCCATCCCGGATTGCGCTACGCTCCATCCGGGCTACGAAATTCTACATCTCCCGCTGCCGCAACAAATCCTCCAGATCGAGCCGGTGCGTGAACATCGCCAGCGATCCGTCCGGCTTGCGCGGCCATTGTTCCTTCGGCCGGTCCCAATACAGCTCGACCCCGTTCTCGTCCGGATCGCGCAGATAGAGCGCCTCGCTTACGCCGTGGTCGCTGGCGCCGTCGAGCGGAATTTTTGCCTCGATCAGACGGTGCAAGGCATCCGCCAGCGCAGGCCGTGTCGGATAGAGGATCGCGGTGTGAAACAGTCCCGTCGTGCCCGGCGGCGGCGGATGGCCGCCTTTGCTCTCCCAGGTGTTCAGTCCGATGTGGTGGTGATAGCCGCCGGCGGAAATGAACGCCGCGCCTGAGCTCAGGCGCTGCATGAGCTCGAAGCCGAGCACGCCGCAATAAAAGCCGAGCGCGCGGTCGAGGTCAGCGACCTTGAGATGCACATGCCCGATGCGTGTGCCGGCGATGATGGGTTGGTTTTCGGGCATATGTAATCTCCGTTCGGAAGCCTGCGTGCCCCGGATGCCGCGCAGCGCGTCAGCGGTGCGCTGCTAAGCCGGGGCCCATGCGTCGGTCCCGGCTCTGCGGTGCACCGCTGAAGAAGCGCTGCACCGCATCCGGGACACGTAAGAGGCTTTTCTCTTTAGACAAGCTCCGACACTTCCCCCGCCGGCAGTTCGAACTCGAACGTGTTCAGCGTCATCGACACCATGGTGTAGTAGCCGCACAGGCCGATGATCTCGACGATGCCGCGCTCGCCGACCAGCTTTACCGCTTCATCGTAGAGGCTCTTGGAGACGCCGTGGCCGTCGTGCAGCGACTTGGCGACGTCGTAGACGATCTGGCCCTTGGGATCGTCGAACTTTGGCGTGCGGCGGTCGCGGATGTCGTCGACGATTTTCTGATCCAGGCCGGCCTTGAGTGCGAGCCGCTTGTGGGCGAACCATTCGTAGTGCGAGGTCCAGTGCCGCGCGGTGACAAGGATCGCGATCTCCGACAGCTTATCGCCAAACACGGTGTCGAAGCGCAGGAAGCCGCCCAGCCGCGTGGCGTGCCGCGCCATCTCCGGGCTGTTGAGCCAGGCCATCATCGGCGGCGGCGGCCTGCCGCGCTTGCCGGCAATCGATTCATCGTAGGTCTGTTTCTGATCCGCGCTCATTTCGCCTGGCGAAAGCAACTTCAGCCGCATGTGGGTTTCCTCTGGTTTTTCAAGCGTTACGCAACCAGCGAATACACCCGATCGGCAATCGTGACCATATCCGTGGCGGCATGTGTCACGGCAGAGACATGTTGAATTCCGCACCGCGATGGCTAAGGTCGATCCAACATTTCAGGGAAACGCCATGACCGATCTGGAAAATTTCCGCCGCGAAACCCGAGTTTGGCTTGCCGCCAATTGCCCGCCGGAGATGCGCCGGCCGATGACCTCGGACGAGGACACGTTTTGGGGCGGCCGCAACACCAAATTCTCCTCCGAGCCGCAACGCGTCTGGTTCGAGCGGATGCGCGACAAGGGCTGGACCGTGCCGCACTGGCCAAAAGAATATGGCGGCGGCGGTCTCGACGGCGAGGAGACCAAGATCGTCCGTCAGGAAATGGCGGCGGTCGGCGCGCGGCAGCCACTGACCTCGTTCGGCATCTCCATGCTCGGCCCGGCCTTGTTGAAGTATGGCACCGAGGCGCAGAAGCAGGAGCACCTGCCGAAAATCGCCGCCGGCCTGATCCGCTGGTGCCAGGGCTATTCCGAACCGAACGCCGGCTCCGACCTCGCCTCGCTGCAGACCCGCGCCGAAAGCGATGGCGACGATTTTGTCATCAATGGCCAGAAAATCTGGACCTCCTATGCCAACTACGCCGACTGGATTTTTTGCCTGGTGCGCACCGACTCGTCGGCGAAGAAACACGACGGCATCAGTTTCATCCTGTTCGACATGGCCTCCAAGGGCGTCTCGACCAAGCCGATCCTCCTGATCTCCGGCCGCTCGCCATTCTGCGAAACCTTCTTCGACAATGTGCGGGTACCGAAATCCCATGTGGTCGGCACCGTCAATCGCGGCTGGGACGTCGCGAAATATCTCTTGCAGCATGAGCGCGCGATGATTTCCGGCATGGGCGAGCGCGGCGTCGGCCGGCCGCTCGGCCAGGTCGCCGCCGACTCCATCGGCACCGACGAACAGGGCCGGCTGGAGGATCCGATGTTGCGCGGCCAGATCGCGACCTTCGAAATCGACGAGGCGGCACTGGCGGCGGCTGCCGAGCGCGCGGTCGATCTGGCCAAGGCCGGCCAGTCGCATCCGGCGTTTTCCTCGGCGATGAAATATTACGGCACCGAACTGAACAAGCGCCGCTACGAAATCCTGATGTCGGCGGGCGGCATCGACGCGCTGGAATGGGAAAGCGAGCGCTCCAAGGGCGGCGCCCGCCCGCGCGCCTGGCTGCGCACCAAGGCCAACTCGATCGAGGGCGGCACCAGCGAGGTCATGCTCGGCATCGTGGCGAAAAGGATTTTGGATTTGCCGGGGGCGTAAGTCTCTCAGCGTCATTCCGGGGCACGCGAAGCGTGAACCCGGAATCTCGAGATTCCGGGTTCGCCGCTACGCGCCGCCCCGGAACGACGACCTAAACATCTCTAACTCGGAATTTGTCATGGCCCTCGTCCTCACCGAAGAACAGTCGATGCTGCGCGACAGCGCGCGCGGTCTCATCACCGACAAGGCGCCGGTGTCGCATCTGCGGCAGTTGCGCGACAGCAAGGATGCGACCGGATTTTCCCGCGATCTCTGGAAGAGCTTTTCGGAGATGGGATTTTCCGGCCTGCTGGTGCCGGAGGATTTCGGCGGAAGCGGGCTCGGCTGCGTCGAGGCCGGCGTGGTGATGGAGGAGATCGGCCGCACCCTGATGCCGTCACCATTCCTGGCCACCGCCGTGCTCGCGGCTTCCGCATTGTCGCGCGGCGGCAGTGCTGCGCAGAAATCCGAGCATCTGCCCAAAATCGCCGATGGTTCGCTGCTGGCGGCGCTCGCCATCGATGAGGGGACAAAACATCGCCCGCTGATGACCAAAATGCAGGCGGTGCGTTCCGGCAACGGCTTTCGGCTCAACGGCGACAAGGCGTTCGTGGTCGATGGCCACACGGCCGGTCTTCTGATCGTCGCGGCCCGTACCGCGGGCTCAGCCGGCGAGCGCGACGGGCTGACGCTGTTTCTGGTCGATCCCAAAACAAAGGGTATCGAGACCGAGCGCATCGCGATGGTGGATTCGCACAATGCGGCGCGCATCAAATTCGACAATGTCGAGGTCAACGCCGACGACGTGCTCGGCGAGGTCGACCAGGGCGGTGCACTGCTGGAGGGCGTGCTCAATATTGGCCGCGGCGCGGTCGCCTCCGAAATGGTCGGAGTCTCCGAGGAGGTGTTCGGCCGCACCGTCAGCTATCTCAGGGAGCGCAAGCAGTTCGGCAAGGCGATCGGCGAATTCCAGGCGCTGCAGCACCGCGCCGCCCAGCTCTATATCGACATCGAGATCACCCGCGCCGCGGTGCTGAAGGCGCTGCAGATGCTGGATGGGGATTTCGAGAAAGCGGGTGCAGCGGTCGCCGTTGCAAAGGCGCGCGCCGGCTCGACGGCAACGCTTGCGGTGCAGGAGGGCGTGCAGATGCATGGCGGCATGGGCATGACCGACCAGTTCGACATCGGCTTCTTCATGAAGCGCGCGCGGGTCTGCCAGGAATTGTTCGGCGACAGCAATTTCCACTCCGACCAGCTGGCGCGGATGAAGAGCTATTGAGGCTTCCGTCGCCCTTCGAGGCGCGCAAGAGCGCGCACCTCAGGGTGACGGAAACAACACTGCTGCAAACTATTCGACGTCATCTTGAGGTGCGAGCCTCTTCGGCGAGCCTCGAAGGATGGGCCGCGGGCGACGACGGCCTCAATCCGTCATTGCGAGCGAAGCGAAGCAATCCATAGAGCAACAAGAAAGAATGGATTGCTTCGTCGCTTCGCTCCTCGCAATGACGGCTTGGGCCGTCACCGGATCGGCGGTGCGTATTGTATCCCGCCGGCGCTCCAGAGCTGGTTGAGCCCGCGCGGAATCTTCAGCTTCGATTCGCTTCCGATGTTGCGCTCATAGACTTCGCCGTAATTGCCGACACGGCGGATGATGCGCACCGCCCAGTCCTTGGTCAGTCCGAGGTCCTCGCCATAGCTGCCTTCGGTGCCGACCAGCCGCATCACGTCGGGCTTCTTCGACTTCAGCGCCTCGTCGATATTCTTCGAGGTGACGCCGAGTTCCTCGGCGTTGATCATCGCATACAACGTCCATTTCACCAGCATCATCCAGTCGTCGTCGCGCTGGCGCACCACGGGGGCGAGCGGCTCCTTGGAGATGACGTCGGGCAGGATGACATGATCGTCCGGCTTTCCGAGATTGAGCCTCAGCGCGTAGAGCTGGGAGACGTCGGCGGTGAGGGTGTCGCATTTGCCGGAATCATAGGCTTTGACGACGTCGTCCAGCTTGGAAAACTTCATCTCCTCGAATTTCATGTTGTTGGTGCGGAAATAGTCCGCGAGATTGAGCTGCGTGGTGGTGGATTCCTGCACACAGACCTTGCTGCCGTTGAGATTGAGTGCGGAATCGATGTTGCGCGAGCGCGGCAACATGAAGCCTTGGCCGTCATAATAGGCGACCGCCGGGAAATACAGGTCGTAATTCTCCTCGCGCGACAGGTCCCATGTCGAATTGCGCGAGAGGATGTCCACGGTGCGGTTCTGCAGCTCCTTGAAGCGCTCGCTGGCGTCGAGCGGAACGAATTTCGCCTTGCCCGGATCGTCGAAGATGGCGGCGGCGACCGCGCGGCAGAAGTCGACGTCGAAGCCGGTCCAGTTGCCCTTGTCGTCGGGGATCGAGAAGCCCGGCAGGCCCTTGTTGACGCCGCACAGCACCTCGCCGCGCCGCACTGTCCGCTTCAAGGTGCGGGTGTCATATCGCTCATAAGTGATGGCGGCCGCCGCGACCGCGACTGCGACCGCCAGACCGATCACGAGGCCGCCTCGGAATGTGCGCATCATCTTTGTCTCGCCAATGAATGGGAAAAGGGAAAAGGATAAAGCCGAAAAGACAGTGCCGCCGAGGTTACAGTTCCGGCTTCTGCCGCACGATGACCTTGGTGCCGACCGGTACCCGATCGTAGAGATCGGCGACGTCGGCATTGACCAGCCGGAAGCAGCCCGACGAGACCTTGGTGCCGATCGTGTCGGGCCGGTTGGTGCCGTGGATGCGGTAGACGGTGGTCCCGAGATACATCGCGCGCGCCCCGAGCGGATTGCCGGGCCCGCCCGCCATGAAGCGCGGCAGATAAGGCTGGCGCTCGATCATCTCCGGCGGCGGCGTCCAGTCCGGCCATTCCTTCTTGTTGGTGATGCTCAACAGCCCCTGCCACTGGAAGCCGTCGCGGCCGACGCCGATACCGTAGCGGATGGCGCGGCCGCCGGGCTGGATCAAATAGAGATGACGCTCGGCGGTCGAGATGATGATGGTGCCCGGCGCCTCGGTGGTGCGGTAAAGCACCATCTGCTTCCGAAATTCCGGATCCAGTTCGAGGGAATCATCGGGCAGCAATCCCGGCTGGTCGCCGACATCGGGCTGTTGCGCATAACTGTGCGAGACCGAAAGCATCAACCCGGCGGCGGCGATCATCATCCAGACCAGGTGCCGTAACTTGATCATACAATCCTCTTTTCGTCGGCGTTTGCCAAATCAATTGGCCGCATCAAATCTCAGGCATGGCGCAATGGCAAGCCGTTCGGAACCGTTGCGGGAATGCTTTCAGTTTCCGGCAGTTAGCCGATATCGGGAATGTGTCCGAAAAGCGTCATTTGGGCGCGAGCCACAGCCTCAGGCCGAAGGCGACAATGCCAACCGTGCCGACGCCGCCGAGCCAAAGGGCTGCGAACCACAACAGACGCTGCCCCAGCGGCCGCGGATTTTGAACATCGCGCATCAATGATAACCGCTTTCGGGCCTGACCTTGCCGCGGAATACCCAATAGGCCCAGCCGGTGTAGCCCAGAATCAGCGGTATCAAGACGGCCACGCCGACCAACATGAAGATCTGGCTGCGCTCGGGAGAAGCCGCCTGCCAGATGGTGACGCTCCGCGGTACGATATAGGGATACATGCTGATGCCGAGTCCGAGATAGGACAGCGCGAACAGCAAGAGCGACAGCAGGAACGGCTGGTAATCGCTTCTGTTGGCAAGGCTGCGCAACAGCAGGACGCTGACGGCGGCGACCGCGATCGGCACCGGCGCGGTGAAGATGATGTTGGGCCAGGCGAACCAGCGCTGCGCATAGGCGATATCCAGGAACGGCGTCACGATGCTGACCGCGCCGATCGCCACCAGCATGGCGAACAGCAACGACCAGCTCAGGACAGAAGCCTTGTCGCGCAGCGCGCCCTCGGTCTTCATCACGAGCCAGGTGGCGCCCAACAGCGCATAGCCGATGGCCAAGGCAAGCCCGGTCATGATGCTGAATGGCGTCAGCCAGTCCCACCAGCCGCCGCCGTAGTGCCGGCCCTCGACATGGATACCCTGCAGGATGGCGCCGAGCGCAATGCCCTGCGCCAGCGCCGCCAGCAGCGATCCGCCGGCGAATGCGATATCCCACAGGTTTCGTTTGCCGGGCGGTGCCCGCCAGCGGAATTCGAAGGCGACGCCGCGAAACACCAGCCCGATCAGCATCGCGATGATCGGCGTGTACAGCGCCGGCATCAGTATCGCATAGGCCAGCGGAAACGCGGCCATCGTGCCGCCGCCGCCGAGCACCAGCCAGGTTTCGTTGCCGTCCCATACCGGCGCCACGCTGTTCATGATCACGTCGCGGTCGGTCTTGTCGGGAAACAGGGGAAACAGAATGCCGAGGCCAAGGTCGAAGCCGTCCATTACCACATAGACGAACACCGCGAACGCGATGATGAACGCCCAGACGGTTGCGAGGTCGATATTGGCGGTCATAGGGTTTGCCCTTCCGCCGCCACGCCGGCGGCGGGCGTGATGCCCGCGGCGCGGACCGGCGCATGGCTTGGGCCCTGCTCGCCCTGATGCGGCGGCTGCGCCATCAGCCGGAACAGATAGGTCAGGCCCGCCGCATAGACGATGAAATAGACGATAACGAAGGCGGTCAGCGACGAGCCCACCGCGGGCGCCGCGAGCGGCGAAGCGGAATCGGCGGTGCGCAGCAGGCCGTAGACCGTGAAGGGTTGCCGGCCGACCTCGGTGGTGAACCAACCCGCCACCACCGCGATGAAGCCGGCCGGCCCCATCGCGACCGCGAACAGATGCAGCAGCCGGCTTTCATAGAGCCTGCCTTGCCACCGCATCCACAGGCTGAACAGCCCCAGTCCCAGCATCAGGAATCCCAGCCCAACCATGATGCGGAACGACCAGAAGATGATCGGCACCGGCGGCCAGTTTTCGCGCGGCACGGTGTCGAGGCCCGCCATCGGCGCATCCAGGGAGTGCGTCAGAATGAGCGAACCCAGTTTCGGGATTTCGATGGCGTATTTGACCTTGCCCGCGGCCTGATCGGGCAGGCCGAACAGATAAAGCGGTGCGCCGTCCTTGTAGCTCTGGAAATGTCCCTCCATCCCCATGATTTTCACGGGCTGGTGCTCGAGCGTGTTGAGGCCGTGCTGATCGCCGGCGAGAATCTGGATCGGCGTCACCAGGGCGGCCATCCACATCGCCATCGAAAACATCACGCGCGCGCCGGGCAGGTGCTGGTCGCGCAGCAGATGAAACGCGCCGACGGCCCCGACCACCAGCGCGGTGGTGAGATAGGCCGCCAGCACCATATGCACAAAGCGGTAGGGAAACGATGGATTGAAGATGATCTTGAGCCAGCCGGCGGGGACGAACTGCCCGTCGGGGTTGACGGCGTAGCCGACCGGCGTCTGCATCCAGGAATTGGCGGAGAGAATCCAGAACGCGGAAAACAGCGTGCCGATGGCGACCAGCGAGGTCGCGACGAAATGCAGTTTCGGGCCGACCCGTTCCATGCCGAACAGCATTACGCCGAGGAAGCCGGATTCGAGGAAGAACGCGGTCAGTACCTCATAGGCCATCAGCGGGCCGACAATGGGACCCGCCTTGTCCGAATAGGCCGCCCAGTTGGCACCCAGTTCATAGGATATCACGACGCCCGAGACCACGCCCATGCCGAACCCGACCGCGAAGATCTTCAGCCAATAGTTGAACAGGTTGATGAAGACCTCGCGCCCGGTCGCCAGCCAAAGCGCTTCCAGCACCGCGAGATAGCTGGCAAGCCCGATCGAGAAGGCGGGAAACACGATGTGGAACGCCATCGTGAAGGCGAACTGCGCCCGGGCCAAATCCACGGCATCGAAGCCATTGAACATCGCGGCCATCCGTCGCTATCCAGAGCGCAGACTACCACGCGAGATGTGACGATGGTACCGCTTCCTTCAGGAAACCGTCGCTCAACTGGGAGCGTTCAGCAGGCGTGCGATGGTGCGGTCCATCTGCTCATACTGGCCTTCGCCATCGTGCTGGTAGACGATTTTTCCGCTTTGATCGACGATGTATTGCGCCGGCCAGTACTGGTTGCGCCAGGCGTTCCATGTCGCCGAATCGTTGTCCTGGGCGACCGGATAGATGATGCCGTGCCGCTTTAGCGCGGCTTGCACGTTGGCCGCCGATCGCTCGAACGGGAACTCAGGCGTGTGGATGCCGACGACGACGAGGCCGCGGTCTTTGTATTTGGCATAGAGTTCGGTGACGTGGGGCAGTGTGTTGACGCAATTGACGCAGCCATAGGTCCAGAAATCCACCAGCACCACCTTGCCGCGCAGGTCGGAGATGTTGAGCGGCGCCGAGTTGAACCAGTTGCTGATGCCTGCGAAGTTCGGCGCCGCGCCCTGCGCTGCTGCGACCGCGAACGGAGTCTTGTCGCGCGCGGCCTCGCCGGAGATGCCGGTGGCGGCCACAGCCGTCAGGCAAAGCGCGATCACGGAGGCGGAAGTGGCGAGCGTTCGTAGCGTCATGGAAGTCTCCTGGGTGTTGCAGTTGAATCAGAGGCCGATCTGGCCCTGCGGATAGAATGAGGTCAGCCACGCCACGACCTGCGTGTCGTATTGGAAATAGGCGAGAAGCGCGAAGCCGATCACCACCACGCCGAACCCTTGTTGCAGTCTCGGCGAGATGCGCGCGATGCTGCGCACCCGGGTGGTGACGGCCTGGCCGCCATAGGCGATCACCAGCATCGGGATCGCCGCGCCTGTTGCGTAGACGATCAGCAACAGGCTCGCCCATGCGGTATCCTTCGATGTCGCAACGACCGTGAGGATCGAGCCCAGCACCGGGCCGGCGCAGGGCGTCCAGACCAGGCCGAGCGTGGTGCCGAGCACGAAGCCGCCGATATTTCCCTCGTGACGAGCGGCGCCGCTCGTGAGTCCGCCGAATCTGATGGACAGCCACTCGAACGGCTTCGGCCAGATCATCAGCAGGCCGAATCCGAGCAACAGGATCGCGGCCGCGTTGCGCAGGATATTGGGATCAAAATCGAAGACGCGGGTGATCGCGCTCAGCAACAGCGCGGTTGCGGAAAACGAGATCACAAAGCCGAACGCGATCATCGCCGGCCGCGATGTGCTGCGCTGGCCGACCGACGCGCCGAGCAGGATCGGCAGCATCGGCAACGTGCAGGGCGCGGCCACGGTAACGATGCCAGCGAGCAAGGCGAAAATGAGGTTGAGCATCGGGCGAGCATCTCCACGCGGCAGCGCGCGTACTCGCCTTCTTCGCAGCGCCAAAGCCCGCCGTTACCCCGCCAGCGTCACGTATTCGTGAGACCTCGGCGCCGAAATGCCCCCAAACGCAGAGCGACCCGGAAGGGGGGCATCCCGTCCGGGTCGTTGGAGGCTTGGGAGGTTAAGAAACTTGGTCGGCTGTTGGTTGGTATAGCGGCTGATTTTTTCCGCCTGATGTCGTCGATTGTTTCATTTGTTTCGTGGGCCCTAAGCCTCAGGCCGCCAGGCTGTCGACGCCGGCGCCCCTGAGCAGGTCGGCGAGCTGCTTGCGGGCATAGAACATCCGGGTCTTCACGGTGCTCTGGGGAATGCCGATGATCGCACCGACCTCTTCCACCGACTTCTCATGGTAGTAAACGAGGTTGATGATCTCGCGATGCGCCGGCGACAGCTTGGCCACGCAGGCGCGCAGGATGGCGCTGGTATTGCTGCGGTCAAGCGATGCTTCCGGCGTGTCGGCCTCGTCGGCGATTTCAAGCACGTCGTCCTGGTCGATGTCCTCGTATTTGCGCTGGCGCAGCGCGGTCAGCGCCTTGAAACGGGCGATCGACAACAGCCAGGTGGAAACCTGCGAACGGCCCTCGAATTGGTCGGCGGTGCGCCAGACGTCGAGGAAAACCTGACTGGTGAGGTCTTCGGCCATCGTGGTGTCGCGTACGATGCGAAGCACGAAGCGGAAAACCCGCACATTGTGACGGGAATAGAGGATATGCATCGCGGTCCGGCTGCCTTCGGCGATACTTTCGAGCAGCATTTCGTCCGAGGTCGCTTGCGCTGCGATTATGCCTTGGCGGGCTGCGGCGTTGAGGGCGATGACATTCGGCATGACAGGCTCCCGGTGACCGCTATCGTCGCGGCGCTTTGTTGGGCCAAAGTGTTAATGAGCCAACGTTTCCGGACTTCTGCACGCAAAAGGGAAAATGGTTTCATGGTCAGGAGAATTGTTTCGTCGACCGCTCTGCGACGAAACAATCAGGCATGAAATGTGAGCTATTTCACATAGTTAGATTTTGGTGCGGGGGCTCGATCCGGCCCGCCGGAGGCCGCAAAGTGGCCCGCACTGGGGTCTTCAGCCCTGATTTATGTCGTCACGATGCACGGCCTGATTGTCCATGCTGGGTGGCACTTTTCGGGGGTTGCTTATTTGGGCTCGGTACAGGCCCAGATACAATATTCGCGGCCCGGACGGTCGGCGCGAAACGACTCGATGAACCCGCCCTGGCGCTGGGTCACGAACACGGTCTTGCCGTCATCGCCGCCGAAGGCGAGGTTGGTCGGTTCTTTCGCCTCGAGCTGGATTTCCCGCCTCAATTTGCCGGCCGGCGTCAGGACGGCGATGGTGCCCTTCAAAATGCGTGCGACATAAAGATCGCCAGAGGTGTCGGTGCGCAGGCCGTCGATGTCGAAATCGGCGAACCGCTTCACCAGCCGGGCCGAGGTGAGCCGGGTGCCCTCGATCCGGTACGCCCAGATTTCGCGGGTGTCGGACTCGCCGACATACAGCGTCCGGCCATCCGGGCTGAGATCGATGCCGTTGGTGGTGCTCATCTTGCGGTCGGCGGTCATCTTCTCGCCCACCACATTGCCGTCGGGCGACTTCTGCACCCGCCAGACCTGTCCGTCATGCCGTTTCCAGTTGGGATCGCTGGCGTAGAGGGTGCCGTCGACAGCCATCGTCAGGTCGTTCGGCTGATTGAAGTCGTCGGAATGGAAATAGGTTTCGACGGTTTTGCCGTCGCGGCTTATCAGGAAGATATTGTGCTTCTTGTAGTCAGCGACGAACATCCGCCCCGCCCGGTCGAAGCGGATCGCAACGCCGACGCTGCCCTCGGGTAGTGTCGCGAACAGTTCCGATTGCCCAGCGCCATTGGGCAGTTTTCCGATCGTGCCGGGTTTTGCGAAGTTGACGACATACAGATTGCCCTGCCGGTCGACCGCCGGTCCTTCGATCCCAAACGTGTATTCGCCGGAAGGCGTGACTTGCCTGCTCTGAAAGGGGGCATCCTGCGCGGCTGCGGAGGCCGCGATTATCGCGGCGACGGCAAATCCACCAAGGAACAAGATCGTTCTGTTCAAGAGGGTAACCGTTCGCATCCGGGGACTCGCCATTCAGATTGAGGTCGGCCGGACGGTGGACATGGCTGAAGCCGGGTTTTCTCTCAAGACGGCCTGTCGACGACGACGCGCCGGTGTTGCCGGGAATTGCGCCGCATTCGTGTCCCCCGCGATCAGGGAAACGCGAGCGCCGCCGGCTCGACGCTCGAAAGCGTCACTAAATTGGGCTGCACGCATAAAAGACCCACCTTGCAGGCCATGTCGAAAGGCATACTATTCCCGCCTTCAAGCCGGACGCTGATGATCCGGTAGCAGCAGGAGGAGATCATGCTGACAAGACGAGGATTTGCGGGTTTGGCATCCTGTGCGTTGTGTGGGCTCGCTGAATTCGCTGCGAGCGAAGTGTCGGCGCAGGGCACGCCGCCCCCGGCTCCGACCGGCTTCACCCGGAAAATTCTGTCGCAGATGGACGGGCCGGTGCCCGGCTATGTGACGCTCGTTGTCGAGGTCAACATCGATCCGGGCGTCCTCGTAGCGCGGCACACGCATCCGGGAATCGAGTCCGGCTACGTCGTTTCCGGCGGTCTCGATCTGCCGATCGAGGGACAGCCGGTGCGCACGCTCAAGCCGGGCGACGGCTTCCAGGTGCCGGTCGCAACACCGCATGCCGGCGGCAAGAACGGCGACGTAAAGACCGTGGTCGTCAGCACCTATGTCGTGGAGAAGGGTAAACCGCTCGCGTCTCCGGCCTGATCAGATCGACGATTCCGCCCTGGTCGATACAATGAAATCGTGAGAGAGGGTAGCCTTGGTCGGCTGCCCCTATGTTTCGCTCACGCCGGGCGTCACCCCCTTCACGCCTTCGCGATTCACAATCTTCCGACGCCGCCTTGAGTGCCGTCGGTGCCTTGGCTACAAACTTTTAGTGTCGTGCCGGGAGCCAAGCCATGAAGAAGATGATTCCGAGAACCTCGACGGCCGTCCTTCTGCTCACGATCCTCGGCTCGCCGCTCGCATCGGCGGCGCCGGTCAGCCTGACCGGACCGACGGCGCTCGCGGTGGCGGCCGTGGTGGCGCCGTATTCGCTGCTCATCCCCGGCGAAAGGAAAGTCATTGCCGGCCTGTTCGATGGCAACAGCAAGATCAGCTATCCCAAGAAGAAGCTGCAGGTCGCAGCCGATTCGGTGACCTGCAGGATCAGCAATGTCGCCATCGCCGAGCGCAGCTGCGATCTCGCCTTCGCGAAGGGCAAACGCTCCCTGAAAGGCCGCGCGGCCAACGAACTCTACGCAACGCTGGCCTCGGCCGGCGTCACCGCGGAAGGCGCGGCCGGCTCGATGATCGAAAGCGTCACGAAATTGAATTGCACGCTCGATCTCAACGCGATCAGTCAAAATGACGGCAGCGGCGCGAACTGTTCATGGGAGAGCGGGCAGTAGCCTCGGTGTAGGATGGGTGGAGCGAAGCGATACCCATCAATTGGCTCGGTTGGGTGATGGGTTTCGCTGTGCTCAACCCATCCTCCGGATTTATCATCCCTTCTCGCCGGCCGGCGAAAACAGATAGCCGCCGCCGCGGATCGTGCGGATCACCGCCGGCTTGGTGGGGTCGATCTCGATCTTGCGGCGGATGCGCATGATGCGCAAATCGACGGCGCGGTCGAAGGCTTCGGCGTCGCGGGCGTTGGCGAGTTCCAAGAGGCGCTCGCGCGACAGCACCCGCTTCGGATTGGCCGCGAACACTTTCAAGAGCGAGAATTCGGATGCGGTCAGGGGATGTTCGTTGCCTTCCTCGTCGCGCAGCGCCTGCGCCTCGAGGTCGAGCCATTTAGTCCCGAACCGCACCAGCTGGTCCTTCGCAGCCTTTGCCACGGCGGTCTCGGGCGCTGCCGCCGGCCCCCGCGCCGGCGTGCTCCGCCGCAGCACCGAGCGGATCCGCGCCATCAATTCAC
The DNA here is from genome assembly GCF_035484855.1 of Bradyrhizobium sp. Taxonomy (GTDB): domain Bacteria; phylum Pseudomonadota; class Alphaproteobacteria; order Rhizobiales; family Xanthobacteraceae; genus Bradyrhizobium. Next base: position 76,713 of record NZ_DATHOP010000027.1, read on the forward strand.
GCAATTCGCAGGGCTTTGCGATGTAGTCGTCGGCGCCGAGCTCGAGGCCGACCACGCGGTCGATCGGGCTCGCGGTCGCCGTCAGCATGATGACCGGGACGTTGATGCGGCTTTTCAGGTCGCGGATGATGGAAAGCCCGTCTTCCTCGGGCATGTTGAGGTCGAGCACCACCAGATCGGGCACGCTGGTCTCGATCGCGCCGCGCAGGCTCTTTCCCCCGTCGCACAGCGTCACGCTAAACCCGTGCATCTTGAGGTAATCGCCGACCATCTCGCGCGCCGGCGCCTCGTCGTCGACAATGACAATGTGCGGGCTCTGGCTCATGACATCTCGGTTGCGGGTAGTATCACGGTGAAGGTCGATCCCTGTCCGGGCCCGGCGCTCTCTGCGTTGACCTGACCGCCATGCATGTCGATGATGCGCTTGACGATCGATAGACCCAGTCCAGTCGAGCTTTCGCCGGCGGTGGGTTTTGCGGAAAGCCGCTGGAAGCGGCCGAACAGGCGGCCGAGGTCTTCCGGAGATAGGCCTGCGCCCTGGTCGGCGATGCGGATCACGGTTTTCTTGCCCTCATGGCTGACCACCACCGCGATCTTGCCGCCGATCGGCGAATATTTGATGGCGTTGCTGACGAGATTGTCGATCGCCTCGCGCATCCGGTCGGCGTCGCACATGGTGACGAAATTCGGCGGCGCCGACACCGTGATGGTCTGCTGCTTGTTGGCGGCCAGCGGCTGGTTGGCGTCGGCGACCTCGCTGACGAGGCCTGCGATATCGACCGGCTCGCGGCGGATCGAGATGTCGAAGGCGTCCGCCATCGCGTCCGAAATCAAATGATCGACCATCGAGGTCAGGCGCTTGGTGGCGTCGCGGATATGTTCGACCTGGGCGGTGACGCCCTCCTTGGAAGCGCCGGCACTGATCAGCTCGGTCAGCATTTCGGTGCGGCCAAGGATCACGCCAAGCGGGTTCTTCAGGTCGTGGGCGACGGTGCCGAGAATTTCATTCTTGAAACCGTTGGCGCGCTGCAGCCGCAGCCACTGCGACGACAGCCTGCGGTTGGCCTGCATCAGGGCGCGGGTGCGCTGCGCGACACGGTCCTCGAGCTGGGTATTGGCCTCGTGCAGCTGCTGATAGAGAATGACGTTGTCGAAGGCGATCGACAGCCGGCTGCCGAAGATTTCCACCAGCGAGCGGTCTGTCTCCGACAGTGGGCGCTCGGCCTGCAACAGCACCACGACCTCGCGGCCGCTGCCGGTGCGGATGTAGAGCACAGTGCGCTGGTCGGCGAATTCATGCTTGCGGCGCCGGAAGGCGGCTTCCACCATCGACCGCAGGTCGGGGTCGAGCGATCTGGATCCTGCGGCGCCGATGAAGCGGCTATAGCAGCCGGACCCTGCCAGCACCGAGAAATCGTCGTTCGCCGAGTTGCCGTCGTCGCGCAGCACCAGGATGCCGGCGCAATCGACGTTCAAGAGCGAGGCGATCTGGGTCAGCACGCCCTCGGCCAGCCGCTGCATCGACTTGAAATCGTACAGCGTCGAGGCGGCGTCGATGATGATTTCCAGCCCGCGTCTTGTCTGCACCATGCGCTCGAGCTGCTGATAGCTGCGCAGCGCCGCCGTCAGCGAGGTGAACAGCTTGTCGGCGGTAAGCTCGGTCTTCGCCTTGTAGTCGTTGATGTCGTACTGGACGATGACGCGGCGCTCGGGGGCCTGACCGGGCTGGCCGGTGCGCAGGATGATGCGGACGGTCTCGTTCTTCAGCTCGTTGCGGATGTATTCGACGAGATCGAGGCCGGCGGCGTCGGTTTCCATGATGACGTCGAGCAGCACCGCGGCGATATCCGGGTGCGCGCGCATCAAGGTGCGGCCCTCGGCCGCGGAATAGGCGGAGAGGATTTCCAGCCTCTGGCCGTTGAGATTGTAGTCGGAGAGCGCAAAGCGGGTGCCCTCATGCACCGCCTGGTCGTCGTCGATCACGGCGACCTTCCATTTACGCGCCGTCGAAGCTTCCGGCGCCGTGCCGGAATCGTCGATCAGGTGGAGGACATCGTCCTGTTCGGCCATTGAGGGGTTCCGTCGCTTGCCTGGTCTGCGGTTGCCGTGCCGCCCTTGGCGGCCCGGGGCATGATAATGCGAAATGTGGTGCCTTGTCCCAGCCTTGAATCCAGCATCATCCGGCCGCCGAGCTGCTGGGTCACAAGAGTATAGACGATATGCAGGCCCAGGCCCGTGCCACCTTCGTTGCGGCGCGTCGTGAAAAACGGGTCGAACGCCTGCCGCTGCACGTCCGGCGTCATTCCGGCCCCATTGTCGGCGAAAATGATCTCGACGTCGTCGGCCCCGCGCGGTCGCGCCGAGATCGAGATCGCCCCGGACCGGCCGTCGGCAAAGGCATGATTGGCGGCGTTGAGGAACAGATTGGTCAGGATCTGCCCGTAACTGCCGGGGTAGCCGTCGATCACGAGGCCCTCGGGCACGTCGACCGACAGCGCGATCGGCGACCGCTTCAGCACCGGCTTGAGGCTCGCGATGATCTGGTCGGTCGCCTCGCTGAGCGAGAATTGCCGGCGCTCGGCATGCGAGCGGTCGACCGCGACCTGCTTGAACGACTGGATCAGCTCGCCGGCGCGGTGCAGGTTCGCGACCAATTGTCCCGCCGCATCGCGCGAGGTGCGGACGAATTCCTCCAGCTGGGAGCGCCGCAACGGGCTGTCCGATCTGAGCTCGGCCTCGAACATATCCGCCCGCCGCGAGAAGCTCGAGGCCACCGTCAGGCTGATGCCGATCGGATTGTTGACCTCATGGGCGACGCCGGCAACCAGGCCGCCGAGCGCCGCCAGCCGCTCGGCGTCGATCAGGTTTTGCTGGGCGGTGTTGAGTTCGAGCAGCGCGCCTTCGGCTTTTTCCTTGGAGTCGCGCAACTCATCTTCGGTCTTGCGCTTGGCGATGGCGTTTTCGCGGAACACCTCGACCGCGCGCGCCATCGCGCCGACCTCGTCCCTGGCTGAGGTGCCCTGCACCTGGCGGTCGTAATTGCCCGAAGTGATGGCGTGCATGGCCGCCATGATCTGCTGCAGCGGCAGCCGGATCGACAGCGCGATCAGCACGCCCGCGGTGATGATGATGCCGAGAAAGATCACGGCGATCGACAGCACCTTGCGGGAGATGTCGGCCAGCGTCCGGTCGAAGGTTTCCTGCGCCTTCTGCTCGCGCGTCCGCATCTTGGCGGACAGATCGTCGATCGCCCCGATCGCCTCGGCCTGGCTGGCATCGATGGTGTTGCGCAACAGCTCGGTGCGGTTCGCAAGCTCCTCCGACAGTTTTGCAAGCCCCTGCCGCAACGCCTCGGTCCGCGCGTTCAGGCGCTGCAGCGCCATGCGCTGCAGGTCGTTGTCGGCCAGGTCCGACATCACGGGAATCGTCTTCTCGATGGTTTCGGTGTTGCGGCGGGCTTCTTCGGCGGACGCGGTCGCCAGCGACAGGTAATAGGCGTTGGCGGCGACCAGCATCGCGGTGAAGGCCTCGCGGGATTTTCCGAGCGCCGGCCAGATCAGCGCGTCGCGGTGTCCGGTCGCGCCCTCGATGATCGAATAGAGCCCCGCCATGTCGCGGGCGGGAGAGAGGACCTGGTCCTCATAGGTTTTCGAGATCGTCGCCTGCACGCCGCGCAACTCGCCAAAACCGTTGAGGAAGTGCTCGGTGACGCGCTCGAGTTCCTCCACCGACCCCGACAGCATCGGGTCGGTCGAGGCGCGGGTGGTCAGCGTTCCAAGCACGGCTTCGCGCAGCAGCAAGATCTCGGCGAACAGTTCGGGGCTCGGCTGGTTGATGTAGCGATGGATCAGGTTCTGCAGCCGGCCGGTTTCGCTCTCCAAGAGCGCCAGGATCTTGTCGGACTCCCGCACCTGCCGGACGTCGTCCCAGGCCGAACCCAGCACTTGCGCGCCGTTCCAGATCATCGCGACCAGCACCACGACGACCGCCGAGTTCAGTGCAGCGATCGACAGGATGCGCCAGCGGATCGGCACCGCGCGCAGCAGCCCGACGAGCAAGGCGCGGCCGCGCCCGGCAAGTCCCGGGCGCCGTTCCACCGCTTCGTCCCGCCTGGATGCCGCCAAGACCTGATCACTCCACCTTGCGAATGCGTTCGATCAGGGCCGCGGCCGCGGGGTCGCGTTGCGCCTTCTGGTAGATGCCCGCCATCGCGGCTTCGAACGGCTTGCGGTCGAAGTCGGTAACGATGGTGACGCCGGCGGCCTTCGCCTGCTGTTGCGACCGCTGCTCGAGGTCGATCCACTTCTCGCGCATGAAGCGGCTGGATTTTTGCGCGGCGTCGCGGAAAAGCTGGCGATCCTCGTTCGACAGGCTTTGCCAGGCCTTCAGCGACATCACCAGCACTTCCGGGCTCATGGTGTGTTCGGTGAGGGTGTAGAAGCCGGCATACTTGTAGTGACCCGTGGTGACGAAGGACGGCCAGTTGTTCTCCGCGCCGTCGATCAGTTTGGTCGCAAGTCCCGTGAGAACCTGGCCGTAGGGCAGTTCGACCGGCTCGGCGCCCAGCGCCCTGACCATGTCCGACATCAGTTCCGATTGTTGCACCCGAAGCCGCAAACCCTTGAGGTCGGCGATCGAGTGCAGCGGCCTGACGCTGTTGTAGATAGAGCGCGCGCCGGAATCGTAAAACGTCAGCCCGACGAATCCGTAAGGCTCGAAGCTGCCGAGGATATCCTTGCCGATCGGGCCGTCCAGCACCTTCTGCAGATGTTCGACCGAGCGAAACAGGAACGGCATCGCCAACACGTTCATGGCCGGCACGAAGGTTCCGATCAGCGCCACGTTGGTGCGATTGAGATCGATGGCGCCGGCGCGGGTCTGCTCGATGGTTTCCTTTTCCTCGCCGAGTTGGCTCGAGTGGAACACCCGGATTTGCAGGCGGCCGCCGCTGCCCTCTTCGACCAGGCGGCCCATGTAGCGCAGCGCCTGAACGGTCGGATAGTCCTCATTCTGGTTGTCGGCGGCGCGAAATTCACGCGCCGGCGCGCCCGTCGAGGCGGCCGTCAACAACAGCGCAAAGACAAGCACCACTATCCGCGAAAGGTGGGCGCGGCTGAACACAGGTAACTATCCCCCTATGATGATGTCTGCGGCGGGAAGAAAAGGTTCAATGCCTTCTGGCGGAGGCGGGCGGCCTCGGACCATTGTGCCAGCATGGTCAGCTTCGTCAATCCGCTGCCGCGATCTTGTTCCGTCCCGGATTGAAACGGCCGGCGTGGGGTTCTATGAGGGCGCGGGTAGCGCTTCGAGCTTGACAGGCTGGAAGGTTTCTATGGTGAAACTAATCCAAAAATTTCTGCAACTTGCTTCTGCGGCCGCCGTGCTCGGTTTCGCCTCGCCGGCATTTGCGGTCACCGACATCATGTGGTGGCATGCGATGTCGGGCGAACTCGGGCGGCAGCTGGAGAAACTGGCGGCCGATTTCAACGCCTCGCAATCCGAATACCGCGTGGTGCCGAGTTACAAGGGCAACTACACCGAGGCCGTCACCGCGGCGATCTTCGCGTTTCGTTCGCGCAGCCAGCCCGCGATCGTCCAGGTCAACGAGATCGCGACCGCCACCATGATGGCGGCGAGGGGCGCGATCTATCCGGTGTTCGAGCTGATGCGCGACGAGGCCGAGGCGTTTTCGCCCGCCGCCTATCTGCCGGCCGTCACCGGCTATTATGCCGACGCCGCCGGCAACATGCTGTCGTTCCCGTTCAACGTATCGACGCCGATCCTCTACTACAACAGGGACATGTTCCGTGCCGCCGGCCTCGACCCCGACGTCGCGCCAAAGACCTGGCCGGAACTCGGCGAGGCGGCGAAGCGGCTGCGGGCACAGGGCATGGCCTGCGGCTTCACCACGTCCTGGCCGTCCTGGATCAATGTCGAGAATTTTTCCGCCTACCATGACCTGCCGATTTCGACCGAGGCCAATGGCTTCAACGGTCTCGACGCGGTGCTCGATTTCAACAATCCGGTCGTGGTGCGGCACATCGCGCAACTGGCGGAATGGCAGGCCACGAAGGTGTTCGACTATGGCGGCCGCGCCACGTCGGCCGAGCCGCGGTTTCAGAACGGCGACTGCGGCATCTTCATCGGCTCGTCGGCGACGCGCGCCGACATCCTGAAAAATTCGAAATTCGAGGTCGGTTACGGCATGCTGCCGTACTGGCCCGACGTCAAGGGCGCGCCCCAAAACACCATCATCGGCGGCGCCACCCTGTGGGTGCTGCGCGACCGGCCGCGCGAGGAATACAGGGGGGTCGCCAAGTTCTTCGGCTTCCTTTCGAAGCCGGAGGTCCAGGCCGCCTGGCACCAGAACACCGGCTATTTGCCGATCACCCGCGCCGCCTTCGACCTGACCCGCGCGCAGGGCTTCTACGATCGCAATCCCGGCACCGCGATTTCGATCGAGCAGATCACCTTGAAGCCGCCGACCGTGAATTCGCGGGGCTTGCGGCTCGGCTCCTTCGTTTTGATCCGCGACGTCATCGACGACGAACTGGAACAGGCTTTTGCCGGCAAGAAAACCGCGCAAGCCGCGATGGATTCGGCGGTCGAACGGGGCAATCGGCTGCTGCGCCAGTTCCAGCGCGCCAACCCGGACCGGTAACCGCGCCCGATGCATGCATTGCCGAACCTGGAGAATATCGAGGCATACGACGCCTGGCGCGCCGACGCGGCGCAATGCCTGCCGGCGGCGCTCGACATCGCGCGCAGCCATCGCTTGCCGCATGGTGAGGCGCATCTGTTTGCGACCGGCACCAATCTCGTCGTCGCGCTCGACCACAAATTGATATTGAAGATTTTTCCGCCGCTGTTGCGTCATCAATTCGTATCGGAGCGGATGTCGCTGGCGCAGCTGCGCGGCCGCATCACGGTGCCGATCCCGGAAATCGTCCTCGAGGGCGAACGCGACGGCTGGCCGTATCTCGTCATCACCCGGCTCTCCGGCATCATTGGCAAGCAGGCGTGGCCTCACCTGCCGGAGGATCAAAAGCAGCGCCTGCTCGGCCGGATCGGCGAGACCATCGCGGAAGTGCAGCGCGTGCCGGTCGGAGAATTGTCCGCCATCGAACCGCGCTGGGATGAGTTCATTCCCGCGCAGATCAAGCGATGCCGCGCCCGGCACGAGCGCCTTGGGCTCGCGCCAAAATATCTGGACGGGCTCGACCAGTTCATTCGCGACGCGGCGCCCCTCATTCCGCTCGACGCGCCGCCGGTGATCCTGACCGGCGAATACATTCCGGAGAATTTTCTGCTGAGCGGCGACGACGGGAAGTTAGCCGGGCTGATCGACTTCGGCGACGTGATGACGGGATGGCGCGAATACGATCTGCTTGGCCCCGGCAGCTTCATGACGGCGGGAATACCGGATCGCGTTCACAGCCTGTTTCGCGGCTACGGATATACGAAGGCCGACGTCACGCCAGCACTGACGCGCCGGCTGATGGCGATGGGGCTGCTGCACCGCGCCAGCAATCTGAACTTCCAGATTTGCATCGAGGACTGGCAGCAGAAGGCCGGCGACCTGTTCGAACTGGAACGATTGCTCTGGCCGATTTGACTCGGCCGCCCATCACCCCTTGGATTGGATCAGCTGGGCCGCGTGACTGAGCACGCCGGCGATCGCGTCGAGACCCTGACTGCCGCCGCGGCCGATCGTCCTCGCCAGACCTATCGCGCTCGATATCGCCGCACGGCATTGCGAGATCGCCGAGAGCGCCTGAGTCATATTGGCGGCGGCCCGCAATCTCGAGGCGGCGGTGTGCAGCGCGGTTCGTGCGGCAGGCACCTTGACGTCGGAGATTTCGCTGCTCAAGCGATCCAGCACATTGGCGATACAGCTGTAGAGCACCTTGCCGCTGTTGCTGCCGCACGCCGAGACGCCGGCATCGGCGCTTTGCGCCGCCGCGGCCACCGAGGCGCCCGCCGCCGCCTCGCGGTTGGCGAACAGCGATCCCAGCACGATAAGCGCAGCCAGCAGCGCGGCGCGGGTGCATGTTGCGACGATCCCTTGGTTGGAGCGTCGATATCCGAATGCCCTTAACATCATTTATTCCCCCTTGGACTTCATTGAGCGCTCGCCGGCGTCACGATATTGCCGACGGTGAAGTCGCAGCGCACCGTCGTCATCTTCGGCTCACCCTTGAACGTGAACAGCTTTTGCCACTGTGATTTCCGGCACAGAATGCCGCTCGTAGCCTCTTCGACGATGACCACCGCATAGAGTCGGTCGCGCTTCTCGAACGCTTTCAGGCTGGTGTCGTCGGGAAACGTCTGCACCAGCGTCAGCACGCCGTGGCCAGAGTCCATGTCGGCGGCGATCCCGGCGATGCCGCTGATGGTGCGCCATTTGCCGTCCTCGATCATGGCTGCAATGAAGACACCTTCGGCGACGGTATTTTGCAAGATTTTTTGCTTGAGGAATTCCGGGCCGAGCTCGGGCGCCAGCCGCAACTTATTTTTCAGGGTGGGCGAATAGAACACCTTGTCGTTACCGCCCTCGAACACGATGGTAGTGCCTTCCGGCCCGCCGGCCAGCAGGTTCTGGAATTCATGTCCGCTCAGGACTTCCGCTGACGCGGCGTGGCAGGCGAGGGCCGCCAGCAAAGCTCCACAACAGAGCAGCCGACGCAGGCCGCTGCCGAAGAGCTGTTGCACAACGTTCATATTCGGGGATCCGATGGCGGGCAGGTCGGGATTTGCTATATTACATCCGATGCGAAATGTCGTGAAATCCTGGGCGCTGCCTGCCGCCGGCCTCATCGTGCATGCAATCTGCCAATGTTCGCTTGCCCTCGCCTCCGATCAGGCGAGACGAACCGTGCCGCCATCGGCGCCGCGGCTGGCGCTGGTGATCGGCAACGCCAATTACGTCAAGCTCGGTAAACTCGGCAACCCGGCGAAAGACGCGCACCTGATCGCCGAAAAACTGCGGCAGGTCGGTTTCGACGTCACGGAAAAGACCGACCGTGACCTCAAGGGCATGACCGAGGACGTCGACAGTTTCGCGCGAAAAATCAGGGAGCGCGGACCCGATACGGTGTCGGTGCTGTATTATGCCGGACACGGGCTGGAGAGCGATTCCATCAACTATCTGGTGCCGGTCAGTGCCGACATAAGGCGGCGATCCGACGTCGCCTCGACTTCGCTGAGCGTCAAGCGCGTCGCCGATCGGCTGGCGGCCGCCGGCAATGCGCTCAACATCCTGATCCTCGACGCCTGCCGCGATAATCCGTTTCCCGCAAGCGTGGCGCCCGCTGGCATCGTCGGCCTGGTACCGATGGGCGCGGTCTACGGCGTGTTCATCGCCTCCGCCACCGGATCGGGCAAGATTGCGTTCGACGGCGAGGATGGCCATAGCCCCTATACCAGGGCGCTGGCGGACGCCATGACCGTGCCGGGCGAAAAGCTGGAAGACGTGTTCAAGAGCGTGCGCCGCCAGGTCCGGCTCGCAACCGGCGAAGCGCAGATCCCCTGGGAGTCGACTTCGCTCGAAGCGGACTTCTATTTCGTCCCGCCGGCACCGCCGCCGAGCCCGGCTGCACAGCTGTTCGCGGCGGCCAAGGAAAACAGTAATGTCGCGCTGTACGATCTTTTGATCGAACGCTTTCCCGAAAGCCCCGAGGCAGCGCTGGCGAAACCGATCGCCGCCAAACTGAGGGAGGCGAACGCGAATGAAACCCCGGCCACGGCATCTTCAGCCGCGGCGCTGGTTCTGGCGCGCGCCGGGCAGGCGCAAACCCCTGAGGCCTTCGACCTCGTCGCATCGCTGTTTCCCGACACGCCGGAGGCGGCGGAAGCGCGCACCACGGCAGGGCGCTTGCGCGAGGCGGTCGTGCTCGACAGCGCCGGGCCGACCTATCAGGGCCGCGACCTGGTGCAGCGGATTCAGGAGCAGTTGGCTCGCCTCGATTGCATGACCGGCGAGGGCGATGGCGCGTTCGAAGCCGCCACCATCGAAGGATTGCGTCGCGCCTCGCAGCTGTCAGACGAGCGCTATCTCTGGTATCGCCCGACCATGGCCGCACTTCGGGCGCTGAAGAAGATCGATGTCAACGACGGCTGCGGCCGGCGGAAAGTGGTCGCGGCGCCGCGCTGCCTGCGCGTCAACAACGAGGATTTTTGCCCGTAGCGCATTTTCGCTTCGGACAGACGAGATGAATTCAAATCCAGACGTCGTTCGCGGCGGTGCGTTCGCCGCCCTGGTCACCTGTATTGGGCACGCCCCTTGGTTCGATCAGCAGTAGTTTGACCTCGTGTTCGGCATAAGGCTTGTGTTCGACGCCCTTCGGCACGACGAACATTTCGCCTGCCGACAACTTCACCGCGCCGTCGCGAAAATCGATCCGCAGCACGCCATCGAGGACGATGAAGGTTTCATCGGTGTCCTTGTGATCGTGCCAGATGAAGTCGCCCTCGAGCTTCACGATCTTGAATTGATAGTCGTTCATTTCGGCGATGACCTTCGGCTGCCACTGCTCGTCGAACAGTTTAAGCTTCGCGCCGAAGTTGATCGCCTGGTACTTCATCTGGTTTCTCCTGCGAATGCTCCTAGGATTTATAACCGACTGACGTGGCCGTAGGACGTTTGCCCAGGAAAAGTGGGCGTCGAATGAGTGCATCAATAATAGGCAACGCCATTTCTTTGTATGCAACTGATGCGGCATCCAGCCATTCTAAAAGCACGATATTCGGAAGCCATATCATGTGTTTAGGACGCCAATAGAGTTGCATTAAGGTTTGGCACGAACCTTGCGAAGTCGCTCCAAAAGCACGATTCCCGTAGCGTTGGAGCCATCAGATGAAGCGCCGCGATTTCCTGAAATCCGTCACCGGCGTCGCTGCCGGCGCCATGGTGCCGGCGCCCGCGATCTGGTCCGCGGCCAAGGCGGATGCCCGCTCCGAGACGCTGCTGATCGTCTCCGAGGGCGGCCCCAACAATCTCGACATCCACGGCGTCGGCACCAACGTGCCCGGCTATGAGGTGTCGTGGAATTGCTACGACCGGCTGATCAGCCATGAGATGAAGAGCGGCCCCGGCGGCGTGCCCTATTACGACCGCGACAAGTTCAAGCCCGAACTCGCCGAGGACATGAATGTCGGCGACATGTCGGTGACCTTCAAACTGAAGAAGAGCGCGAAATTCCACGACGGCACACAGGTGTCGGCCAAGGACGTCAAATGGTCGCTCGACCGCGCCGTCAGCGTCGGCGGCTTTCCGACGTTCCAGATGAGCGCGGGCTCGCTGACAAAGCCGGAACAGTTCGTCGTCGTCGACGACAACACCGTGCGGGTGGATTTCGCCAAGAAGGATCGCCTGACGATTCCGGATCTCGCCGTCATCGTGCCCTGCGTGGTCAATTCCGAACTGGTGAAGAAGAACGCCAGCGAGAAGGACCCCTGGGGCCTCGAATACACCAAGCAACAGACCGCTGGCTCCGGCGCCTACAAGGTGACGAAATGGACCGCCGGCACCGAAGTGATCATGGAACGCAACGACGACTGGGTCGGTGGTCCCATGCCGAAGATCAAGCGCGTGATCTGGCGCATGGTGCCGCAGGCAGGCAACCGCCGCGCGCTGCTCGAGCGGGGCGATGCCGACATTTCCTATGAATTGCCAAACAAGGATTTCCAGGAGCTGAAGGCCGCCGGCAAGCTCAACATCGTGTCGCTGCCGTTCTCGAACGGCATCCAGTACATCGGCATGAACGTGACCAAGCCGCCGTTCGACAATCTGAAGGTGCGGCAGGCGGTGGCTTACGCGATTCCGTATCAGAAGATCATGGACGCGGTGCTGTTCGGGCTCGCCAATCCGATGTTCGGCGCGCCCGCCGAGAAGCCGACCGAGGTGGCGTGGCCGCAGCCGACCAAATATGTCACCGACATGGACAAGGCCAAGGCGCTGATGGCGGAAGCCGGCTATCCCAACGGCTTCGAGACCACCATTTCATTCGACCTGAATTTCGCCGGGATCAACGAGCCGCTCTGCGTGCTGACGCAGGAGAGTCTCGCGCAGATCGGCATCAAGACCACGATCAACAAGGTGCCCGGCGCCAACTGGCGCACCGAGTTGAACAAGAAGGAGATGCCGCTGTTCACCAACGTGTTCTCGGGCTGGCTCGATTACCCCGAATATTTCTTCTACTGGTGCTATCACGGCAACAATTCCGTCTTCAACACCATGAGCTACAAGTCGCCTGCGATGGACAAGTTGATCGACGGCGCACGCACCGCCGCCGCCAGCGGCGATACGGCGGCCTATGACGGCGACGTGAAAGGTTTTGTCGATCTCGCCTTTGCCGACATCCCGCGCATTCCGCTGTACCAGCCCTTCGTCAACGTTGCGATGCAGAAGAACGTCTCCGGCTATCAATACTGGTTCCACCGCCGGCTCGATTATCGCGCGCTGGTGAAGGGGTGAGTGGAGAATAGCAGGCGAATAGCGAATAGGGAGTAGCGAATAGTGGAAGAAAGCAGCCCGCATTATCCATTCGCCATTCGCTATTCGCCATTCGCCGCGCGCTGGAGCGCGCCATGCTGACCATGATCGGCAAGCGGCTGATGTTCGCGATCCCCTCGCTGATCGGGGTTGTGATCGTCACCTTTCTCTTGACGAGGGCGCTGCCGGGCGATCCCGCGGCCTATTTCGCCGGTCCTGCCGCAAACAAGGAGGCAATCGAGCAGATCAGGAAGAAGCTCGGCTTCGACAAGCCGCTGATCGAGCAGTTCTTCCGCTACACCAGCGATCTCGCCCATGGCGATTTCGGCAATTCGCTCACGACAGGCCAGCCGGTCGCGACCGAAATCCGCAACCGCCTGCCGGCGTCTGCCGAACTGACGCTGCTCGGCCTCGTGGTTTCGATCGTGATCGCTATTCCCCTTGGCATTCTCGCCGCGACCAGGCCGGGCTCCTGGATCGACCATCTCTGCCGGGTCACGACCACGGCCGGCGTGTCGCTGCCGGTGTTCTTCACGGGGTTGGTGCTGGTCTATGTCTTCTATTTCCGGCTCGGCTGGTCGCCGGCGCCGCTCGGGCGGCTGGATGTGTTTTATAGCGCGCCGCCGACGGTGACCGGCTTCTATTTGATCGACGCGCTGATCGCCCGCGATTTCGAGGTGTTTCGTTCCGCGCTGAGCCAGCTGATCCTGCCGGCGATGACGCTCGCGATCTTCTCGCTGGCGCCGATCGCGCGGATGACGCGGGCCTCGATGCTGGCGGTGCTGTCGTCGGATTTCGTCCGCACCGCACGTGCCTCCGGCCTGTCGCCGGGCACGGTGATCGTCACCTACGCCTTCCGCAACGCCATGCTGCCGGTCATCACCACACTCAGCATGGTGTTCTCCTTCCTGCTTGGTGCCAACGTGCTGGTGGAAAAAGTGTTCGCCTGGCCGGGCATCGGCTCCTATGCGGTGGAAGCCCTGATCTCGTCGGACTTCGCACCGGTGCAGGGCTTCGTGCTGACCATGGCAGTCATGTATGTGCTGCTCAACCTGATGATCGATATCCTCTATGGCGTGATCGATCCCCGGGTGAGGCTTGAAGGGTGAGTGTGGAAGCATGAGCACCGTTGCGCCTGCCGTTGAACCCGCCGCACCCGCACGCACCTCGGGGCTATCGGCGATCTTCGAGCACACCCGTTACGTGCTCGGCGAGAATCGCGTCACCGCGTTTGCGTTCGGGCTCCTGATCGTGATCGTGTTCGCGGCGCTGTTCGGCCCCTACATCGTTCCCTACGATCCGCTGGCGTCCGATACCGCGGCCGCGCTGAAGCCGCCGTCGCTGGCGCATTGGTTCGGCACCGACCAACTGGGCCGCGACATCTTCAGCCGGGTCATCGTGGCGACGCGGCTCGACACCTTCATCGCGGTGGCGTCCGTCGTGCTGGTATTCCTGATGGGCGGGCTCGCCGGCATCGCCGCGGGCTATTTCGGCGGCTGGACCGACCGCATCGTCGGCCGCATCGCCGACACCATCATGGCGTTCCCGCTGTTCGTGCTGGCGATGGGCATCGTGGCGGCGCTCGGCAACACCGTGCAGAACATCATCATCGCGACCGCGATCGTGAATTTCCCGCTTTATGCCCGCGTCGCGCGCGCCGAGGCCAATGTGCGCCGCGACGCCGGCTTCGTGCAGGCGGCGCGGCTGTCGGGCAATGGCGAATTTCGGATCCTGCTGGTGCACATCCTGCCCAACATCATGCCGATCATGATCGTGCAGATGTCGCTGACCATGGGCTACGCCATCCTCAACGCCGCCGGCCTGTCCTTCATCGGACTCGGCGTGCGGCCGCCGACCGCCGAATGGGGCATCATGGTCGCCGAAGGCGCGGGCTTCATGGTGTCGGGCGAATGGTGGATCGCGCTGTTTCCGGGCGTGGCGCTGATGATCGCGGTGTTCTGCTTCAACCTGCTCGGCGACGGCCTGCGCGACATCGTCGACCCCCAGCGAAGGACGTGAGGGGATGGGAAAGTCATTTCGCGATGTTGCTCTTCACCTCGCCCCGCTTGCGGGGAGAGGTCGCCGCGCTCTTGCGCGGCGGGTGAGGGGGAGCCTCAGCGCACTCCTCTGCCTGCTGTATTCGCTGATAGAGGCCCCTCACCCCAGCCCTCTCCCCGTAAGAACGGGGAGAGGGAGCCGACCTCACTCGCGGAGGCATTGAATGACCGCGCCGCCGCTGCTCGACGTTAACGACCTCACCGTGGAATTCGCCACCCGCCGCGGTATCGTCAAGGCCGTGCAGCACGTCAACATCTCCGTGGCCAAGGGCGAGACGCTCGGCATTGTCGGCGAATCCGGTTCCGGAAAATCGGTGACCTCCTATGCGGTGATGCGGATTCTCGACCGCGCGGGAAAAATCGCCGAGGGCTCGGTGATGTTTTCCGGTATCGACGTCAAGAACGCCAGCGAAGACCAGATGCGCGATTTGCGCGGCCGCGAAATCTCGATGATCTTCCAGAACCCGCGCGCGGCGCTCAATCCGATCCGGAAAGTGGGCGACCAGATCGAGGACGTGCTGCGCCAGCATGTGCAGCAGTCGCAGGTCGGCGACCGCGGCGAGAAGGCGATCGAGGCGCTGGAGCAGGTCAAGATCGCCCGTCCGCGCGAGCGCTATCACGCCTATCCGTTCGAACTGTCGGGCGGCATGTGCCAGCGCGTGGTGATCGCGCTGGCGCTGGCCTGCAATCCGCAGCTCCTGATCGCCGACGAGCCGACCACCGGCCTCGACGTCACCACGCAGAAGGCGGTGATGGATCTGATCGTCGAGCTGACCAAGCGGCGCGGCATGTCGACCATCCTGATCACCCACGATCTCGGCCTGGCGGCGGCCTATTGCGACCGTGTGGTGGTGATGGAAAAGGGCAGGGTGGTGGAAACCGCGCTTTCCGCCGATATTTTTGCCAATCCCGAGCACGCCTATACCAAGAAGCTGATGCGCGCGACGCCCCGGATCGGCGTCTCCCTGCGCGATCTGCTGCCGGAGGAAGAAGCCGCGGCGTTGCCGCCGGTGGCGCCCCAGCCATCAGCCGTCATGGCCGGGCTTGACCCGGCCATCCATCCCTCTTCGCAAGACTCTTCTTCAGCAATGGATCCCCGGGTCAAGCCCGGGGGTGACGATACCGTCAAGCAGCCCCTCCTGCTCGTCGAAAAACTGGTGAAAGAATACCCGCGCCAGGGGGCCACCGCCACTTTGTCAAAACTGTTCTCGCGCAAGCCGCCGGTCGAGCTGGAGAATTTCCGCGCGGTCGACGGCATCAGCTTCTCGGTCGGCCGCGGCGAGAGCGTCGGCCTGGTCGGAGAATCCGGCTGCGGCAAATCCACCACCTCGATGATGGTGATGCGGCTGCTGGACCAGACCTCCGGCCGCATCGCGTTCGACGGCGACGAGATCGGCGCCATCATGCCGAACGCGTTCGCGCGGCTGCCGCTGCGCAAGAGCATCCAGATGGTGTTCCAGGATCCGACCGACAGCCTCAATCCGCGCTTCACCGCGGCGCGCGCCATTGCCGATCCGATCATGCAACTCGGCAATATCAAGGGGCGCGACGCACTCCGTGCGCGCTGCGAGGAGCTGGCCGGCCTGGTCGGCCTGCCGGTCAACCTGCTCGATCGCTTCCCGCATCAATTGTCGGGCGGCCAGAAGGCCCGCGTCGGCATCGCGCGCGCCATCGCGCTGCATCCGAAACTCGTGATCCTCGACGAGCCGACGGCGGCGCTCGACGTCTCGGTGCAGGCGGTAGTGTTGAACCTGCTGCAGGATCTGAAGGCGTCGATGGGCATGAGCTATCTGTTCGTGTCGCACGATTTGAACGTGGTGCGGCTGTTGTGCGACCGGGTCATCGTGATGCGGACGGGGCGAATCGTCGAGCAGGGGCCGTCGGAACGGGTGCTGGGCGACCCGCAGGATGCCTATACCAGGGAGTTATTGACGGCGATCCCGCACCCCCCATTGCCGGTTCATTAGCGCATTTTCGAGCGAAGTGGAGACCGGTTGGCATGAAGAAAACGCGTCAAACAAGAATCTAGAGCATGAAGCGGAAAGATGCTAACCGGGGTTGCGAAACGATCCTGTCGATGGGAGCAAAATGGCCGCCGATCCGCTTGACGATTATGTCGATGCCGCAGCCAAGGCGTTGGCGCTGCCGATCGACCCCGCCTGGAAGCCGGCGGTCAGGGCCAATCTCGAGATCTCGCTGAGGATCGCGCGGCTGGTCGATGAATTCCCGCTCCCCGACGAAACCGAGCCGGCCAGTGTCTTTGCAGCCTGATCTCGCGATTCCCCAAGGCGCCGACGGACTGTCGGCCGCGGAAATCGCCTCGGCCGTATCGGGCCGGAGGTTGTCCGCGCTCGGCGTCACCGAGGCGGCGCTGGCGCGGATCGCCAAACACGATCGCATCCTGAATTGCTTCACCGACGTGACCGCCGATCGCGCCCGCGCCCGGGCGCGCGCCATCGACGCCGCGATTGCAACCGGCAAGAAAGTCGGCCCGCTCGCCGGCGTGCCGTTCGCGGTGAAAAACCTGTTCGATGTGCAGGGGCTTTCGACCCGCGCCGGATCGAAGATCAACCGCGACTTGAAACCGTCGCCGCGCGACGCCACCCTGATCGAGCGGCTGGAGGTTTCGGGCGCCGTGCTAGTCGGCGCGCTCAACATGGGCGAATACGCCTACGATTTTACGGGCGAGAATGTCCACGACGGACCATCGCGCAATCCGCATGATCCGACGCGGATGACCGGCGGCTCCTCCGGCGGCTCCGGCGGCGCGGTCGGCGGCGGCCTGGTGCCGATCGCACTGGGCTCGGACACCAACGGCTCGATCCGGGTGCCGTCCTCATTCTGCGGCATCTTCGGATTGAAGCCGACCTATGGCCGTCTGTCGCGGGCGCGGTCGTTTCCGTTCGTCTACAGCCTCGATCATCTCGGCCCGTTCGCGCGCAATGTCGCGGATCTCGCGCTGGCCTATGACGCGATGCAGGGACCCGACCCGGAGGACGCAGCCTGCACGACGCGGCTCGCCGAGCCGGTGAGTGCGCTGCTTGCGCAGGACATCGGGGGCCTGCGGATTGCGATCGCCGGCGGATATTTCCAGAAGAGTGTTTTTCCCGAGGCTGTCGAGGCCGTCGCCCGCGTCGCCAGGGCGCTCGGAGTTACGCGCACGGTCGAAATCCCGGAGGCCGCACGCGCACGTGCCGCCGCCTATATCATCACCGCTACCGAGGGCGCCTCGCTGCATCTCGATCGCCTGCGCCGGCGTGCGGGCGATTTCGATCCAGCGGTGCGCGACCGCTTGCTGGCGGGCGCGATGATCCCGGCACCTCTGGTCGACCGCGCGCAGAAATTCCGCCGCTGGTATCGCGCGCAGGTGCTGGAACTGTTCAAGTCGGTCGACGTCATCCTCGCGCCTGCAACGCCCTGCGTCGCGCCAAAACTCGGGCAGACGACCTTCGTGCTCGACGGCGTCGAGCTTCCGGTGCGCGCCAATATCGGTGTCCACACCCAGCCGATTTCCTTTATCGGGCTGCCGGTCGCGGCGGTCCCGGTGCCGCTGGAGCCGATGCCGATCGGGGTGCAGATCATCGCCGCGCCCTGGCGCGAGGACATCGCGCTGCGGGTGGCTTTCGCGCTGGAGCGCCAAGGCGTGGTCGCAGCACCTCCGCCGAGGGGAATCTGACATGCAGGTCGATCTCCCCGACGTGCTCTCGGAGGTATCAGCGCAATTCGAGCGCTACGAGAAGGCGCTGGTATCGAACGACGTCGCCGTGCTCGATCAATTGTTCCGCGCCGACCCCAGGACGCTGCGCTACGGCATCGGCGAAAATCTCTACGGCTATGATGCGATCGTGGCGTTTCGTGCCGCGCGCTCGCCGATCGGCCTCAACCGCACGACCGCGCGGACCGTCATCTCCACCTATGGCCGCGACACCGCGGTCGCCTCCACGCTGTTCTATCGCGATACCTTGCCGGGCAAGGTCGGCCGCCAGATGCAGACCTGGGTGCGATTTGCCGAGGGCTGGAAGATCGTCGCCGCCCATGTCAGCATCATCGACGAAGGCGGAACACCCAGGGGTCAAAAGGCATGAGTCTTGACGATCTCCCGGCAGGTTCCGCGCCACGTCCAGAGGCTGAGACGGTGGTCCCGCGCGTCGACCGCGCTTCGCCCCACCCAATCAAGATTACGCGCGCGGAGGAATTGCGGCTGCAGCTCGCGGACGAAATCGTGCGCGGCGCGCTGCCGCCGGGCGCGGCGCTGGACGAGACCGACATCGCACGCCGCTTCAACGTGTCGCGCACCCCGGTGCGCGAGGCGCTGCGCCAGCTCGCAGCCTCGGGCCTGGTCGATTCGCGGGCGCATCGCGGCGCGGTGGTGGCGCGGCCCTCGATCCAGCGGCTGACCGGGATGTTCGAGGCGATGGCGGAGCTGGAAGCGATGTGCGCGGGGCTTGCCGCGGAACGCATGCAGCCCGGCGATCGCCACCGGCTGGAGGCGATCCACGAGGAATTGCGGGTGTTGAGCCATGCCGGCAATCCCGACCGCTTTCACGAGGTCAACGAGCGCTTCCACAATGCGATCTATGCCGGTTCGCAGAACGGCTACATCGCCGAGATTACGCTCGCGACCCGGGTGCGGGTGCAGCCGTTCCGCCGCGCCCAGTTCC
The DNA here is from genome assembly GCF_035484855.1 of Bradyrhizobium sp. Taxonomy (GTDB): domain Bacteria; phylum Pseudomonadota; class Alphaproteobacteria; order Rhizobiales; family Xanthobacteraceae; genus Bradyrhizobium. The sequence continues at coordinate 95,924 of NZ_DATHOP010000027.1, forward strand.
GCAATCTCGGCCGGCTGGCGAAATCCCACGCCGAGCACGACCGCGTCGTGGTCGCGATCCTGCGCGGCGACAAGGCCGGCGCGGCCGTCGCGATGCGCGCGCATATTGAGCTGGTGCGGGATGAATACGAGGTTTATGCGGTGTCGGTGTAATCGTCATTCCGGAGCGATGCGAAGCATCGAACCCGGAATCTCGAGATTCCGGGTTCGCATCTTCGATGCGCCCTGGAATGACGGGGGTCACTCCGCCGCGGCTTCCGCCATAAAGGCGCGCCAGCCGCCGAACGCGGAAATCTCCCGTGTGCCGTTGACGTCGGCGGCTTCGACAATGAAACCCTTGACGCCGCGGCCGTCGGCGAGCCGCACGGTGCCGATCGACAGCGGCGGCGGCACGGAGGCCACGAATTTGCCGAACGCGGCGGCGGGCAGCGCCCAGATTTCCAGCTCGATCGACGCGCCCGCTCCGGCTGCCACCCGCAGCATCCCGGGCTTCGGTGGCGTGGTTTCCAGCGCATAGAGCTTGTAGTCCGGCGCGGTGGTGGCCTGTTCCAGCAGCCGACCGCCGAGCGTCTTCAATTCGCCGTTCAGCGCCATGCCCGACAGATGCGCGCCGACCACGGCGATGGCGATCTCGTCGCCACTGACGCCGGCCGGCAACGTCACCAGCGGCGGCTGCGGCAGGCCGAGCGCGCCCATCGGCAATTTCGTGTCGGCGTGGAACATGCGGCCGATGCTGGAGAGCCGCGCGTCCTGGCCGGCCGGCGCTAGCAGCGTGATGCCGAACGGGATGCCGTCCGGCCGCATCGAAGCCGGCAGCGCGAGGGCGCAGAGGTCGAGCAGGTTGACGAAATTGGTGTAGGTGCCGAGCCTGGAATTGAGTTCGAGCGGATTGGCCAGCACCTGCGCGGTGGAATACACCGTCGGCGTCGTCGGCAGCACCAGCGCGTCGATATTGGCAAAGCCGCGCTCGGCGATCTTGCGCAGCCCCTGCAGCCTGTACAGCGCCGCAAAAGTGTCGGCGGCGGAAAGCCTCGAGCCTGCGATGATGATCTCGCGCGTCACCGGATGGATCGCGTCCGGCGATGACGCCAGCAGGTTGCGGATCACCAGATAGCGCTCGGCGACCCACGGCCCCTCATAGAGCAGCCGCGCGGTTTCGTAGAACGGTTCGAGGTCGAACTCGACCAGCGTGGCGCCGAGCGAAGTCCAGCGCTTCAGCGCCTCGGCATAGGCAGCCTCCGAGGCCTTGTCGCCGAAGAAGATCAGCTGGCCTTTATTCGGCACTCCCAGCCTGAGATTGGCGGGAAACGGCGTCATCTCCGCCAGCCGCCGGTCGCGCGAATAGGGGTCGGCGCCGTCCGGGCCGGCGATCGCCTGCAGCGCCGTCATGGCGTCGTCGACGGTGAGCGAGAATACCGAGACGCAATCCAGCGTCCGGCAGGCCGGCACCAGGCCCGCGGTCGAGACCAGGCCAAGGCTCGGCTTCAGCCCGACGATGTTGTTGAGCATCGCCGGCACCCGGCCGCTTCCGGCGGTGTCGGTGCCGAGCGCGAGCGGCACCAATCCCGCCGCCACCGCGACCCCGGAGCCTGAACTCGATCCGCCCGGAATCAGATCGGCGCGCAGCAGATTTTTGGGAATACCGTAGGGCGAGCGTGTGCCGACCAGGCCGGTAGCGAACTGATCGAGGTTGGTCTTGCCGATCACGATGGCGCCGGCCGCGCGCAGCCGCGCCACCGCGGTCGCGTCATGCGTCGGAGAATAGGAAAACGCCGGACAGGCCGCGGTGGTCGGCATGCCCGCCACGTCGATATTGTCCTTCACCGCGACCGGAACGCCGAAGAGAGGAAGCCGTGCGGCATCCTTTTTCGAGGCCAACTGCTCGGCTTCGGCCAGCGCCTGGTTTTCGACGCGCAGGCTGATGAAAATGGCGGGATCGTCATGCGCGCGAATCCGCGCAAAACTGCGCGCCACGGTTTGCGCGGGCGTCAGCTGGCCGGCGCGATGCGCGGCGACGATCGCTGCGACGGTTTCCGTCACCCGCGGCCCCAGTCGCAGACGAAGTCAATCGGCGGATCGGGCAAGCACGCCGTTTCCGCGGTCCGAAAGCGCAGGACTGGACAGAGGTTCGCCATCAATAACTGCTCTCCCGGAGGCGGCAACCGCCTCCCTATCGAAGCAAGCGGTGTGCCATTGTGTACACCCGCGGAGGGCGCCGGAACACGACAAATTTTCTCAATTTATCAGCTGCTTGACCTGAATTTGGACGGCTCCATGCGCGACCCGCCGGCCGAGTCGCTCAGTCGGGTTTGCTTATTTTGTAGGCAGGGTCTCGTGTCGCCGCCGGGCCCACCACCTTGCTGGAGCCCTGCGTGATCAGCCGCGCGGCGCGCTGGTCGCGCAGATAGACCCACAGCCAGCTGATCGCGACCTGAAGCCGGTTGCGCAGGCCGATCAGGAAATAGATGTGGGCGATGCTCCAGATCCACCACGCCAGCACGCCGCGCAGCTTGAACGTTCCGAAATCGATTACCGCCCTGTGCTTGCCGATCTGCGCCAGGCTGCCGGAATTTTTGTAGTGGAATGGCGGCAGCGTTTCGCCGCGCAGCCGCGCCTTGATGGTATCTGCAACATAGCGGCCCTGTTGTTTGGCTGCCGGCGCGATGCCGGGCACCGGCTTACCGTCGGGACCTGCGATCGCGACGGTATCGCCGATCGCGAAAATATCGGGATGGCCCGGCACGGTGAGATCGGGATCGACCTGCAGGCGGCCGGCGCGGTCGGCCGGTGCGTTCAGCCATTCGGCCGCGGGCGAGGCGCGCACGCCGGCGGCCCAGATCAGGGTTTTGGCTGCGAGCTGCTCGCCGCCATACATCACGCCATCGGCCGAGCATTCGGTAACGGGTTTTCCCAGCACCACCTCGACGCCGAGACTTTCCAGCGAGCGCTGCGCGTAAGTCGAAAGATCGTCGGCAAAGCCGGCCAGCACGCGCGGGCCCGCCTCGATCAGCACCACGCGCGCGTGCTGGGTGTCGATGTTGCGGAAGTCCGGCGGCAGCGTGTCCCGCGCCAATTCCGCGATGGTGCCGGCGAGTTCGACCCCGGTCGGGCCGGCGCCGACAATGACGAAGGTGAGGAGCGCCGCGCGCCGCGCCGGATCGGTCTCGCGTTCGGCGCGCTCGAACGCGACCAGAATCCGCCGCCGCAGCGTGGTGGCGTCCTCCAGCGTCTTCAGGCCAGGCGCGAACGGCTCCCATTCGTCATGGCCGAAATAAGCGTGGAAGGCGCCGGTGGCGAGAATCAGGGTGTCGTAGGACAGCGTATCGCCGTCATCGAGCAGCACGCGCTTGTTCGCGGCGTCGACGCCGTTCACGGTGGCGAACAGCGTCGTGACTTCGGCGCGGTCGCGCAGCAGATAGCGGATCGGCCAGGCGATTTCGGACGTGGCCAATGAGGCGGTCGCGACCTGGTACAGCAGCGGCTGGAACAGATGATGGTTGCGCCGGTCGACGAGCGTGATCGCAACCGGCGCGCCGGCCAGCCGAAAGGTGGCTTCCAGTCCGCCAAAACCGGCGCCGACGATGACCACGCGGTGGGGATTTGGCAGCTGCGCCTGTTCGGTCGTCATATGGAAACGCCCCTGGTTTCAGATCTCTCCGTCCGCTCGATTGATGTAGGCGTTTGGCGGGTTCCGTCCAAGGCCGATTTTCCGATTGATCGATAGCGGAAACGTATCGTCGGTCACGCGTTGCGCGGCAGCTGCGCAAGCGTGACGCGGCGGCGCGCCGGCAACCATAATCCCGCGACGGCTCCCAGCAGTGAAAGTCCGGCCGCAACGCGCATGGAAGCCGCGAAACCGGCGCTGAAGCTCGCCGCCGAATCGACCGCGCCGTTGGCGGAAAATACCGCCACCATGGCGGCGATGCCGAACATGCCGCCGAGAAAGCGCCCCATGTTGAAGACGCCGGAGGCCTTGCCGATCTCGGTTGCGGCGACCGAGCCCAGAATCGCATTCTGCGCTGCCGGCATCGCCATCGAAACCCCGACGCCCGCGAGCAGCAGCGGCGCGACCAGCTCCGAATAGGTCATGCCGGGTGCGGCATTGATCGCGATCCAGCCGAGCCCGATCGCCTGCATCAGCAGCCCGGCCACGACCAGCGGCCGTTCGCCGGCCTTGTTGACGAGCGCGCCCGCGATCGGCGCGGTGAGGAATAGCGTCGCGGTCCAGGGCAGTAACCGCAGGCCTGCGCCAAATGGTCCGTAGCCGAGCGCGGCCTGCAAGAATTGCGGCAGCAGGAACAGCATGCCATACATCGCCGCATAAAACAAAAAGCTCGCGGCAACGCCCGATGCAAAGGCGCGCGCCCGAAACAGCCGCATCGGTACCATCGGCGCGGACGCCCGCAGCTCCCACGCCACGAATGCCACCGCCAGCAGCGTCCCGGTGGCGAGCGCGCCGACCGTCTCACGACTGCTCCATCCGGCCATATTGCCGCGCAGCAGTCCCCAGACCAGCGCCAACGCCGCGGCGGCGACGATCGCGAGTCCCGGAATATCCAGCTTGGCCGATGACCCAAAACTCTCGCGAAGCCGCGAAAATACCAAGGCGATGGCGATCAAGCCGATCGGCAGGTTGATCCAGAAGATCCATCGCCAGCCAAAGCTCTCGGTGATGAAGCCGCCGATGGCGGGACCGATGATGAGGGCAAAGCCGGTGACGCCGCTGAAGATGCCGAGCGCCTGCGCGCGCTCTTCTTTTGGAAACGCACCGCTCAGAATCGCCATCGCCAGCGGCATCACCAATGCGGCGCCGGCGCCCTGGACGGCTCGCGCCGCGATCAGCGATGCCGCGCTGCCCGACAGCGCGCATCCCACCGAGGCCAGTGCAAACACGAAAATGCCGCCGGCAAACATCGCCCGGCGCCCGAACCGGTCGCCGATCGCAGCGCCGGTCAGCAGCAGCACCGCGAAGCTAAGATTGTAGGCATTGACCGTCCATTGCAGCGTCTCGACCGACGCATCGAAGTCGCTGCGGATGGTGGCAAACGCCGTGGTGACGACCTGGCCATCCAGCGCCATCATGAACGACGCCAGCGCGGTTATGCCAAGCGTCCAGTTCCTGGTCTGGCGATCGTCCAATTCCTGCATGGTTCCTCTCCCGATCCGTGGCCGCGGCATGCGGCTGCTGACCGACAAGACGAACGGGGAGCACGTAAGGATACGGCCCAAAATATTTTGTTTTCGGCCGAATCCTTTGGCCGGCGCCGTACGTCTCTCAGCCGGTACACGATGATTTGCATCGCGAATCCCGCCATGGAGAGGATGATGAAACGGACCTTGATCAGGTATAAGACCAAGCCGGAGTCGGCAGACCGCAACGCGGAACTGATCGCCGGCGTGTTTGAGGAATTGAAAGCGGCCAAGCCAGCGGGCGTCCGCTATCTTTCGCTGCGGCTCGACGACGATAGTTTTGTGCATTTCGTCGAGACCGAAGCCGACAGCGATGCGATTCCAAAACTGGCGGCTTTTCAGGCGTTTCAGAGCGGGATTCGCGAACGTTGCGTCGAACCGCCGCTGGCCCGCGGCGTGACCATCGTCGGCAATTATCGGATGCTTGGGGAGCCCTGAGCATCCGGCTTAGACGTTCGGAGGCAGAATGAAACCGGTCCCCGCTGCATCGGCCGCCGCCGATCTTGACGGTCTGTTCGCCGAGATGCGGCCAAAACTGCATCGCTACTGCGCGCGCATGGTAGGCTCCGTGATCGACGGCGAGGACGTACTGCAGGATGCCCTGATCAAGGCGGTGGAGTCGTTTGCATCAGCGGGACCGATCGGCAACCCCGCCGGCTGGCTGTTTCGGATCGCGCACAACACCGCGCTGGACTTTCTGCGACGGCGCAACCGGCAGCAGGCTTTGCAATCGGGCGAGGAGGTGGACATGATCGCAGACCCCGCCGACACCGTGGCGAGCCGCCAAATTGCCGGCGCCAGTCTTCGCACCTTCATGCGGCTTCCGGTTGCCCAACGCTCCAGCGTGATCCTGATGGATGTGCTGGGCTGCTCGTTAAAGGAGGCCTGCGAGGTGATGGATTTCAGCCTCCCCGCGGTAAAGGCCGCGCTGCACCGCGGACGCACGCAGCTTCGCGAGCTTGCCGATGAGCCGGACGATCTGCCGCAGCAGAAGCTGTCGGAAGCCGACCGCGATCGCCTCGGCGCCTATGTCGCGCATTTCAACGCGCGGGATTTCGACGCCATCCGTGCCATGATATCGGATGATGTGCGGCTCGATCTCGTCAACAAGATGCGCATGAACGGCAAGGCCGAGGTTTCCAGATATTTTGGGAATTATTCGAAGATCGAGGACTGGCACCTGGTGCCGGGGCTGGTGGAAGGACGCCCTGCCATCCTGGTGTTCGATCCCAACGTGCCCGGCTCGGCGCCGAAATATTTCATGCTGCTGCAATGGACTGCCGGCAAGGTCGCCGATATCCGCGACTTCCGCCACGCGCCCTACATTATCGAGGGCGCCGAATATCTGATCTGAATGGCGACAGGGAGAATGCAGATGACTGCCAGCAAAGCCCCGCATCCGCCGATTGCTTCGCGCGAGCAATGGCTCGGCGAGCGCAAGAAACTTCTCGCGCTGGAGAAGGAACTCACCCGGCAATACGACCGCGTCAATGCCGCGCGGCGCCGGCTGCCGATGGTCAGGATCGAAAAGAACTATCTGTTCGAAAGTCCGGGCGGCAAGCAGTCGCTGAAGGATCTGTTCGAGGGCCGCCGCCAACTCGTGGTCTATCACTTCATGTTCGATCCCTCATGGGAGAATGGCTGTTCGGGCTGCACCCGCTATGCCAACGCGATCGGCGATCTCAGCATGCTGAACGACCGCGACACCACTTTCGTCCTGGTGTCCCGTGCGCCGCTGAGCAAGCTCGAGGCCTACAAGCAGCAAAAAGGATGGCGGCTGCCCTGGGTTTCTTCGTTCGGCAGCGACTTCAACTACGACTTCCATGTCACCAATGACGAGCAGGTGGCACCTATCGAATACAATTACCGCAACAAGGCCGAGCTGGAGGCGAACAAGGTGACCAACGCCATGTCAGGCGAAGAGCACGGCCTCAGCGCCTTCTTCCGCATCGGCGACGACGTCTTCCACACCTATTCGACTTACGCGCGCGGCACCGAAGGGCTCACCAGCGCCCGCGCACTGCTCGACATGACGCCGTACGGGCGGCAGCAGGATTTCGAGGACTCGCCGCCGGGCTGGCCGCAGCGGCCGACCTACGGATAGGTGACGGGCGGGCCGCGGTCGCCTGGCCAACGCAATCCAAACCAAAGCACAATAGGCACTATAATTCTTGCCATCCCCGGCAAATGCGAATTATGGTGCAGATGGCGGCATGCGTCGAAGGTTTTAAGAGGGGCCTTCGGTTCGTGCTTGCTGCCGGCCTGCCATTTCGCGCACAAAACACGGCAACTGACAAAGAGAAGCCCGAAACGGAGCCGGAGCGCTCCCCGAACGGGGCAGGTCGATCGACGGGCGACACAAGCAATCACGAGGAGGGAGACTCTATGAGAACGGCATTCTGGCTGGCGGGCGCGACCGCCCTGGCGCTGGCGAACCCGGCGATCGCAGGCGACACCATCAAGATCGGCTTCGTCTCGACCTTCAGCGGTCCGACCGCCGTGATCGGCAACGACATGCGCAATTCGTTCGAGCTGGCGCTCGACCACATGGGCCGCAAGATGGCCGGCAAGCCGGTCGAGGTGATCTACGAGGATGACGGGCAGAAGCCCGACGTCGGCAAGCAGAAGACCGAAAAGCTCGTGCAATCCGATCATGTCGACTTCATCGCCGGCTATATCTGGTCGAACGTGCTGTTGGCGTCGCTGAAGACCGCGGTGGATTCGCAGACCTTCCTGATCTCGGCCAACGCCGGCCCCTCGCAGCTCGCCGGCGAGTTGTGTTCGCCTTACGTGTTCTCGACCTCCTGGCAGAACGACCAGACCCCGCAGGCGATGGGCCTCTACATGAACCAGAAGGGCGTCAAGTCGCTATTCCTGATCGGCCCGAACTACGCCGCCGGCAAGGACATGCTGGCCGGCGTCAAGAGTACCTTCAAGGGCGAGGTCAAGGGCGAGGAATACACGGTGTGGCCGACCCAGCTCGACTTCTCGGCCGAGTTGTCGAAGGCGCGGGCGTCGGGCGCGGAGTCGATCTTCGTGTTCTATCCGGGCGCCGCCGGCGTGCAGTTCCTCAATCAATATGCCCAGGCCGGCCTCAAGGCGCAGATGCCGCTCTATACCGCGTTCACCATCGACGAATTGTCGCTGCCGCTGCAGAAGGACAACGCGCTCGGCGTTCCCGGCGCGCAGGAATGGGTCAACGACCTCGCGAACGAGCAGAACAAGACGTTCGTGGTCGACTACCGCAAGAAATATCCGGGGCTGCGCCCGACCTATTACGGCGCGCAGGCCTATGACGCAGCCCAACTGATCAACAGCGCGGTGGTCGCGGTCAAAGGCGACACCAGCAAGAAGGACGCGATGAAGGCCGCGATGGAAAAGGCCGATTTCAAATCGCTGCGCGGCGCCTTCAAATACGGCAACAACCACATCCCGATCCAGAACTTCTATCTGCAAGACGTGGTCAAGGACGCCGACGGCATGCTGTCGCTGAAGACGGTCGCCACCATCGTCAAGGACGATCAGGATCGCTTCCACGACAAATGCCCGATGAAGTGAGCGGGGGCGTCAAAATGCAGCGGCGGCGCCTTTCGCGCTGCCGCTGTTTTGCTTTCGGCACATCTTTTGCTACCGACTTCCAGCGGGACGAGTTTGGTTCGATGTGGCAGCGAGCTTCTCCCTCTCCCCGCTCTTCGCGGGGAGAGGGTTGGGGTGAGGGGCTCTCTCAACCAGCACGACTCGCGGAGAGTCCCCCTCACCCGAAATTCGCTGACCGCGAATTTCGACCTCTCCCCGCAAGCGGGGCGAGGTGGATCGGAGTCCTGTGCCAATTCAACTCAACGCCATCATGCCATAAGCCTCCATGCTGCTTGTCGTCGAACAATTTCTGAACGGGTTGCAGTTCGGCCTGCTGCTGTTCCTGCTGGCGGCGGGATTGACGCTGGTGTTCGGCATCATGGATTTTGTGAATTTGGCGCACGGCTCGCTCTACATGATGGGCGCCTATTTTGCCGCCACCTTCGTGGCGTGGACCGGAAATTTCATTTTCGGCATCATCCTGGCGCTTGGTGCGACTTTACTGCTCGGCATCGCCCTGGAATTTGTCGCGCTGCGGCATCTCTATGGCCGCGATCATCTCGACCATGTGCTGGCGACCTTCGGATTGATCCTGTTCTTCAACGACGCGGTGCGGCTGATCTGGGGTCCGGCGGGGCTGGCGCTGTCGTTGCCGCCCTGGCTGACGGTGCCGATCCAGGTCGTCCCCGGCGTGTTCTATCCGGCCTATCGGCTGGCGATCATCGTGGTCGCGCTCGCGGTGGCGCTGTTGCTCTATATCGTGGTGATGCGCACACGGCTCGGCATGCTGATCCGCGCCGGCGCCTCGAACCGTGAGATGATCGGCGCGCTCGGCATCAACATCAAGCTGCTCTACACGCTGGTGTTCGGCCTCGGCGCGGCGCTGGCCGGCCTCGCCGGCATGATGCAGGCGCCGATCCTCACCGTGCAGATCGGGATGGGCGAGAACATCCTGATCCTAGCCTTCGTCATCATCGTGATCGGCGGCATCGGCTCGATCCGCGGTGCGTTCCTGGCCGCAATCTTCGTCGGCCTGATCGATACGCTCGGCCGCGCCTTCCTGCCGGATTTGCTGCGGAAAATCCTGAGTTCGGCCGCGGCCTCGACCGCGGCGCCGGCGCTGTCCTCGATGCTGATCTATTTGCTGATGGCGATCGTGCTGGTGGTGCGGCCGGAGGGGCTGTTTCCGGCCAACCGGCGATGAAAGGTTTGTTCAATGTCCGCAACGCGGCGGCGGTGCTGGTTGTCGCCGGTCTGCTGCTGCTGCCGCTCTATACCACGCTGAGCGGCAATGTGTTCGCGCTGACGCTGTTCACCCGCATCGTGATCTTCGCGCTCGCCGCCTCATCCCTCAACCTCATCATGGGTTATGGCGGCATGATGAGTTTTGGCCACGCCGCCTATCTCGGCATCGGCGGCTATGCGGTCGGAATTCTCGCCGCCGAGGGCGTAGGCTCCGGATTCATTCAATGGCCGGTGGCGCTGCTCGCTTCCGCGCTGTTCGCGCTGGTGATCGGCGCGCTGAGCTTGCGCACCCGCGGCGTCTATTTCATCATGATCACGCTGGCGTTCGCGCAGATGGCCTATTACGTCGCCTCCGGGCTGTCGCGCTACGGCGGCGACGACGGGCTGACCATCTACAAGCGCAGCGACTTTGGCGGCCTCATCAACCTGTCGAACCGCGTGCAGTTCTATTATCTCTGCCTCGGCTGTCTGTTCGCGGGCCTCTATCTGATCTGGCGCATCGTCCGTTCGCGCTTCGGCATGGTGGTGCAGGGGCTGCGCTCCAACGAGCAGCGCATGCAGGCGATCGGCTTTCCCGCCACCCGCTACCGGCTGGCCTGTTTCGTCATATCCGGCACCATGTGCGGATTGGCCGGCGCATTGCTCGCCAACAACACCGATTTCGTCAGCCCCGCCGTGATGTACTGGACCCGTTCCGGCGACCTCATGGTGATGGTGATCCTCGGCGGCATGGGCTCGCTGTTCGGTCCGGTGATAGGCGCCATCGTCTATCTCGTGCTGGAAGAATTCCTGTCGCAGGTCACCGAATACTGGGCGCTGATCCTGGGCCCGCTGCTATTGTTGATCGTGCTGTTCGGGCGCGGCGGCATCGACGGGCTGCTTGGGAGGTTTTCCCGTGGCTGAACCCCTGCTGCGCGTGGAGAACCTGGTGCGGCGATTCGGCGGCATTGTCGCCACCGACAACGTCTCGCTCGATGTCGCCAAGGGCGAGCTGCATGCCATCATCGGGCCGAACGGCGCCGGCAAGACCACGCTGATCAGCCAGCTGACCGGGCAGTTGCTGCCGCATTCGGGGAGCATCCGGCTTGCCGGCCGCGACATCACGCGCGTGCCGGCCTATCGCCGCAGCGCGCTCGGGCTGGCGCGCTCGTTCCAGATCACCTCGCTGCTGCCGAATTTCACCGCCGCCGACAATGTCGCACTCGCAGCCCAGGCGCATGACGGTCACTCCTTCCGCTTCTGGCGCGACGCCCGCAAGGTGAGCCATCTGCGCAAAGCCGCGCGGGACGCGTTGGAGCGGGTCGGGCTCGGGGATCGCGCCGGTGTGCTGGTCTCGCGGCTCAGCCATGGCGAGCAGCGCGAGCTCGAGCTCGCGGTCGCGCTCGCCACAAAACCGCAATTGCTGCTGCTGGATGAGCCGATGGCAGGATTGGGCGTCACCGAATCGGCGCGCATGGTGAAGCTGCTGCAGGAATTGCGGCGCGAGGTGTCCATCGTGCTGGTCGAGCACGACATGGACGCGGTGTTCGCGCTGGCCGACCGCATCAGCGTTCTGGTCTATGGCCGCGTCATCGCCTCCGGGCCACCGTCGGAGATTCGCGCCAACGAGGAAGTCAGGCGCGCCTATCTCGGCGACCAGCATGTGGTGGTCCGCCATGTCTGATGAAGAATTGGCTGATCCGGCGCCGCTGCTCGAAGTCGATGGCATCGAGACCTGTTACGGCCTCAGCCAGGTGCTGTTCGGCCTGTCGCTCACCGTGCGCTCCGGCGAGATGGTGGCGATGATGGGCCGCAACGGCATGGGCAAGACCACCACCGTCCGCTCCATCCTCGGGCTGACGCCGGCGCGCGCGGGCGCGATCCGCTTTGCCGGGCACGAGGTGCGAAAACTGCCGTCGTACCGGATCGCGCAGCTCGGTATCGGGCTCGTCCCGGAGGGCCGCCAGATTTTTCCGAATTTGACCGTGCGTGAAAATCTCGTCGCCGCCTCCGGCAATCGCCTCGGCAGTCGCGACCCCTGGGGCATCGAAAAGATCCACGCGCTGTTTCCGCGATTGGCCGAACGCGGCAGCAACATGGGCAACCAGCTCTCCGGCGGCGAGCAGCAGATGCTGGCGATCGGCCGCGCGCTGATGACCAATCCGCGATTGCTGATTTTGGACGAGGCCACCGAGGGACTGGCGCCGCTGATCCGCGAGGAAATCTGGCAGTGCCTGTCGATGCTGAAAGCGCGCGGACAAAGCGTGCTGGTGATCGACAAGAACATCGAACACCTCACGGCCATCGCCGACCGCCACTACATCATCGAGCGCGGCCGCGCGGTATGGAGCGGCACGTCGGAGCAATTGATCGCCGCGCCGGAGCTGCAGCATCGGTATTTAGGGGTGTGAAGCTCGCCGACCGCGTCATGGCCGGGCATAGCCGTCTGAAGGACGGCGTCGCTTCTGCTCGCCTACGCCCGGCCATCCACGTCTTACTTTGCCAGAAGAAAAGACGTGGATGCCCGGGTCAAGCCCGGGCATGACGAGTTGACTGGCGTTTCCTCGTCATTGCGGGAAGCGAAGCGACGAAGCAATCCACCTTTCCGCTTGCCGCACTATGGATTGCTTCGCGGAGCCCGTCATCGGGCGGCGCTTCGCGCCGACCCGTTGGCTCGCGCTGGCGACGCGACCCGCGCCCTCACAGATACTTCACGATCCTCAAGCCCAGGATCTCGTGCTTGTAGCGCGGGGCGACCGGCGAGATGCTGTCCCACTGGATGGCAAGGCCCGCTGCCGAGGCTTCATCGAAGATTTCGAGTGATGGCCTGAAGGCCTCCAGCAGTCGCCGTTTGATGTCCGCGGCGATTTCCGCGTCCGACCGGGTCGTGACGAGCTGGACGATGGGCTCCTTGTCTTCGACGATGCTCATTTCGATGCTTCCGTTTCGCGATTGATGCCGGACCGATTCAATCGCTTCTCGTCGATTTGCACCGTGACATCGGTCACGCAGCAGAGTCATGGCCGGGCTTGACCCGGCCATCCACGACTTGCTTGCTTCGTATCTGACAAAGACGTGGATGCCCGGGTCAAGCCCGAGCATGACGAGTTGACCAGCGTTTCCTCGTCATTGCGAGGAGCGAAGCGGCGAAGCAATCCACCTTTCCGCTTGCCGCACTATGGATTGCTTCGCGGAGCCTGTCATCGGGCGGCGCTTCGCGTCGACCCGTTGGCTCGCAATGACGGCCGCCGCCCGCTACTTCGAGAACGGAACGTACTGCTGGTATTCCTTCGGCACCTGGCTGCGGTAGCGCGAGGGCACGGTCCCGCTGTCGATCGACCTGTCGATCTCCTGCTGTCGCGTCGTCTTTTTCGCCGACTTCTTTTTCTTGGTTCCCGCGTCCTTCTCGGTCGTGGTCGTCGCCGGTGGCGGGGTGGCCGCGGCAGCAGGCGGCGTTGTCGCCGGCTGCGCGGCGGGCGCTGCGGTTGCCGGCTGCGTGGTCGGCGCCGGCGCCGGTGTCGCTGCCGGCGCGGTGGTGGTCGCCGCCGGCGTATCCGTACTGGGTGTGGTCTGCGCCAGCAACGTTCCTCCCGGCGGACACATCAACAAGCCGGCCGCTATCGCAATACGAGAAAGTTTCTGCATTTGAAAACTCCTGCCCTTTTTCTGCCCGCAGGGGAGATGGTGATCTAATGCCGCAAACATACACCGCTGCCGCAGCACGCGTTATTCCTTTTTTTCGTCATTCCGGGATGGTGCGTTAGCACCAGACCCGGAATCTCGAGATTCCCCGATGCGCAATTGCGCATCTGAGGTTCGCGCTTCGCACGCCCCGGAATGACGGAGAAGCCCTCAAAACATCTCGAAATATTCGCGATGCTCCCAGTCCGACACTTCAGCCTGGAAGCGCTCGATCTCGGCGTTCTTGATGTGGACGTAATAGTCGACGAAGCCCGCGCCGAGCGCGTCGCGGAAGAAGGCATCGTCCTTCAGCGCGGTCACCGCCTCGCGCAGCGTCTTCGGCAGCAGGTCGGCTTTGGTCTCATAGGGCGTGTCCGCCGACGGACCGGGATCGAGTCCGCGGTCGACGCCGTCCAGCCCGGAGAGGATCTGCGAGGCCATGTAGAGATAGGGATTGGCGGCGGGCTCGCCGATGCGGTTTTCCAGCCTTGTGGCGGGATCACCGGGGCCGCCGAGCACGCGCACCATCACGCCGCGATTGTCGCGGCCCCAGATCGCCCGGTCCGGCGCCAGCGAATAGGTGCGGTAACGTTTGTAGCCGTTGATGGTCGGCGTCGTGAACACCGCCGAGGCGCGGGCGTGCTTGAGCAGCCCGCCGAGATAGTTGCGGCCGAACGGGCTCAGGAAATCGCCGCCGGCGCTTGCCATGAACGCGTTATCACCGCCGGTGCGCGACACGATCGATTGATGCAGGTGCCAGCCCGACGCGAACACGTTGGGCAATTTCGGCCGGCACATGAAGGTGGCGTGATAACCGTGCCGGTGCGCGATCTGTTTCACGGCGCTGCGGAACAGGATCATGGTGTCGGCGGGCTCGAGGCCCTTCCTCGGCGCGAAGGTGAACTCGCATTGGCTCGGGCCATACTCGAGCTCGACCGAGCGCAGCGGCAGGCCGAGCGCCACGATGTCGCGCCGGATGATCTCCAGCACCGGCTCCATCTGGTCGTAGCGCTGCTCGGCCAGGTATTGATAGCCGTGCGACAGCGGGCTGACATCGGGCGGCGTGCCGGGCTGGCCGGCATGCTCCGGCGACATCTTTGCGTCATCGAGCCTGAAGATGTGGAATTCGACTTCGAGACCGGCAACAAAATCGTAGCCGCGCTGGCCGAGCTTTTCGAGCACCGACTTGTAGAGGTTGCGGGTCGCGAACGGCACCGGCCTGCCGTCGGCGAAATGGACGTCGCACAACAGCCAGCCGGTGCCGGCCGACCACGGCAGCACGCGAAAGCTCGTGGGGTCCGGCACCATCAGCGCATCCGCGGCGCCTTCCATCTCGCGCATGCCAAAGCCACCGCCGGAGGTGAACACAGGAAACACCGTCTTGTGCGCGGTGTCCTTGGCGAACATCGTGGAGGTGATGCTGCAGCCGCTCTCCAGCGCCGCCAGCGCCTCGGCTGCCACCAGCGTCTTGCCGCGCAGGATGCCGTGCTGGTCGGGGAACGAGAAGCGGATGACTTCGAGCTTTTGCTCCTCGACGATGCGCCTCAGCCGCGTCGCCGCCTCATGCTGCTCGTCGGACCAGAGACCGTGACGCCTGACAAAACTCAACGCATGGCTCCTTCACTCTTTTTCGTCATGGCCGGGCCTGACCCGGCCATCCACGTCTACCTTTCTTAAGAGCAGCAAGGACGTGGATGCCCGGGACAAGCCCGGGCATGACGAAGCGATGCGCCATCGTTACACCACCCTCAAATGCGGCGCCTTCTCGGCGATCTCCGCAGGCACCGGCGCGGCCCAGGGCGCGCCGCGGCGGCGCTTGACGTCGACTTCCATCCAGTAGGTCTCCCAGCCGCGCGTCGGGCCGATGCCGTCCATGGTCGCCGGGCCCTGGATGCTCCTGGCATGCGCGGCGTCGAGGAACATGAAGGGCTTGGCACCGCCCGAAACCTTCTCGATCTCCTGCCGGAGCAGGCGGCGATACGCCACGATCGCCTTGTCGGCGGTGCCGAGATGCTCGCGGGTGCGGTCCTGGATCGGACCCATTGATTCGATCGCCCACTGGTCGTGGACGTTGATGTCCATGCCCATGCCGGTGAAGGTCTGCGTCGCCTGCTCGTGCGGATCGAAGCCATAGTCATTCGCCTTGTTGCGGCGTGACTTGTAGTCAGGCAGCTCGTACGTCGCCAGCCGCTGGTCGCGCATCTTTGTCTTGTCGATCGGCGTCGAGTAGGAGGTGAAGATCGAGTACCAGTAGCAATTCTCGTCGTCGATCGGCACGTGATACTGCGTGATCGTCATCTCGGTGTTCATGGGGATGACAAAGGCGTGCGGGAACAGCTGATTGGTGACGCGCACATGGGTCCGCTCGGCGTCGATCTCGCGCAGCGTGATCAGGCGCATCCCGTATTCGGTCTGCTCGACATTGATGATGGGGCGGTCGTATTCGCGCATCACCTTGGTCATCGGCATGTCGGTCCCGGCGGAGGCACCGCGGAACTGGCGGCCATAGGCGTTCGAGGTGTCCTCGTCCTCGAAGAAGCGGTGCAAATAGGAGGCGTGCGAGGGGTCGACACCGACTTCGAGCGCCTGCAGCCAGTTGCAGGCCCAGTGGCCCTTGAACGCGAAGACGTGGCTGTCGGGCGCGATGAAACAGTCGATCTCCGGAAACACCGGCGGTTCGCCTTCGCCGAGATACGCCCAGAGGATGCCGCTCTTCTCGACCACCGGATAGGCGCGCTGCTTGATGCCCCTGCAGAGCTGCGAATCCTTCGGCTCGGCGGGTGTCTCCAGGCACTGGCCGGTCGCGTCGAACAGCCAGCCATGGAAGGCGCAGCGCAAGCCGCCATTCTCCAGCCGCCCGAAGGCGAGGTCGGCTCCGCGATGCGCGCAATGCCGCTCGATCAGGCCGTAGCGGCCGGCCTCGTCGCGAAACAGCACGAGATCCTCGCCGAGCAATTTGACGGGGCGCACCGGACGCGGGCCGGCCAGTTCATCGACCAGCGCCGCCGGCTGCCAGTACATCCGCATCAGCTTTCCGCAGGGGTCTCTTGGTCCGATGCGGGTGATCAGGTCGTTCTGGTCCTGGCTCATCATGGCGGGTGTTCTCCATGGTAACGATGCTGGCGACATCGAAATTTCGTTCGGAATCAAATTACTAGGCTTGCGGATCAGGGCAAGCGGATTCGAACGTCGTTGCCCGGATGGAGCCAAGCGCAATCCGTGGAACAACGAGGGAGTTACCCGGATTGCGCTTCGGCTGCCTGCCGAGGCTCTCTCGCAAGCTTATCGTCCCAGTGACAGGAGTGCGATCTGTTGCTGCGCCGTCACGCAGCCATAGGCGACGCCGGCCACGGTGATGACCGCAAAGGCCGCGATCAGGATCGGCCACTTCGAGGTCCGCCGGAAACTGGCGTCAAGATACAGCAGACTGAAGAGCGTCACGGGAGACTGAAACGCCAGCGCCTTCATGTAGCGCGAAAGCGAAATGCCGTGCCGGTAGGGCGTCCAATCCGGGCCCGCATTGACGCCGAGCGTAAAATCGATCGTCAGGTAATCGTAGCAGTACCAGCTCAACATCGCGGTCAGCGGCAGCGCCGCAAGCACGGCGAGACGCGCGCGGCCCGTGCGGTGCAGGACCGCAGCCAGCGCGGCTTGCAATGCCTGCGGCAATGTGAAGATCAGCAGTGTTCCGATCGCCGCCACGAGGCCGATCATCGGAGTCTGCGCCACCATCATGGAAACCACGTCCTGGTGGGTCCGGTTGCCGTGCATGAGGGCGAACGACACGAGATGGGTGATGCTCGAGACATCGACGGTTGCGACCGCGAAAATCACGATCCACAGGAAACTGTGGGCAAAGGATGCGTAGATTTCGCTCTTGCTCATCAAAACCGGCTCCCGCGTCGCTCGGTCGAAATGAATATCCTGACGACTCCGGGTTTCCGGTGAGGAAATCAGGATTTTTCCTGCATCCTGTCGCGAGATTTTGTGCAGGCGCGCACCGCCGTCATCCTGAGGTGCTCGCCGTCTTCGGCGAGCCTCGAAGGATAGTGCGACCCGGATTTTGCTTCGCTCATCCAGGCCACTGTCGCCTCATGTCGAGTGCGTGCCTACGCGCCAAGCCCGAAATGGTCGATGATCTCCCGCGCAGTCGCTTCCGCCGGGCGCGCCTCGCTATCGAGCCTGAGGCAGTCGGCGCGCGGCACCGGCGCGAAATCGTAGCGGTCGAAATCCCGCATCAGGATGTCGGCCGACGTTAGTTTGCGCCGTTCGACGCGGTCGGGATTGCCGACCCTGCGGGCGGCCTCTTCGTGCGAGCAGTGCAGGAACACCGGCAGCAGTTCACCGCCGTGCCGTTGCATGATCGCTTCGAAATCCTCGTAGAGCGGGCGGTCGTCGGGCGCGACATAGCAGAAGGTGGTGACGACGAGCGAAACGCCGTTTGCCGCGGCGGCCTCGATGCCCGAGCATCTGACGCTGTGCACCAGTTCCCAGAATCCGGGCGCGTCGAAATCGAAGATCGTCAGCGCCAGATCGATCGCCACGTGATTGTCGAACAGCCGCCCCGGCACCATGCCAAGCAGGGCCTTGGCGACGGTCAGCTTGCCGGCCGCCGGCGCGCCGTGGAGGAGAAGCAGTTTCATGGCCGATGAGTATCGCGAGTGATCAAAAAGCGCGAGTCACGTAGGGTGGGCAAAGGCGCTCTTGCGCCGTGCCCACCATTTTTCTGAACGTATGGATGGTGGGCACGCTTCGCTTTGCCCACCCGTACCGCCTCACCCGCGCGCGAACATCCTTGGCTCGCTCTGCAGCATCGGCGCCACCGCCTCGCTCAACCGCGCTGCCGCCGCGTCCACGGAAAGCCCCGCGGTATCGACCACCGCCGCGGCGCGGGCATAGAGCGGCTCGCGGCTTTTCAGGATGGTGCGCAATTCGTCCATCGCCGAGCGGTCGTCTGCCATCGGGCGCAAATCGCCCTGCTTGCGCACCCGCGCCATGTGTTCCTCAGGCTCTGCCTTGACCCAGATGGTGTAGAACGACGACAGGATCAGGTCGAAGGTGAGCGGCTCGGAGACGATGCCGCCGCCGGTCGCCAGCACCATCAGCTCTTTCTGCGCCAATAATTGCGCGAGCGCGGCCTGCTCCATGCGGCGAAAACCTTCCTGGCCGTAGAGCGCGATGATCTCGGCGACCGAGAGCCCGTTCTGCGCCTCGATCTCCTTGTTCAATTCGACGAAATTCCAGCCGATCTTCTTGGCCAGGAGTTTTCCGAGCGTGGACTTGCCGGCGCCGCGCAGGCCGATCAACGCGATGCCTGAAAACGACGATCGGCGATGCGCGGACGCGCCGTGGCCTGCCAGAACATCCTTGGCCTCTGCGATCTGGTTCGGCGTCGCTTTCCGCAGCAGATCCCGAATGACGGGCCAGTCCGGCGACGGCTCGCCGGCGGGAATGAGGTCTTCCAGATGCGCGCCCATCGCCTGCGACACCCGACGCAAGAGCACGATCGAGACGTTGCCCTTGCCGCCTTCGAGCTGCGCGATATAGCGTTCGGAAATGCCGGAGACCTTTGCCAGCACTTTTCGCGACATGCCGCGCAGCGCGCGCATGGTGCGCACGCGCTGCCCGAGCTGTTCGAGGAAGCTGGTTTCGGGATCGGGAGTTTCGGTCATTAACCCCTGTTCGGATCTTAGCGGCGAAGCACCTATCCGGAAACATAATGCCGAGCAGGATTGACAGCAAGCGTATCCAGTGGCTTTCTATGAATTATAATGCTTAGATTTCGGGAGCGAGCGTCGTGACACGCTTGGCCAATGGGGGCGCGGCATGAGCACCTACAACGCGGTGACCTGGCTGCTCGACCGCAATGTCACGGAGGGGCGAGGAGCAAAGCTCGCCTTCACCGACACGGTGTCCGAACTGACCTATCGCGAGTTGCAGCAGCAGAGCTGCCGCGTCGCCAACATGCTGCGCCGGTTCGGCGTCCGCCGCGAAGAGCGCGTCGCCATGATCATGCTCGACACCGTGGATTTTCCGAGCGTCTTCCTCGGCGCGATCCGCACCGGCATCGTGCCGGTGCCGCTCAATACGCTTCTGACCTCGGACCAATACGCCTATGTGTTGGCGGATTGCCGGGCGCGGGTGCTGTTCATATCCGAAGCGCTGCTGCCGGTGGTCGAGGACATGCTCGGGCGGATGCCCGATCTCGATCACGTCGTCGTCGCAGGCAAGGACGCGCACGGGTACAAGAAATTGTCTGACGAACTCGCGCTCGAGAGCGATACGTTTGCGACTGTCGCGACGCATGCCGACGAGCCGGCGTTCTGGCTGTATTCGTCGGGCTCGACCGGCATGCCCAAGGGCGTGCGGCATCTGCATTCGAATCTGGCCGCGACCGCCGAGACCTATGCGAGCCAGGTGCTGGGCATTCGCGAGGACGATGTCGGCCTGTCGGCCGCCAAGCTGTTCTTCGCCTATGGCCTCGGCAACGCCATGACGTTCCCGATGTCAGTCGGCGCCACCACGGTGCTGAATTCCGAGCGGCCGACGCCGGCCGCGATGTTTGCGCTGATGAACAAATATAATCCCAGCATCTTCTACGGCGTGCCGACGCTGTTCTCGGCGATGCTCAACGACGAGGCGCTGAAAGGTGAGCGCTGCGGCGCAAACTTGCGCATCTGCACCTCGGCGGGCGAGGCGCTGCCGGAGTCGGTCGGCAATGCCTGGAAGGCGCGGTTCGGCGTCGACATTCTCGACGGCGTCGGCTCGACGGAACTCCTGCATATTTTTCTTTCGAATTCGCCCGGCGACATCAAATACGGCACCGCGGGCCGTCCGGTGCCGGGCTATCAGGTCCGGCTGGTGAACGAGTCCGGCGGTGACGTCGCCGACGACGAGGTCGGCGAAATGCTGGTGCACGCGCCCTCGGCCGGCGAGGGCTACTGGAACCAGCGCAGCAAGAGTCGCTCGACGTTTGAAGGCTACTGGACCCGCACCGGCGACAAATACATCCGCGACGCCGACGGCCGCTACACCTTCTGCGGCCGCTCCGACGACATGTTCAAGGTGTCGGGCATCTGGGTCTCGCCGTTCGAGGTCGAGAGCGCGCTGATCACCCATCCTGCGGTGCTGGAAGCCGCGGTCGTGCCCGAGGCCGATCCGGACGGATTGTTGAAGCCGAAAGCCTTCGTGGTGCTGCGAGCAGATGCCAAGACCGACGATCTGCGCGAGGCGCTGAAGGAGCACGTCAAGCAGAAGATCGGGGTGTGGAAATATCCGCGCTGGATCGATGTGGTGGAGAGCTTGCCGAAGACGGCGACCGGAAAAATCCAGCGGTTCAAGCTGCGCGAACACAACTAGTCATGGTCGTCATGGCCGGGCTTGACCCGGCCATCCACGTCTTGACGATCACCAAGAAAGAAAGACGTGGATGCCCGGGTCAAGCCCGGGCATGACGAGCGAGAGTTTTGCCGCAGGTGCAAGAAGTATGACTGCTCTTCCCCCCACCGGCTTCCTGCCCATCGGCGCCGCCGATCTCGAATACCGCATGCTCGGCCCGGCTCCATCAGACGCACCGACCATCGTCATGCTGCATGAGGGGCTCGGCTCGGCCGGGCTGTGGGGCGACTTTCCGGAAAAACTTCAAGCTGCCACCGGCTGCGGCGTGTTCGTGTATTCGCGCGCCGGCTATGGTGCTTCCACGCCTGTGACGCTGCCGCGCCCGCTCGACTACATGCACGTCGAAGCGCTTGAGGTGTTGCCGAAACTGCTGGATGCTATCGGCTTCCGCCGCGGGCTGCTGCTCGGCCATTCCGACGGCGCCTCGATCGCGGCGATTTTTGCCGGCGGCGTTGCCGATCACCGCATCCGCGGCGTAGCGATGATCGCGCCGCATTTTATCGTGGAAGATGTTTCGGTGGCCTCCATCGCCGAGATCAAGACGATCTATGAAACCACCGAGCTGAGGGCAAAACTTCAGCGCTGGCACCGCGACGTCGACAACGCCTTCTACGGCTGGAACAATGCCTGGCTTCACCCTGATTTTCGTCGATGGGACATTTCTGAATATCTCGCCTACATTCGTGTTCCTGTCGCAATCGTCCAGGGCGCCGAAGACCAATATGGGACAATTCGTCAGATCGAAATCGCGCGGGAAGAATGTTACTGCCCCGTCGATGTGACTGTGATATCAGGCGCCGGGCACTCGCCGCACCGGGAAGTGCCTGAATTGACACTCTCTGTGGTTTCGGATTTCGTGAAGCGTATTTTGATTTTGCATGAAGGCTCGCAAGGTTGGGCCGCTTAGATTTTAACGTCTGGCATTGATTCAATGAGGATTGCTTCTTCAACCGCGGCGAATTTGCCGCTGCCGGGCTGGGCCTATGTGCCCGGCGAGACGGCGGACGCCGAAGCGGATCACGATACGTTGTGGCAGGCCAAGGCGCTGGTGCCGGCGCAATTCTTTGGTTACGTGCCGGCACGGCATCCCGCGCTTCGCTACGGGATTGCGCTCAACGATGCCGGCTATTTCTGGGAATCGCAGGAGGTGCTGGAAGCGGTGTGGGCGGCGGCGCCGCAACGCGGGCGCGAGCGCGTTCTGCTGCGGGCCTGCATCCAGATCGCCAACGCCAATCTCAAATTGCGGATGCAAAAGCCGCATGCGACCGCGCGGCTGTTCGGCGAGGCGCTCAACGCGATCAGTGACATGCTCGCGCGCCGGCCACCCACCCCCGGCGACGGCTTTGCCGACCGCTTCCCGGCCGCCGCACTCGCAACGCTTTTGAAAGCCAAACTGGCGCAGGCCGCTCTGTCCAAGGCCGACTGGATCGCGATCGGGTCGGTCGGCGTAATATGAAAGAAAATGCAGAATGTGGGCCGGAAAGCCCCTAGACTTGCACCAGAACATGCATTATTGTGCATATTGTTGGTAACAAAGAACCGTACCTTAGGGAAAGTCCATGGCCGGTGATGACCGCCTCCTTGCTGGGGGCGCCCGCTACATCGATTTCCAGACCGACCCGTCGCGCTACCGGCATTGGAAGCTTGCCGTCGATGGTGAGGTCGCGACGCTGACCATGGACGTCGACGAGAATGGCGGGCTGTTCGAGGGCTATCAGCTCAAGCTGAATTCCTACGATCTCGGCGTCGACATTGAACTCGCCGACGCCGTGCAGCGGCTGCGGTTCGAACATCCGAACGTGAAGGCGGTGATTCTGCGCTCAGGCAAAAACCGGGTGTTTTGTGCCGGCGCCAAT
>NZ_DATHOP010000028.1:0-32733 GCF_035484855.1 Bradyrhizobium sp.
GCACAAGCGAACCAAGCCATATACGCCCAAGACCAACGGCAAGGCCGAACGCTTCATCCAGACCGCGCTCAGGGAATGGGCTTACGCTCAAGCCTATCCCACGTCAGATCGGCGCGCAGAAGAATTGCCGATCTGGCTACACCAATACAACTGGCATCGGCCCCACGGTGGGATAAGATCTCAAACGCCCATCAGCAGACTCGGTCTAACCGAGGACAACCTCCTGAGGCTCCACATCTAGTGTTTGAGGATCCTCGCCAGAAAGGATTTGGCGCGTTCCGAGCGCGGGCTGTCGAAGAACTGCGCGGCGTCGGCGGTTTCGACGATCTCGCCGTCATCCATGAACAGGATGCGGTTGGCGACGTTTCTGGCAAAGCCCATCTCGTGGGTGACGCACACCATGGTCATGCCCTGCCGGGCCAGGCCGGTCATGACGTCGAGAACCTCGTTGACCATTTCCGGATCGAGCGCCGAGGTCGGCTCGTCGAACAGCATGACCTCGGGGTCGAGCGCGAGCGCGCGTGCGATCGCGACGCGCTGTTGCTGTCCACCGGACAGTTGCGCCGGATGTTTTGCAATATGCGCGGACAGCCCGACGCGTTCGAGCAGGAAGCGCGCCTTCTCTTCGGCCGCGGCCTTCGACCGCCTGAGCACTTTGGTCTGGGCGATGGTGACGTTGCTCAGGACCGTCAGATGGGGAAACAGCTCAAAGCTCTGGAACACCATGCCGACCGACCGCCGCAAGGCGGCGACGTTGGAGACACCGGGCGCCAGGCGGAAGCTGCCGACCTTGATCTCGCCGGAATCGATGCTCTCGAGCCCGTTGATGGTCTTGATCAGGGTGCTCTTGCCGGAGCCGGAAGGCCCGCAGACCACGACGACCTCGCCGCGGGCGATGCTGGCCGAGCAGGCTTTCAGCACCCGGAACGATCCGTAGGACTTTGAAATATTGTCAATCTCGATCATCACCGGACTCCGAAGGCGAGACGACCCTGCAATTGTTTCACCAGTTGCGAGGCGGCAAAGCAGAGCACGAAGTAGATCACGCCGACGGTGAGGTACATCTCGACCAGCCGGCCGTCGCGCTGCGCGATCTTGGTCGCAGCACCCAGCAAATCCGTGGCCGAGATCACGTAGACCAGCGAGGTGTCCTGGAACAGCACGATGGTCTGGGTCAGCAGGATCGGCAGCACGTTGCGGATCGCCTGCGGAAACAGGATGTAGACATAAGCGTGGAATTTCGAGAGCCCGAGCGCGTCGCAGGCCGAGTACTGGCCGGACGAGATCGAGCGGAAGCCGGCGCGCACGATCTCGGCGTAATAGGCCGCCTCGAACAGCACGAAGGTGACGAAGATCGTCAGCGACGCCCCGACCGCCACGGGGCGGCCGCTGCGGGTCAGCCATCCGATCGCCCAGGGAACCAGGAAGAACACCCAGAAGATCACGAGGATCAGCGGGATCGAGCGCATCAGGTTGACATAGGCCGTCGCCAGTGCCGCGACCAGCCGGTTTTGCGACAGGCGCGCGATCGCCAGCAGGCTACCGAACACGATGCCGCCGGCGACGCCGACGAGCGTGACCTGCAGGGTGAACCAAAGGCCCTGCATCAGATAAGGCCAGGCGGAGACGATGGCGGAGAGGTCGACCATCATGGCCGTGATTTCCCGGTCACCAGACTGGGCAGCTGCGCCGCCCGCTCGATCCGGTACATGATCTGCCAGGCCACCAGCGCAATCGCCAAATAGACCAGCGTCACCACGCCGTACGCTTCGAAAGTGCGAAAGGTGTTCTCGTTGATCTCGCGTGCGGTCGCCGTCAACTCAACGAGCCCGATCGTCAAGGCCACCGAGGTGTTCTTGAAGATCGTCATGAATTCGTTGGTGAGCGTCGGCAGGATGATCCGGAACGCCTGCGGCAGCAGGATCAGGCGATACATGCCGGCCCGGCCGAAGCCGAGGGCCGACGCCGCCTGGATCTGTCCTCGCGGCAGCGCCTGCAGGCCGGCGCGAACCTGCTCGGCGATCCGTGCGGCGGTAAACAGACCGAGGCAGGTCAGCGCCGGGACGAAACTGCCCCAGGGCGGATCCATCTGCTTGATCGCCATGCCGATGCGAGCGGGCAGCAGTTCCGGCAATACGAAGTACCAGAAGAACATCTGCACCAGCAGCGGAATGTTCCGGAAGGTCTCGACATAGATCCGCCCGAGCCGGGGAAGAATTCCGCCCGGCAGCGTGCGCGCGACGCCGACCATCGTGCCGACGACAAGCGCAACGGTCCAGGCGCCGAGCGCCAGCGACAGCGTCCAGCCGAGGCCGCTCACGATCCAGTCGAGATATCGTCCAGCGCCGTCGGGGGTCGGTTCGAACAGCAACGACATCGGCGAATCGCTCCTGCTGCAAACCTAATTCAACCGGCTAACGGCTTGTTTCCTTACCTCGCCCCGCTTGCGGGGAGAGGTCGAAATTCGCGGTAGCGAATTTCGGGTGAGGGGGACTCTCCGCGAGTCGAGGCCGCTGAGAGAGCCCCTCACCCCACCCTCTCCCCGCGGAAGAGCGGGGAGAGGGAGCGATCCATCCCGCTTCGCGTTCGTCACTGCCCGTTTGCCTTGTCGCTCGGCGTCTTGATCAACTCCCTGAGCTTCTCCGATTGCGGGAAATTCAGGTTGATGTTCTTGGGCGGGATCGGGCTCTCGAACCATTTTGTGTAGAGCTTGTCGTACAAGCCCGATTTCATCGCCTCCGTCAGCGCGCCGTCGACCAGCTGCTTGAACTCGGGATCGCCCTTGCCCATCATCACGCCGTAGGGATCGCTCGGGAAGGCATCGGAAAGAAACGCGAAATTGTCGGGCGATGTGGCGGTCGCCTTCAGCCCGGCCAGCAGAATGTCGTCCTCCATGAAGGCCGCGGCGCGGCCGGTCTCGACCAGCAGGAAGGACTCGGCGTGATCCTTGCCTTGCAGGATCTTCATGCCGAGGCCCTTGTCGGTGTTGAGCTTGGCCACGAATTGCGAGGTGTTGGTGCCTTGCGTGACGGCGACGGTCTTGCCCTTGAGGTCGTCGGTCGTCTTCAGGCCCGATGACTTCAGTGAGATCCACTTGAACTGCGGCGCGTAGAAAATCACTGAATAGGCGACCTCCTGCTGGCGCGCAATCGTATTGGCGGTCGAGCCGCATTCGATGTCGACGGTGCCGTTCTTGACCAGCGGAATCCGGTTCGATGAATTGACCGCCTGATAGGCGACCTTCAGGGCGGGCGTGCCGAGCTTGGCCTTTACCTTGGCGACCACGAGGTCGCACAGTTCGAGCGAAAAGCCGATCGGCTTCTGCTCGGCATCCAGATAGGAGAACGGCACCGAGGAGTCGCGGTTGCCGATGGTGATGGTGCCGGCATCCTTGATCTTCTGCAGCGTCGGCCCGAGGCTCTCGGCGCCGGCGCCCGAAGGGGCGAACGCCAAACCGATACACAAGGCCGCAAGGCCGTTGGCGAGTTTCGTCATGGCTAGCCTATCCCTCTCTCACATTCCGCCTCTCGGCCGGCCTGACGCCGGCCTCACCCGATCGATGCGACCGCCGCATCGACGGCGTCGCCGAGACGTTCGACGATCGCATCCACATCCGCTTCATTGACGATGAACGGCGGCGCCAGCAGTACGTGGTCGCCCTGGACGCCGTCCACCGTTCCGCCCATCGGATAGACCATCAGCCCGCGCGCCATCGCCTCGCGTTTGATCCGCGCATGCAGCTTGTGCTGCGGATCGAACGGCTTTTTGGTGCCGCGGTCGGCGACCATCTCGACGCCCTGAAACAGGCCGCGGCCGCGCACATTGCCGACAAAGGGATGGTTGCCGAACCGGTCCTGCAGCCGCCGCGCCAGATACACGCCCTGCTTGCGGACATTGGCAAGCAGATTGTCGCGACGCATCACCCGCTGCACGGCAAGGGCGGCCGCGCAGGCGAGCGGGTGGCCGGTATAGGTGTGGCTGTGCTGGAAGGCGCCCGAGCCCTCGGCGATGGTCTTGAAGATCTTGTCCTGCAGCAGCATCGCGCCGACCGGCGCGTAGCCGCCGCCCAAACCCTTGGCGATCGCCAGAATGTCGGGGCTGACGCCTTCCTGCTCGCAGGCATGCAAGGTGCCGGTCCGGCCCATGCCGCACATCACCTCGTCGAGGATCAGCAGGATGCCATGGCGGTCGCAGATCTCGCGCACCTGCCGGAAATAGCCCGGCACCGCCGGGACCGCGCCCATGGTGGCGCCGACCACGGTTTCGGCGACGAAGGCCATGACATTGTTACCGCCGAGTTCGGCGACCTTGATGTCGAGTTCACGCGCCAGCCGTTCGCCATAACCTTCCGGCGTCTCGTCGGCGTGGCGTTCGCGATATTCGTAGACCGGCGAGACGTGGTGGGTTTCGATCAACAGCGGCGCGAAAGCGCGCCGCTGCCATTCGCGGCCGCCGACCGCGAGCGCCCCGAGCGTAATGCCGTGATAGCTCTGACGCCGGGCGATCAGATAACGCCGCTGCGGCTCGCCGCGCTCGACGAAATATTGCCGCGCCAGCTTCAGCGCCGCCTCGATCGCCTCGGAACCGCCGCTGACGAAGAACGCGTGCTCGAGCCCTTCAGGTGCGTGCGAGGCCAAATCGTCGGCGAGTTCTTCGGCAACCTCCGTAGTGAAGAAGCTGGTATGGGCATATTCGAACTTGTCGAGCTGCGCGCGCATCGCCGCGATGATGTCGGGATGCGAATGGCCGAGACAGGAAACCGCAGCGCCTCCCGAGGCGTCGATATAGTCCTTGCCGGTGCTGTCGCGGATGGTGATGCCCTGGGCGCTGGCCGCGACCGGATAGGTGTGGTTGATCTGCCTGTGCAGGACGTGGGTCACGATTTGTGGGTCCGCTTCTTGGTGGTCAGGACATAGGTGTCGAAGGCTTCGAGCTGCGCTTCGCTCGCGGCGAGCGACTTCAGCGTCTCGCTTCCGCGGCGCGCGGCCACCAGCGCCGTCAGGCACTCGATCGCGGCGAACGCCGGCGCCATGGTGTGGAAGAACGAGGGCGTTTCGGTGCCGACGATCAGCGTCTCCATGGCCAGCGTTGCGAGCGGCGAGACCTCGCTGTCGGTGACCGCGATGACCCGCGCGCCGCGCTTGTCGGCGTAGCGCACCGCCTGCACGGTTTGTTTGGTATAGGGCTTGACCGAAATCGCCAGCAGCACGTCGCCCGGACCGATCGTCCGCAATGGATCGGTGGCGATGCCGCCGGGGCCGTCGACCAGGACCGATTCCGCGCCGAACAGCGCGCGCGCATAATGGAAACTGTAGGCCACCGAGAACGTCGAGCGCAGCCCGAGGCAGAACACGCGCCTGGCCTTGGCGATGATCTCGGCGGCGGCCCTGAAGCGGTCGATCGAGGGTGGCGTGGACAGCTCCTGCAGGTGTCGCGTCAGCGAGGAGAAAATGTCCTGGACCAGCGCCTCGTCGCCCTCGCTGTCGCGGCGCTGCACCAGTTGCTCGGCGCGCCCGCGATAGCTGTCGGGCCGCCGGCGCACCGCCTCCGCATGAAGTCGTCGGACTTCGTCATAGCCCTTCAGGTTGAAGCGCTGCGCCAGCCGCGTCAGCGTCGCCGGCGGAATGCCGGCGCGTCGCGCCTGCTCGCGCATGGTGAGCAGTGCGACATCGGCCGGGTGATCGATCACCCACCGCGCCGCTTCCTTCAGTTGCGGCGGCAGCTCGTCAAAGCCCGCCGTCAGCTCAACGAGCAGCTGTTTCATCGCCAAAATCGCGTCTCCCGATCCCGACGAGCAGGCTAGGTCAGGAATGAGGTCTATGCAACATTTGTTTCATTTTATCGATTGCAGATTCATATGTTTCGTATCTCGAGAATCCAGCAAGATTGGACAAATGGCAGCAGCCTGAAATCGGCCCAACACCGGGATTGCCGAACGCCGTTAACGCATTGATCAGCATCAATTTTGGTTCCGCGCAGGGAGCAACCCCGGCACCCCGCAATGGGTGGTCCGCCGATCCTTTTCGGCTCGACAGCAATCCTGGAAACGCTCTAAAAAGGAAACGGTCTAAAAAAACTTGGCCGTTCCGGCTCAGCTTTCGTCACAGGCAGTTTCGCGATGGATTACAGCCAGTTCTTCAGTGCCGCCCTCAACCGCCTGCATGACGAGCGGCGTTACCGGGTTTTCGCCGACCTCGAACGGATCGCCGGCCGCTTCCCGCATGCGGTCTGGCATTCGCCGAAGGGCGCGCGCAACGTCGTGATCTGGTGTTCCAACGATTATCTCGGCATGGGCCAGCACCCGAAAGTGGTCGGCGCCATGGTCGAGACCGCCACCCGCGTCGGCACCGGCGCCGGCGGCACCCGCAACATCGCCGGAAACAATCATCCGCTGGTGCAGCTCGAGCACGAACTAGCCGATCTGCATGGCAAGCAGGCCGCGCTGCTGTTCACCTCGGGCTATGTCTCGAACCAGACCGGCATTGCCACCATCGCCAAGCTGATTCCGAACTGCCTGATTCTGTCGGACGCGTGGAACCACAATTCGATGATCGAAGGCATCCGTCAGGCGGGCTGCGACCGGCAGGTGTTCCGTCATAGCGACATGGCGCATTTGGAGGAATTGCTGCGCGCCGCAGGTCCGGACCGGCCGAAATTGATCGCCTGCGAGAGCCTCTATTCGATGGACGGCGATATCGCGCCGCTCGCCAAGATCTGCGATCTCGCCGAGCGCTACGGCGCGATGACCTATGTCGACGAGGTCCATGCGGTCGGCATGTATGGGCCGCGCGGCGGCGGCATCGCCGAGCGCGACGGCGTCATGCACCGCATCGACGTCCTGGAAGGCACGCTGGCCAAGGCGTTCGGCTGCCTCGGCGGCTATATCGCGGCAACTTCCGACATCGTCGACGCGGTGCGCTCCTACGCGCCGGGCTTCATCTTCACCACCGCGCTGCCGCCGGCCATCTGTTCGGCGGCGACGGCTGCGATCCGGCACCTGAAAACCTCGAACTGGGAGCGCGAACGCCACCAGGATCGTGCCGCCCGCGTCAAGGCGATCCTGATTACCGCCGGCCTGCCGGTGATGTCGAGCGACACCCATATCGTGCCGCTGTTCGTCGGCGACCCCGAACTCGTCAAGCAGGCCAGCGACCTGCTGCTGGAACAGCACGGCATCTACATCCAGCCTATCAACTATCCGACCGTCCCCAAGGGCACCGAGCGGCTGCGGATCACGCCCTCGCCGTATCATGACGACGGGTTGATCGATCAGCTCGCGGAAGCGCTGCTGCAGGTCTGGGAACGTCTCAGCCTGCCGCTGCGGCAGAAGTCGCTGGCGGCGGAATAACGTTAACCCGTCCTGCGAGCGCGAAATCCCGGATATCGGCCGCTGATGCGGTGCTTTGCCGGGTCAATCCGGCTATACTCCCCTGGCTGCGACGGCTGTTTCCGGTCGTCTGATGTCTGGAGCTGAAGCTCTAGATTCTTGTTTTGACGCGCTTTCTTCACGCGAACCGGTACCCACTTCGCTCGAAAACGCTCTGTGAGGGAGTAACCAATCGATGTTGCACGACTGGGGCGTGATAGCAGTCGCCTTCGGCTACATCGGCTTCCTGTTTTTCGTGGCGAGCTATGGCGACCGGCTGTCGTCGACACAGCGCGGCCGCGCCAGCGCACTGATCTATCCGCTGTCGCTGGCGATCTACTGCACCTCCTGGACGTTCTTCGGCTCGGTCGGATTCGCCACCCGCACCAGCGTCGATTTTCTCGCGATCTATATCGGCCCGATCCTGATGATCGGGCTCGCGACGCCGCTGCTGCGCCGCGTGATCCAGCTGGCGAAATCGCAGAACATCACCTCGATCGCCGATTTCATCGGCGCGCGCTACGGCAAGAGCCAGGCGGTCGCCGCCACGGTCGCCATGATCGCGATCATCGGGTCGGTGCCCTATATCGCGCTGCAGCTCAAAGCGATGGCGTCGTCGCTGGAGACGATCCTGAGCGAGGACCAGGCTTTTTCCAAGATCCCGATCATCGGCGATATCGCGCTGATGGTAACGCTGGCGATGGCCGCCTTTGCGGTGTTGTTCGGAACCCGGCAGACCGA
This sequence comes from Bradyrhizobium sp., assembly GCF_035484855.1. GTDB lineage: Bacteria > Pseudomonadota > Alphaproteobacteria > Rhizobiales > Xanthobacteraceae > Bradyrhizobium. The sequence continues at coordinate 8,108 of NZ_DATHOP010000028.1, forward strand.
CGCGACCGAGCACCAGCACGGCCTGATGCTGGCGGTCGCCACCGAATCCATCATCAAGCTGGTGGCCTTCATCGCGGCCGGCGCGTTCGTCACCTTCTGGATGTTCAGTCCGCATGAACTGGTCGAGCGCGCGATGAAGACGCCGGAGGCGGTTCGCGCCATCGATTATGTGCCCTCGATCGGCAATTTCCTGACCATGGTGCTGCTGTCGTTCTGCGCCATCATGCTGCTGCCGCGCCAGTTCCACGTCAGCGTGGTGGAGAATTCCAGTGATGCCGAGGTCGGCCGGGCGCGCTGGCTGTTTCCGCTCTATCTGGTCGCCATCAACCTGTTCGTGATTCCGATCGCGCTGGCCGGCCTGATCATCTTTCCGTTCGGCGCGGTCGACAGCGACATGTACGTGCTGGCGCTGCCGATGGAGGGCAATGCGCCGCTGCTCAGCGTCGGCGTCTTCATCGGCGGCCTGTCGGCTGCGACCGCGATGGTGATCGTCGAAACCGTCGCGCTGTCGATCATGGTTACCAACGACATCGTGGTGCCGCTGGTGCTGCAGCGAGGCCCGCAATCGGCGGCCGGCGACCGTGACTTCGGCAATTTCCTGCTCAAGGCGCGCCGCTTTGCGATCTTCGCCATCATGGTGATGGCATATTTCTACTATCGCGCGCTCGGCAACACCCAGCTGGCGCCGATCGGGCTGTTGTCGTTCGCGGCGATCGCGCAGCTGGCGCCGGCGTTTTTCGGCGGCCTGTTCTGGCGGCGCGCGACCGCGCGCGGCGCTATCGGCGGCATGCTGGTCGGTATCGCCGTGTGGATCTACACGCTGTTTCTGCCGAGCTTCATCGACACCAATACCGCCGGCATTTTTCTGCTGCAGCACGGTCCGTTTCAAATCGAGGCGTTGCGTCCGCAGGCGCTGTTCGGCGCCGACCTGTCGCCGCTGCTGCACGGCGTGTTGTGGTCGTTGTCGCTCAACATCCTGACCTATGTGGTGCTGTCGCTGGCGCGCCAGCCGTCCTCGATCGAGCGGCTGCAGGCCGACCTGTTCGTGCCGAGCGCGCTGGCGCCGATGACGCCGCCGTTCCGGCGCTGGCGCACCACCGTGACGGTGCAGGACATCCAGAGCACGGTGGCGCAGTATCTCGGTCCCGAGCGCGCACTTCATTCGTTCGAGGCGTTCGCGATTACCCGCAACGTCCGCCTCGATCCCTCCGCACCCGCCGACTTCGAGCTGCTGCAGCATGCCGAGCACCTGATCGCGTCCTCGATCGGGGCGGCGTCCTCGCGGCTGGTGATGTCGCTGTTGTTGCGCAAGCGCACCGTCTCGGCCAAAGCGGCGCTGAAGCTGCTCGACGATTCCCACGCCGCGCTGCATTTCAACCGCGAGATCCTGCAGACCGCGCTGAACCATGTGCGGCAGGGCATCGCGGTGTTCGATCCCGACCTGCAGCTGATCTGCTCGAACCGGCAGTTCGGCGAAATCCTGGGCTTGCCGCCGCATCTGGTCCAGATCGGCATTCCGCTCCGGGAAATCCTGGAATTCATGGGCGCCTTCAACCCGCCCACCTTTGGCGACAGCGACCATGAAGCCTTGCTGGAAAGGCGGCTCGCCGCCTACACCGCCGAAGGCGAGCCGTATCTGGAGCGTCTGCCGGATCGCCACATGGTGATCGAGGTGCGCACCAACCGGATGCCGGGCGTCGGACTGGTCATCACCTTTTCCGACGTCACGCCTTCGTTCGAGGCCGCCGAGGCGCTGGAACGGGCCAACGCCACGCTGGAAAAGCGGGTGCGCGACCGCACCGAGGAACTGACGCGGCTGAATTCGGAGCTGGCGCTGGCGAAAAGCACCGCCGAGGACGCCAACATCTCCAAGACGCGCTTTCTGGCGGCCGCCAGCCACGACATCCTGCAGCCGCTGAACGCGGCACGGCTCTATGTCACGAGCCTGGTCGAGCGCCAGAGCGGCGGCGAGGATTCCCGGCTGGTCGAGAACATCGACGATTCGCTCGAGGCGATCGAGGAAATCCTCGGCGCGCTCTTGGATATCTCGCGGCTGGACGCCGGCGCCATGACGTCGGCGATCACGAGCTTCAAGATGAGCGACCTGATGCGCTCGCTGGAAATCGAGTTCGCCCCGATCGCGCGCGCCAAGGGTCTGAAGCTGACCTTCGTGCCCTGCTCGCTGCCGGTGGAATCCGATCGGCTGCTGCTGCGGCGGCTGCTGCAGAATCTGGTCTCCAACGCCATCAAATATACCCCGCGCGGCCGCGTGCTGGTCGGTTGCCGGCGCCGCGGCCAGAGCCTGCAGATCGGCGTCTACGACACCGGCGTCGGCATCCCCATTCTCAAGCGCGGCGAGATCTTCAAGGAGTTTCATCGGCTGGAACAGGGCGCGCGGATCGCGCGTGGCCTCGGCCTTGGCCTGTCGATCGTCGAGCGGCTGGCGCGCGTGCTCAACCACGGCATCGCGCTCGATTCCAATGTCAGCGGCGGCTCGGTGTTCTCGGTGACGGTGCCGACCGCGAAGGCGATCAACTACACCGCCGCGGTCACGACCGCGACGCCGCTGTCGAAGACGCCGATCAGCGGCGCCCTGATCGTCTGCATCGAGAACGATGCGGCGATCCTGGACGGCATGAAAACACTGCTGACGGCCTGGGACGCCGAGGTCATCGCGGTGACCGATCCCGACGCCGCGCTCGAGGCGATCGAGGCCGCCGGCCGCCCGGTGACCGGTCTGCTCGTCGACTATCACCTCGACCGCGGCAATGGCGTCGCCGCGATCCGCGACATCCGCCGCCGCTTCGGCGAGAATATTCCGGGGATCCTGATTACCGCCGACCGCAGCCCGCATGTGCGCACCGCCGCGCGCGAGGAAAACATCCCGGTGCTCAACAAGCCGGTCAAGCCGGCAAGCTTGCGGGCGCTGCTCGGACAGTGGCGGACGCAACAGATGGTGGCGGCGGAATAGCCTGATCCGCCCTACTGCGCTGACGGCGTGCCCTGCCGCCACTGGCCGCCGGAGATCTTCGCCGCCGCAATCACGGCTTGGGTGCGGCTTTCGACGCCGAGCTTTTGCAGGATCGCCGAGACATGGGCCTTGATGGTGGCTTCGGAGACGCCGAGCTCGTAGGCGATCTGCTTGTTGAGCAGCCCCTGCGACAGCATCATCAGCACCCTCACCTGCTGCGGGGTCAGCGTCACCAGCCGGTCGCGCAGCCGCGTCATTTCCGGATCGGCGGCGGAGGTGAGATCGGTGTCGGGCGGTACCCAGACGTCGCCATCCATCACCTTGACGATGGCGTCGCGCAGCGTCTCGACCCCGAACCGCTTGGGAATGAAGCCGGAGGCGCCGAAATCCAGCGACCTCCTGATCGTGCCGACGTCGTCGCTGGCCGACACGATCACCACCGGGATCGCCGGGTATTGCGCGCGCAGGTAAATCAGGCCCGAGAAGCCCGAGATCCCCGGCATGGTCAGGTCGAGCAGCACCAGGTCGATATCGGAATCCCGCTCCAGCAGCGCGGTCAGGTCCTCGAACGATCCAGCTTCGTCGATCGTTGCGGAAGCCACGACGCTCGCAACCGCCTGCCGCAGTGCGTCGCGAAACAGCGGATGATCATCGGCAATGACGAGGTGCGTGTTGGCGGTAGTCATTTTCTCTTGCAAGTGGCTCGCGACAAACCCGTGACGCCTTTTTTGGGCCCGGCAGGTGAAATTTTTCTTCCGGTCAATTGTCCCCTGACCGAGGGTGGCACGCAAGCATACAATAATGCCACGCGACAAAGCGGTTAATCCGCTTCGTTTGTGCGCCGCAATACATTCGAGCGAGCGGAACTGCGGCATCCGGCATGTTCGTAGGCTTCCGGACATATCCGGAAAATAATCTTCGCCACCGGCTAAAAGTCTTATTTGGCGTGGTTTCACGGTGATGTTACCGTGAGGCGGAGCCCATGATTAAATCCGGCCAAGTCCGGCGCATGGGGACGGGCCTCATCAACTTTTCCGGGGAGCAAACGATGGCAATGGCAGCAACAGCGGGCGGCGACGTCGGCAACAGAGGCATGACCGCCGCGGAGCGAAAGGTGATTTTCGCTTCTTCGCTCGGCACCATCTTCGAGTGGTACGACTTTTATCTGTATGGCTGGACCGCGGCTCAGATCGGCAAAGCCTTTTATTCGGCGTTCGACGCCAACACGCAGTTCATCTTCGCGCTGCTGACCTTCTCCGCCGGATTCCTGGTGCGACCCGCCGGCGCTCTCGTGTTCGGCCGCGTCGGCGATCTGGTCGGGCGGAAATACACGTTCCTCGTCACCATCACGATCATGGGCCTTTCGACCTTCCTGGTCGGCCTGACGCCTGGTTACGAAGCCATCGGCTGGATGGCTCCCGTGATCCTGATTGGCCTGCGATTGCTGCAAGGCCTGGCACTCGGCGGCGAATATGGCGGGGCGGCGACATACGTTGCCGAGCACGCCCCGCAGGGGCGTCGCGGCTTCTACACCTCGTGGATTCAGACAACGGCGACCATCGGACTCTTCCTTTCGCTGCTCGTGGTCTACGTCGTGCGCAACAACATGAGCGCCGACGCTTTCGCGGCCTCCGGCCTCTCGGGTGGCTGGCGCATCCCCTATTTGCTGTCGATCATCCTGCTCGGCATATCGGTCTGGATCCGGCTGCAATTGGCGGAATCGCCGGTGTTCCAGCGGATGAAGGATGAAGGCACGGGGTCGAAGGCGCCGCTATCGGAGGCTTTTGGCACCTGGTCGAATGCAAAGATCGCACTGATCGCCTTGTTCGGCCTCACGGCCGGCCAAGCCGTGATCTGGTACGGCGGTCAGTTCTATGCCCGCTTGTTCCTGGTCAACACGCTCAAGATACCGGCAAACGCCGCCGACGTCGCACTGATCATTGCGCTCGCCATTGCCACCGTCGGTTTTCTGTTCTTCGGCTGGCTCTCCGACAAGATCGGCCGCAAGCCGATCATCATGGCCGGTTGCCTGCTCGGCGCCCTGACCTATCACTACGCCTTCAGCCTCCTCACCCACGCCGCAAATCCGGCGCTCGAGAAAGCGCTGGCGAGTGCCCCGGTAACGGTAACGGCGGATCCCGCGGACTGCCATCTGCTGTTCGACCCGGTCGGCGGCCGGGTGTTCACCAGTTCATGCGACGTCGCGCGCGGCGCGCTGATCGCGTCCTCGGTGAACTTCAAGATGGAAGACGCTGCGCCCGGCAGCCTCGCCAAGGTTACCGTCGGCGACAAGTCGTTCGACTCAGTCAACGGCGCGCAGCTGGACGGCAAGACCTTTGCTGCGCAGCGCGCAACCTTTACCACTGCCGTCACCGGGGCGGTCGGCGCGGCCGGATATCCGGTCAAGGGGGCTAACCCCGCGGAGATCAATACACCGTTGATGATCGCGGTACTGACCTATCTCGCGATCCTCGTCACGATGGTCTATGGCCCGATCGCGGCTGCGCTGGTGGAATTGTTCCCCACCCGCATCCGCTACACTGGCATGTCCCTGCCCTATCATATCGGCAACGGCTGGTTCGGCGGCCTGCTTCCGCCGATCGCGGTCGCGCTGGTCGCGGCCACGGGAAATATCTACGCAGGACTCTGGTACCCGATCGTGATCGCGGCGATGACATTCGTCGTCGGATCGCTCCTGGTACCGGAGACCAAGAATGTCGACATCACTCGAAGGTGAATATTCGGCCGGGTCACCACTCGGCTAATCATATCGTCGCCAACAAACCGGCCGCGGAACGCTCCGCGGCCGGTTTTGCTTTCAGCCTGTCGTGCCGATAAATTGCAGCACGATCTCTCTGGCGTGCGGGCGCGCGCGATGCTCGATCAGATAGATCGCCTGCCACGTTCCGAGCGCGAGTTCGCCCGCGAGCACCGGGATCTGCAGCGAGGTCGCGGTCAGCATGGTCTTGACATGCGCCGGCATGTCGTCGGGGCCTTCGCTGTCGTGGCGCCAGCCGGCGTTCTCCGGCGCCAGGCGATCGAGCGCCGTCGCCAAATCGGCGAGCACCGAGGGATCGGCATTCTCCTGGATCGTCAGCGACGCCGAGGTGTGGCGGATGAAGGCCGTCACCGCGCCCTGTTTCGCGCGCGCCTCGTCTGCAAATTTCGCGATTTCGGCCGTGAGGTCGGTAAAGCCGCGGCCGGAGGTTTGAACGGTCAAGAGCGACGACACGATGGTGGCGGCAGTGACGGCAGATGGCGGTGAGCGGGAGAGCGATTTGGGTGAGGCCATGAACTCATCTCCCTGTCGTCCCTGCGAACGCAGGGACCCATACTCCGCGGCTTCTCTATTTCAGGCAGTTGGAGTTGATACCTATTACAAACAACCAACGGCGGTGGTTATGGGTTCCTGCTTCCGCAGGAACGACGGAGCTCTTCAAATCTTGCCGGAGACGTCCTTCTGCACCCGGTTGGCCATATCGACCAGCCGGCGCCAGGCCTGCTCCAGAAACGACATCATGCGATCCATGTCCTGGTCGCTCGGCAGCGGGATTTCGATCTTGCGCTCGCCCTCGGCCTTCGGCTCCGGCTTTTTCAGCGAGTCCGATTTCGGCAACGGCTCGTCGATCTTGCCCGACACTGTCGGTTCGCGCGCCGCCAGTTGCGCTTTCAGTTTTTCATTCTCGGCCTGCAGCCGGCCGATTTCCGCATCGAAGGCGGCGCGTTCGTCGGGCACGCTGTAGCAGGCCCAGCCATTGCCGTTATTGCTGCAGGTCGATACCGCGCCGGTCCTGGTATCGAGCCGGATCACGCCGTCCGCGACCGGCGACAGCGTGTAGTGGCCGTTCTCGGCATCCGGCATCTGTTCCGCGACTGCACCGCCAATTCCACCGAGACAGAGCATCAAGGTCGCAGCGGTGACGGAGCTTGCGAATTTCGAAGGCGACGTTGCCGTGATCATGGGAATGCTCCCGAGAAAGAATCTTCCCTGTTCTATACCTGCGAACGATAGGGCGCGCGGCCCGATTTCAACGCGTCCGCGAGCAATTCGATCCGGTCCTGACCCCAGAATACCTCGCCGTCGAGCACATAGACCGGCGAGCCGAACACGTCGGCGGCCAGCGCATCCTGGCGGTTTTGCTCATAGGTCGTGCCGATCTCCTCGGACGCGGAACGCTCGACCAATTGCTTGCCCGGCAGCCCGGATTCGTCGGCCAGTTTGATCAGGGTCGCGGCTTCGGTCAGATTGAGTTGGTCTTCCCACACCGCTGCAAATGCCCGCCGCGCGAACGGCTCGGGATCGAGACGGGCTTCGATCGCCGCGATCACCACGCCGTCGGCCAGCCGCGCGTTGAACGGCCAGTTCGCCGGCTGCAGATGGAATTTCAGCCCGCGTCTGTCGCGCCAGCGCTGCAGTTCGACCATCCGGTAGCGCTGCCGCACCGGATGTCGCTTCATCAGCGGCAGGCCGCCGGTTTCCGAAAACAGATCGACCAGCACCACCGGCTTGAAATTGACCTGGAGATTGTGGGTTTTCGCAACATCCCAGAACGAAGCGTGCCCGATATAGGCCCACGGCGATTGAAACGAAAAATAGTAATCGACCTGACGCGGCATGCGGGCTCCGGATGCGGGATTGGATGCTGCGGTCATCCCAACAGAGCCATCGGTACCGTGCAAGATCGATTCATGGTCGGATCTGGCTGCTGCACTGCGGTCACGGTCACGTCGCGATCCGCGGCTCGGCCGAATAAACCTCAATAAATCAATGGGATATATGGTTATGACGCAATCTTGACTTGGCCAGATGCGGTCAGTATGGTCCGCGCGGCTTTTGAGGGTGACGGGGCGTCATTTCCATCAACGCAAGCTTGTTTCGGGTCTCCACAGCATGGCTGAAGGCGCGAAAGACGGCGGAAATGGAAGTCGCGGTCAATCCTCCGACGAAGCTGCGCTTTCCGCAAGGCTCGGAAGTCTGGATCGCCGGTTGTCCGCCATCGAGGACAGCCGCAAGATCGGGACTGACCAGTCCGGAAACGAGCAGGAAACCGCCCAGGCCAGGGCATCCGCCATGGCCGTCGGGCTTCGCCTCTCTTCCGAACTGGTCGCCGGCGTTCTCGGCGGAGCGGCTCTCGGCTGGGGTATCGACCGCTTGCTGTCGATCTCGCCCTGGGGCCTCATCGTATTCTTGCTGCTTGGCTTCGTCGCCGGCGTGATCAATGTGATGCGGACCGCGGGTGTGATGGCGAAGCAGTCTGAACGGCTCTGACGCGGGCATTCGAAGCGCAACCGAACGTTCGACGCGATCCGAGTGGGAATCGCGAAACCGATAGACCGAGAGACGAATGACCGCCGATCCGATCCATCAGTTCCAGATCCACAAGATCTTCACCATCGGTCACATCGGCGGACAGGAAATCGCGTTCACCAGTTCGTCGGCCTACATGTTTCTCGCGGTGGCGGTGATCTCGCTCTTGATGATCGGCGGTTCCGCCGGACGGCAACTTGTTCCGGGCCGTATTCAATCGGTGGCCGAACTCAGCTACGAATTCGTCGCGAGCATGATCAGGAGCACCGCCGGCTCGGAAGGCATGAGATTTTTCCCGCTGGTGTTCTCGATCTTCATGTTCATCTGCGTCTCGAACGTGATCGGGATCATTCCCTACGCCTTCACGGTTTCGAGCCAGCTCATCGTCACCGCGGCGATGGCGCTGTTCGTGTTCTTCCTCGTGCTGTTTTACGGCCTCTACAAAAACGGCCTGAAATTCTTCAAGCTGTTCGTGCCGTCGGGCGTTCCGGTCTTCATCATGCCGATCGTCGTGCCGATCGAGGTCATATCGTTCCTGCTGAAGCCGATTTCGCATTCGGTGCGACTGTTCGCCAACATGCTGGCGGGTCACATCGCGCTGAAGGTGTTCGCGAGCTTCGTCGTCATGCTCGGCACGCTCGGCATCCTCGGAGTGTTCGGCGCGGTGCTGCCGCTCGGGCTGACCATCGCGCTGACCGCGCTGGAGTTGCTGGTCGCGTTCCTTCAGGCCTACGTCTTCGCCATTCTCACCTGCATCTATCTCAATGATGCGCTCCATCCGGGCCACTGATCCGGCTCGTCTCAACAAACCTCAACAAGGAGTTCGTTTCATGGATCCGATTGCCGCGAAATACATTGGCGCTGGTATTGCCTGCATTGGCATGGGTGGCGCCGGCGCCGGCGTGGGCATCATCTTCGGCAACTATCTCGCCGCCGCGGTGCGCAATCCGTCCGCAGCGCAGGGCCAGTTCGGCAACCTGATCTTCGGCTTTGCCGTGACCGAAGCGCTCGGCATCTTCTCGCTGCTGATCGCGCTGCTGCTGCTGTTCGCGCTCTGAGACCTGCAAAATAGCCGCCGAACAGGAGTAGCCCGTGGCTGACAGTCATGGCGATGCCAAGGGCACGACCGCCCACACCGAGGCAGAGGGCGGCCACAAGGCCCCCTTCCCGCCGTTCCAGAAGGACACCTTTGCCTCGCAACTGGTGTCGCTTCTGATCGCGTTCGTGGCGCTCTATCTGATCGTCTCGAAAATCGCGCTGCCGCGCGTCGGCGGCGTGCTCGACGCCCGGCAGAAGGCGATCGAGAACGATCTGGCCGAGTCGCAGAAGCTGAAGGACGCCTCCGACGCCGCGCTCAAATCCTACGAGAGCGAGCTCGCCGCCGCGCGTTCCCGGGCACAAGCGATCGGCGCCGAGACCCGCGAAAAGCTGAATGCGGCCGCCGAGGCCGAACGCAAGACGCTGGAACAACGGCTGACGCAGAAGCTCGCGGAGGCCGAGAAGACCATCGCGGCGACACGCGAGGCTGCGATGAGCAATGTCCGCGGTATCGCCGCGGACGCGGCTGCCGCGATCGTGCAGCGGCTCAGCGGCGTCTTGGCCGACGGCAAGTCCGTCGACAGCGCCGTCGATGCGTCCTTGAAGGGATAATACCGATGTTCGAGATGTTCGCCGAACCGGAATTCTGGGTCGCCGTCGCCTTCGTCATCCTGATGGGCGTCTTCGTCTATGTCGGCGTTCCCCGCACGGTGCTGAAGACGCTCGATCATCGCAGCGAGCGCATCAAGGCCGAACTCGACCAGGCGCGCCAGCTCAAGGAGGAGGCCGCCAAGGTGCTGGCCGATTACAAGGCCCGTCACGCCAGCGCCGAACGCGAGGCCGAGGCGATCATTGCCGCGGCCAAGGCCGAGGCCGAGCGCATCGCCGCCGAGGCCAAGACCAAATTGGAAGATTTCGTCGCCCGCCGCACCAAGACCGCCGAGGGCAAGATCGCGCTGGCCGAAGCCCAGGCGCTGACCGACGTCCGGGCCGCCGCGGCCGATGCCGCGATCGCGGCCGCCTCCACCATCCTGTCGCAATCGGTCAAGGGCGAGGTCGCCGATAATCTGCTCGCCAAGGGCATCACCGAGGTTCGCGAAAAGCTGAACTGATCGCGCCCGCCGGGCCCTCCGCTGCCGCCTACTTCTTCTTCCTCGCGGCCTTCGGTTTCGGCTCCGGCGTCAGCGCCTGCGGGTCGAAGCCGATATAGAAGATGTAGCTGTCGATCACGTTCGTCGGCGGCACCGGAAACACCAGGTCTTCCGCCACCAGGCTGAACGGCACGCTGCCCTGGTCATTCATCGTCACCGTGGTGCGGTAGACCTTGGTCATGATGGTCTTTTCCTGCACGCCGCCCTGCACCACCGCGACGCGGAGCGGGATTTCGATCGATGGCGGCGCACCCGACGGGCCGACAATGACCCGGCCGAGAATGCCGACCCGTGCGGTGATCTGGTCGCCGGTCTGCCGGCAGTCGCGCGCGGTGCGGGTGATCGAGGCCTGGAAGCGCATGTCGTTGCCGACCGCCTCCTTGCCGGGCGCTCCTACCGCATAGGTCGAGGCGCCGGCGCGGATGCTCACGGGGGGACAGACCAGTTCGCTGTCCACTCCTTTTGGCGAGGCCTCGCCGACCGCTTGCGATTTCGAGCCGCCGAACAATTGACTGAATCTGGAGCTGATCGAGGGACTGGAATTGGGATCGGTACCGGCATCCGGGGAGCTACCGAACATGCTGCCTCCGCCGCAGCTGGACAGCACCGCGCCCGCGACGACAAGCGCAAGGGCTACGCGCAGACGGCCCGCTTCGCCGGCGCCTGCCGCCCGCATCATCAGCCCAGTCCGCACCATCCGGATGTCCCCAGGAATATCAAAAAGAATATCAACGCCTTGGCGCACTTCTAGCGGCGTGCGGCGGGTTATAACAGCGCAATGACGGCGAACCCAAGGCGGCTGTCACAGTCTCGAAATCGAGGGTTAACCGCGAAAATCCTCGTGCAGCAGGCCGAACAGCAGATGGTCCTGCCAGACCCCGTTGATGCAGAGATAGCGCCGCGCCAGCCCCTCGCGGGTAAAACCGCATTTTTCCAGCACCCGGATCGACGGCGCGTTGGAGGGAATGCAGGCGGCCTCGATGCGGTGCAGGTTGAGTTCGCCGAACAGGGACGGCAGCAGCACCCGCAGCGCCGACGTCATGTAGCCGCGATGGGCATGGGGCTCGCCGACCCAGTAGCCGATGGTGCCGGCCTGCACGATGCCGCGCCGCACATTGGCGAGCGTAATGCCGCCGATCATGGCGCCATCGATTTCCCGCAAGATGATGAAGGGATAGGAGCGGTCGGCAGCGATATCCTCGGCATAGCGCCGCAGCCTTCGGCGGAAGCCCGAGCGGGTCAGGTCGTCGGACGGCCAGATCGGCTCCCACGGCGTCAGATATTCCCGGCTGTATTCGCGCAAATGCGCCCATTGCAGGAAATCCGACATCTGCGGGGCGCGCAGCAACAGGCCATGGCCGCGCGGGGCGAGCGCGGCCGGTCCGCTGGATGGAAGCCGAAACAGGGCCATGTGTGAACCTCCCCGATCGCCGGAGACTACTTGCTGCGCTTGCTTCCTTCAATGCAGCAGCGACTTCGCCTTCGACCTGGTCAATCCTTCCGCAAAAGACACCGCCGTGTCCAGACCTCTTCCGCTGCCCAGCGCCACCACCGCGGGCCGGCTGCGCGACAACAGGCCGCGCGCGGCGTTCCGCGTCGATTCCACGCTGACGGCGTCGATCCTCGCCACCAGCTCTTCCACCGTCAGCGGGCGCCCGTAGGCCAACACGTGACGCGCCAGCTGCTCGGCGCGCGACGAGCAGCTTTCCAGCGCCATCAACAGCCCCGCCTTCATCTGCGCCTTGGCGCGCGCGATCTCGGCTTCGGTCAGCGTTTCGACCGCGTCGTTGATGACGTCGACGACCACCTCCATCATCTCGGGCGCGTCGCCGGGGTCGGTGCCGGTATAGAGCCCGAAAAACCCGGTGTCGGTATAGGGCGCATGGAAGGTGTAGATCGAGTAGCACAGCCCGCGCTTCTCACGCACTTCCTGGAACAGCCGCGACGACATCCCGCCGCCCAGCGTATTGGTGAAGACCTGCAGCGAATACAGCGACAGGTCGCTCTGCGGCACGCCCTCCAGCGCGAGCGTCAGATGCGCCTGCTCGAGTTCGCGGTGCACCACCTTCGAGCCGCCCTTGCCGAACATCGCCGGTTGCGGCTTTGGCGCCGGCGCGCCGTCAAAACTGGAAAATTTTTGCTCGACTTCCTCGACCACCCGCTTGTGATCGACCGCGCCGGCGGCCGCCACCACCATGTCGGGCCCGCGATAATGCGTCGAGAGATAGCCGCGCAAGGTGTCGCGGTTGAACGCCTTCAGCGTCTTCGCGGTGCCCAGCAGCGAGCGCCCCATCGGCTGGTCCGGGTAACACAATTCGTTGAGATGCTCGAACACCACGTCGTCGGGGGTATCCTGCGCGGCGCCGATCTCCTGCACGATGACGCTTTTTTCGCGCTCCAGTTCGTCCGGCACGAAGGAAGGATTGGCGAGGATGTCGGACAGCACGTCGAGCGCCAGCGGCACGTCGGCCTTCATCACCCGCGCATAATAGGCGGTCGTTTCGGTCGAGGTGCCGGCGTTGAGGTCGCCGCCGACCGCCTCGATCTCCTCGACGATCTCCCGCGACGAGCGCCGCGTGGTGCCCTTGAATGCCATGTGTTCGAGCAAATGCGAGATGCCATGCTCGTTCGGCTTTTCGTCGCGGCCGCCGACGCCGGCCCACACCCCGAGCGCCGCGGTTTCCAGATGCGGCATGGTGTCGGTGATGACCGTTAGCCCAGTGGGAAGTTTCGTGACATTGACGCTCATCCGGCGACTCCCTGCTTCGCGGCGCGGCTGACCGAGCGCACGAACCGTTCGACTTCTAGCTGATCGTTGTTCATGATCTTGATGTGCTCCGGCTTTGTCATCAGCCCCTCGAGCCAGGCCGGCAGTTCCGGCCGCACGCCGCAGGCCGCCTCCACCGCATCGGGGAATTTCGCGGCATGCGCCGTCGACAGCACGATGTTGGGGATCTTCGAATCCGCCGTGTCGCGATCGGCGACCGCCAGCGCCACGGCTGTATGCGGATCGACGAGATCGCCGGCCTCGCGCCAGGCGGCGCGGATTGCGGCTGCGGTTTCGGTCTCGTCGGCGCGCCCGGCGTCGAACTCTTCCCGGATCGCGGCAAGCGTCGCATCCGGCAGCACGAAACGCCCTGACTGTTTCAGCGATGCCATCAGGCGACGGACTTCGGCCGCATCGCGGCCACTTGCCTCGAACAGCAGCCGCTCGAAATTCGAGGAGACCTGGATATCCATCGACGGCGAGGCGGTGGAATGAACCTCGCGCACTTCATAGATGCCGGTTTTCAGCGTGCGCGGCAGGATGTCGTTGACATTGGCCGCGATCCGCAACCAACGCACCGGCAGTCCCATCCGCTTGGCCACGAGGCCTGCAAAAATGTCGCCGAAATTCCCGGTCGGCACGGTGAAGTCGACCATCCGCGAGGGCGAGCCGAGCGCGACCGCGGCGGTGAAATAATACACCACCTGCGCCACGATCCGCGCCCAGTTGATCGAATTGACGCCCGACAGCGATACCGCATCGCGAAAACCGTGATGATTAAACAGCCCCTTCACGATCGCCTGGCAATCATCAAAAGTGCCTTCGACGGCGAGCGCGTGGACGTTGGAAGCACCCGACGTCGTCATCATCCGCCGCTGCACCTCGGAGATGCGGCCGTGCGGGAACAGCACGATCAGGTCGACATTGTTGAGCCCCGCGAAGGCATCGACCGCGGCGCCGCCGGTATCGCCCGAGGTTGCGACCACGATGGTGGTGCGCTGCGCGCGCTTCTCCAGCACGTGATCCATCAGCCGCGAGATCAGCTGCATCGCCACGTCCTTGAACGCCAATGTCGGCCCATGAAACAATTCCAGCAGGAACTGGTTGGGGCCGATTTGGTCGAGCGGAACCACGGCGGGATGGCGGAAGGTGGCATAGGCCTCGTTCGCCATGCGGCCGAGATCGGCATCCGATATCTCGCCGCCGACGAACGGGCGGATCACGTCGACCGCGACTTCCCAATAGGGCCGGCCGAAGAACGCGGCGATGACCTCGGGCGAAAGCCGCGGCCAGGTTTCGGGCACGTAGAGACCGCCGTCGCGGGCGAGCCCCGTCAGCATCACGTCGCAGAAGCCCAAGGCGGGGGCCTCCCCCCGGGTCGAAATATACCGCGTCAAACCGCCCTCCAAAGGCCGGTCTTTTCAGCAAGTCTTTGATATTGATAGATATTCGACATTTATCGATGACAAAGCCGGGCCGCACCATAATGCGTTTTGGGGTCGAGGGGAAATGCCACATTGGCGAAAATGAAGGTTCCGGCCACCCGGTCAGCCATGGCGCGCGGTGTTGCCCCCGGGCCATAGGTTCACTTTTGTACTTAAGCGCCGGAACGAATTTCCGCGCTGCGCGTGATACCGGCGCCGGAACACAACGGGGAAGAACAATGGCGGTCGGTAGGCAGTATGTGAAACGCCAGGCGGTGATGCTTCTTGAATTCGCGAAGCTGACCCATGATCCGAAGCTGGCAGCGACCCTGGTCGAAAGGGCTGCTGATCTGAAATCGAAACTCGATCAAACTGCGCCGCCGACCGATATGAGTCCGCATGCGCCCGATGTCGAGTCGTCGCCTTAGCGATCCAATTGTGCGCAAGGCAGTGGCGGCTCGTTGCGCCGGGCGATGACGAACGCGGACGATTTCGAATGGCCGATGCCGTCATTGCGAGCCAACGGGGCGCGCATTCGCGCGACCCGTTGGCTCGCAATGACGTTGAAACATGATTCCGCGATCTCGCCGCATGGTTTTTTGCGCGAGGTATTCCTTTATTTCCGCCCTCTCAAACAAAGGGCGCAGGGAATGCCGGGCGGCCGATGCGCCCGATAGCCGCGTGTGCAATGAGTAGTGGTAGAGCGCACACGCGTTGTCAGGTCACACCGGAATCACCCGGCATTCCCCACGCAATGGTTTACGGATTATGGGCGCGCTCTCCCCGGTGCTCGGGCTCTTTGGCCACCGTCACCCCTGAGAAGCTTGCTTCTCAAGAACTTGACACCAGCGTCGAGGTGCCAGGACCACGCGTCTTTTCCGTCCGCCTCAGATGCCTTCGTCAAGAGCACCCTCGGCGTCCACCGCATCCCGCCCCGCGTTGTTGACGTTGCGCAACGCCCCTTTGGTGGGGCGGGACGGAAAGCAATATAGGATAATCAGAATATTCTGACAACCAGAATATTTTTGCAAACGGGGCTTGACACGGCCGGCGGCGGCAGACGAAGTGATTTGCCCGACCGGGCAATCCGGGCCCGACGGCAACCGGCGAGGAACGCGATGGTCGGAAAACACCTGGACAGGTCACGGCGCAGCGTGATGCGCGTTGCCGCCGGCGGAGTTTCCGCGGCAGTCTTGATGCGGGTTGCGAAGTCGGACGCCTCGGACAAGATGACGCCGCAGCAGGCGCAATATCAGGACATGCCGAACGGCCTCTACAGCTGCGCGATGTGCTCGCTGTTCGAGCCGCCGAATTCCTGCAAGGTGGTCGAAGGCGAGGTCAGCAAGGACGGCTGGTGCAAGGCTTTTGCGCTGGCGGATTGAGCAGCGATGACCGTCAGGCCCATGCCAAACGACCAATCGGGATACATCCGTCGTCATCGCTTTTCGTTCGGTCGCCTGCGCCCCTTCGGGGCTTGTCAGGTGCGCGTCGATGACGAAAATCGAACCGGCGCAGCGCGATCAGAACTGTGCCCGCACATCGGGATGACCGCGCCACGATCCGCTTCATGACGTACAGTACCATTCCTGCGCGACCGATCATGCCAAGAAGGAAGATCATTGCGAACACGTCAATGTAGGCCATTAAATCACCGAGCAGCATCAGTTCGGGGGGAATGGGTATCCTGTGCAGGTAAGCAAATATCAGTATCAGGACGGGGATGAACGCAATGACATCCCGCAGGGTCAGCCGGTCTAAACGGGCAGCGAGCTGGACGACCAAAGCATCCCAGAGCCAATCACCGAAGGCTGCTGGCCTATCGACAGTCCACTTCTTCCAAAATCGATCCATAAAATCCTGCCCTCACTTCGCTTCCTTCCATACCATGGTTTGACAGGCTGGTCCCGTGGCGCATCAAGCATGGCATGACCGGCTCGTCCGTTGTTGAGCTGTTTTGATCAGACTCAAATCAGCTCCTTGCCATAGCCTGACCTTAACCAGGTCGCCCCATGTCCCCACGTTCCATCTATTTGCGAGACCAAGCCGACATTTGTCGGCGGCACGCCAAAAAGATCGGCAACGCTGAAACGCAAGTTGAGCTTCGAAAATTGGCAGCCGAATACATCGCGCGCGCGGTGGCGATCGAAAGCAAGGAGAATGTCCGTCACATCAGGTCAGGCAATGCGCCGCAGCAATCGTAGTAGCGAGGGCGGCCAGGATGCTTGGCCTATAGCGATCTTTCCCTGCTTAGAGCGTTTTCGAGCGAAGTGGACACCGTTCGTGTGAAGAAAACGCGTCAAAACAAGAATCCAGAGCCCCGTTTCGATTCCATCGAAACGAGAAAAGCTCCAGAGCGGGATGACTTTTCTTCGAATCGTCATCCCGCTCTGACTTTTTGATTGAGCATGATCTTTTCGGAAAACCGGTGCCCACTTTTCCGGATCATGCTCTAGTCAGTCGTCGGCAGGTTTCGCATCGTGAATTCGATCTGGCCGTCCGGAAGCTGCCGCCAATTCTCGACGACCGACAGGTATCCGGCCTGCGGACACTTATCGAGGATTTCGCGAGCTTTCAGACGCGCCGCATCAACCGGCAGCGTGAATATCCTGGTCCGCCGATTGTCAGACATCCGGTCAGCTAAATTCCGGGGACGAATGTGCATATGTGCTCCGGCTTGTTTTGAGCAACCGATCATGAGGGGCTGATCCTGGAAATTGAAGATTGGGCCACCGCGCCGCCGTCATTATCCCCGCTGTTCACCGCCGCGCCGCACCGAGAGCGAGGATGCGAGGTGTTTCGGTGCGTGTCTGCCCGGTGGATGACGCAGGAACCATATTCGGAAGTTGAGACGATCTTCGGGCCGTCGGGACATCAACGGCATCATCCTGGCTAGCCGATAGACCAGTTCACTCAAGCCGAGATAATGCCGCCAGGTGAGCAATTTTGACCGCCGTCCATTCCAGTCTCTGCCCTACGATGAGCTGACCGGAATCGGTCCGATGTCTCCGAATTCGATCTATTTGCGGGACCAAGCCGCAAAATGCCGTTGGCACGCTTATGCTGAAACGACAGAAGGGTTTTTCGCGTGTCTACAAATATCGATGTCGTTCAGGAACACGACGACATCATGCGCCCGCAGCTTGTTCCATTTCTATTGATCCACGCAGGGTGCGCCGCGGCGATCTGCTCGGGCGTTACATGGCAAGCGATTGCAATCTGCGTGGTCCTGTATTGGTCGCGCATGTTCGCGATCGGGGCCGGGTATCATCGGTACTTCTCACACCGGGCCTACGCGACAAGCCGGGTATTTCAATTCATCCTTGCCTTCCTCGCCCAAAGCAGCGCTCAAAAAAGCGTCCTCTGGTGGGCTGCGAAACATCGGCATCACCATTTGCATTCGGATACCAGGCGAGATGTGCATTCACCGCGGCACAAGGGCTTCGTGTACAGTCATGTCGGCTGGATTTTCGCTCGACAGCACGACGCAACCGACTTGCAGAAAGTTGCCGATTTTGCGTCGTTTCCCGAGCTGATGTGGCTACACAAATTGGAGGTTTTGCCCGCGATCTTGATCGCAGCTCTTTGCGTTTTTATTGCCGGGTGGACCGGGCTCGTGGTCGGTTTCCTCTGGAGCACCGTGCTTCTGTACCACGCAACGTTTTGCATCAATTCGCTTGCGCATGTTCACGGACGCAAGCGGTATGTCACGGGAGATGAATCCCGCAACAATTGGCTACTGGCTCTGTTTACGATGGGTGAGGGTTGGCATAACAATCATCACGCCTACCAAAGCAGCGCTCAACAGGGCTTCCGATGGTGGGAACTCGATTTGACCTATTATATTCTGAAGGTTCTTTGCTGGCTCGGAATTGTTTGGGATTTAAAGACGCCACCCGAGCAGGTGCTACGTAATAAGCAGCGGCTGGGATCACGAGTGATCGGGCGGGCGGCTGAGCAGCTCGCCGGACGTTTCAACCCCGAACAAATCGCACTTGCTGTCCGATCGTCAGTCCAGGCGTCCGAACTATCCGCGCTACGAGACTCGCTTTGCCGATTGCAGCATCGAGCCGAGGTGCTGCGGAATCTGCGTCTGCCCAAGATGCCGACTCGTGACCAGTTCCTGGCTGAAGCAAGGGCCATGTTCGCGAAGACGATATCCTTGGACGACATCGTCGACCGCGCCTACGAACTTCTTCTCGAATCAGTCGGCTCTCGATTGGTCGTTCAATGAGCCGCCTATGCCCTCTCCCCGCGAAGAGCGGGGAGAGGGAGTAAGGATGGTCACGCAAACACGGAATGATCGATCGGTCCGTTCGGCACCACATAGCCATAGCGGGTGTTGGAGGGCTCGGGGCCGGCCTTTTCGTATTGCGCCTTCATCAAGGCAAAGCGGTCGCCCTTGATGTCCAGCATCGCGCGCTTGGGCTGGATGTTGTAAAGCCGCGCGTTGTTGTCGCCGAAGATCGCGGTCTTGACCGGACCGTCGGCGGCCCCGAGCGGCGCGTAGCCGAATTTCTTCTGCATGGCTTCGGGGATTTCAAGCCGGCGCAGGCCTTCGATCTGCCATTGCGGCGCGCCGGTCCACAGCGCGTCGGTGCCCCAGCAGACGTGATCGGAACCGAGGCCCTTGATCAGCGTGCCCATCAGCGCGGCGCAGACGTTGGGTTCGGCGACCAGCGTGGTCGCGAACAACTGCCCGACGTCGCCGTAGACGTTGTTGACGCCGTACTGCGCGGGGATGTCGGCGAGATCGCTGGTCCATGAAATCCGCCCGGTGCGCTCGAACTCGGCCAGCGCCACCTTGGGATCGCCGCCGACATGGCGGTAGGCGGAGTGATAGATGACGAAGTTGAGCTGCGGCCAGTCCTTGGCCGCCTGGCCGACGTCGGAGACATCGGCAAACCCGCGCAGATTGGGGAACGACTTCTCGACGCCGGGCGGAAACAGCCCCTTGTGGATGCAGACATTCTTGATGCCGGCCTTCACCATCTTCTCGTAGCCCTTGTAGGCGACCTTCTCGTCGTCCATCCGCCAGGGATAATGGCTGATATCCTTGTGGGTGTTGTCGCCGATGGTGTAGCCCTTGCAGGATTCCGGTTTGAGTTCGAGCGCGGCGTCGAGCTTCTCGAGCCAGCCGGGCTGGCCCGGCGTGAAGATGGCATGGCAGAACATCCGGCGCGAGCCGGCCTCGTCGTTGACCTTCTTGCGCGCGTCCGCCATCTGCTGATTGGTCAGGAACCAGTCCTGTTCGATGTCGGAGGGCGCCGACGAGATCAGCGATATCTTGGTGTCGCTGTCGAGGAACATCTCCTTCTTGTAATTATTGAACTTCAGATCCTCGATGGTCTGCTCGTGATCGGCCAATTCCTTGTTCCAGCCGGCCTTGCCGACCGCCTTGCGCATCTCGACAAAGGTCATGATGCGGGTGTCGTCGCGCAGGAAATGCGTGTGCATGTCCATGATGAACTGGTCTTTCAGCGCGCCGGCGCGCTCGTCCGCCATCGCCGGCGTCGCGGCCTCCGCAGGCGTCGCATCGAACAGCGCGCCATAGACTTCGTTCATCGCAACGAAGGAGGCGGCCATGCCGGCGGCGGTCTGGAAAAACCGGCGGCGGTCCAGACCCTGCTTGGCCCCGAGGTCGTCGGCCATCGCCAGCAGCCGCGCCTCGACCTCGCGCTGCCGCTCGTTCTGCGGGTCGGGATAAAATTCATCGCTTGCCACGATCTGGGTCGGAATCGGCGTCTGATACGCACACAATTCGGACGGCATCAGCGCGGCTAGTTCTGCCTCGGTCAGTTGGCTGCTCACGACTTCTTCTCCCTGGTTCGCGTCCCCCGGTTGAGCCCCTTGGGTGGACGGCGGCAGACTAGACCTGAATTAGGCGGGAGCAAGCCCCTTTTCCGATCGTGATCGCGCTGCCGTGATCCCCGTTCCGCGCTCCCGAACTTGATCACCGGCCGAACCAGGTGATGGCGCGGGAACGACACCTTGCCAAGCCTTGACAGGAAGTGTCAGATTGCTTCAGTTGTCGACGTTTGGGAGTGCCGGTCACGTCGGCCGGCAAAGGGAATTTGGTACGGTTCGCCAGTCGTTCGCCGCGAGCCAAGTCCAAAGCTGCGCCCGCAACTGTAGGCGGTGAGTCCTTCTTCGAAATGCCACTGGGCTTGTTCAGACCAAGCCCGGGAAGGCGGAGAAGGGTTACGACCCGCGAGCCAGGAGACCGCCCTGAACACGTCATCCTTCCGGCGCGCGGTGCGCGCGCATGGGGCGGTTCTTTCGCTGCGGTGACATCGGATGTCTTGCGGATGGAGGGGCCCGCCATGGCTGCGCTTGCGAAATCGATTGTCCCGGCCAATGGCACCAGGCCCGAACGGCTCGGCTTTCGCGCCCGCATCGTCGGAATCTACGGCTTTCTCATCTCAGCCAATCTCGCGGCCTGGATCTGGGCCTTCATTGCATTCGCCCATCAGCCGGTCCTGATTGGAACCGCGGTGCTGGCCTATAGCCTGGGGCTGCGTCACGCCATCGACGCGGATCACATTGCAGCCATCGACAACGTGACGCGGAAGCTGATGCAGGAGGGCAAACGGCCGGTCGCGGTCGGCTTCTTCTTTGCATTGGGACATTCGACGGTCGTCGTGGTCGCTTCACTTGCCGTTGCGCTGACCGCGAACGCGGTGAGCGATCAGCTTGCCGGCTACCGCGAGATCGGCGGCATCATCGGGACCTCGGCGTCGGCGCTGTTTCTGTTGCTGATCGCCATCGCCAATATCATCGTGCTGCGCGGCGTCTATCGGACTTTTCGGCTGGTCGAGCGCGGCCAGATCGTGACCGAAGAGGACATCGATGCGCTGTTGCAGCAGCGCGGCTGGCTGGCGCGGCTGTTCCGGCCGCTGTTCCGGTTCGTTTCACAGAGCTGGCATCTCTATCCGATCGGCCTGTTGTTCGCGCTCGGTTTCGAGACCGCGAGCGAGATCAGCCTGTTCGGCCTCTCGGCCCAGGCTTCCAATGCGGTCTCCAGTTGGTCGCTGCTGATTTTCCCCGCCTTGTTCGCGGCCGGCATGACGCTGGTCGACACGTCGGACGGCGTGCTGATGCTCGGCGCCTATGGCTGGGCCTATCGCAATCCGCTGCGCAAGCTGTTCTACAACCTGACCATCACGTCGGTATCGGTGCTGGTGGCGCTATTGGTCGGCGGCATCGAGACGCTCGGTCTGATCGCGGATCAATTTCACCTGCGAGGCGTTTTCTGGAATGCGGTCTCCGGCCTGAACGACAATTTCGGCGCGCTCGGCTACGCGATCGTTGCGCTGTTCGTCGCAAGCTGGGGGATCTCGTACCTCGTCTATCGCTTCAGGCGGAGCAGCCGTTACGCCGGGACGTGATCGCCGGAAGTTTCGAGCTCGTGATATTTCCGACGACGCTCGCGCTTCGAATGGCACGGGCTTCGACGGGATCGACCATCTTCATATGATTGTCATACTTCAAGATTGATTGAAGGCTGTAGCGCATCGTTCTCTGAAGTTCCATATGCGCGTGGGGCTAGAACAAACTAGCGAGAACAGAGAACAAGATGAAGAAACTTTTAGTATTGGCGAGCGCGAGCACGGCAGGCCTGGTCGCAGCGATTGCTTTCGGCGCGATCAACATGCCCAGCGCAAAAGCCGGCGAGTATTGCCGCACGGATCCCAGCGCCCATATGAGGAGCTGCGGCTTCGACACCATGGAGCAATGCCTGGCGATGAGGTCCGGTATCGGCGGCGACTGCGCCCGCGATCCGTTCCTCAGCGACAACAAAAACGCCCTCGCCTATCAGCCGAAATCCCCGCATCTGCGCGGCCGCGCCCATCACGCTGGACGGGTGACCGACGGCGACAAATAACACCCCGAACCGACGACAGTTACAGACCCGGTGACGCAGGGCCGCGCAGATTTGTCTGCGCGGCCCTCGTCCCCGACGTGTGAACTCAGCGAAGCTGCAATTCCAGCAGCGGCACGAATTGCTGGCCGCTGTGCATGTCGCGCTCATGCACGCCGCCCTGCGGCGTGGCGCGCGGGTAGGAGATTTTCACCATGCTCAGGGATTTTACTGCGAAGCGGCGGACGAGCGCGGCATCGACGCCGTAGATGGCGGCAACGGCGTCTGCGGAGATCGCAGGGTCGTCGTGGTATTTCGCATAGCTTTCAGCGCCGTCGAAGAACAGATCGACCGTCACCCAGAACGGGCCGGCGTTCTTGGAGCGGACATACCGGCAGAAGTCAGCGAGCCTGGGCACTTGCGGCCTCTCTCGGCGCCACCGACAAATCGACCCAGCGGGTGCGCGCCAGCTCGAAGGGCGAGGCGGTGTGGACCACGTGGTTGAGATGAAACTCGAAGACCTGGCCGCGTTCGACTTCGGCCGGCGAAAACGGGAAGGCGTAGCTCGGTATTTCCGTGCCCTCGCGCACCGGAAAGTGGAAGAACAGCGGATTGCACACACGGGCTGCTTCGGTCGCCATCGCCTGCGTCGGCGCCGTGGCCACGAACATCAGCCCGATCTCGCGCGGCGGGGCGGCATTGCCGCTTGCGGGACGCCCCGACACCGCGTTCCAGCCATAGGGGCGCAGCGAGATGTCGATTGCGGCAGCCTCAGGCCCCATGGTGCGGGCCATGCGCGCGCGCAGGCCGGCTTGCATGCGCGCGACGAAGGAGTCCACATCTTCCAGCACGTCCGGATCCTCGATGCCCACCAGCATGAAGGTCTGGAACGGTCCGCCGCCGGCGCCTTCCAGTTTCATGGTGTAGGATTTCGGCTCCCAGCGCGAGCCGGTGACGCGGACGCGCCGCTCGTCGAGGGCGCTATACTCGGCACAGGTGACGTCGAGCACGCCGCCGGGCTCCGCCAGCCGGAACGGATCGCTGTTCTCGTAGAGCATGTGCGCGGAGACGGTTTCCGGCGTGCAGCGATTTTCCGGCGACAGCGGCTCGATGGTGAAGCCGTGGCGGTCGATGCTCATCATCACGCCGGGATTGGTGGGGTTGATGGTGCAGAGGCCGCCGCACTCGGCGATCTTGGCCGCATGCCAGGCGGCAGCCGTGTCGACACCGTGCATCAGCGGGAAGGCAGCCAGCACCGCGGTGTCCGTGGTGCGGCCACCGAGCACGATGTCGGCGCCGGCTGAAATCGCGGCCATGTAAGGCTCCGGGCCCAGCAGCGCGACAATGTGGGAGCAGGCGTCGAGACTCCGGTCGCTCAGCGGTCCGGCCGGCGGCAGCGGCGTCACCTTGCCGCCGGCGTTGCGGACCTTGAGATCGGCCGCGCTCTGTTCGGAATAGATCACCGCGATCCGCGGGCTGTCGCCCTGCTCGCGCGCCACCTCCATCGCGATCTCGAGCGTCTCATCGACCGCCATGTCGCAGCCCGACGTGCCGCAGGAGCCGATCAGCAGGGGAATGCCGGCGCGGCGGCGCGCGTCCATCAACAGCGACAGGTCGCGCTTGACCGATCCCCGTCCGTATTTCGACCGACCGGTCGCAAGGTACGCCGGGCCGCTGTCGGTGGAGCCGGCGTCAATCGCGATGGCATGCGGCGAAAGCGCGAGCCCCGCCTCGATCTCACGGGCGCTGACGCCCCATCCCAGTACGCCGGCCGGCACCAGCACGCGAATGCACGGGTCTTTCTGGGCAATCATGCGGGTCGCACTTTCGGTGTCGCGAGGGAGGCGCGGAGCACCAACGGCTCCGCGCCCCCATCGCTGTTACCGCGAGATCTCTTCAAGCTCAAGGTCGAGCGTGCGCGGTCCCCAGCCACCGATCGAGATCACCACGATCGTCATCGCCACCGCGATCAGGCCGAACACGCCCTTGGTGCCCGCATTCTGCAGGAAGAAGGCGATGATGAAGCTCGCAAACACCGCGCTGATCCGGCTCAGCGAGTAGGTGAATCCGACCGCGCGGGCGCGGATCCGGGAGGGGAACAACTCGCTC
>NZ_DATHOP010000029.1:0-2015 GCF_035484855.1 Bradyrhizobium sp.
CCCGAAGTCATTAGCCTCTCGGCTTGG
The DNA here is from genome assembly GCF_035484855.1 of Bradyrhizobium sp. Taxonomy (GTDB): domain Bacteria; phylum Pseudomonadota; class Alphaproteobacteria; order Rhizobiales; family Xanthobacteraceae; genus Bradyrhizobium. The sequence continues at coordinate 28 of NZ_DATHOP010000029.1, forward strand.
ATGCTGGAAGTGTTTGTGTCCAGTTTCACTTCCATTTCCACTTGGCAATTCGGGCACATACATACCGTCATAATCGATCAATGTTATTCCAGTTGGGGAAATCATAACATTCCCGTTCTGTATATCGCCGTGCGCGATCCCCTTATGTTCAAGAAATTTCGCAAGATACGCAAATTCCTGACGCACGCTTTCCACCGCAATAGAATTGCCATGGTTCTTATCCAGCCAGATTCCGAGCGGATCTCCTTCAACCCACGCCATCTTGACCCCACTTCCGCGGTTTCGATTTGAACAACATTGATTATCAATGGCTTGCGGGCCATTTGGCGTTTTAGGCACCACAGTCGGGGTTCAGGGGACGGGCGGCATCTCCTGGAAGACGGGCGGTAGGGCAATGCCGATGGCGCGGCAGATCGGGTCGATGGTCGGGCCGGGAGCGGTGCGCAGTCGGGCCCGGCGGCCGTCCTGTTCAACGTCGATTTCGCTGAGATCGGCGAGATCGTCGACGATGCGCTGCCATTCGAGCCGGCTGCGGCGGACCGCGAGACGGTCGATCAGCTCCTTGCGCAGGACGAGGGCAAGGAAGGTGCAGAAGACGTGGCCGCGGATGCCGGCGTCGGTCTTGTGGAAGATCGGGCGGGTGGCGAGCAGCGCCTTTGCGGTTTTGAAGGCATCCTCCACGGCCAGCAGATTGCGGTAGCGCAACACGACCTGGAGAGCGGCGATTTTGGTGTTGGTGCGCAGCACGAAGAGGCCATCGAACCGGGCATCGGCCTCGACCTTGGCGCGATCGATGACGAAGCCGTCGCCTTCGGGCGTCTTCAGGAAACGACGGAAGCCCTTGTTGGCGACGAGCGCCTTGTCGCCCTGGGCGAGCTTGCGCTCGAGACCGGCGACGAGTTCGGCGCGCGCCGCGGCATCTTTTTTGGCTTCCTCCGCGTTGCGACAGATGACATAGCGCCGCCCGGCGATCGTCGTCTCGCGGACCGCCAGTTCGGTTTCGCCTTTCTGCCGGGGGATGAGGAGCGGCACGGCAAGGTCGTCATCCTCGATGATCTCAGCACGCACCTCGCGGCTGGTGCGCTCACGCACGCCGAGGATGTACTCGATCTTCTCGGCTTCGAGGGCGGCGATGGTGTCGGCGCTGATCATGCCGCGATCGGCGACAATGCAGGCCTCGCGGATCCCGAAGCGCTCGCGCAGGCGCTTGACCACTGGCAACAGCAGCGTCACGTCGGCGGTATTGCCGGGCATCAGGAAGGAGGCGATCGGCCGGTCGGCGTCATCGAGCACAATGCCGAGCACGACTTGCTTCAAATGCCCGCGGTAGTCTTTGGAATGACCGTACTGGCCGAGGCTTTCACCACCGGCGCCTTCGAACCACAGTGTCGTGGTGTCGAGAAACGCGATCGAAACGGCACCGAACAGCGGCTGGCGGTGGCGATAGAGCGCCTCTTCGACCGCCTCCGCGGTGCTGCGGCCCGCCGCATCGACCTCGCCGAGCCAGGCCATCGCCTTATAGGCGTGGTCGAGATCGAGCCCCTCGGCGCCAGGCACGCGCACCCGGCTGCACCAGTCATTGGCATGGCGGTCGGAACCCGAGATCATCAGCCGGTGCAGCACCGTGAGATAGACCGCGCGCTCGACATCGAAGAAAAAGCGCCGGTCGGCGACGAGGCTCTTCAGCGCGTTGCGGCATCCCGTTTCCGCCCATAGCCGGCCGAACACCAAGTCGGGTCCGATGCTGAGACGATGCAGCTCCGGCAATTGGCCGCGATAAAAGCTCGACAACACGATCGAGCGGCGCGAATGGCGCGCCGCCGAGGCGATCAGCCCGTCGATCAGACCCGAGGCCTCGACCTCGTCGCGCCGGCCGAGCGCCTTGATGACGCGCTGCACGTGGCGGCCACCCTCGCGGGCGTTCTCGACGAGGTAGAGATACTCGTAGGCTCCGATCTTCTTGACGCGGACGAACATGGCGCGGCACC
>NZ_DATHOP010000030.1:0-12611 GCF_035484855.1 Bradyrhizobium sp.
CGCGCCCAGCACCTCGTCGTTGTGGGCGCCCGGCTCCGGCGCCATGCGGTCGAGTTTGCCGCCGCCATGCGCCAGGCGGAAGCCTGAGCCGGCGAAGCGGAGGCGACCGTAGGGGGTGTCGATCTCCTGCACGGCGCCGCGCGCCGCTATCTGCGGATGATCGATCACTTCCTCGACCTTCCAGATGCTGGCGCAGGGCGCGCCGGCCTTGTCGAGAATCTTTTCCCACTCGCGCGGGTCCTTCTTCGCCAGTTCCTGCTCGATGATGGCGCGCAACGCCGGCTCGTTCTCCTGCCGCGCGAACCAGTCGACGAAGCGCGGGTCTTGCAGCGCATCGGCGCGGCCGATCGAGGTCATCAGTGATTGATATTGCTTCTCGCTGTTGACCGCGAGCAGCAGATAGCCCTCGCCCGCCCTGAACAGATTGGCGGTGGGCCTTCGGCTGACCGCCTGATTGCCCGATTGTTTCTGGCGATGGCCGGCGACGGTGTAATCCGCCACCTGCCCCGACAGGAACGCCAGCGTCGCCTCCAGCATGGAGACGTCGACCAACTGTCCCTTGCCGGTATGGCTGCGCTGGAACAGCGCGCTCGACACTCCGAACGCGGCGGTCGATCCCGACAGCACGTCGCAGATCGCAAAGCCGGCGCGGGTCGGGCCGCTCTCCTCATGGCCTGTTATCGCCATGATGCCGCTCAGTGCCTGCATCTTGCCGTCGTAACCGGCGCCGAGCCGCTCCGGCCCGGTCTGCCCAAAGCCCGAGATCGCGCAATAGATCAGTTTTGGGTTGATCGCCGACAAGCCCTCGTAGCCGATGCCAAGCTTGTCCATCACGCCGGGCCGAAAATTCTCCATCACGACGTCGACCTCGGTGGCGAGCTTTTTCACGATCGCGATCGCTTCCGGCTTCTGCAGGTCGAGCGTCAGGCTGCGCTTGTTGCCGTTGATCGCCTGCCAGCCCGGCGCCAGCCCGCGCTCGGCCCATTCGCGGGATAGCGGCGTGCGGCGCATGTCCTCGCCTTCGCGCCGTTCCACCTTGATGACGTCGGCGCCCAATAGCGCAAGCTGATAGCTCGCATAGGGGCCGGCCAGCACCTGCGTGAAGTCGAGAATCTTCACGCCTTCGAACGGTCGGGTCACGCGGACTCCTCCTGATGGAATTTTTCTTGTTCTTTAATGGCGCGTCAGGCGGCGCGGTTGCCGCGCGCGATCTCTTTTTGCTTGTCGAATTCGGCCCGGCGCCGCGCCAGTTCTTCCGGGCTCATCTGCGCGACATTGTTGTAGTCGAGCTTCCAGGAAGCATCCGCGCTCCAGCGCAGCGGCGACTGCATCGTGGTGCGGGCGCCGGAGGCCGTCTCCAGAAGACGCAGCGCCAGCTCCAGTGTCAGCGCCTGCGACTCCACGTCGTGCGGCTTGCCGGCGGAATTGCCGAGCGGGAAGTCGCTGAACAGGAAGCGCGGCACCGCGGCGTGCTCGACGATGTCCTTGGCGCATCCCATCACCACCGTCGAAATGCCATTGGCCTCCAGGTGGCGGGCGACGAGCGCGGAGGTCTGATGGCAAACCGGGCAGTTCGGCACCACCACGGCGACGTCGACTGCATCCGCTAGGCAGCGGGCGAGGATGTCGGGCGCATCGATTTCGATGGTGACGCGGTGGCTGCGATTGGTCGGCGCGCCGAAGAAGCGCGGCGCGACCTCGCCGATCCGCCCTGCGGCCGCGGCCATCAGCAACTGCGGCAGCGGGAACCAGGTGCCGCTGTCGGTCGCCGTGGTGTGCTTGCGGTCGTAGCCGATATGCGAGATGCGCAGATCGTGCGGCTTCGAGGTGTCGCCGTCATAGATTTTGTAGAATTTTGCGCCGCCATTATAGGCCGCACCCGGCCCCTGATCGCCCTTCGCCGGATCGTAGGGGGCGGCGGTGGTGACGATGGTCACCCGCGATTGCGAGAGCGGCTTCTTCAACTGATGGAACGGCGCATCGATGTAATGCGCCCAGCGATAGGGCGTGGTGTAGCCGATCGCGGTGTAATAGTCGCGGGTCCGCTGCATGTAGGGGACCGGCGAATCGTAGTCAGGCGCAAAGCCGAGTTGGTCATCGAGCGAGCCTGGCATGTTGGTGTCTCTCCTTGCGTTCCGGCACGAGGCCTGAGGATAGCCCGCACGTTCCACAAAAAACAGACGTCAAATCGCGAATGTTCGAGATCCGCTTGCCCTTCTACTCGTCCTCGAATTCGTCTTCCTCGTTGACTTTCTCGCGCGACTTGTGGACATGCGCCACATGCGTGCCGCCGAGCGATCCCGTCACATTGGGCTCGCGCGAGGCATAGGGGTTGCGTCCCGCCGCGCGCGCCGCGATCTCCTCGCCCGAGACCGCAGAAGGCTCGCAGATCAGCCGCCGCGAGGTGCGGCGCATCAGGTCGACGTGGATGTGATCGTAGTGATAGACGTTGGAGCCGGGCGCGAGCACCGTGGTAAACTGCTGGCAGGCGGCACCCTGCACGTCGCGCAGGAAACCCTGCTCTTCCGGCAGGCCCTTCCAGCCGTCCTTCACCGAAATGCGCCGGCCGTCGGCGAGCGTGAAGGCCGCGATGTCGAGCGCGTTGCCGAACGCGTGCTCGGAAATATGGGCGTGCGGATTGCCGTTCATGCCGCGGCAGGAATAGGCCGAGATCTGCTTGATCTCGACGACGCGGGCGCCGAACCAGCGCTGGGCCGCCGGCTGCACGGAATCAGCGAGCCAGTGATCGAGCACTGAGACCAGCGGACAGGCGAGCGTCGCCGCCGGTTTGACGGCGACCGGTCCGACGGATGCGACCGGATTGCCCTGCACTGGGCCGAGCCGCGGCAGCGGCTCCGCAGGCGTGTAAGGCGCGGCGGCCTCGGGCCGCGCGGGATATGGCGCGGAAGCGCGGTCGCGCGGCGGATAGGCCGGTGCGGCCGGATATGACGGGGGATACGCGCCGCGTGAAACTGGCCGGCTCGATCCCGGCGCGCCCTCGGGCGGCAGTTCGATATCGTCCTCGTCGGGGGCAACGCCGGGCGCGGTCAGCGAGATCGGACCGTTGCTCGGCGCGTTGTAGGGGGGCTGGCGCTGCGCGTTGTCGGGATAGGATGGCGGATAGGGCGGCGGATAAGCCTGTGGCGGCGGCTGCGAAACCGGCCAGCGCGGCTGGTTTCCGATATTGCCGGGCGGCCGCAAATCATCGTCGGCAAAACCGAAGCTGCTGTTGCCTTCACCGAGTGCCGAGACCTTGAGCGGATATTCCGCGCCGCACACGCCGGGGCCGGAAATCGGATCGATCCGGACCAGGTCCGGCCCCTCCTTCACGGCGCCGGATTTCAGGCACGCCAATTCGGCCTCGGCCCGCCATGGTTCGCGCTCCGCGGACTCGAAAAATCCGTGGCCGCAACCCGCCAGCGTTACAAGGACGATGGAGCCGACGAGATACAAACGAACTCCGCGCGTCATCCGGGCAGGATTGCGCGAATTTATTTAAGGAGTAATCAACGCCTTGATTTCACTAATCTTTAACCATGCGGTGCGGCGCGGCGAGAGCGCGAGTGGCAGCCACGCTTACTTTTTTGCCAGGGAACGATTTGCTAGTTTCGGCGTTGCAGCGGGCAGCGACGTGAACCAGGGAGCGTTCCCCATGACTTTCGTCGGCAGACTGAGCGTTGTTACCGCGTATATCGCCTTTGCCTTTGTCGGTGCCATCGTGCTCGGCGTGTTCTAGGGCAGAGAGCTTCGGTTTCCAAAGCGCCCGGCGGACTGGATCGTTCCAGCCGCCGGGCGTTTTGATTTGGGCTCACCACGTGTACCGCACGACTCCCTTACCGGCGTAGCTTCGGGTGACATCCGAGAATTCGCCTTCAAATGTGACGGCGACAGACCAGCCATTGATCCATTTCATCTCAGCTGACGCGGTGGTGAGCGCGGAGTCGCTCGCCTGCGCCGCGCCGTTGACGACAAAGGAGGCACCCGGCAGCGCCTGGAAGGTGGCGGCGATGCTGCGGTCCGGATTGAAATCGTGCGCCCAGGCAAAACGGCCGCGCAGGGTCAGGATCGCGTTCTGCATCGCAAATGATTTGTCGGTGCGGATACCCAATTCGCTGCGCGTGTCGGTCACGCTCCTGGCGTTGTAGGCCAGCGCGAAGGTATTGGAGCCAACGATTGCCTGTTCCGCATAGGTCGGCAGATCGAAGGTCGTGAATTGCGCGGCGGCGTAAGGCGTCACCCCCATCCATGGCGTCACAAGACGATAGCCGCCTTCAGCCCGGCCGGAGAATGCGTTGGCGTTGAAGCGCGCCTGAAGCTGGTCGATACCCGCGACGGTCACCGTGCGGTTGGTCGTGATGTCCTGCCAGCCGTAAGCAAGCGCGCCGGAGACGTAGGATGCGCCAACGGTGTGACGCACGAAGGCGCCGGCCTGGAACAGGTCCGAGCGTCCGGAGCCGCCATTGGCGACGCTGAAATTGGTACCGCCGCCCGCAAGCGAAAACCCGGCAATCGTGCGTGGCGAGAAAAAATAGTCGGCACCGACCGCGGTGCCGAACACGCTGCTCGTGGTGCCGTTCGAACCCAGCGTCGTGTTGCCGTCGGTGGTTTGCGAGCCGCCAAAACCCGCCGCCCAGATGCTCCAATGCGGATCGAACAGATTGTTGCGCGGCGCGGCCTTGGTCATCATGCCGTAGGCGTCGCGTTCGGCGCCGCTGCCCTTGCGGCCACTCGATGCGTAGGCACTCGAAGCGCCCTCCTCCGCGAACGGCGTCGTGCTCGTGGTCGATGCCGTGTTGTCGCCGCGTCCCGCGACGAACGGATCGAGCAGCAGGGAGAGAAACTGCGTCATCGCATCGAAGGTAGTCTGCTGCGATCCCGTCGCGGTTTCGCCTGACGCCTGGGTCAGGCCTGCCGGGGTCAGGGTGCCGAACACCAGTGGGATACCGCCGGAGGTGTTGAAGAAGCGCGAGAGCGCGTTTGCGACGTTCCTCTGATTGCCGTTCAGGCCGGGCAGTTGCGACAGCGCAAGCTCGACGTTGAGATACGCGTCATTGGCGTCATAGCTCAAGTTGGCAGCAAAAGATGATGGAAGATTGGTGTTCACCAGCGAATTGAAGCTGCCGTTGACGCCACCGGCAGCACTGACGATGGTATATTGCTTTGCCACGTAATTGCCGGGCAGGAACAGCGCTCCGACATTGCCGTTCAATGATGCAGTGCCGGTCACGCTGGCGAAGGTCGATGCGGCGGGATTGAGTTGTATCAGATAGAGCGAGCCCGACTGGAACGCGAGATTGCCGGCGACAGTCATCGCAGAGCCCGGCGTACCGTTGCCCGGCATGAATATTCCGCCGTTGATCACGGTGTTGCCGACGATGCCGCTGCCGCTGAGCTCGCCGCCGGTATTTACAGTCGTCATCGAGGACGGCGCAATCGAACCGCTGACGCTGAGCGTGCCGGCGTTCACGGACGTAGGGCCGACATAAGTGTTGGCGCCGGTGAGAATGGTGTTGCCGGACCCGTTTTGCTGGAGAGCGCCGTTACCTGAAATCACACCGGCGAATGCGTAGGCATTGTCGCGGTTTATCGCGAACATGCCGTTGTTAGCGACATCGCCGATGATCGAGCCGGTAGCGCCGCCGTTGCCGATTTGCAGCACATGGTTCGCATCGATGAACGTTCCGCCAGTGTAACTATTGGCTCCGGTCAGCAGCAGCGTGCCGTTGAACGTCGCAGGAAAGAAATTCGAGACGTGCACGCTACCAGCGCCCGCGATTTCACCGGCAAAGGTACCGCTCGCGATCCGCAGGTCGGTTGTTGCGTTTGTGCCGGTTACTACCAGCCCCGAGCCAAGCAAATTGTTGATTCCACCTGAGGAGGGGGACATTTGGTCGTTGAAGTCCAATGTGGCGGCCGTTGCGACGGTGGTCGATGCATTGGCCCCGGTCAGACTGCTCAGGAAACTTGAACCGGCTGCGGAACGCAGCGTGCCGCCGTTCACTTCAAGTTGCGAACTTGGAGAAATGAAAATTCCGCCGGGAGGCCCGATCACGACGGTGCCAGTGTCGGTTGCCGAACCGAAGCGTGCCACGCTGTTGTCGGAAAAAGTCAAAAAACCGGTTGTGGTCACGGTCTGTGTCGCGGCTACCGAAAATGTACCGGTCGCGCCATTTGCGAAACTCAAGCCGTTCGCCAACTGGCCGCTCACTGTTGAACGCAATGTGCCGCCGTTGAGCACTACCGTATTGGTGCCGAGCGCATCGATCGCGCCAGCCGTTGCATGCGATGCTTCAAGCACGCCCGCGTTGACAGAGGTGCCTCCGGTGTAGCTGTTCGGGCCTGACAGGGTAACGGTTCCAGTAGTCGACTTCGTCAAGGCACCGCTGCCCGTCAGTGTTGCGGAAACAGTGCCGGAGCGAACGTCGAACAAGCCCGACGAAGAAAGCGCGCCGTGCTGGATCGTGCCGGTTATAAGCGTGACGCCGCCGTTCTGAGTCTGGGTAGAGCCGCCGAGATCGAGAATGTTCGGGATGGCGGGGCCAGGAGGAAAGAACATACCAATATTCGTGCTCATTGTTAGAGCATTGCCGATGTTGCCGAGCGTCCCCGCGCCGGCAAGCTGCAGCGTTCCCGACGAGATCGTCGTGCCGCCAGTATAATCGTTAGGGCCCGAGAGCGTCAGCGTGTCGCTTGAGGATCCAGATATCCCTAACTGGCCCGAACCGCTTATTTGACCCGAGAAATTGCCTTTGAAGATCGAAAGAGTGCTTGTGGAGTTGGTCCCTATTAGCACCCGGCCATCGCCAAGAAGATTGCCGAGAACGCTTCCAGCCTGATCGTTGAAATCCAGAGTCGCGCCAGCATGTACCGTCGTGGGCGTCAAACCGGTGATACTGCCAAGGCTCGAGTTTCCCGCCCGCAGAGTGCCCCCCGCGACGTCGATCGTGGCCTGGCCGTTGCCGAAGCTGAGGATGGATGCAGCAATGACCACAGTACCAGTATTCGTGGCAGAGCCGAAAACCAGGTGCGGATTATTAATGGTGAGATCGAAGACCGACCCGCTCAGCGTGAGCGTTTGGCCTGCCGCTGCCGCGACGGTGCTGGTCACGTTGGGCTGGAATTTGATGTTGTTGCCAATCGAGCCGGTGGTCGCGGACTCCAGCGTACCGCCTCCGAGGTTGATGCCGTTCGCGGTCGTGACCGCGGTCGAGCCGCTGAGCAGGAGCGTGCCGCCGTTGTTGATGTTGAGGGTGCCGGTGAACAGGCTCCCACCCGCCTGGAGGTCGACGGTGCTACCGGCGTTGGTGATCGATAAAGTGCTTCCTACGCCTCCATTGGCCACACCTCCATTGATCTGTGCCGTCCCACCATTCGTGACATTGATCTGGCCTTCGATTGAACTCGGGACACCGTTGCTCCAGTTGCCGTTGACAAACCAGCTGCCGGTGCCGCCGGTCCAGTTCGTTGTCTGCGCATGAGTGGGAACAGCACCCAAGCAAATGGTTGCCAGCGACGTCGCGAGCGACAGCTGCAACTTTCTCCGACCTCGCGACCCTCGTGCACGGGCCGCTCCGAGCCAAGCGCTTACAACCAGTATGGCGTCGCTAAAGCGGTCAACACGCCCTGCGACCGAGCCAGATCGTTCGGCCTTGGTCGCCGTCAATCGCGATCGAAAATGAAAACCACAAGCCACAATTTCACGCCCCGCGGCGGCGTCCACGTTTGTGCCGCAGCCCCAAAACTCACGCTAGCATGGTGGTCAAGGGCACATATAACGGAGCTTTCCAGAGATGCGTTTCCCGGTTGCCTGGTGCATATGCGCAACAGTACGATGCGACCGAGATTCCGCTGCGATGTCCTCCTCGCGAACCCGCCCTCACCACATATTCGAGCAATCCGAGCCGGTGATGCCGCCGATGGTGAAATCCTTGCATAGCATGCCGGGCTCATCCGGATCGGGAATACATGCCGTCGCGCGAATGGTCGCGCACAGTATGGCTGTAGCGCCAGCCGCGCGTGCGCATGCAGGTCTTGTAGGCCTGCGAGGTCGGAACGCCGCTTTGCGGCGCGCCCAGGGTTTGCGAGCAATAGCTGGTGTCGACCTGCAGCACGTCGTCGCCGCGCTTCTGTTTGGTGATGTTGGTATAGACGTCGTTGTCGGCATGCGCGCCGAGCACGGAGCCCAGCAGCAGCAGGGTGACGAGAGCCAGGCGTTTCATCGTCGATCTCCATCTTCGTGGCAGCTCCGCGTTCAGCCATCGGTCGCGCCATGCGCGTGGGCCGGTTCAGATGGAATCGATTACAAATTGGAAATGCTGACTGAGGCGCTGGATACGGGGCATCATGCTTCGAGACGCGGCGAAGACGTTGCTTCGCTCTTTCGTCATGACCGGGCATAGCCGCCCGAAGGACGGCGTGGCTTGCGCTCGCCTATGCCCGGGCATGGCGAGTTTTGACAATGACGGAGCGCGGTATCGCCACGCGTATCGCTACGTCCGCGGCTCGTTGACGATCTGGCGCGAGGTAATCAGCCGCTGCGGCGGGCTGATCCGGGTCCAGACATTGCCGGTGCAGAAGAAGCGACCGAACGCGCAGGCCTCGACGCGGAGCGAGTTCGGCCCCTGCATCGCGATCTCTGCATAATAGGTGTTCTTGCTGTCGCGGCTGTAGATGTTGCCCGACCATTCGGAATCGTTTTTCGGCTTCATGTTGATCAGGACCGATTCACCCGAGGTGTCCGACCGCGGATTGATCGCATATCCGCACAGCGCGCGGCCGCATGGTTCGATGCGAACCGATCCCTTTTTCCCCTCGGTCTGCCAGTCGCCGAGCGGGGTCGTGGCCGGCGCCTCGTCTTCGACCTTGATGATCTTGGGCGCTCCCTGGGGCGCGGGCCGGGTCACGACCGGCGGCGGCGCGACCGGCGGTGCAGCCGGCGGAACGACAGGCCCGGCGACCGGAGGGGGGTTAGATGGCGCAGCGGCTTGCGGGCGCGGCGCGGCGGCTTCCTGCGGGCAAGCGATCGGCTTGACCGGCGCCGGTGGCGGCGCGGCGATGACCGGAGCCGCGGCAGCCTTTTCGGTTACGGCCTTGGCGGCCGGCTGAAGGGCTGGCGGCATCGAAACCGGCGCAGCGGCTGGCGCAGGCGGCTTCGGTACGGCGGCGACAGCGGGAGCTGTAGCCGGAGCCGGAGCTGCCGCGACATCATCATCTCGATCGCGGGTTCGACGCGATTCATAAATTCCGGGAATCGATACCGAGACGCAGGAGGCGGAATTGCAATGCCGCGGTGCCTCGACGTGGATGCGGTGTCCGGCAACCGTGAACGAAAACGATTCGCCGGCATGAGCGGGCGAACTGACCAGCAGCAACGCAAGCAGATAGTAATATCGGGTCATCGCTGGTCCCTTCCCTTGGATGTCGCGGAAACTAGCTCCGCGAGGCCGCTATCGAATGTGATTTGAATCACCGTGGCCGGTGCTGCGCGCGCCGCCGGTCGCAGTTTTCGGCCCTTGTGACGCAGGTCACGGAATCCGCCGCCGGCCGGGTTTAGGGTCCTGGCAGGTTTCAAGCCCGCTTTGAGGAGGCACTCATGAAGATGCGCTACGTTCTCGCAGCCCTGCTGATGACCGGCACCGCCGCCCATGCCGGCAATTCGATTTCGTTCGAGGTCAACGGCCACCACGTCCGGATCGAGGCGCCGAAGCATTGCAGCGAACTGTCCTGCATCCAGATCTCGGCGCCCGGCGTTTCGGCTTCCGACTTCGGCTTCAAGAGCATCAAGGCGAGCCACGACGATGACGATGTCGTGCGGCCCGCGCCGAAATCTGCGCCTTCGCCCGCGCCGGTCATCCAGGCCGCGGCGCCGGCGGCCGCACCGGTCGCAAGCGCCCCACCCGTTCCGGCAACAACGCTGGCCTCGACCGCGCCCGCGCCGGTCGCCAATGACATCGCACCCGCCGCTCCGGCACCCGTAGCGACTGTTACGCCCGCGCCTACTCCGGTCGCCGCGGCACCCGCGCCGGCTCCGACCACCCCGCTCGGCATCTGGGCGACGGAAGAGAACAAGGGCAATGTTCGCGTCGAACAGTGCGGACAGAATCTCTGCGGCTACGCCGTCAAGACCGGCGAGAAAATCCTCATCGACATGAAACCGTCGAATGCGAAGTGGACGGGCCAGATCCACGATCCCGACTCGGGGAAGAATTACGACTCGACCGTCGTCATGAAGGGGCCGAACGCGATGCGCGTACAGGGCTGCGCCTTCGGCGGCATGTTCTGCGGCGGCCAGACCTGGAACCGGGTCAGCTGACGCGGCCCGCGGCCTCTGTTCTATTCTCGTCATTCCGGGGCGCCCGTAGGGCGAACCCGGAATCTCGAGATTCTCAGATGTGCAATTGCACATCGTAGTTCGATGCGGAGCCTGTCATCGGGCCGGCCGGAGGCCGGACCCGTTGGCATCGCCCCGGAATGACACCAAGAAAGCCCGCGACGAAACAATTCCCCTTTCCGACGAAACCATTTCCTGCTTCCCGCGCAAAAACGCTGCAACCAATGCTGCCTATTGCTGCCGACGAAACAGCGGCGGATCGGCGTATGAGCCGCGCGCCCGCGAAGGAGGCATCGGATGGCGTTAAAGTCTTCGATTACCGGGCACTGCAAACTCACGGTGGCGATCGTGCTCGCGCTGGGAATGCTGACGACGGCCTCCCACGCCTACACGCTCGAACAGCAGCAGATGTGCTCAGGCGATGCGATGCGGCTCTGCAGCTCGGAAATACCGAACGTGGACCGCATCACCGCCTGCATGGAACGGCAGCGCGATTATTTGAGCGAAGGCTGCCGGGCGGTGTTCGAGGTCGAGACGCCGGCGGCTGCGACGGAAGCGCCCGCAAGCGATGCTGCCGCCGCGAGGCCTTCGAGGCCGATCAATCTGGTTCCGAAATACCGGCATGGCTGAACGGAGCGGTTACCACGCGTAGCGCACCACGCCCTTGCCGGCGTAGCTGCGCGTGACTTGCGAGAACTCGCCCTCGAAGGTCGCCGCCGCCGACCAGCCATTCATCCACTTCATTTCGGCGGACGCGGTCGTCAACGCGGAGTCATGCGCCTGCGCCGCGCCGTTGACGACGAAGGAAGCGCCCGGCAGCGACTGGAAGGTGGCGCCGATGCCGCGATCCGGGTCGAAATCATGCGCCCAGGCGAAGCGGCCGCGCAAAGTCAAGATGCCGTTCTGCATGGCAAAGGATTTATCGGTGCGAATGCCGAGTTCGCTGCGGCTATCGGTGACGTCCCTCGCTCCATAGGCGAGCGCAAACATGTTGCTGCCCACGATCGCCTGCTCCGCATAGGCCGGCAAATCGAAAGTGGTGAACTGCGCGGCCGCGTAGGGCGTCACCCCCATCCATGGCGTGGCGAAGCGATAGCCGCCCTCGGCGCGACCCGAATAAGCATTGGCGTTGAAGCGCGCCTGCAGCTGGTCGATGCCGGCAACGGTGACGGTGCGGTTGGTCGTGATGTCCTGCCAGCCATAGGCGAGCGCGGCCGAGATATAGGCCGGTCCTTGCATATGGCGGACATAGGCGCCGGCCTGGAACAGGTCGGAGCGGCCGCTGCCGAATCCGTTGACGCTGAAATTCGTGCCGCCGCCGGCGAGCGCGAAACCGGCCAGCGTGTACGGCGAGAAGCGATAGTCGGCGCCGACCGCCGTGCCGGCGATGCTGTTGCTCGCGGTGTTCGATCCCAGCGCCGCATTGCCGTCGGTGGTTTGCGAACCGCCAAAGCCCGCCGCCCACACGCTCCAGCTCGGAACGAAGGGGGCGGCCGGCGGCGCCTTGCCATACATCGCGGCGTAGGCGTCACGCTCGCTGTTCGTGCGCGGCCTGCCGTTGGAAGCATAGGCACTCGCTTCCTCGGCGAACGGCGTCGCGCCCGCACCGTTGGCGCCATTGCCCGAACGATTCATGAAGGGATCGGTCAGCAGGCCCATGAACAGGCCCATCGCATCGAACGTGGCCTGCTGCGAGCCGGTCGCGAGTTCGCCGGAGATTTGCGTGAGCGCTGCGGGCGTCAGTTCACCGAACACGATGGGGATGCCGCCGGTCGCATTGAAAAACCCGGTCAGCGCATTGGCGACGTTCTGCTGATTGATATTGAGGCCGCCCGGCACGCCGAAACCGAGCGCCAGATCGAGATAGGCGTCGTGAGCATCATAGCTCAGGCTGATCTTGAAGCCTGCGGGAAGACCGAGCGAGTCAACCCCGCTGAAGGTGCCGCTGACGCCACCCGCGGCGGTCAGGATGGTATATTGCTTGGCCACATAGGTGCCGGACGCAAAGCTCGCACCCACGAGGCCGTTCAGCGTCGCGGTGCCGGTGACGCCGGTGAACGTCGAAGTGGCGGGATTGAGCTGGACGAGATAGAGCGCGGCGGACTGGAATGCCAGATTGCCGGCGACCGTCAACGATGAACCCGGCGTGCCATTGCCGGGCAGCAGCGTGCCGCCGCTGGCGACCGTGGTGTTGCCGACCGAACCAGTGCCCGTCAGGACGCCGTTGGCATTCACCGTGGTCAGGCTGGACGAGGCGATCGAGCCATTCACCTCCAGCGCA
>NZ_DATHOP010000031.1:0-38095 GCF_035484855.1 Bradyrhizobium sp.
ATGGTCCCGTCGAGCAAACGGACACGCCTTCAGCGCGTCCGATCGGTCTCCGGCTCCTGTCCGAAGACCGTCTCGTCAACCAGACGCCAATACGCTTCGACAACCTCCGGGTTTTCGCAGGACAGTCCACTTGTAACCTGCATTTCCGGCCCGAACTCAGAGAGCGTGGCGGTAAGGCTTACCATCATATAATGAAAGAGAATGGGATCGACGGCGGGAAGGAGACCCTGTTTCTGAGCCTCAATGATCTGAGGCAGCAATCGCGCCAGAAGCGGAGCCAAGACCGTTTCCGCCACCCATTTCAGCCGTGGATTATTCGTCAAGGTTTCCTGGCGCATGAACCGATGAAATTCAGGAAACGCGACGGTATACCGGAAAAGCGTCGTGTACTCCCTCCGCAGCCGCGCCAGCGGCGACAAATCGGATCCTTCGGGCGCCAGAATATCCCACTCGGTCCGTATCTGCGCGAAGGCATGCTCCGCTGCGGCCCGCCAGAGAATGTCTTTGCTGCGAAAATGGTAGGTGATCAGCGGATGTTGCAGGCCGAGCCGATCGGCGATGGCGCGAATGCTCGCTGCTTGGAATCCCCGCTCGGCAAATTCCGCGATCGCGGCATCGAGGATCGCGGCTCGCGTCTCGATCGAACGCTGTTGTTCGGCTCTCTTGCGCGGGCGCTCCCGGCGCCCGGTGGCCGGCCTCGTTTTCTGCGGCATCTGGCCTTCAATTAACATGGCTCCCAACCGAACGCCAAGCGAAGTGTTGGACCTTCGCGGCCGGCTCATTTTCCCTCGAAGACGAGCGTCGGCGGCTCGATGTCCTTGTTGAAGGCTTCTGCCGTGTTGGCAAAGCCGCGCTGGGCGTCGGCACCGTTGTAGAGCTCCATTGCAACGTCGAGCATTACAAGGTCCGCGGCGGCGATCCCTCCGCTCGACCAGACCTTGAGCAGCGTACGCGTCGCGGCGTATGACCTGGTCGGCCCGGTCGCGAGTTGCCGAGCCAGTGCAGACGCGGTCGCTGAAAGCTCGTTCTCGGGTACCACATGCGTCGCAATTCCGAGCGCGCCTGCTTCGCGTCCTGACATCGGTTCACCAAGCATGGCGAAACGCGATGCGCGAGCGCGCCCGGCGCGCTCGGCGATCCGCTGCAGGGCGCCCGCGATCGGCAGCATCGCCGTCGTGACTTCGACGCAGCGAAGGATCGCATTGTCGGCCGCGACAAGAAAATCGCAGGCCAGCGCAAGTTCGAAACCGCCGCCGAAGGCGATCCCCTGCACGACCGCGACCGTCGGTACTTTCAGCATCTCGATGGCGCGATAGGAAACGTTGATGTCAGCGACAAACGTCCTGAACCAGTTGACGTCCCTGCCCGGCCATTCACGCACCTCGCCGCCGAAGCTGAAATGCGGCCCCTCCGATCGAACAACAAGCACGCGTATGTCGCTTTCGCTGGCCTGGCGCACGGCGGCCCGCAAGGCTGCCGCGAAACGCAGGTCGAGCCGGTTGAAGGGGGGATTGGCCAGCACGATATTTCCGATCGCGCCGTCTCGTTCAAATCGGATCGTTGTCATGCAACATGTGCTCCTTGTGCAGAAGTCAGGCTGGACGCCGGTTGGCGGGCTCGGGGATGATGGGCAGCAGCAAATGCGACGGCCGTTCCGCGTCACGGTAGATCCTGTGGGTGACGGTCTTGCTGCTGCAGACGTGGTAGGGGATGTACTCGACATTGGTCATCGCCCCGGTGCCCGTGGGCACATCCAGGGATGTGATGTCGACGCAGATCCGATGACCTGCCTTGAACTGGTTTGCGGTAGCGAGGATCTGTATTTGGTACTCGACCACTTCGCCCGGTTCGACCGGAGCAATGGCGTCCTGCGTCAGTCTGTGGAACGGCTCCCAGGGTTTTGAGCGCTTCTCGTCGAGTGCCCGGTAGGATGCTTTCAGCCAGCCTCGCGTCAGTTCACGTTCGGGCAGTATCGATGGAACATCGCGCTCACCCTCGCGTGCGGTCCGAACTGAGACGTCAGGCCCCACGTCCTTGAGCACGATGATCCAGTTGGTGTCTTCCTGATCGATCGCCGCGTGCAGCGTCAGCGTGATTGGGCCTGCGACAGTAACGTCGTGCGGCAGGGGATCAGTCATGTAGCGTAGCCGTTCGACCTTCGTCGTCCGCGTCAGCGGCATCTGCGTGAAGACATCGGGCTCGCGTGCCGCAGCGCCAAGCTCCGAGGCCGGTCGCGGCGGCTCGGTCGACAGCGTCTCCCAGTGGGAGAGATAGTATTTGGTCCACTGCGTCTCCGGCAGCGGCCAATTCGCTCCGGTCCGCCACTCGTTGGCGCCCATCAGCCAGTAGCGCACCGGCGGTTCGTCCATGATGCCGGTGTTCTTCCCCTTCAGCCAATGGTCATACCAGCGGATGATCTCGTCGTGGTATTGATGGAACGGCCGTTCCAGGTGAGCCGGCCCGGTAAACAGCAGCTTCTTTGGCGCATCGACATTCCCGAAGTAGTGCTGGGCGCCCAGCCAATGGAGCTTGTACGTGTAGGCGTAGGCTCCCGAGCCGGTATAGAATGGTATTTTGATTTTCCTAAAAGTTTCTTCCGCGCGCTCGACGGTGCCGTCGAACTCCCAGGGATGCGTCATCATGAGATACATGATGAACGTCCGCTGCCCCTTCTGGGTAAGAATGTTGTAGAGGTTGATGTATTGCTTGTAGTCCGGATTCCGCATGGCGCGGCGCCAGAGTTCTTCGTCCGCGGCGGGAAGTTCCGCGGGCCGGTCGCGCGACTCATGAACCGTGCTGAAGACGTCGAGCAGATAGGGAAAGCTGTGCAAGACCCCGCCGGGATTGAAGTCGCGGAAACCGAACATGCCGCCATAGGCGCTGCAGGCGTCATAGGGAAAGATGGCCTTCAACGCCGGATGTCCCTGCGCGGCGGCGCGCCATTGCTCACCGGCATAACCGGAGATGCCGACCATTCCGACCTTGCCGTCTGACCAGGGCTGTCGTGTGATCCATTCGATCAGATCGTAGTGGTCGGTATCCTCGTAGCCGTAGTGTCCTTCCGATTTGGCGGAGCCCCTCGGCTGCGCGATGACATGGACATAGCCGTTGGCGATGAAGCGCCGTGTGTCGCCCGCCTCGATCGGGCCGAACCAGAGCGGCGCGTGCGCAGGTTGCGGCGGCAGGATATCCGCGATGTCAGGACCCTGAATGTCCTTGTTGTGCAGCGCTGACGCGTACAGCACGGGGTATTTGCCTGGCGCATCGGGGCGGTAAACGTCGACGGCAAGCCGCGTGCCGTCCCGCATGGCGACGCTGATGTCCCTCTCCTCGATCATCATTCCACCCTGGCTTTTTGCGACGCTTTCGCATCGACGTTTGACGATGCCGGGAAGCTGACAAGCCAAGCATCCTCCGTCCGACCGTACCGACCATGCCATATTACTGTACGTTCGTAAAGTTTAATTCTTATCCTTTTTGAACCGCGCATGGGACGGCATGTTGGGCATCCGGGAGAGCCGGTTGCCGCGAGATGGATTGGAAGTCTGGAAAGAGGCTGTCCGAGCGGGCTAGCGCCCCTCGGACACCCATTTGAGCGTGGCGAGCCAAAGCGCGTGGCCGCGATGCATCCGGCCTTCGTCGGCCTCGCGGAAGGCCACGGCGCCGGGACCGACGCCTGCCTCGTCCATGATGGCCCGGCAACCGTTGTCGTCGGGCTTCAGCAGCCAGCTATGGTAGAAGGCCGGCGCCTCGCCCGGTGCGCCGCCGAACCAGCCGAGCCGGCGGCCGGACACGAACTCATGGACGCGGCTCTCGATCGCGAGACCGAAGGTCGTCCAGCGCCAGCGGACATCGGGCGCGAGCGCCTCGGCATTGCCAAGGAGCGTCACGTCCTGCGCGTTGGGATACCAGGTGGGCCATGCGCGCGCGTCGACGATATGCCGCCAGACCATGTCGCACGAGGCGTTCAGCCGGGCTTCGTTGTGGGCGAACAGGTCCGCTTTCTCCGGCTCGAACCCGGCCGGCCAGTGGATGTCCCGATCGCGGGTGGCAAGATCGCTCGCCATCTGGCCTTGGGGCTGGCCGGCGGCGATCGCCGCGCCGGCCAGTGTCGCGAGCGTGATCGCTGCGACCAGGGCTGCGGCCTTGGCCAGGCGTGACGACCCCGTCGGTTTGCGCGCTTCGCGCGCCGTATCGATTGACGTCTGCATTGTCTGTCTCCTTACGTGCTGGAATGTCATGCTGGGGGAAGTCGTCACTAGACGAGGACACTGGGCTTCAGCAGGTCGGAGAGGCCGACCCGATGCAGCATCTCCGCACGCAGGCGGTCGAGCACGGTAAAGCCGACATTGGCGCCGTCCTCGGTCGGATCGTAGTGGATCCGGAACGGACGCTTGCCGAAGGGCATGTCGACGACCTTGACGATCTCGTCAGCCACGCCGCTGGGCTCGGCGTCGTCGGGGACGATCGCGGCGAACGCCTTCAACACCTCTTCGCCGAAGCCCTTGTAGGGGCCAGCTTCATATTCCGCGACCCGCGCCTCGTCAGCCGGACGCCCGGAATGCGCGAAGTGGTTCGTGCCCTTGGTGAACGCGCCCGGCACGACGATCGTTGTCTCGATGCCCCAGCGCGAAAGCTCGCGCGCATAGAGGACGGCCAGCGAGTCCATCGCCGCTTTGGCCGCGAAATAGGGCGCGAGATAGGGCGGCGTTCCGCCAGCGGAGCTGCTGCTCGAGATCCAGAGAAGCAGACCCTGTTTCGCCGCGCGCATGTGCGGCAGGACGGCCCGGTTGACGCGTTGCGTGCCGAGCACGTTGACGTCGTACTGCACCGCGAATTGCTCGGGCAGGAACGCCTCGGCCGGGCCAAACATCATGTGACCCGCATTGTGGACCAGCACGTCGATCTTGCCGCTCTCGGCCATGATCTTCTCGACCGCCACATCGATCGACGGCTCGGACTGAACGTCGAGCTCGATCGCGCGCAGGTCGACGCCATCGCGCTTCGAGGTCTCGGCCATCTCGGCCGCGTTCCTGGCATTGCGGCCAGCGATGTCGCGCATTGAGGCGTAGACGGTGTTTCCAGCCTTGGCGAGCGCTTCGGCCGTCAGGCGGCCGAAACCGCTGGAAGCGCCGGTGATGAGAATGATCTTCTTGCTCATGATGGAATCTCCATGGTCAGCGTGTTCAGGTTTGAAGGGGATGCGGGTCAGATGATCCCGCCATTGGCGCGCAGCGTCTGGCCATTGATCCAGGCGCCGTCCGGGCCTGCGAGGAAGGCGACCGCATCGGCGATATCCTGCGGCTGGCCGAGCCGTTCCAGCGGCGCCAGCCTGGACAGGCGGTCGATCACCTCCTGCGGCTTGCCGTCGAGGAAGAGCCTGGTCGCGGTCGGTCCCGGCGCGATGGCGTTGGCGGTGATGTTTCTTCCGCGCAACTCCTTGGCGAGGATGCTGGTCATCGCCTCGACTGCGGCCTTGGTTGCCGCGTAGACGCCGTAACCCGGCTGCAGCAGGCCGGTGACGCTGGAGGAGAAGTTGACGATCCGGCCGCCATCACGCAGGCGGCGCGCCGCTTCGCGGAGCGTGTTGAAGGTCCCCTTCAGGTTGACCGCGATGTGGCGATCGAACAGGGCGTCGTCGCTATCCGCAATCGTCGCCAGGTTCATGATCCCGGCATTGTTGATCAGCACGTCGACGCCGCCGAACGCGGTTTCGGTCGACTCGAACAGGCGTGCCACGGCGGCGACGTCCGAGATGTCGGCTTGCGCCGCCGCGGCCCGGCCGCCGGCCGCCTCGATCCTGGCGACCACCGCCGCTGCTGAAGCACTATTGCCGGCATAATTCACCACCACGGTGAAGCCGTCCCTGGCCAGGCGCTCGGCAACCGCGGCGCCGATGCCGCCCGAAGCGCCGGTGACGATGGCAACTCGATTGGTTGAGGTGATCATGGTTTTTCTCCGTTGGGTTGGCGCCGACAACCGGCGCTTGATGCATGCAAGATGCACCTTCCCCCGTGGCGGATAATCAGGCATAATCCGACATCATAATTCGAAAGACCGAACAATGGATCGCTTCGACGCCATGCGCGTCTTCGCCCGCATCGTGGAGCGGCGCAGTTTCACCCAGGCCGCCGACGATCTTGGCCTGCCGCGATCCTCGGTGACCGATGCCGTGAAGGGACTGGAGGCGCGGTTGGGGGTACGGCTATTGCAGCGGACGACGCGGCAGGTCAGTCCGACCCTGGACGGCGAGGCCTATTACCAGCGCTGCGTGAGCCTGATCGCGGACATGGAGGATGCGGAGGGCGCCTTCGTCGGCGCCAAGCCGTCGGGGCTGGTTCGGGTCGACATTCACGGCACCCTGGCGCGTTATTTCCTGCTACCGGGCCTGCCGCGCTTCCGGCAGCAATATCCCGGCATCCGGCTGCACTTCAGCGAAGCGCACCAGCCGCTGGATATGATCCGCGAAGGTCTCGACTGCATCCTGAGGGCCGGTGAACTGAGCGACAGTCCGCTGATCAAGCGCAGGCTGGCGCTGCTCGAGCGAGGGACCTTCGCGAGCCCCGACTATCTCGGCCGCTTCGGCACGCCGCAGACGCCCGACGATCTCGCAGGTCACGAGATGGTCGGATTTCTGTCACCCGACAGCGGTGAAGTCGTTTCGCTGGTGTTCGGCGCCGGCGGCAAGGCGCGTCAGGTCACGTTGCCGGCGATCGTGACGGTGACCGGTCCCGAGACCAACGTTGCGTGCGCCTGCATCGGCCTCGGACTGATCCAGGTGCCGCGCTATCGCGTCGCTTCCGAGCTTGCCAGCGGCGCGCTGGTCGAAGTGCTCGCCGGCTTTCCGCCGTCGCCGCTCCCCGTCCACGTCCTCTACTCCCATACGCGGCAGCTGTCGCCGCGCCTGCGCGTGTTCATCGACTGGATGGCCGAGCAGTTTCGCGACCGGCGCTCGGCGGCTGAATGACGCAAGCATGAGACCATGGCTTTGGTCGCTTGCCGCGACCAGGCGGCGAAGAACATGCGTTGGTTTTTAATTTTGCCTCGGTTGGCGCGAGCGGTGGCGTTAGGGAGAACATATCTGTTGCCGCCCCTTTCGTTTGGCGGTGCCGCAATGGTTCTACCATGGCTCCGTTTCTACATCCCGCTGATGGGCGGATTCGCCGATCTATTACCACTGCCCTGTCGCTCCGATGCCGCGCTGATGCACGGCGCGGGAGCAAAAGCCAGCGCCCCGCTTTGCAGCGATGCTCTTCCCCTGTACGATCGCGCCAACACGGCCGGCATTCAGCGGTCGCTACGGCAAGGGGAGGTTTTTCATGCATCGCAACGTTATCGCCGCGCTCGCGCTCAGTTTGTGGGGAGCGGGGCTCACCACCGCCGCGGTCGCGCAGCAACCGGTGAAGCTCGGTGTCCTCAACGACCAGACGGGACTGTACGCGGATCTGACCGGCATGGGCTCGGTCCACGCCGCGCGCATGGCGGTCGAGGATTACGGCGGCAAGGTGCTGGGCCGGCCGATCGAAGTCATCTTCGCCGACCACCAGAACAAGCCCGACATCGGCGCCAGCATCGCGCGGCAATGGATCGAGAATGACGGCGTCAACGTCATCCTCGACATTCCCAATTCGGCCGTGGGGCTAGCTGTGCGCGAGGTGACGCGCACGCACGACGCCATCGACATCAACACCGGCGCCGCCACCTCGGATCTCTCCGGAAAAGCCTGTTCGCCGCACGGCGTGCACTGGAGCTTCGACACCTACGGCCTTGCGGCGACGATCGGCAAGGCGTTGGTGAAGCAGGGTGGGGATAGCTGGTTTTTCATCACCGCCGACTACGCGTTCGGGCATGCCCTCGAGCGCGACACCACGGCGTTCGTCACGGCCGGCGGCGGCAAGGTGCTGGGGTCCGTGCGGCATCCGCTCAATACCGCCGACTTCTCGTCCTTTCTGCTGCAGGCGCAAGCCTCGAAGGCGAAGATCGTCGCTCTCTCGAACGCCGGCGGCGACACCGTCAACGCGATCAAACAGGCCGCGGAATTCGGCCTGGGCCGCAGCGGCGACCAGCGCCTGGCGGCACTCCTGCTGCAGCTTCCCGACACCCACGCGCTTGGCCTCGAAGCGGCGCAGGGCCTGATCGCGAGCGAGACCTTCTTCTGGGATCTCGACGACGCGACCCGCGCCTGGACCAAACGCTTCCTCGCCCGCAACGGCGGGAAGCCGCCAAGCATGATCCATGCCGGGACCTACGGCGCGACGTTGCACTACCTCAAGGCGGTGGCGGCGGCCGGCACGACCGACGCCACTACGGTCGTTGCCAAGATGAAGGAACTTCCGGTCGACGACTTCTACACCAAGGGCACGGTGCGTGAGGACGGGCGTGTGATGCGGCCTTATTACCTGTTGCAGGTGAAGAAGCCCTCGGAATCCAGATATCCCTTCGATTATCTCAAGCTGCTCGCCACGGTGCCGGCCGAGGAAGCGGCGCGCCCCCTGAGCGAGAGCGCGTGCCCGATGGTGAAACACGGCTGAGATGGGTCGCGGCCACGCGCAGACGGCCCGCACGCCGGTCGGACGCCGCTCTCACCGATTGTCGTCCGACGTCGACGGGGCCCGGTCGATGAAGCTTCGGCTCGCCCTGAAGCGGCCGGCCGCCGTCGCGCACAAACGGGCGCTGTTTTGTGGCGCGCGCCCCTCGAAGGCCAGCGCCCGGCCACTGTTTGAATGATAAACGAATAGCGACGCATAGCCGAGATCAACTTCACAAGGAGAATGCCATGCCCAGGACAAAGCTGTCCGTCCCTGATGTTGCTGAGGTCGCCCCCGGTCTGTGGTCAAACGCCATACGCGCAGGTGACATGCTGTTCATCGCCGGCCAGGTAGCACGCCCCTTTGAAGGCGGCACCGGGATAGTCGGGAAGGATGAGTACGAACAGACCAGGCAAATATTTTCACGCATTGATCGCATCGTCAAAGCGGCCGGTGGAACGATGGACAACCTGGTCAAGATGACGATCTATGTAGTCGATATCAAGAACAATACCGAGGTCTGGCGAGCGCGCCGCGAGTTCTTCACGGGAGATTTTCCAGCTTCCACGCTTGTAGAAGTGCGGTCCCTTGCAAAGCCCGAAGTGTTGGTGGAGATAGAAGCCGTCGCCTATCTGGGCAGGAGTTAAAATTGCCCGTTGAGGCAATCGCCCCGGTTTACCCTCTACCGCAACGTCCGGTATGCCCGATCAACGGACATCATCAGGCCGGCCTGGTTGGCCCAGTTCGTGCCAGAATCGGAAGTGCGATATCGGGAAAATCCTTCGCTGGCCCGGATGGCGAAGCACGCAGCGCTTGACGAGTGCGGCGAGACCGGCAAATCTTTGCCGCAATATCGACGCGGTGTGTGCCGATGGGCCCGGACCGCCAGGATCCTGTTCATTGAAAAGCCGTTGTATTATGCGAAGCATTATTCGATATCTTGCTAAAGCTGCGCTGCAGTTGGTCACGCTTGCCGTTGTCGCTTTGCCGGGCGTGGCGCATGCGCAGTCAGGGAGCACCGGCGGCAGCATCGGCAATGTCGACAAGTCGGTATCCGGTACGCGCGAAGCGCCTCGGGCGGTTGAACCCTCAAGGCCGGCACGACGCAGCAAGCCCGAGGCCGAGGAGTCGCGTCATGCCTCGCGAAGCAGCGGCGGGGTTGGCGGTGGAGGCAATTTCGACGGCGCATGGGCCGTCGTCAGCGTCGGCTGCGGGGGTACCGTCAACGGCGCTATAGTCATCACGAGCGGCAGGATTCTGGGGGAAGGCCTTTCTGGTCATGTCAGTCCGAACGGTTCGGCTGCCGCCGCTGGAGCTGGCGGAGGCGTTAGCTGGACCAGTTCCGGCCGTTTTTCGAGCCGCAGCGGCGCCGGTTCGTACCGGCGCTCCGACGGATGTGTCGGAAGCTGGACCGCGTCAAAACAGTAGCGGCAAATAACGGCTCCCTGCCGATGGGCCCGGCAGCCGGCTTCCACCATGCTCCCCATTGGAGACCAATGGAGATGCTAAATCGGTCGAATCGCGACTGACACGATTTGCAGATTGTAAAAGCGTCAGCGATTTGAAATCAGTGTCCGGAAAATCGGCACCGCGACAATCCTCATTTGGTCTGCGAGCTATCTTTCTTGGCTGCCTCGACCAACGGGCATCCCCCCGCGTCCAGCGGCCGATAAGCCTTATCACCCGGAACAGTCTCGATAATGCGTGCGTAATCCCATGGTCCTTTTGATTCCTCAGGTGTCTTGACCTGAAGCAGATACATATCGCGAAGCACGCGCCCGTCGATCCGCAACTGGCCATTGTGGGTCATGAAGTCGTTGATCGGCGTCTCCCGCATCTTCTCCATCACCTTGAGCGGGTCCTTGCTGCCCAACGCCTTGACCGCCTTCAGATAGTGGATCGTCGCACTATAGACACCCGCCTGCACCATGGTCGGCATGTGGCCGACCTCCTTGATGAAGCGGTTGGAGAAGGCCCGGGTCGCGTCATTCTGATCCCAATAGAAAGCGCTGGTGAATTGAAGTCCCTGCGCGGTCTTGAGCCCGAGCGAGTGGACGTCGGTGATGAACATCAACAGGGCTGCGAACTTCTGGCCATGCTGGATGAGTCCAAACTCGGCGCCCTGCTTGATCGAATTGGTGGCATCGCCGCCGGCGTTCGCGAGGCCGATGATCTCCGCCTTGGACGCCTGGGCCTGCAGCAGGAAGGAGGAGAAATCCGAGGTGTTGATCGGCGCGTAGACGGCGCCCAGGACCTGGCCGCCTTCCTTCGCCACGACCTCGGCGGTATCGCGCTCCAATGCATGTCCAAACGCATAATCGGCGCCGATGAAAAACCATGACTTCCCACCGGACTTCACGATGGCGGAGCCGGTGACGTGAGAAAGCGCATAGGTGTCATAGTTCCAATGCGCGGCGTAAGGCGAGCAGTTCTTGCCGGTGATGTCGGAACTGGCCGGTCCGTTGAACAGCACAAGCTTCTGCTTTTGCCGTGAAACCTCCTCGACCGCGAGCGCGACGGCGGAAGAACCGCCGTCGGTGATCATGTCTACGCCTTCATTGTCGTACCAGTTGCGGGCGATGTTCACCGCAACATCGGCTTTGTTTTGATGGTCGGCAGTCACGATTTCGACCGGCTTGCCAAGGACCGGGCCGAAATCCTCGGCCGCCATATGGGCCGCGACGCCGGTGCCCTTGCCGGTGATATCGGCATAGAGCGAATTCATGTCACTGAGCACACCGATCTTGACCTGCGCAGCGGCAGGGTTGGCCGTCGCTGCCAGCAACGCGACGAGCATCATCAGATTTCTTCGGCTCATTGTATCTCGCTCCCTACATTGCTTTGATCGGCGTCTCCGGATGATCGGCCCCGCCGTGTCGGACTTGCTCCGAGCTCGTGCCGCTTGTTTTGACCGGGGGACGCCTCGTCGGCTCCCTCTCGCATTCAATACCTTCTCGGGGCGGCCCGGCAAGGACAACGGCCCGGCAAGCCCTCATTTAGTGGCTGGCGCTTCCCGTGCTCGCTGCACCGCAATCTACTTATCAAGCGGCCATCCCGAAAGGGAAAAGCAAGAAACGCGGTACGGCTTCGCACGAGCATGGAGCGCCACACGCGCGGTTCGTCCTGCACGCACGATAGACTTCGTCACCTAGTCTTGCATACGCCTAAGCTCGTCGACCAGAACCCGCACATTTTCGCTGTAGTCGATTGGAACGGCAATCAGCTGCAACCCACCCGCGGAAAATGCCTCCTCCAGCGCCGGGGCCAGCCCCGATGCCGTCGTAACCCGCCGACCTCCGGCGCCATAGGCGGCGGCGTACGCGACGAAGTCGGGATTGTCGAAGGTCAAGCCCCAGTCCGCGAAACCGTCGACGGCCTGCTTCCACCGAATCATGCCATAGGCGTGGTCCTCAATGATCAAAACCACGAGATTGAGATTTAACCGCCGCGCGGTTTCAAGCTCCTGGCTGTTCATCATGAACCCGCCGTCCCCTGCCACGACCAGTACGCGGCGCGCGGGATAAAGCAATGCCGCCATCATCCCGGATGGCAAACCGGCTCCCATCGTTGCCAGTGCGTTGTCGAGAAGAAGGGTATTCGCAACGTCGGTGCGGTAGTTGCGCGCAAACCAGATCTTGTACATGCCGTTATCGAGCGTCACGATTCCGTCAGGCGGCATGACTTGCCTGACGTCGTGCACGATGCGTTGCGGCGTCAAAGGGAAACGATCCTCTTCCGCGCGATCGGTGATGTGACCCAGAATATCCTTCCGCAAACCCACCCAGTCCGGATTCATCTTCAGCTTGCCTTCCAGCCGACCGGCGAGCAGATCAAGGCCTTTGGCTATGTCGCCGACCACTTCCGCCTGAGGAAAATACACCTCTTCCACGGTCGCCGGCACGAACCCGATGTGAATGACCTCATGCCGCCCGCGGGTCATCAGGAAGGGCGGCTTCTCGACAGTGTCGTGTCCGATCGTCACGATGATATCAGCGCGATCGATTGCCTGGTGGACGTAGTCGCGTTCGCTCAAGGCGGCGGTGCCGAGATAGAAGTCCGCAGCACCCCCGACAGCCCCCTTCCCCATTTGTGTATTGAAGAAGGGGATGCGGACGCGGCGTACAAATTGGGAAAGAGCCAGCGCAAGTTGAGGACGGCTTGCCGCCGCGCCAAACATCAGCAGCGGATATTTGGCGGACAGGATCAAGTCGGATGCGCGCTTGATGGCTTCCGGCGACGGAACCGGCAGTTCTGCGGCATGGGCCGGCACCAGCGGAACATCGCCTACCTCTTCCGCAGCAACGTCTTCAGGTAGTTCCAGATGAACCGGACCGGGACGTTCTTCGGCTGCAACGCGAAAGGCATTCCGAACGAGGGTTGGAATGCTCGACGCGCTCACGATCTGTTGTGACTGCTTGGTGAGCGGGCGCATGGCTGCGACGATATCGACAATCTGGAAATGGGCCTGTCGGCTTTGGCGTATCGCCTTCTGACCCGTGATGAGAACCATCGGCATGCCACCAAGAAATCCGTAAGCGGCGCCGGTAACGAGGTTGAGTGCTCCCGGACCGAGCGTGCTGAGCGCGACCCCCGGCTTTCCGGTGAGCCGTCCGTAGGTCGCCGCCATGAAAGCTGCCGGCTGCTCGTGACGAGTTACCACCAGTTCGATGGAGGATCGCCGAAGGCTTTCGACGACATCGAGGTTTTCCTCACCGGGTACACCGAAGATACGATCAACGCCCTCGTTCTCCAGAGCAGCAACGAGAAGATCTGATCCCTTCATTTTCAATCCTGCTCTTTGTCCGAGAGCTACAAGGGGTCTTGCCTATCGGGACGGAAGACGAACACAAGGTGCCGATTGAGGCGCTCCGCCATGTCGCAAAGTCTCGCCCTTCGCACCCGATACTTGTCGTCGAAAACATATCCGATCGCGTCGAGTTTGTATTGCGTCGCGATAGGTCTATTCTTGCAAATTCAGACCGACAAGGTCACCCTTCAATTCACTTGCCACCATCCATGCACTATGGAACCGGCGACGGCTTCATTTCTCGCACCACTCCGGATGAACCATCTCCGGGGTGATCTCCAGAACCCGTATGTGCCGGCCACCGGCGCCGGCTTGTCTGGCGCGTGCGCCCGAACCAACGTCGACCCAGGCCATTTCACCGAAGACGATGCGGCGGACAGCTTGGCACGGGTTTGGAGCTTTTTCGGACATCAGGCGGCAGGCGTCTCGCCGCGCAGAATCTGCGCAAAGACGGCCATGTCGATATTGCCACCCGACAGGATCAGGCCGACGCGCTTGCCGGCATAGCGATTCTTTTCTTTCAGCAGCGCCGCAAGCGGCGCGGCGCCGGCGCCCTCGGCCAGATTGTGGGTCGTGGTGTAGTAGATGCGGACGGCCTGCGCGATATCATCCTCGCTGACCGCAACGACGCGTGCGGCGCCGGCGGCGATGATCTCGAACGCCTCCGGTTGCGGGTCGCGGCACGCCATTCCGTCGGCGAATGTCCGCGCCGAGTTGGCCTTGATGGGGCGGCCCGCTTCGAACGACAATGCAAACGCCGGCGCGTTTTCGGCGACGACGCCGACAATCTCGGTTTTGAGCCCGAGAAGGTCCCGCAATGTGATCAGGCCGCAGATCCCCGAGCCCATGCCGATCGGCACATAGACCACGTCGAGGTCGGGGCAGGCTGTGAACAGCTCATGGGCGCAGGTCGCCACACCCTTCACGAGTTCGCGGTGAAAAGCCGGGACGAAATGATAGCCGCGCTCACACTGGATTTGCTCGGCGACAACGCGGCTTTCGTCAAAGTCCTTACCGGCCGTCAGCAACTGGCCGCCGAAGGCCTTCATGGCGGCGTTCTTTTCGCTCGAATTGCCGTTGGGGACCACGATGATCGACGGAATGCCGCTGCGCGCCGCCGCGATCGCGACGGACTGGCCATGATTGCCGGTTGTGGCCGTGACCAGCCCCTTTAGCGCGGCACCGGAACGGCGCAAGGCCTCGATATAGACCAGCATGCCGCGGGCCTTGAACGATCCGGTCGGGGTGTGGTTCTCGTGCTTGACGATGACCTCAGCGCCGGTTCTTTCGGCGAGCAACGGCCAGGCGTAAGCGGGGGTCGGCGGCACCAGGGTGCGAACCCTCGCCGTGGTGGCCTCGAGCTCGTCCAGCGTGAACAGCGGCATGTCTTGTCCCCTCGCCATCGATCCCGACCGATAGCGCGATCGGGTCGTCGGCGCTTTCAAGAATCTGACCCAAAATATTCCGGACGCACTGATTGCGGCCGGGATTTGCGATAGGATGGGGCATGCAAGGCATCATGCACGAAGCCGCAAACCAGCATGCATCACGGCCGCGCCGCTGCGCCGTGCCGGGCTCGTGGTGCGCCGAGTTGCTGCCGCGTCATCCGTATCAGGCGGCCTACACGGCTGATCTGCCGGTCATAGGCTTTGCCTTCGACGGCCAGGTCGGCGTCCACGCCTTTGGCAGCGACCGCAAGGCCGCCTTTCGCGCAAGAGCCAACGGGCTCGCCTATGTGCCGGCAGGTTGCGATGTCTACTCGCAGTCAAGGCACGGCGGCGAGTACCTGAAGATCACGGTTGAAAAGCAGCAGCACGAAGAACCGTGGCCGTGGCCGCGGCGTTTCAGCGATGTCATCGACCCGGTCGCGATTGACACTGCGCAACAGCTGCGCCGCCTTCTATTAGCGGGCGATCGGATCGATGAACTGCAATGCGAACGACTGGTCGATACGTTGAAGCAGCGGACGATTCATGTCCTGGGTGGCTATTCCATCGAGCCCGCTGCCCGATGCTGGATGACGCCGCGCCGGTTGAGACTCATCGAGGACCTGATCGAGGCAAGGCTGGATGCGAAGCTCACGGTTCAAGAGCTGGCCGGCGCGTTGCGGCTTTCCGCCGGCTTCTTCTGCCGCGCCTTCCACGCGGCCGTCGGCCAGGCGCCGCACGATTACATCATCGATCGCCGGGTTTCACGCGCGAGAACGCTGCTGCGGAATGCCGCGCTCGACCTGGGCGGGATCGCGCACGCATCGGGTTTTGCCTCCCACGCCCACATGACGGCTACCTTCCGCAAGCGGCTCGGCGTCACTCCCAGCGAGTTCCGAAGGCATTTGGATTAATGGGCCAATGTGCCGTCGATCATGATCGGCGAAAGCGGTCGCGCAACGGCCGCTACTGACGGTCGGAGCTAGCCGGCGCCATTACCCATCTGGTCAGCGCATCCGTGCGTGCTTGGTAGCTCTCCGGCCGGGCGGGGAGCTTCAACATCGGGAACCGCCACAAACCTGCCAACTGATCGACTAACTCCGCATACGCGACAATCATCCGATCGGCGCCTTCGACGCCGGAAAGGGCGCGCGCCTGCATCCATGGTGTGTGCTTGAATGATTCAATCAGGTAGCTCTCCCAGGCCGGCCCGCGCAGGCGATTGATCTCCCTGATGGCTTGCAGGGGATTGCTCTCCTGGAAGTAGACCAACCGGGGTTGCACCAAAGCCAGCCGATCCTGCAAATCCGACCAGAACTGCAGTATCGTCGCCTGAGGCGCGTCCAGCTGAAAAAGCACCCGAACCGTGCTCTGTATGGGATGGCTCTCAAAGACGTACAGCACATCACATCCGGCGCTCTCCAGGAAAGATTCCAGCCTGTCAAGCGCTGCGGCGGCAAACGAATCCGTCGAGTGTATCTCGTGAATGTCCGCGAACGCTGCTCCCATCCGGTCGGGCGCACCCACCAGCAGGGGATGATCTTGAGCGGTCTCGGCGAATACCCGGCTATTGGAAAGAAAGTCGCCGACGGCCTTCGCCGCCGTGCTCTTGCCGGAACCCGGAAGGCCATCGATGAACAGGATATTCGGGTGCGGGATCGACGTCGGCATCGAGGTGGTCGAGATCATGCCATTCCCCCAACATCCCCCGGCACGGGGGCAGCCCGCCATGGAACCTCTCCTATCGCCCGATTGCGGCGGAACCGCAAGCCGAGGCGTTTGGACGCGCGGACCTTGCGGTTTGGTCGGTCGGGGCCAGACCAGAAGCCTGGTCGCTCGCCCGACAGGTCGGTTCTTCTATCCCGGGCGGCCTGTTAGCTCGTTCTAGGCTAACTGCGTCGGCTTTGCTGGATGCGCCGTCTTCGGATGGTGGTCGTGCAGGTACGAGGCCAAATGGTTTCGAATGACAACTTCGCCTGCCACAGCCGTTTCGAAGAGTCTCTCCTGCACGTCGCGAGGGAAGTCGGACCACAATGCGAGCGCGGCCTTGCCCAACAAGCGTTCGAATTCGTGAGTCGAGTTATTCATCATCACCAGACCTCGCCGTTCAAAAAGGGTCCCGTCCAGGCGCGGGCGAGCAATGTAATCACTGCGGAAACGGGCAAACACCGGCACCTGCCGTTAACCACCGCGATCCCGGTGGACGAACTCTCGATGAACTTCGCGTCCCAGCGCATTGACCACAGATATCTCAAGGTCCTGATCGTCGCGGAGGCTCTCGCTGCGGAAGTGCCGGACAATTTCCCTGCAGTGCTCAATGGCTTCGGCCTTTGTATCGAACTCCGTCCCGACTATATCCCTGTGCGGGACGCCATCTTTCATATCGAAGAAAAACTTCTGCATCGCTGTTACCTCTGGAGACACCAATCCGCCGTGTCAGTATTCGTTCCGATGTCCTCGCCGAGCACAATAACGAACCGCCGCTCGTCACCCGCTTGCTCTCGAAAGAAATAGCCCCAGCGCCGAACGACCCCCTTATTTGGCGAATTGTGTCTTATTGACCAGACGAGGCGCCGCTCACATCGCTAGATTGGGTTTGCGCCCGGCATCGAAACTGACCCCAAACTTACTCAACCCTGTTTCGGCACCCAGCCCCTTTCGTGCAGGGCTTTAGTTTGAGTGAGCCTCATGCCTCCCCTCGACGCCGTACAACAGCGGTCGAAATCCCTGGATCGCACTCTTTCGCTCATCGCGGCACTTCTTGTCGTCGCAATCATCCTGGTTGCGCGATATTGATCTCAATCGCGGCGATCGCAGAAAGGCGGCGTTAGCCGCAGCCGTTAAATCTGCGAATGTGAGCAATATTGACCGCCGACTCCGGAACTGGAGTGGCAAAATTTGCCAGTCATCCGCATCACGCGGTGCCCGACCAAGGTGGCTACCATGCCGTCAGTCGCTCGCGAATGGCCGCCAGACCCAACGCTCTACAGCAAAGCGGAACTTGTTGAGCATAGACGCAACATTCTGCGCTATGCCCGCTCGTTTCCGCCGGGCCCCGAACGAAATAAGCATCGGCACATTGCGTCGTTGTTTCGCGCGCTCTGCCGGAACGAGACGTGGCTCGACGGGCATACGCCTGAGGGCGCTGGCGGTTACCCCAGGAGGCAACCATGAACCCAAGAGGTGCAGTTTTTCAGCCCGAACTGATCGAATTGATGAAGTCCGTGCTCGACGATGTCACGGCAATGCTTCCCGAAGCGAAGCGCACGTCGTCGATGAAAGCCGAGATCGCTTCCCAGATTCTTGCGTATGCCGCAAAGGGCGAGCGAGACCCCATCGCGCTCAAAATGGCCGGTCTGCAGGCCGTCGTGGAAGGTACACACTACTCGCACGATATTTCGCCGGAGCGTCGGGCCGTCTGAGCGCGCCCGATCTCGCGGAGCCTCTATCGGTTGGCGTGCGACACCCACGCGCCCCGGTCCTGGGAAAGTGAGCCGCCGCCGACATTCGCCCATATGCCGCTGCCAAAGAGCAACAAAGCGAGACTGAGTCCGAGTATTTGCGACATTTGCAAACTCCGTGTTGGACCCACAATCCCCACGGACCCAAAATGTTCCCCCTTGACGTGAAGCAGCCGCCAACTGAGACAGCCTTGCTGGCCAATTCATGGAACCGGAGAGCGGCCTCACGATCGGTCCGCGCTTCACCGCGCCCGGGTCAGCGCCAGCCAGACGCCGCCGCCGAGCATGACGCCGCCGGACAGCCGCGACAGCGCCTTCGTCCGCCGCGCCGAGAAGAAGTGGCGCGCGCGGCCTGCCAGCAATGCGTAGACGGCGTCCGTCATGCCGGCGATCACCATGAAGGTGACGCCGAGCAGCGTCACCTGCGAAACGTGATCCCGGCTCATGTCCATGAACTGCGGAATGAAGGCGCCGAAGAATATCATCACCTTCGGGTTGGAAAGCAGCACCACAAACCCTTGCAGGAAAAATCCGCCGCGCGGCGGCCGCGGCGGTTCGTCGGCCTTGACGGCTTCGGCCGGAAAACGGATCAGCCTGATGCCGAGCCAGACCAGATAGGCGGCACCGGCAAAGCGCACCCAGTCGAACCAGTAGCCCATGGTCGCCATCAGCGAGGTCAGCCCGACCGCGACGATGCCGATCACGATGGCGAGCCCCGCCTGGACGCCCAGGATGTTGGTCAGCGCCGCGCGCGTGCCATAGCGCAGGCCATTGGCGATCATCAGCGTCACGACCGGGCCCGGCAGCAGCGCGAGGCCGATGCAGGCGGCGACGAAGGCGAGGTAGAGGTGGACGGACATGGCGGGACTCGCGTGAGGTTGAAATGAATTTCGATTATGCACTAAATGCCGCGAGGAAGAACCCGCGCTCCTCCCTCCCCCCGACCCGCCCCGCCCCGCCCCGCCCCGCCCCAAGAGCCGCCGAGGGGGCTGTGCTCGGCGGCTCCGTGCGGCGACCGTTAATGGGACGGGAGGTTTTTCGCCGGCGCTAACGGTGAATTCTTGAAGGTCGTTTCAGATACCGGCTCACGTTCCGTCGGCATCCTCCCCTTGCTGGCGACCCGTCCCGCGGCGTGCGCAAGTATTCGGCGCTTGTGCGATTCATGTTACGAACAGTTGCGACCCGGAAATTAAAACTATACTGTATCGTTTACATAACCCAATTTCTGCTGCCTGACAAGGGGCTTTGGATGGCGAAGGAAGCAACCATGATAGCGACGCGCCCTGCCCGGCGGGGCGGCGGCGGCCGACCGACCCGCGAGGAGGCCGTGCGGCGTGACGCGCGCCTGCTCGAGGTCGCAACCAGGCTGTTCATGGAGCGGGGTTTCGACTGCACGTCGATCGACGCGGTCGCGGAGACGGCCGGCGTCAGCAAGCCGACCGTCTATGCGCGTTACCATGACAAGCGCGATCTGTTCACGGCCGTGCTGCGGGCCACGATTCAACGCTGGCTCGCTCCCCTGTCGGCGGCGGCCGAGGCCGCCAAGGTCAACCCAAGGAGCGTCGAGACGACGCTGCACGATCTCAGCCGGCACCTGCTGGCCCATTCTTCGACACCGGAGGTGGTGATGCTGCGCCGAACGCTTGCGGCGCAGGCCATCCAGTTTCCGGAACTGGCAAAGCTCGCGCATGAAGAGGGTTGGCAGCGCGGGGTTCGGGCCGTCGCAATCCTGCTGCAGCAATTTGCCGACCGCGGCCAGATCAAGACCGAGGACCCTGCCATGGCGGCCGACCTGTTCCTCAGTCTTGTGCTGGGGAATTCCGACAAACTCCATGGCATCACAACCCCTGCAAAGATTCAGGAACAGCGCAGACAGGCTGCCGTCAAACTGTTCTTGAACGGCGTGAGGCCTCGCTGAAAACCTGCATCTACCCTTGCGTGAATTTCACGGTTGAGACAGGCCGCTTTCCAGGGTGACCTTTGATGGAGAGCCGCAGGCCGTGGAAATCGTCAAGCCAGACGGCTTCTACCGTCCCCGCCGTCCCGTCGGTGAGGGTCACGGCCTTGCCGACGAACTGCGCTTCCGCCTCCCCGACCGTGTGAAGAATCGTCAGCGCCAGCCGCCGCCCCAAGTTCGTGATGTCGGCCTCGCCTCTCATCGCGACGTTGCGGATCTTCGATAACGAAATCCGCTCAGCAACGCGAGCGAGCGTTTCGTTTCCGGCGGAAGGTTCGTTTTGGAACTCATGCCGCTCCATGGCTGCACCTTGTTCCACAACGTGGCGTCCATCTTTCGGCATCGAAAATCCTCCTTGCCAGCCGTCTGAATCGATAGTATATAAACGATACAGTTTGGTTTAATTAACAGCTAACGGTAGGAACGCTGTTTGTAAAGTTCTTCTCAAGCGGGGCTGCGCGCCCGTCGCGGAACCCAGTCCCGTGCCGAACTCGCGCCCCTTACCCGGAAGGTTGAAGACAAGTGGAAGTCGATTCGCCCACGCTCGGATTCCTGCTGCACGAGGTCGCCCGGTTGCTCAGAAAGAGATTTGAGCAGAATGCGCACGGTTCCGGGCTGACCCGGTCGCAATGGCAGGTGCTGACGTATCTGGCCCAAAACGAAGGGATCAACCAAAGCGGATTGGCGGAGCTCCTTGACGTGGAGCCGATCACGCTTAGCCGCATCGTGGACAGACTTCAGTCGCTCGGATTGATCGAACGGCATCCGCACCCGTCCGACCGGCGGGTCTGGATTCTTCGTCTCACCTGGGCCGCGCGTCCGAAGCTGACGGAGGGCAGAAAGTTCAGCGACAGGACGAGCAGCGAGGCCCTTGCAGGGATTTCCGATAGCGAGGGGCTGCACCTGCTGAAGACACTACAAGCGTTGAAATCAAATCTCACGGACGCGTGCGACTCGTCGGTGGCAGGACAAAAGCGAGCAACTCATGGCTGATCCACGCGAAATCAATCCGAAACTCGGGAGTGCCGACGTGGGGCAAGGCGGCCCTTCCGGTCCGAGCGAGAAGATCTATCGTTTGGCGCGCCGCCTACCGGATGCGAGGGAAGGCTCCGCCACGGATCAGGTTGACAGGCCGGAATTCAAGGCTCGGCCGGACGACCGCAAGCCCGAGCCAAAGCCGCCGCACGAACCGCCTCTTGTTGCCGCGGCGACTGATTCCGTAACATCGAAAAAATCGCTGCGGCGACCCCTGATGTTCGCGCTGTTGCCTGTGGTGCTCCTGGTCGGCGGATATTTTTATGTGACCGGCGGTGCCGTGATGTCCACGGACAATGCCTATGTGCAGGCCGACATGGTCGGATTATCGACCGATGTCTCCGGAATCGTCACACAAGTCCTGGTCCACGATAATCAAAAGGTCGCCAAAGGCGAAATCCTGTTCAAGCTGGACCCTCTGCAGTTTCAACTGGCGCTGGATCGCGCGGAGGCTCAGATCGGAAGTACGCGGAACGATCTCGTCGCGCTGCAGGCCAGCTATCGCAACATGCAGGCCCAGGTCGAACAGGCGCAGAAGGATGTCGACTTCAACATGGTCAACTTCCAGCGCCAGGAGCAATTGATCGCCAACAACTTCACGCCAAAGGCCACCTTCGATGCCGCCCGCAACACCCTGCAAGGGTCGCAGCAGAAGCTTGCCTCGTTGAATGCGCAGCTTGCCGGCATTGCCGCAAACCTCAACGGCGACCCCGACGCGCCGATCGAAGCCCATCCCAGGTACAAGGATGCGGTAGCCGCGCGCGACGAGGCCGCGCGCCAGCTTGCGCACACCATCGTACGAGCGCCGTTCGCCGGCATCGTGACCAACGTGCCGTCGCTGCAGCCCGGCCAGTACCTTGCCGCCGCCGCATCGGCATTCAACATCGTTTCGACCGATCATGTCTGGGTTCAGGCCAGCCCGAAGGAAACCGAACTGACCTACGTCAAGCCCGGGCAAAAAGTCACGGTCGACGTCGATACCTATCCGGACGAGCGATGGGCCGGAACGGTCGACAGCATAAGCCCGGCATCTGCCTCGAGTTTCTCCTTGCTTCCGGCCGAGAATACCAGCGGCAACTGGGTCAAGGTCGTCCAACGCATTCCAATGCGCATCCGTGTCAACAATGCGCCCGGCAAACCGCCGCTGCGCGTCGGCATGAGCGTGGAGGTGAATGTCGACACCGGACATGCCCGCGGATTTCCCGGTTTCCTAACCGGTCTCTTCGGATCGGGGGCTGAACATGGCTGATGCGTCTGCGAATACGCAGCCGATCAACCGGCCCGCGGTTACCCTGTGTGTCATTCTCGCCGTCATCATGCAGGCGCTGGATACGACGATCGCCAACGTCGCGCTTCCCTATATGCAGGGCAGCGTGTCGGCGAGCGCAGATCAGATCAATTGGGTGCTGACCTCCTATATCGTGGCCGCGGCCATCATGACCCCACCATCGGGGTTTCTCGCCAACCGGTTCGGCCGCAAACGAGTCCTGATGGTGGCCGTCGTCGGCTTCGTGCTTGCATCCGTGCTGTGCGGCGTTGCGCAATCGCTGGTCGAGATCGTGGCTTTCAGATTGCTGCAGGGATTTTTCGGCGCCGCCCTCGTTCCACTTGGCCAGTCTGTTCTGCTCGACATCTATACGGTGGAGGAACGCGGGTCCGCGATGGCCGTATTCGGCGTATCGGTGATGGTGGGGCCCGTACTGGGGCCGGTGATCGGCGGCTGGCTGACCGACCACTACAGCTGGCGATGGGTGTTCTATATCAACGTGCCTTTGGGCGTGCTCGCATTCGCCGGCATATCGTTCTTTCTGAGGGAGACCAGGACCAGCGCCGCAGCGAAGCTTGATTGGCTCGGATTCGGCAGCCTGAGCCTCGCTATCGCCGCCATGCAGGTGTTTCTGGACCGGGGCGCGCAACTCGACTGGTTCTCTTCCGTCGAAATTCTGATCGAGGCGGTGGTCTGCGGATCGGCGCTTTACGTCTTCCTCGTCCATACCTTCACGGCGAAGAACTCCTTCGTGAATCCCAGGCTGTTTCTCGATCGCAATTTCTCCGTCGGGGTGCTGTTCATCTTCATTGTCGGGATAACTTATCTGGCGTCGCTGGCGCTGTTGACGCCCTATTTGCAGACGCTGATGGGCTATCCCGTGGTGACCGCGGGGATCGTGATGGGCCCGCGCGGCCTCGGCACCATGGCTTGCATGTTCCTGGTCGGCCGCCTGATCGGACGGATCGATATCAGGCTGCTGCTCATGACCGGACTGCTGCTGACCGCCTGGGCCATGTACGACATGACCGGATGGAATCAGAACGTCTCGCAGTGGACCATCGCGGTAACCGGATTCATCCAGGGCGCCGGACTTGGATTCCTGTTCGTCCCGCTCACGACGGTGACGTTCGCCACGCTCGCACCTGAACAGCGCACCGATGCTACCGGTCTCTACAACCTGTCGCGGAACGTCGGCTCCAGCGTGGGAATATCGGTGGTCTCCTATCTGCTGACCAGAAACAATCAGGTCAATCACGCCACCATCGCCAGCCATGTCACGGCATTCAATCACGCGTTCGACAACGGCGCCGTGCGGCAGGCTTTGAGTCCCTGGACCGCGGGCGGACGCGCGGCACTTGATCAGGTCATCCAAACGCAGGCTTCAGTCATCAGCTACATCGACGATTTCAAACTGATGATGATCCTTTCGCTTGCCGCCATTCCCCTCGTCCTGCTGCTGCGCAGCGCGCCTGCGTCCGGCGAAAGCGACCATGCGATGGTGATGGAATAAGCGGCGTTTCTCGTACGCTCCTTCTGCTCGTAGGGCTCGCGAATGTCGCTTTGATTTTTTTGCTGTACCGGGTGTCAGTCGCGGGTAGTCACGGCGTGCCTGCGGCTGGGGGGAAAGCTGCATGATTTGTCGGCGACCAGCGCTCGGGTCGAGGCCGAGCAGGATCGGAATGGGGCCCGTTAGAGGCCTGGAGACTTTTGGACGCTATGTGAAAGGAGAGGAAGTGGGAAGGTTGTTGCTTGCTCAATCGGATCGTCTAGCGGAACTTGAGGCTGAGGTTACGCGGCTGCGCGAGCGGGTCGCCGAGTTGTCTTTGCAAAAACAGTTGCTTGGGGATTTGCTTAATTGTTCCTGAGGCTGTGCCGAATTGACACCACTCTTCGCACTTCGACAGAGGCCTCCGAAGAACCTGTCGATCCAAAAAAGCCGTGACGGTTACTAAACCCTCGGTTGACGGCGAGGGACGGGTGCGTAACACTCCGTGGATGTCTGTCTCGCCGACATCCTCGTATTCCCTGCCCAGTGCGGGCAAACAAGCGTCAGCCTTGTTGTCCCGGCCACCAGCGGACCAGCGCCCATGCCCAGCAGACCCCGAATAGCCGTCATCCTGGATGAGAACACGAGTGGCGACGCAACTCGCTATGAGATTTCGAAAAACTACTTCCGGGCGATATGCGATGCCGGAGGGTTGCCGTTTGGCATTCCCTACATTGTCGAGATGGTGGACATCGTCATACGAGAGTTCGATGGCGTGCTTTCGGTAGGCGGCCGCTTCGCCTGCCCCGACGAATGGTACCTCCCCGGTCAAGTTTCGAAGGCGCCTCCCTCAGAACGCTTTGCTGTGGAGCGAGCTATCGTCCAAGCCTATGTGGCTCAGGGTAAGCCGGTACTCGGCATCTGTGCGGGAATGCAGATGCTCGCCTGTCTCAACGGATGTCTACTCGCGCCGGATGTGCAAGCTTTTGTGCCAAATGCCCTTGAGCACGATAAACGAGGCCAGCTTCATAAAATAAGAATAGTGGAGGGATCGAGACTCGCCGGAATGATTGGTGCGCAAGACCTCCAGGTGAATACGTTCCATCGAGAAGCCGTCGCTCAGTTAGGCAAGGGTGTCATTGCAAGCGCACATTCCGAGGATGGCGTCGTCGAGGCAATCGAGGTTTCGTCGCACCCGTTTGCTGTCGGACTTCAATGGCACCAGGAGCTCTTTGCGACCGTCGAGCACGCTGGAAACGAAGTTTTTAGAGCTTTCGTCAGCGCCTGCTCCGGTGAATGAGCGAACCCTCTGACTAACCGGGCGGCCATCATCGCGCCCTTCCGCGCGTTGGCGCTAGGAACCCACGTTACTTACGATCCGGGTCGGATAGTCGGGAAACACGCCGGGCATCTGGCTTCCGGCCTTGCTTGCGGCGAGCGCGGCTTAAGCTGCGGAGTAAGCGTCACGAATACCGAGAAGGCCGCGCAAGCGGCTTTCTTTTTTGCTTACGGATGCAGCGCGCAAGATCACTCAGGAGATTTGCTTTTTGGCCGTCCCACGAGCAGACTCAGAGTACGGAAATCTCCCGATTCAGCTCAAAAATATCGAAAAACGCCTACACAGTTCCTACACAGGCGTTTTGATGCCGATTTACATTAAACAAATCAGCACCTTAAAAAGGCCTAAGCTCCCTCACGGGGGAGAAGGAAGGCCGCGCTCACTGCCCACCATTCATCGCGGCCGTCATCCAACGCGCCATCTCGCCGGTCGTCAGAAAATCCAGCGCCGCGCGCTCGACGCCGGCGGCATTGCCCTTGCCCTGCGCGACCGCCACCATGA
This sequence comes from Bradyrhizobium sp., assembly GCF_035484855.1. Lineage (GTDB taxonomy): Bacteria > Pseudomonadota > Alphaproteobacteria > Rhizobiales > Xanthobacteraceae > Bradyrhizobium. The sequence goes on from NZ_DATHOP010000031.1 coordinate 25,812, forward strand.
GGTCGCAGCGGTGCGACACCGCGATGCCGACGGCGGTGTGGCGGGAGCCATCGGCCATGGTGAGATCATAGGCGCGGATGCGGCCGAGCATATCGGCGACGCGGATCACCTTGCCGGCCTCGAGCGGAACAAACCGCTCGCTCATCAGGTCGAGATCGGCGACGCGGTCGACCTCGTCGTCATCGGCGACGCCGGAATCACAATTGCAGAAGCCGATCTTCGGCCGCACATAGACCTCGATTTCGTCGCCGCAGGCCTCCGTGGCGCAGCGAAAGGCGCGGCCCGCCGGCCAGCCGTCGCGCGGGAACGGCCAGGCGATCTCGCGCCAGCCGTCGATGGCCGAGCGCGCGGGCACGCTGCCGGCGATCCCCGCCAGCAGGCACATCGCAATAGCAAACGCGATCGGCGCTGTTCGCATCTCGCCTCGCTCCACCTCAAGGCAGCCCGGCCACCTTGCGCGCGTCGCCGGTCAATTCCAGGACATGCAACCCGGTATTGGCACGATCGACGATGTAGATATAGCCGCGGTCGTCGGTCTCGACATTGTTGGTCTGGATCGCCACCTTGCAGCGGTCCTTGCCGTCGATGGTGACGCAGCGCTTGTCGGTCGAAGCCGTGATCGAGGGGATGAAATAGCCGACCTCGGTCGGATGATAGGGATCGCGGATGTCGAGCGCGCGGACGCCGGCATTGAAGAAGGCGATGAAGGCCATCTTCTTGTAAAACACCGGCGCCATGCTCTCGTTGGAGGAATGCGAGCCGAACCGCCCGCCCCGTTCGCAGAACGAGCCGCTCGCTTCCGGCACCGTATAGCTCGAGATCATCATCGGGCGGTTTTCCACGGTGACGTCGGCGAACCACACCATCTGCCGCGGCTCGTTGCATTCGTTGAGGATCGCCTCGTCGACGATCATGACGATGTCGCGGCTCTTGCCGTCCTTGTCCTTGGCAAATTCGGCGATCGGCATGCCCTTCATCGGGAACGTGGTGTGGGCGCCGTTGAAGGCCGACATCGCGAGCCGCGAGATTTCCGGATAACGCAGATTATCCGGCGTCGGCTCCTTCGGCCCATTGATCAGCTTGTCGCGGTCGACGATCTGCAGAAAACCGCCCTTGTCGGTGCCGTAGCCGAAATAGACGCGGTTGCCTTGCGGTCCGAGCGAGATCGGCCCGTGTACCTCGGTCGGCACCGCGCCGGTCGCGCCCGGCTCCTGGCCGGGAAGGCCGAAGTCGCGGATTTTCACCGGGTGCGCGGGGTCGCTGAGGTCGTAGACCTGCGTCATGCGGCGGGTGCGCCAGCTCGGCTCGCCCGACACCAGGAAGGCGATGCCGGTGTCGCATTCCCACCAGCTCTTGTGCGTGTCCTTCAACCCACCGAGCCTCGTAATCAGCACCGGATTGGCGGGGTCGGCGACGTTCCAGATCTCGTGCGCCTCGCCGCCAAAAGTGCGCAGCATGTAGACCGCGTTGGGATCGCCCTTGGGCAGCGACTTGCCGTCGCAGACCCGCACCATCTGCGCGCCGCCGGATTCATAGGTTCCCGACTGCCCGGGGATATGGCGCAGATATTTCGGATGCGCGGGATCGGTGACGTCGACGATCGAGGTGCCGTTCGGCTCGGCCTTGCCGGTCATCGGATTGACCGGGTCGGGAACAGCGTCGGTGCCGCCATGGTGACCGATATAGGCGATCCAGCGGTCGCCCTGGTGATGGATGGTCGGCTGATAGGCGCTGCGGGCCTGCAGGTCGTTGTATCCAACCAATTTCATGTTGGAGGCTTCGGGCGGAGCCCCGATCACCTGTGACTGCGCGTAAGCGCCGCTGCAGGAAATGAAAGTGACGCTGAGAATTGTGGCGAGTTTGACGCTCATGCTTTTTTCCACCCGGGCTGTTGCAACCAATCTTCGCTGGCTGATTTTGGTGGCGGCATCATAGCCAAGCCCGGCGGGATTGCACTACGTCCCGGCACGGCGAATGCGGGAGGGTGCGATGCAGCGTGCTGTGGCGCCGGGAATGAGCGAATATCCCGCTCCTTTCCGGGGAGGCACCGATGTCGCATCCACCTCACCTCGCCAGCCGCCGCCTGTTGCTGCAATTTTTGGCGGCGAGCCCGCTGTTCGCGCACAGGGCCCTGGCTGAAGGCGTGCGTCCATCGGATCCGGTGGAATGGGCGCCGCGGGAGCTCGACAAACCGATTACCGATCCCAGGCAGGCCCTGGATGTTTTCGACTTCGAGCCGGTCATGAAGCAGAATGTTCCGCCGGCGCATTTCGGCTACATGGCCACCGGAGTCGACGACGAAACCACTCTGCGCGCCAACCGCGAGGGTTTCCGAAAATTCGCGCTGCGGCCGCGGCGGCTGGTCGATGTCAGCAGCGTTGACACCAGCGCCGAAATTTTTGGCGTCAAATACGACAGCCCGATCGTGATCGCGCCGACCGGCAGCAATCGCGCCTTTCACCCCGATGGCGAGATCGCGGTCGCCAGGGCGGCGAAGGCCGGCAATCATCTGCAAATCCTGTCCACGGTGGCCACGACCTCGATCGAGGACGCCATGGCCGCGCGCGGCGCGCCTGTGTGGTTTCAGCTCTACACGACGCAACGCTGGGAGGTCGCCGAAGCCCTGGTGAAGCGGGCGCAAGCCGCGGGCGCGCCCGCTATCGCGGTGACGCTCGATGTGAGAACGCCGGCGAAATGGGGCACGTTCGTCAGATTGCGGCGAACCGATACGCGCGACTGCGGAACCTGCCACGGCGTCAACGACTATCTGTCGCGCAAGCCGAATTTTTCCGGCATCGATCTGGGCGGCGTCAGTTCGACCGTCGTCACCAACCTGAATTGGGACGCAGTCAAACGCCTGCGCGATATCGTCAAGGTAAAACTCGTGCTCAAGGGCATTCTCGCCTGCGAGGACGCCAAGCTCGCCGCGGACAGCGGCGTCGACGCGATCGTGGTCTCCAACCATGGCGGGCGCGTGGAAGACGGTGTCGGCGCGACCATCGAGGTACTGCCGGAAATCGTCGAGGCCACAGGTGGCCGCATCCCGGTCCTGGTCGACAGCGGCTTTCGCCGCGGCAGCGACATCGTCAAGGCGCTGGCGATCGGTGCCAAGGCGGTCTGCATCGGACGGCCCTATCTGTGGGGGCTCGGCGCGTTCGGTGAGGCGGGCGTCGAGCGCGTGCTGACCATCCTGCGCGCCGAGACCCGCATTGCCATGCAGCAGCTCGGCGCGCCGTCGCTGAAGGATCTCGTTCCGGCGATGGTGCGGCGGGTTTAGCGCCGAGCCGCCAAGCCACCGCGGTCAGAGCGGCTCAGTAAGCCCAGCAGCGGTGCCGCCCCGGGTGCCAACGAAGTCCCGGCCCGCAGACTACTCCGGCCGGGGGAGCAACTACGACCACAGCTCCGGGCTCAACCACGACGGCGCCTCCGTTGAGGTAGCAACGACCATCCGGACCACGATGGGCGCCACGGCCGCAACCTTCCGCGGCCTGGGCACTGAAGCTCGTGAAGCACAACATCGCGGCGAAAGCCGATAGCGTGAGGATCTTTCTGGTCATTTCCTTGGTCATCCTTCCGTTTGAGTCAAAGCATGATTGTGTTCGACGTTATACGCTCCATCAGTGTGCTCATTTCCCGATGAACTCCATATGAACGATCGCTAGCCGAAAAATGCGCTCTTGACATGCAACCAATTGGTTGCCTATTATGACCACCATGGATGAGGTGTTCAAGGCGCTGGCCGATGCTTCCCGACGGTCGCTGCTGGACCGGCTCCACGCCAAAAACGGACAAACCCTCAACGAACTCTGCGACGGCCTCGCCATGACGCGGCAGGCGGTCACAAAACACCTTGCGATCCTGGAAGCGGCCAACCTCGTCACCACGATCAGGCATGGCCGCGAGAAGCTGCACTATCTCAATCCGGTGCCTATCCACCAGATCGGCGAGCGGTGGATCAGGAAATTCGAGCGCGGCAAGCTGACCGCGCTCAGCGAATTGAAACGACAACTGGAGAAGCGCGATGAGTAAGCCGGAGTTCGTCTATGTCACCTATATCGAGACCACGCCGGAACAATTGTGGCAGGCGCTGACATCAAGCGAATTCTCGCGACGCTACTGGTTTAACACCGAGCTGCAATCCGACTTCAAGGTCGGCTCGCCATTCGCACTGGTCATGAACGGCACCACCACCGATGTCGGCGAAATCCTGGAGGCCGATCCGCCGCGGCGGCTGTCCTACACCTTTCACCATGTGCTCGATGATGAGATGCGCAAGGAGCCGCCGACCAAGGTGGTGTTCACGCTCGAACCATACGGCCCTGTGGTGAAGCTGACGCTCACCCATGAGAATTTCGCCGCCGGCGGCAAGCTGCTCGACGGTATTTCCAGGGGATGGCCGGCAATCCTGGCCAGCCTGAAAAGCCTGCTGGAAAAAGGCACTGCGCTGGCGATCCCCGATCGCCGCGCTCGGCATCGAGGGAATGCAATGAACATCAATCACTTCAAGCCGGCCATCGTCTACACCATCTCATCGCATCTACGCCGAAGCAGGTGTGGCAGGCGCTGACCTCGCCCGAGTTTTCGCGAAAATATTTTTTCGGCAATACGGTCGAGGTCGAGTTGAAAGTCGGCGGCGCCTACATCGTCCGTCAGCCAGACGGTAAGCTGCATATCAGTGGCGAGGTGATCGAGTGCGATCCGCCGCGCAAGCTCGCGTTCACCTTCAACGTCAACTGGCCGGCGCTGATCGACAAGCTCGGCGCAACGCTCGTGAGCTACGAGATCGAGCCCGCCGGCGATGCCGTCCGGCTCACCATGACCGAATCGCACGACCGGCCGCTCAGCGACGACATTCTCTCCGGCGGCCGTTCGGGCTGGCCCGCGATCCTGTCGAGCCTGAAGAGTCTTTTGGAAACCGGTGAAGCGCTGACAATCAAGATGGCGCCGCCACAGAAGATGCTGGCAGCGCTGCAGGCGATCGGAATCGGGACGCCATGAGCGTGAGACAAGTGGAAAGGCGCACGCTGCGAGCGCTCCCTCGCCCCGCTCTTCGCGGGGAGAGGGTTGGGGTGAGGGGCTCTCTCAGCGAGCACGACTCGCTGAGAGAGCCTCTCACCCGCCCGGCTTCGCTGCGCTTCGCCGGACGGCCTCTCCCCGCAAACGCGGGGAGAGGCAAAGAATCACCGGGTCGCCCGCTCCATCGCAAGCTCCGCCTCGAGGCTTGCGAGATCGCGATAGATCGAGGCGACCGCGAGCACGCGTCCGCCGCTTTTGTATTGCAGCAGGCAATCCCTGGCGGCGATATCGCCGTCGATGGCGATCTCGTCCCACTTCTCGGCGTGGCCGACATAATTGATCGGCACGTCGTAGTGCTGGCTCCAGAAGAACGGCACCGCATCGAAGGTTTCGCGCTGGCCGAGCATGTTGCGCGCGACGGTCTGGCCCTGGCGTTCCGCCACCACCCAGTGCTCGACGCGGAGGTTCTCGCGGGAATAGGAACCGGGCCAGCGCGCGATATCGCCGGCCGCGTAGATGCCCGGAACGCTGGTCTCAAGATGGGCATTGACGCTGACGCCGCGGTCGATCGCGAGCCCCGCGTTTTCGGCCAATGCGAGCCGCGGCCGCACGCCGACGCCGATCACCACGAAATCTGCCTCGATCACCACACCGCTCCTGAGCGTGGCGCGCTTACCCTCCATTCCGGTCACGGTATCGCCGAGATGAAAGACGACGCCGTGCTCCTCGTGCAGCGCGCGGACGAAATCGCCCATCGCGCGACCGAGCACGCGTTCCATCGGCCGTTGCTCAAGGCCAACGACGTGGACCTCGATATTCCTCGCGCGCAAGGCGGCTGCGGCCTCAAGCCCGATAAAACTTGCGCCGATCACGATCGCGCGGCGCGCGCCGCTGGCGGCTGCGATGATCGCTCGGCAATCGGCCAGCGAGCGCAAAACATGGAGGCGCGCCTGGTCCGCGCCCGGGATCGGCAGCCGCACCGGCTCCGCGCCGGTTGCAAGCAACAGCCGGTCATAGGCAACCACTTCGCCGCCGGCGAGGATCACGTTGCGAGCCTTGACGTCGATCGAGGCGACTTCAGTTTTGAGCCGCAGGTCGATCTTGGCCTCGGCGTAAAAATCATCCGGCCTTAGCGGCAGCCAGTCCTCCGGCGCGCTGCCGGCGAGATAGTCCTTCGACAGGTTCGGCCGATCCACGGGGGCTGCCGCCTCGCTGCTCAGCATCACGATGTCGCCCTGAAAATCCTGCCGCCGCAGCATCTCGGCGGCGGCAAATCCCGCGGCACCCCCGCCGACGATTACGATCTTGCCGGGCGCATCAACCACACCTTTCACGCGCGGCTTCGGCTGCTCGAGCTTCTGCCGCACCACGATGCGGTCGCCTTCCCGCTCGACCTTCCAGACCGAAAGCGGTGTGAGCGCCGGCGCGCGGGCGGCCTCGCCGGTGCGCAGGTCGAAACAGGCGTGATGCCAGGGACAATGGATGTTCTCGCCATCGACCAGGCCGTCTGCGAGCGGACCGTGATAATGGCTGCAATGGGCGTCGATCGCGAAAATCTCCGATCCCGAACGCACCAGCACCACGTCGTCGTCGCCGACATGGCCGAGCAGCATCGCGCCGGAGAATTCCGAGAGCGCTATGCCCTTCGACAGATCGGGTCCGGAGGGCTTGTCCTGTTGATCGGCCATTGCTTGATCTCCAATAAATTCCTGATCTGCAATAAACGCGCGATCTCCAGCAAAGTTCTTGGACTACCCCGTCAGCGCCGCCTTCACCAGCCCGCTGGCTTTGCCGAAATCCATCTGCCCCGCGTATTTCGCCCGCAGCGCGCCGATCACCTTGCCCATATCCTTCATGCCGGCGGCGCCGGTCTCGGAGATCGCGGCCGATATCGCGGCCTGGATGTCATCTTCCGACATCTGCTTCGGCAGATAGGCTTGGATGATCGCGATCTCCTCACGCTCCCCGGCCGCGAGCTCGGCGCGGCCGCCCTTGTCGTAGAGCTCGACGGATTCCTGGCGCTGTTTTATCATTTTCTGGAACACGCCAAGGAGATCGGCATCGCTCAGCGGCGGCTTGCCCTCCCCGCGCGCGGCGATATCGGCGTTCTTGATGGTCGAATTGACCATGCGCAAGGTGGAGAGCTTGCGCTCCTCCTTGGCCCGCATCGCGTCCTTGACCGCATTGTTGATGTCGTCACGCAGCATCGTCCTGAAGTCCCCTCGCAAAGGTCACGGAAACCCCTGATCTAGGCGTTATCGGCTTCCGAAACAACTCGGTTGGCAAGGCGGCGGCTGACGTTTATCTACCCCGGTGACCATTCCGGGAGCCGCCGTGACCACGCCATATCCGCCACAGATCAGGCTGCTGACGCCGGAAGACGCGCCGCGCTATCGCGACATCCGCCTCGAAGGCTTGCAGCAGGATCCGGATGCGTTTTCCTCGACGTTCGAGCGCGAGAGCGCGATGCCGCTGTCCTGGTTCGAAGAGCGCATCGTCAACGGCAATGTCTTCGGCGCGTTTGCTGGCAGCGAGTTGCTTGGCGTCGCCGGCTACTGGCCGCAGCAAGGCGTCAAGGTCAGCCACAAGGCTACCCTGTGGGGCATGTATGTGCGCCAGACGGCGCGCAAATTGGGCCTCGGCCGGCGCCTGGTGGAGGCCGTCGTCAGCCATGCCACGGGCCGGGTCGAGCAGCTTCAACTCGGCGTCGCCGGCGACAACGAGGCCGCCTGCCGGCTCTACCGGAACACGGGATTTTCCGAATATGGCCGCGAAATGAAGGCCTTGAAGCAGGACGGGCGCTATTCCGACGAGATCCTGATGGTCAGGTTCCTCGCGCGCGACTGAGCCCCGCGGAAAGTGCATGTGAATCCGCGACTTGCGGCTTTGACTGCGCGCCCTTGCGCGACTATTTAGAGGCCTCATGACACACATCGAAAACGCCTCAGCCTGGCCGGAACACGTTCCGACCGCGCTCCTCGTGCTGGCCGACGGCACCGTGCTGGAAGGTTTCGGCCTCGGCGCCGAGGGACACGCGGTCGGCGAAGTCTGCTTCAACACCGCGATGACCGGCTATGAGGAGATCCTCACCGATCCCTCCTATGCCGGGCAGTTGATCACCTTCACCTTCCCCCATATCGGCAATGTCGGCACCAACGACGAGGATATCGAGACGGTGAACATGGCGGCGACGCCGGGCGCGCGCGGCGTGATCCTGCGCGCCGCCATCAGCGATCCCTCGAACTACCGCGCCACGCGGCATCTCGACCAATGGCTGAAGGCGCGCGGCATCATCGGCCTGTCCGGCATCGACACCCGCGCGCTGACCGCCTTGATCCGGCAGAAGGGCATGCCCAACGCCGTGATCGCTCACGCCAAGGACGGCCAGTTCGACCTGCACGGGTTGAAGGAAGAGGCGCGCGAGTGGCCGGGCCTCGAAGGCATGGACCTGGTGCCGATGGTCACCTCCGCCCAGCGCTTCGACTGGGATGAGACCCCATGGGCCTGGGAAAAAGGCTTTGGCCGGCAGACCGCGCCCGAGTTCAACGTCGTCGCCATCGACTACGGCATCAAGCGCAACATCCTGCGGCTGCTCGCCGGCGTCGGCTGCAAGGTCACGGTGGTGCCGGCGACCACCCCGGCCGAAGATATTCTCGCGATGAAGCCCGACGGCGTGTTCCTGTCGAACGGCCCCGGCGATCCCGCCGCGACTGGCAAATACGCGGTGCCGGTGATCCAGCAAGTGATCTCGTCCGGCACGCCGACATTTGGAATCTGCCTCGGCCACCAGATGCTGGGCCTGGCCGTCGGCGCCAAGACCAAAAAGATGCATCAAGGCCATCACGGCGCCAATCATCCGGTCAAGGACGAGACCACCGGCAAGGTCGAGATCACCTCGATGAACCACGGCTTTGCGGTGGACCAGGCGACGCTGCCGAAGGGCGCCACCCAAACCCATATCTCGCTGTTCGACGGCTCCAATTGCGGCATCCAGCTGGACGGCAAGCCGGTGTTCTCGGTGCAGTACCACCCGGAAGCTTCTCCGGGTCCGCGCGACTCGCATTATCTGTTCACGCGGTTCGCCGATTTGATGCGGGCGAACAAGAGCGCGTAAGACAGCAGCAACGTCCGGCGTCATCCCCGCGCAACGGCTTCGCCGTTGTCGCTGGAGGTGCGAGCCTCTTCGGCGAGCCTCGAAGGATGAGAAGCTTGCACCCCGTGTCGCATCCTTCGAGGCGCGTCCGGCGGCGCAATCGCGCCGCCGGACGCGCACCTCAGGATGACGGCGGAGTGCACAACTCGCATTGTCATCACTGCCTCCACCGTGATGCCCGGATCAAGTCCGGGCATGACGGCAACGCGAAAATCTCGAGGGAACACCCGACGCTGACATCGGTTGAATCCGCGTCTATCCTGTGAGCGGAGCATTGCCATGTCGGTCGTCAGCGCTGATATCGAACCCCTCGCCTTCGTCTTTAGAGACGACGGGCTCGTGCCCAACAATCCCCTGCCGTTCCTGGTCTACAAGGGCGTAGTCGACGCCGGCAACGGCCACCCCGAAAAAACCATCGAGGGCCTGTTCGGCGCCAATGGCTGGGGCGACATGTGGCGCAACGGGGTCTACGATTTCCTGCATTATCACGCCACCGTGCATGAGGCGCTCGGCATCGCCCGCGGTCATGCGCGGGTGCGCTTCGGCGGCGACCATGGCCGTGAATTCGAGATTGAAGCCGGCGACGTCGCCATCCTGCCGGCCGGTACCGGGCATCAATGCATCTCGGCGAGTGCGGATTTTTCCGTGGTCGGGGCCTATCCGCCCGGAGCAAAAATGCAGGTGACGCGGCCGACCCCGGAAAATCACGCAAGGGCGCTGAAGACGATCCCGCAGGTCAAGCTGCCGAAGGCGGATCCGGTGATGGGAGAGGATGGCCCGCTGGTCAGGCTATGGAGGCACAAACCGTAGGGTGGGCATTCTTCATGCCCACCGACCGACGCGGGGAATGCCGATGGTGGGCATGGAGAATGCCCACCCTACGCAATCTGACTTGAACCTCGTCTATTCCGCCGCGATTTTCTGCGAACCATCTTCCGTCGCATCCCCGGCATCCTCGCGTTTGCCGGTCTGCATCCAGCGCGTCAGCGCATTGGAGAGATTGTCGAGATAGAGATAGACCACCGGCGTCGTGAACAGCGTCAGCGCCTGGCTGACCAGGAGGCCGCCGACCATCGCATAGCCGAGCGGCTGGCGGATTTCCGATCCCGTCCCGGTCCCCAGCATCAGCGGCACGCCGCCGAGCAGCGCCGCCATCGTCGTCATCATGATCGGCCGAAACCGCAAGACGGCGGCCTTGCGGATCGATTCCCGCGGCGACAGATGCTGCTCGCGTTCGGCCGCGATCGCGAAGTCGACCATCATGATGCCGTTCTTCTTGACGATGCCGATCAGGAGGATGATGCCGATCAATGCGATCAGGCTGAAGTCATAGCCGAAGGCCATCAGGATCGCGAGCGCGCCGACGCCGGCCGACGGCAGCGTCGAGAGAATGGTCAGCGGGTGAATGTAGCTCTCATAGAGAATGCCGAGGATCAGGTACACCACGACCAGCGCCGCCAGGATCAGCAGCGGCACGGTGCCGAGCGATTGCTGAAACGCCTGCGCGGTGCCCTGAAAGCTCGAGCTGACCGTGGCCGGCGCGCCGATATCGTACACCGCCTTCTGGACCGCATCGGTGGCCTGGCCGAGCGCGACGTTCTCGCCGAGATTGAAGCTGATGGTGGTGGCCGGAAACTGGCCCTGGTGGGCGATCGAAAGCGGGCGCACCGGTATCGTGGTCCATTTGCAAAACACCGACAGCGGCACCTGACCGCCGGTGAGCGGCGACGTGATGTAGAGATTGTCGAGCGTATCGACCTTGCCCTGCAGCTCCGGCGTGATTTCCAGCACCACGTGATAGCTGTTGAGCTGGGTGAAATACTGGGTGACCTGGCGCTGGCCGAACGCGTCATACAGCGTGTCGTCGATCAGTTGCGGCTGGATGCCGTAGCGCGAGGCGGTGTCGCGATCGATCGTCATCGTCAGCGTGGTGCCCTGGCTCTGCTGGTCGGTGGCGACGTCGCGCAATTGCGGCAGCTTCTGCATCGCGGCCAGGATCTTCGGCGCCCATTCGTTGAGCTCGTCGAGGTTGGCGTCCTGCAGCGTGAATTCGAACTGCGTGCGCGTGGCGCGGCCGCCGAGGCGCACGTCCTGCGAGGCCTGCATATAGAGCCGGGCGCCCTGGACCTTGTCCAGCTTCGGGCGCAGCCGAGAGATGATCTGCTGCGCATTGACGTCGCGCTCGTCATGCGGCTTCAGCGTCACATACATGCGGCCGGAATTGAGCGCGGTGCCGCCGCCGCCGATGAACATCGCGATGCTGTCGACGGCGGGATCGGCCAGCACGATCTGGCTCAGTTCTTCCTGATGCCGCTTCATGTCGGCAAACGAGATATCCTGCGATGCTTCCGACGTTCCGGTGAGGAAGCCGTTGTCCTGCTGCGGAAAGAAGCCCTTGGGAATGATGACGAACAGATAGACTGATAGCGCCAGCGTTGCGAAGAAGACGCAGAGCGTGATCCGTTTCCAGCGCAGCGCCCGGTCGAGGCCGTGCTCATAGGCGTTCAGCATCCTGTCGAAGGCGCGTTCGCTCCATTGATAGAACCTGCCGTGCCTGGTTTCATCGCGCGCGCGCAGGAAGCGCGACGCCATCATCGGCGTCAGCGTCAGCGACACCAGCAGCGAGACGAAGATCGCCATCGCCAGCGTCACCGCGAATTCGCGGAACAGCCGTCCGATGATGCCGCCCATCAAGAGCAGCGGGATCAGCACCGCCACCAGCGAAACGCTGATCGACACGATGGTGAAGCCGATTTCGCTGGCGCCCTTGAAGGCGGCGGCGAGCGGCCTTTCGCCTTCCTCGACATAGCGCGTGATGTTCTCCAGCATCACGATGGCGTCGTCGACGACGAAGCCGACGGCGATCGTCAGCGCCATCAATGACAGGTTATCCAGGGTATAGCCGAACACCCACATCAGCGCGCAGGCGCCGAGCAACGCAAGCGGCACGGTCACCGTAGGAGTGACCGTCGCCCAGAAACTGCGCAGGAAGATGAAAATGACCATGACGACCAGCGCGATGGTCAAGAGCAGTGTGAACTGGACGTCCTCGACGGCGGCGCGGATGGTCTGGGTGCGGTCGCTGATCAGTTCGATCTTGATCGCCGGCGGGATC
>NZ_DATHOP010000032.1:0-5031 GCF_035484855.1 Bradyrhizobium sp.
TTGACGTAGATCAGGCCCATCTGCACCGCGCCGAGCGGTTCGGCCAGTTGCCGTTCGCCGCTGTAGCGTTCGTCGCCCAGCCACGTGCCTTCGGGACCCCAGTAGAGTTCTTCCGGCTCCCACACGTCGGCGCGGCCGCCGGCAAAGCCGAAGGTCTTGAAGCCCATCGATTCCAGGGCGACGTTGCCGACGAGAACGAACAGGTCGGCCCAGGAAATCTTGCGGCCGTATTTCTGCTTGATCGGCCACAGCAGGCGGCGCGCCTTGTCGAGGTTGGTGTTGTCAGGCCACGAGTTGAGCGGCGCGAAGCGTTGCTGGCCGGCGCCGGCGCCGCCGCGGCCGTCGGTGATGCGGTAGGTGCCGGCGGCATGCCACGCCAGGCGGATGAACAGTCCGCCATAGTGACCGAAGTCGGCCGGCCACCACGCCTGCGAGTCCGTCATCAGGGCGTGGAGATCCTTGATCACGGCGTCAAGGTCGAGGCTCTCGAATTCCTTGGCATAGTCGAACGCCTTGCCCATCGGATCGGCGGCCGGCGTCTTGGCATGGAGCACGCTGACATCGAGGTGCTCCGGCCACCAGTCACGGTTCCGGTGTCCACGGGTGCCGGTGAACGGGCATTTGCCCGCGCTATCGTCAGTCTTTGCGTCCATGGTTTTTCTCCGATCGCGTTTCTGTAGTTTCTTCGGGTTGGTTCCGTATCGATTGACAACGGTTTCCAGCATTTGTGACGGCTATGGCCGGGTTCGCCGGTTACCGCGGGGAGCTGGAACGTCGGGCCCATGCCCGGAACCGCAGGCGTCGATGCCTCTCTCGCCAATTCCTTGGACGCCTACCTTGGAAGATATCCAACATCAGGTCCAGTCGAATTGTCTTGAGCTCCCGATCAGTTTATCTGATGGCAATGATCACGCTTCGACAGCTTCGTTATCTCGCGGCCCTCGCCAAACACGGCCATTTCGGCCGCGCCGCGGAGGCCTGCGCCGTCACCCAGCCGGCGCTGTCGATGCAGATTCGCGATCTGGAACGGACCCTGGGCGTGGCGGTCGTCGAGCGCCGGCCCGGCGACGTCATCCTGACCGATGTAGGCCGAGAAATCGCCCGCCGCGGCGAAGACGTGCTGGCGGCCTCGCGCGATCTGGTCGATTTCGCCAGGCATCGCAGTGGGCTATTGACAGGACGGCTGACGCTCGGCGCCATCCCGTCATTGGCGCCCTATCTGCTGCCGCGGGTTCTCCCGCTCCTGCAAAGCCGGTATCCCGATTTGCAGCTCGAATTGCGGGAAACCCAGACCAGACAGCTGGTCGAGGAGATCAAGAGCGGCGCGCTGGATGCAGCGCTGCTCGCGCTACCGGCCGGCGAAGCCGATATCGATGCCATCGCCCTGTTCGAGGATCTGTTTCTGCTCGCGGTGCCCTCGGACGATCCGCGCGCCGAGACCGCGCGGGTCGCCGCCGACGAGATCGACCAGAGCCGCCTGATCCTGCTCGAAGACGGCCATTGCCTGCGCGACCAGGCGCTGGCGTTTTGCGCCACCGCGCGCGGCCGCGCGAGGGGTGCCGCGGGCACCGCGTTCGGTGCGTCCAGCCTCACCACCGTCATGCAGATGGTCGCCGGCGGCTATGGCGTCACGCTGATCCCGCAGATCGCCGCCGACGTCGAACGCCGTGACGAACGCGTCAAACTGCTGCGGCTGAAAAATCCGCAGCCCGGCCGAAGCATCGGTCTCGTGTTCCGCCGCACCTCGCCGCGCAAGGCGGATTTTGCCGCGCTGGGCGAGGTGGTGAAGGAAAGTGTTGGAATTCAGCCAGTGAAAAAAGCGATCAAGTAATGCTAATGGCGCCGCTTTCTTCTCCCTCTCCCGCTTGCGGGGAGGCGGGGTGGGGGTGACGCAGCAGACGCAAATCTCACGTTCATCGCCCGCTGAGAGAGCCCCCTCCCTAACCCTCCTCGCAAGCGCGGGAGAGGGGACGCATTTTGCGTTGCCGCGCTACGCGAGTTCAACAACGCCCAAAAGAAAAAGGGCGGCTGAGAAGCCGCCCTTCGTCGTTCTGGATTGCTGCGGCGATTACTCGCCGGCTGCCTCGCGCGCCGGGGCCTCGGTCTTCTGCTTGGCCTCGAGGTCCTCGCCGGTGGTCTGGTCGACCGCCTTCATCGACAGCCGCGTCTTGCCGCGATCGTCGAAGCCGAGCAGCTTGACCTTGACCTTGTCGCCTTCCTTGACGACGTCGGAGGTCTTCTGCACGCGGTTGGCCGCGAGCTGGCTGATATGGACGAGCCCGTCCTTGGCGCCGAAGAAGTTCACGAAAGCGCCGAACTCCATCACCTTCACCACGGTGCCGTCGTAGATCTGGCCGATCTCCGGATCGGAGGCGATCGACTTGATCCACTTGATCGCGGCCTTGATCGATTCGCCGTCGGCGGAAGCGACCTTCACGGTGCCGTCGTCGTCGATGTTGACCTTGGCGCCGGTCTTTTCGACGATCTCGCGGATCACCTTGCCGCCGGTGCCGATCACTTCGCGGATCTTGTCGGTGGCGATCTTGAAGGTCTCGATCCGCGGCGCGTATTCGCCGAGTTCGGCGCGCGCGGCGGTGAGGGCCTTCGACATTTCGCCGAGGATGTGGATGCGCCCTTCCTTGGCCTGGCCGAGCGCAACCTTCATGATCTCCTCGGTAATGCCGGCGATCTTGATGTCCATCTGCAGCGAGGTGATGCCATGGTCGGTGCCGGCGACCTTGAAGTCCATGTCGCCGAGATGATCCTCGTCGCCCAGGATGTCCGACAGCACCGCAAAGCGGCTGCCCTCCAGAATGAGGCCCATGGCGATGCCCGCCGTCGGCCGCTTCAGGGGAACGCCCGCATCCATCAGCGCCAGCGATGCGCCGCAGACGGAAGCCATCGAGGACGATCCGTTCGATTCGGTGATCTCGGAAACCACCCGCACCGTGTAGGGGAATTCATGGTGCGGCGGCAGCACGGGATGGATCGCGCGCCAGGCGAGCTTGCCGTGGCCGATCTCGCGGCGCTTGGTGCCGCCGAGCCGTCCGGTCTCGCCGACCGAGTAGGGAGGGAAGTTGTAGTGCAGCAGGAACGTCTCTTTGTACGTTCCCGACAGGGCGTCGATGTATTGCTCGTCCTCGCCGGTGCCGAGCGTGGTCACGACCATCGCCTGCGTCTCGCCGCGGGTGAACAGCGCCGAGCCGTGGGCGCGTGGCAATACGCCGACTTCGGCGATGATGTTGCGCACGGTCTTGGCGTCGCGGCCGTCGATGCGCTTGCCGGTGTCGAGGATGTTCCAGCGAACGATCTTGGCTTCCAGTTCCTTGAACACACCGGCAATGCGGAGCTTGTCGTATTTCGGTGCCTCACCTTCCGGGAAATAGTGGGCCATCACCTTTTCCTTGGCCTTGCCGACCGCCGCGTAGCGATCCTGCTTGACCGGAATGGCGTAGGCCGAGCGCAGATCGGTCTCGATCAGCGCCAGTATTTCCTTCTCCAGCGCGCTTTCGTCCACAACGGCCAGTTCGCGCGGCTCCTTGGCGGCCTTCTCCGCCAGTTCGATGATCGCCTTGATCACCGGCTGGAAATGCCGGTGGCCGAACATCACGGCGCCGAGCATGATTTCTTCGCTCAGCTCCTTGGCTTCCGATTCCACCATCAGCACCGCGTCGGAAGTGCCGGCAACGACCAGTTCGAGCTGGGTATCGACCATCTCGTCGAGCGTCGGGTTGAGCACATATTCGTCGTTCATGAAGCCGACGCGGGCGGCACCAATCGGGCCCTTGAACGGCACGCCGGACAGCGTCAGCGCCGCGGATGCGGCCACCATCGCCACGATGTCGGGATCGTTCTCCATGTCGTGCGACAGCACGGTAGCGATCACCTGGGTTTCGTTGCGCCAGCCATCGGCGAACAGCGGGCGGACGGGGCGGTCGATCAGGCGGGAGACCAGCGTCTCCTTCTCGGTGGGCCGGCCCTCGCGCTTGAAATAGCCGCCGGGAATGCGGCCCGCGGCGTAGGTCTTTTCCTGGTAGTCGACGGTGAGCGGCAGGAAGTCGACGCCTTCGCGCGGCGTTTTCGCCGCGACGACGGTGGCGAGCACGACGGTCTCGCCGTAGGTCGCCAGCACGGCGCCGTCGGCCTGGCGGGCGATTTTTCCGGTTTCAAGCCTGAGGGGACGGCCACCCCAGTCGATTTCGACTGAATGTATATTGAACATCTAGATTTTCTTTCATGGGTTTCGCGAAAAACGGACCCAGGAAACACAAAGACCATGCGCAAGATTGCGAGACGCTGATCGCATCGAGATCAGCATCCGGCGATCCTGCCATGGTCTTTATATTTCGGATGGCATCCATCCTTTCGGTAGTACGGGCATCTTGCCCCGCCCAGCGGCCGGATTGCTGCTGGACGTTCTTGCGCATGACCGACTCGGGAAACCGGAGTGCGATTTTCAAAAAACATGCGAAAACGCGCGCGACATGCGCGCGTGAACTTCAACTCAACGACGAATGTTGTGCTTTTCGAGCAGCGCCTTGTAACGCGCCTCGTCCTTTCGCTTGATGTAATCGAGCAGCGAACGGCGCGTTGCGACCATTTTCAAAAGCCCGCGACGCGAATGATTGTCCTTCACGTGGGATTTGAAATGGTCGGTGAGGTTGTTGATGCGTTCCGACAGGATCGCGACCTGGACCTCGGGCGAGCCGGTATCGCCGGCCTTGTTGGCATTGGTCTTGATGACTTCCGCTTTACGTTCGGCGGTAATCGACATCGTCAAACACTTTCATTGTTGCGAGCCGGACTGGCGGTCAGTCCGTTCAGGTTGAACACGCGCTTGGGGATGAGTTCGCCATTGCCAATTTCGGCGAGGGCCAGAAGCCGGCCTGCCACCGTGACATAGACTGTGCCGCTACAATTGGGCGCATCCCGTCCGCGCAACAAAACGGCCTGGCCCCTGTGGAGCCTTGCCGCATCCGCCCGTGTGACGGCCAGTGCCGGGATGTCGTCCAGCGCGGTCTCAACGGGCAA
>NZ_DATHOP010000033.1:0-9321 GCF_035484855.1 Bradyrhizobium sp.
TCCGGATCGCGATCCCCTACGGCACGCTGTCGTCGACGCAATTGCGGCGGTTGGCCCATGTCGCGCGCCGCTACGACCGCGGCTACGGCCACTTCACCACCCGGCAGAACATCCAGTACAACTGGATCAAGCTCGCCGAACTGCCGGATGCACTGGCCGATCTCGCCGAGGTCGGCATTCACGCCATGCAGACCTCGGGCAACAACACCCGCAACGTCACCTCCGATCAATGGGCCGGCGTCGCACCTGGCGAGATCGAGGATCCGCGGATCTGGTCGGAATTATTGCGGCAATACACCACGCTGCATCCGGAATTCTCCTTCCTGCCGCGCAAGTTCAAATTCGCGATATCAGCCTCGCCGCACGACCGCGCCGCGATCAAGATCCACGACATCGGCCTGCGGCTGCACAAGAACGCCGAAGGCGAAACCGGATTCGAGGTACTGGTCGGCGGCGGGCTCGGTCGCACGCCGTTCATCGCCAAGACGATTAAGCCGTACGTGGCGGGGCGCGATCTGCTCAGCTATGTCGAGGCGATCCTGCGCGTCTACAACCAGTACGGCCGCCGCGACAACATCTACAAGGCCCGCATCAAGATCCTGGTGCACGAACTCGGCATCGAGAAATTCGCTGCTGAAGTGGAGGACGAGTGGCGGCAGATGCGCGAGACCGGCACCGCGCTGACGCTGGATGAGGCCATGATCGAGGACATCCGCTCGCGCTTCACCTATCCGGCTTACGAAAAGCTGCCGCATCTGCCGGAGGAATTGAAGAAGGCCGCGCAGGATCCGCTGTTCGAGCGCTGGCGGCGCAATTCGGTGTTCACGCACAAGGTGCAGGGCTACGCGATCGTGACGCTGTCGCTGAAGCCGGTCGGCGGCCCACCGGGCGACGCCACCGCCGATCAGATGGACGCGCTGGCCGATCTCGCCGACAAATATTCGTTCGGCGAAATCCGCGTCGGCCATGAGCAGAATCTGGCGCTGCCCCATGTCGCCAAGCGCGATCTGCCGGCGCTGTGGAAGGCGCTCGACAGGATCGGGCTGGCGACACCGAACGTCAATCTGGTGTCCGACATCATCGCCTGCCCCGGACTGGACTATTGCTCGCTCGCCAATGCGCGTTCGATTCCGATCGCCCAGGAACTGACGCGGCGGTTTGCCAATCACGACACCGCCGAATTGATCGGACGGTTGCACATCAATATCTCCGGCTGCATCAACGCCTGCGGCCATCATCACGTCGGCCATATCGGCATTCTGGGCGTCGAGAAGAACGGCGAGGAATTCTATCAGATCACGATCGGCGGCCGTGCCGACGAGAACGCCGAACTCGGCGCCCTGATCGGGCCCGCCGTGCCTTATGCCGAAGTCGCCGACGTGGTCGAGGACATCGTCGAAGCCTATCTCGCGCTGCGCACCCGCCCCGACGAGCTTTTCGTCGACACGGTGAAGCGGCTCGGCGTGGAGCCTTTCAGGGAGCGGGTCTATGCTACTCGTTAAGGACGGAGCGACCGGCGACGATCCGCTCGTCCATCTCGCCGACGACGCCGAGATCCCCGGCGACGGCGCGATCCTGGTATCCTCCGCGCGCTTTCTCGAAGACGCCGAAGCACTGTCGCAGCGCAAGGGGCGGACCGGCGTGATCTGGCCGAATAACCGCGACGTCGACGACCTCGTGCCGTATCTGGACCGGCTTGCGGTGATTGCGCTGGTGTTTCCCACCTTCCGCGACGGCCGCGCCTATAGCCAGGCGCGGCTGTTGCGCGAACGCTACAATTTTCGCGGCGAGTTGCGCGCCACCGGCCAGGTGCTGCGCGACCAGTTCCTGTTCATGCTGCGCGCAGGCTTCAACGCCTTCGAGGTGAAGAAGCCGGCCGACGCCGAGGCGTTCGCCAACACGGTCAAGCGTTACTCGGTGTTCTATCAGCCGACCGGCGACGGCCGCATGAGCGCGCTGCATCGGCGGATGATGCTGCGCCATTCGGAGAGTGCCAGCCAGTGAATGCTCTCGCCCACCAGAGGTTGTTCGAACGGACGGCAAGCGCTTTGCCGCCGGCCGAGGAGATCGACCGCGCGCTTCGCGACGCCGCTCCGGCGGAAATCGTCGCGACCGCCTTGCGGATCGTCGGCCGCGAACATCTCGCGCTGGTGTCCTCGTTCGGCACCGAATCGGCGGCCCTGCTCAAGGTGATGACGGACGTCGATCCCGCGATTCCCGTGATCTTCCTCGATACCGGATGGCTGTTCGAGGAGACACTGGCCTATCGCGACACGCTGATTGCGACGCTCGGCCTGTGCGACGTCCGCTCCATAAAACCCTCGGAAGCGACGCTGTCGCGCGAGGATCCGGATCGCGAATTATGGTTCTCCGATCCCGATGCCTGCTGCCGGATCAGGAAAGTCGAGCCGCTGGCGCGCGCGCTAAAGCCGTTTCGCGGCTGGATCAACGGACGCAAGCGGTTCCAGGGGGGCTTGCGCGCCGCGATGCCGGTCGTCGAACAGGACGGCGAGCGGCTGAAATTCAATCCGTTCGCCAACGTCTCGCGCCAGCAGATCGAGGCGATCTATGCTGCGGCCAACCTGCCGCCGCATCCGCTGGCGGCCAAGGGTTTCCTCTCGGTCGGGTGCATGCCCTGCACCAGCCGCACCTCGCCCGACGAGGAGACCCGCGCCGGCCGTTGGCGCGGCCGGCCCAAGACCGAATGCGGCATCCATACGGTGAAGATGGCGTAGCACTGGGCCGTCATTCCGGGATGGTCCGAAGGACCAGACCTCAGATGCGCCATTGCGCATCGGGGAATCTCGAGATTCCGGGTTCGAGGCGTCGCCTCGCCCCGGAATGAGGGGTGACTTGCCTCGCCGTTCACTATTCAGCCACGGTTGGTATGCAACAACCGCCCTTCACGTTGGGGGTAGGTCGAATCATGCGGGCGGCGATCGCCATACTCGGATTGTTGGCGCTTGGCGGCTGCGCGGCGGAGGCGCCGATCGAGGAGCCGACCATGTATGTCAACATGGCCGCTCCCGGCGCCAGACTCGATCCGCAGGCGGCGGCCTCGATGATCTCGCTGTACCGGCAGAACAACGGGCTCGGCAGCGTGGCGATCGATCCCGATCTCATGAAGCTCGCCGAAGCGCAGTCGCTGGCGATGGCCAGCCACAACAAGCTCGACCACGACGTCAAGGCGCCGCTGGCGCAGCGCCTCACGACGTCAGGATATCCGGCGACGCTGGCGGTGGAGAATGTGTCGGCGGGCTACCATACGCTGGCGGAAGCGTTTTCGGGCTGGCGTGACTCGCCCCCGCACCGGGCCAACATGCTGAAAAACGGTGTCACAAAATTGGGCATCGCGGCCAGCTACGCTCCGAATACCAAATACAAGGTGTTCTGGACGATGATTATGGCGGCATCGGAACCGCGATAAACACGGCGTGATCACCCCTTCCCGCCTCGCTGATTGACGCCATCGCGATCTGACCCCACCTTGTCATTTCATTTTGATCATCGATCGACCGACATGACCGAATATTCCGATCCGCTGCCTGCAACAACGCCCGCGAAGGCGCAGCGCGTACTGGTGCTGCAGGGCGGCGGCGCGCTCGGCTCCTATCAGGCCGGCGCCTATCAGGCGCTGTGTCATCATGATTTCGAGCCGGACTGGGTTGCCGGCATCTCGATCGGCGCCGTCAACGCCGCGATCATCGCCGGCAATCCGCGCGAGAAACGCGTGGACCGGCTCAAGGAATTCTGGGAGATGGTTTCCGCGCCGGTGCCCTGGAATCCCGTCACCAACGGCGATCGCGCACGTTCGCTGTTCAACGAAACCTCGGCCGCGCTGATTGCGACCTTCGGCGTTCCCGGCTTTTTCAGACCGCGGATTCCGCCCGCCCCGCTGTGGCCGCAAGGGTCGCCGCAGTCGCAGAGCTATTACGATACCTCGCCGCTCCGCGCCACGCTGGAGCGCCTGGTCGATTTCGACCGCATCAACGCGCTGGAGACCCGGTTGAGTGTTGGCGCGGTGAGCGTCACGACCGGCAACTTCAAATATTTCGATAATTTTGAAATGAAGAAAGCGGGCAAGAGAATCGGCCCCGAGCACATCATGGCGTCGGGCGCGCTGCCGCCGGGCTTTCCTTCGATCGTGATCGAGGGCGAGCATTTTTGGGATGGCGGCATCGCCTCCAACACGCCGCTCGATTATGTGCTGGACGAGGAGATCAGGAACGACCTGCTGATCTTCCAGGTCGACCTGTTCAGCGCGCGCGGGCCGCTGCCGCTCTCGCTGCTGGAAGCCGCCGAGCGCGAAAAGGACATCCGCTTTTCCAGCCGCACCCGGATGAACACCGACAAGGCCAAGCAGATTCACAACGCCCGCAAGGCGCTGCGCGAGCTGATCGGCAAATTGCCGGACTATTTGAAGAACGATCCGTCGGTCGAATTCCTGTGCAAGCTCAGCCAGGAGAGCACCGTTACGGTGGTGCACCTGATCTACCGCAGCAAGAATTATGAAACCAACTCCAAGGACTACGACTTCTCGCATGTCGGCATGGTCGAGCACTGGAGCGCGGGCGAGCGCGACGTGCATCTGTCGATGCGCCACGAGGACTGGCTGGAGCGGCCGCAATCCGACGAAACCATGGTGACCTACGACCTCACGGGGGACGGCACCGGAACCCCGGCGAAACCGGACAAACAGGAGTGAATGCAATGGGTACGTTGACAGGCAAGACCGCGGTGGTGACCGGCTCGACCAGCGGCATTGGGCTCGCATATGCGCGCGCCTTCGCGGGCGCCGGCGCCAATATCGTTCTCAACGGCATGGGTGTGCCGGCCGACATCGAGAAGGAGCGCTCCGGCATCGAGACCGATTTCAAGGTCAAGGCGGTACATTCGCCGGCCGACATGACGAAACCCGCCGAGATCGCCGAGATGGTCGCGCTCGGCGAGAAGACTTTCGGCGCTGTCGACATCCTCGTCAACAATGCCGGCATCCAGTTCGTCTCGCCGATCGAGGAATTCCCGCCCGAGAAGTGGGAGGCGATCATCGCTATCAACCTGTCGTCGGCGTTTTACGGCATCCGCGCCGCCGTGCCCGGCATGAAGAAGCGCGGCTGGGGCCGCATCATCAATACCGCGTCCGCCCACTCGCTGGTGGCCTCGCCCTTCAAGTCGGCCTATGTCTCGGCCAAGCATGGCATCGCGGGCCTGACCAAGACCGCGGCCCTCGAACTCGCGACCTTCAAGATCACCTGCAACTGCATCAGCCCCGGCTATGTCTGGACCCCGCTGGTCGAACACCAGATTCCGGAGACCATGAAGGCGCGTAACATGACCAAGGAGCAGGTCATCAAGGACGTGCTGCTGGACGCGCAGCCGACCAAGGAATTCGTGACCTCGGAGCAAGTTGCGGCGCTCGCGCTGTTCCTGTGCGGCGACGATGCCGCGCAAATCACCGGCGCCAATCTCTCGATCGATGGCGGCTGGACCGCGGAGTAACGCTTTAATTCTGAGATCAAGTTGCGCCAAGAGGCCGCATCACTGTCGCAAGTGGTGCGGCTTTTCCATGCGTTAGCGCTTCCCGAACGCCAGCACGTGGAGCCCAAGCCGCTGGCGGACGATGTAGAACAGCAGCACGGTCTCGAAGACCAGCGAGATCGAGGTTGCGGCCGCCGCGCCATGGCCGCCGAAGCGCGGTATCAGCGCGATACAGAGCGCAAGGTTCAGGACAAATGACAGCGCGTAGGCCAGCGCGCAAACATATTGGTGGCCGAGCATGTTGAGGAGCCGCTCGACCGGGCCGACGGCCGCGCGCACCACAAGGCCGATCGCCGCCACGAACATGATGTCGTAGCCGACGACGAATTGCGGCCCGAACAACCAGAGCAGTGGCTTGCCCAGCGCGAGCAGCAGGATTGTCGCGGCGAGCGAAGGCCAGAACGTCCACTTGATCGCATGCGCGACATAGGCCGAGAGCCGCGCCTGATCGCCGAGTGCATGGTATTCGGCAAAGCGATGCGCCGTCGTGGCCGACATCGCGTAGTGAATGAAGGAAACCAGCGCCAGCGTCTTCACGACCGCGAAGTAGATGCCTACTTCCTCCGGCGAGCGGTATTGTTGCAGCACCAGCACGTCGGTGTAGGACAACAGCAGATAAAAACCCTCGACCATCAGAATCGGCAGCGAGATCGAAAGCCAGGAAAAGACGTCATAGGCTTTCGGGCCGGGCGGGATGTGACCGGCGAGGCGGCGATTGAGCGCCACCATCTGACCGATCATGGCGATCCAGACGGCGGCCGCGCTCGCCAGCATCGCCGTGGTGGCCCCGAGATGGAAGCCGAGGACGAACAGGCCGGCGGTGACGCCGATGATCAGGGTTTGGCGGATGACGAATTGCGGCATCAGTCCGAGCCGCATCCAGTCATGGGAGCGTGCGATGCCGTCCTGGGTATTGGCGACGACGAAGGCGGGTAGCGTAAGGCAGCCGATGTAAAGTGGAACGACCTCACCGGGGCCGATCCACGGCGACAAACATTTCACGAGGCCGGCCAGCAACGCCGAGATGATCGACGAGACCATGAACGTCATCCAGCGGCTGCCGAAAACAAAGCCGCGCAACAGCGCGTTCTCGCCGCGGGTGCGATATTCCGGAATGATCTTCTGGGCTGACGTAGAAATGCCGAAGTCCATCATGCTGCCGAGCAGCAGCACCCAGGTCCAGACATAGACATAGATGCCGTAGTCGGAGCCGCCCATCCAGCGGGCGAGCAGGACTTGCGAGAAATAGGCAAGTGCTGCGCTGAACACGCGGATGATGAAGATCGTGCCGGCCAGACGCCGGGTGACCGAGGCTTCGCTGGAGCCCTCGCCGCCGAGCATCGATCGCAGGCGTGCGAGTATGCTGGCGGGCGGGGTGTTGGCGGGTTGAGCGTCCATGACGGCCAAGCAGGAAGTCCTCACGCCGCAGGCGCCGCGGCCGAGATTCTGGCTATCAACACTTCGTTAAGATTCGGTTGGAAACCGCTTAATACAGATTGATGTTGAACTCGTAGGAGCGATCGCCGCCGACCAGCGTCAATTTGAGGGCGGCTCCCTCGGGGTTCACGCCCGGCGGAACACCGTCGAGTTCAAAGGAAAAGCGTTTGATGCCGGGCGGGCCGTGCTCGACAAGTTTTGGAACCGGCAGCGCCCAATCCGGGGTCGGGCCTTCGACAAACAAATTGACCGTTCTCGCATCGGGCGAGAGCACATCCACCAGGACCGTAGACTTGCCCTCGCGCTTGACGTCGCGAATGGTGAGCGGGTTAGGATCGCCGACCGAGGCCGGCTTCGGGACGGTATCGAGCGCGGCGAACAGGACGCTGTCTTCGGTGCTCGCAACGCTTGCGAATGTCAGCTCCGTGCTCGCTTCGACCGGAATGCAAATCTTTTCGCAAACCGCGTAGCTGATGTTGGCACGAAGTGTCACTGGCTTGTCGTTGACCTTCGGCACGATCCGCAGCGGCAGCACCACCTGATCGTGATAGCCGAGCGAGAAGCCACCGGCGCCGTCGTCGAATTTTGCCGGCGCGGGCCACAGAACGGTCACCGCCTCGACATTATCGGATTTGGAAAAATCAAAGCGCGGCGGAACGCCGGAATCGCCAGAGGTACGCCAGTAAGTTTTCCAGCTCGGATCGAGTTGAACAGCGACGCCACCGAGCAGCACTGGCCCGCTGCGCGATCCCGCAAGAAGCCGCACGGCCGAATGTGTTCCCTTCTGCCATGGCGAAGCGTCCTGGGCCCGCGCTTCCATCGATGAAAACGAGGTCAGTGCGGCCAGGGTAAACAGTGCCGCCGATCGTGCGCTGCGCAACGTGGGCACGTGCTTGTGAGAGTGGGGAACCATTGCGTTCATAAAACGTCCTTAACTCCAAGTGAGATGGCAAGCCATTGAATTGCCTGTGATGCACGCTGAAACAGGACTCAAGCTTGATTGACAGAACTTAAGCCCAATATCAGGATGGATCATCTACGCGAGTCCTCGGCGATGAGCTCTGACGACAAAAGACCAGATCATGGAGCAGAACGGTTCCGGCCAAGAACGGCTCACCGCAAAGCTTCCGACAGCTCCAGCGAACCCCAGGGCCATCGCTACCTCGATGGCCAGTTGTTGATTGCGATGCCTGTCATGGGCGACCCTCGCTTCGAACGCTCCGTGATTTATCTCTGCGCGCATTCAGCGGAAGGCGCCATGGGAATTATCGTTAACCGTCCGGCGGGCAGCATCGATTTTCCCGGCTTGCTGGTCCAGCTCGACATCATCAAGAAGGCCGACCAGATCAAGCTGCCGGAGAACGCCGAGACCTTGAAGGTGCTCAAGGGCGGCCCGGTCGAGACCGGCCGTGGCTTCGTGCTGCATTCGAGCGATTTTTTCATTCAGGATGCGACATTGCGCATCGACCATGAGATCTGCCTGACCGCCACGGTCGATATTCTCAAGGCGATCGCCAAGGGCTCGGGGCCGAAGCATGCGATCCTGGCGCTGGGCTATGCCGGCTGGGCCGCGGGCCAGCTCGAAAGCGAAATCCAGGACAATGGCTGGCTGCATTGTGATGCGGATTCCGATTTGATCTTCGGCGGCGATATCGAGGAAAAATATTCCCGGGCACTGCGCAAGATCGGGATCGACGTCGGCATGCTCTCGAACGAAGCAGGGCACGCCTGACTTCTCCCTCGCCCCGCTCTTGCGGGGAGAGGATTGGGGTGAGTGGCTTTTCCCACAAACCGAATTCACAGAGACTCACCCGCAACGCATCCATCGATGCGTTGCGACCTCTCCCCGCAAGCGGGGCGAGGTGAATTGGAGCTCAGCGCGTAGCGATAGCTCTACTCCGCGGCCTGCTGCGCGACGGTGGGTTCGGTGCCGGCCACCGTGGCGCGCCGCATGTCGCGCGGCTGCGACTGGTCGTAACGGCGCACGCGATGCATCGTCTGCCGGTTGTCCCACATGATGAGATCGTGCAGCGTCCATTTGTGGACGTGGACGAACTCGCTCTGAGTGGCGTGTTCGGTGAGGTCGCGCAGCAACAGCCGCGCTTCCGGCACGCTCATGCCGAGGATCGCACCGGCATGTGACGACAGATATAGCGATTTGCGGCGATGAACCGGATGGGTGCGGACCAGCCGTTGCCGCACCGGCTTGAACATCGCTTTCTCTTCCTCGGTGTAGTCGAGAAAGCCGAGCGAACCGCGCGAATACATCAGCGAGTGTTCGCAGATCAGGTCCTCGATCTCCGCCCTGGTCTCGTCGTCGAGCGCGTCATAGGCCGCGCGCATGTC
>NZ_DATHOP010000034.1:0-8518 GCF_035484855.1 Bradyrhizobium sp.
ATCCGGCAACCGCCCAAAGGCCTTCTTGAACTTCCGCATTCGACCCCCTCCATAATCCGGGAGTCATCTTCAGAATCCGTCTTGCCTTCCAATGCAATAGCCGGTGAAAACCCATATGCGATTCCCCTGCCGCAAGCGGGGCGAGGTAAGGAGTCAGCCCTTCCCATCCAATCTCCGCACGATCTCATCGAGCTGATCGAGATCGCGGTAGCGGATGTGCACGGTGCCGCCGGGATCGCGGTGATCGACGTTGACCGCAAGCCCGAGTGCGTCGCTGACGCGCTTCTCCAGCGCCACGGTGTCGGGATCTTTCGTCCTGCCGCCGCGCGCCTTCTGGGGCTTGCGTTCCGGGACGCCCTCGACATGCGCGAGCGCCTCGGCCTGGCGCACATTAAGGCCCTCCTCGACGATGCGCTTGGCGGCGGCCAGCGGATCGGGCACCCCGATCAGGGCGCGAGCGTGGCCGGCCGAGAGCTGGCCCAGCGCGATATAGGCCTGCACTTCGGCCGGCAGCTTGGTCAGCCGCATCATGTTGGCGACATGGCTGCGGCTCTTGCCGACGATTTTTGCAATATCTTCCTGGCTGCGTTTGAACTCATTCGCCAGCGCGTGATAGCCCTGCGCCTCTTCCAAGGCATTGAGGTCTTCGCGCTGCACGTTCTCGATGATCATGATCTCGAGCGCGTCGGAATCGCTGACGTCGACCGGCACGATCGGCACGTCGTGCAGGCCGGCGATCTGTGACGCGCGCCAGCGCCGTTCGCCGGCGATGATTTCGAAACGGTCCTGCACGCCCTTGACCGGGCGCACCACGATCGGCTGGATCACGCCATGCTGCTTGATCGATTCGGCGAGCTCGCCGAGCTCGGTATCGGCGAATTCGCGACGCGGATTGCGCGGATTGGGTTTTAAAAATTCGATCGGCACCTTGCGCTGCGCGCGCGGCCGATCCAGATGCGCGGCCTCGCCGCCGACATCTCCGATCAGACTTGCAAGACCGCGACCCAGTCGCGAACGCGCTTCGTCGGCCATCGCCAGCTCCCTTGGATTCACGCGCACTACTCCGGAATTGGACGCTTATGTTTTTCAATCATCCTTCGCGGCTCGGGGCGGTGCCCCTCGCACCTCAGGATGACGCCTGTGGTTGTTGCCGTCACCCTGAGGTGCGCGCACTTGCGCGCCTCGAAGGGCGACGGCTGGATCAATGCGTCCGCAATTCGCGCTCGCGCTGGATCACTTCGGTGGCGAGCTTGAGATAGGCTTCGCTGCCGACGCATTTGAGATCGTAGACCAGCACCGGCTTGCCGTAGGACGGCGCCTCGGAGATGCGCACGTTGCGCGGGATCATGGTCTTGTAGACCTTGGCCCCCATGAACTGTCGGACGTCGGCGACCACCTGGTTCGACAAATTGTTGCGCGAGTCGAACATGGTCAGCACGATGCCGTGGATCGACAAATTGGGATTGAGCGTGGTGCGCACCTGCTCCACCGTCTGCAGCAGTTGCGACAGGCCTTCGAGCGCGAAGAACTCGCATTGCAGCGGCACCAGGATCGCGTCCGACGCCGCCATCGCATTGACCGTCAGCAGATTGAGCGACGGCGGACAATCGATCAGCACATAGGTGTAGTTGGTATCAGGCGTGGCATTGGTGTTGAGCGCCGCGATCGCGTCGCGCAGCCGGAACGCACGGCCGGGCGTCGCGCCCAGTTCGAGTTCGAGGCCCGACAGATCCATGGTCGACGGCGCAATGTGCAGCCGCGGCACCGCGGTCGGCACCACCGATTCGCGCAAGGTGGCCTCGCCGATCAGGACGTCATAGGTCGAGCAGTTGCGGTTGCGCCGATCGATGCCGAGTCCGGTGGACGCGTTGCCCTGCGGGTCGAGATCGACGATCAATACGCGCTCGCCGATCGCTGCCAGCGCCGTGCCGAGATTGATCGCAGTGGTCGTCTTGCCGACGCCGCCCTTCTGGTTGGCGAGCGCCAGGATGCGCAGCGCGGTTCCTGAATGTGGGGCCTTATCCTCTTGATCTACTTGATCAATTACGGTCATGCTCGACCACCATGGAGGCTTGCGGATGGGTTGCGGCGCTCGACATGATCGAGCTCGACGATCCAGCCCTGTCTGCCGGTGCGGCTGGAATGCAAATGTGGCGCTATCTTCCAATATTTAGTGGCTTCGGTCAATTCAGCCTCTACATCTTGGCCCTTGAGGAAAAAAGCCTTTGCGCCTCGTCTCACCAGCGGTTCCGCGAAGCCGATGAGCTGGTCTAGCGAAGCCACGGCGCGGGCGGTGACGCAATCGACCGGCCCGGTGATTCTTTCCACAATATCCTCGATGCCGGCCAGATGCACGGTACCAGCCGCGCCCGTCACGCGCAGGGCTTCCCGCAGGAAGGCGGCCTTCTTGGCGTTGCGTTCGACCAGATGGACCATCGCCCTCGGTGTTTCCGTCAGCGCGCAGGCAAGGACGACACCGGGAAAACCGCCGCCGCTGCCCAAATCGATCCAAACCTTGGCCGATGGCGCAAGATCCAGGAGCTGCAGCGAATCGGCGATATGCCGGGTCCAGAGTTGCGCGAGGGTGGAGGGCGCCACCAGATTGGTCTTGGCCTGCCATTCCCGAAGCAGTTCGACATAGCGATCGAGCCGCGCTTCTGTTTCACGTGAAACAGGCGTCAGGGCGAGTGCCGCGGCTTTATCGGAGACGGGGATGGGACGCGCGCTCTGTTCAGACATTTTGGCCACGGAGATCTCAGAGACGGTGTCGTTCAGACTCACTGGACCAGTTAACCGGCCCCCACGGCTGGGCGTCCGCCCATGCCTTCGCATCGTTGATAGAGAGGTGTTCGCCGGATTTGCCCAAGGAGCAGTAGTAAAGAAAGCCGTCGACCGTGTCCGGGATTGGCCTGCTTTCGTCCCACTGATCAGTCTCCCAATCGTAACGAGAGTGAGCCCACTTTGCCGGCTTTCTTAAAACTGAAATTGGACGCGGCACTTGTTGATCATACAACCACGTTCCGGTGGCCACGATTTCCGCGTCGTTGTTCATGCGCCATCCTAATATGGGCTCGTCCCCATCATTGTTTCACGTGAAACAGTTTATCTGGATGCGGCCGTCATTCTCCGTCGCGCCTCCCGCCGAAGAAAAGCGGCAAGAATCGCCAACGCTGCCGGTGTCATGCCATCGAGCTGGCCAGCCTGCCCGACCGTGCGCGGCCGCGAGGTTTCCAGCTTCGAACGGGCCTCGTTGGAAAGTCCGGGTACGGCGCAGTAATCGATGTCGCCGAGGATCAACCCCTCGTCGCGGCGAAACGCCTCCACGTCGGCGACCTGACGCTTGAGATAGACGTCGTATTTGGCATCGATTTCCAGATGGACCGCGATGGCTGGTTCAATGGCCGACAACTCGGGCCAGATGTTGCGGACCTCGGTCCAGCCGATCTCCGGATAGGCCAGTAGTTCAAAGGCCGAGCGGCGCTGGCCGTCCTTGTTGAGCGAGAGGCCATGCTTCGCCGCTTCGTTTGGCGTCAGCGTCAGCGATTGCGCCAGGACCTTCGCGCCATCGAGCGCGGCCATCTTGGCGCCATGACGCAGCGCGCGCGCCTCTCCCACGCACCCCAGCGCGATGCCCTTATTGGTCAGGCGCTGGTCGGCGTTGTCGGCCCGCAAGGTCAGCCGGTATTCCGCGCGCGAGGTGAACATCCGATAGGGCTCGGTGATACCCCGCGTGACGAGGTCGTCGATCATCACCCCGAGATAGCCATCGGCCCGGTCGAACACGACCAGCTCCGATCCACCGGCCACCAGCGCAGCGTTGAGGCCCGCAACCAGCCCCTGCGCCGCAGCCTCTTCATAGCCGGTGGTGCCGTTGATCTGGCCGGCCAGAAAAAGCCCACGCAGCCGCTTGGTCTGCAGAGTCGGATCGAGTTCGCGCGGGTCGACGTGATCATATTCGATGGCGTAGCCCGGGCGCACCATCCGCACCCGCTCCAGCCCCGGAATCGTCGCCAGGATCGCCAGCTGGACCTCCTCCGGCAGCGAAGTCGAGATGCCATTGGGATAGACGGTGGAATCGTCGAGACCTTCCGGCTCCAGGAAGATCTGATGCCCGTCGCGATCGCCGAAGCGGACGATCTTGTCTTCGATCGAGGGGCAATAGCGCGGTCCGGTGCTCTTGATCTGCCCGGAATACATCGGCGAGCGATGCACATTGGCCCGGATCACCTCATGGGTCGCCGCTGTGGTGCGCGTAATGCCGCACTGGATCTGCGGCGTGGTGATGCGGTCGGTCATCACCGAAAACGGCTCCGGCGGATCGTCGCCGGGCTGCATTTCCACGGCTGCCCAGTCGATGGTCGTGCCATCGAGGCGCGGCGGCGTGCCGGTCTTCAGCCGACCCAGCGTAAAGCCAGCCTGCTCGAAGGACTTTGACAATCCGAGCGCGGGCGCCTCGCCCACACGGCCCGCCGGCCAATTCTTTTCGCCGAGATGGATCAAGCCTCGGAGAAAGGTGCCGGTGGTGATGACGACCGCGCCAGCCGTCAGCTCGCGCCCATCGGCCAAGCGAATGCCGGTGACGCGGCCGTCCGAGACCATCAACTCGTCCGCCTCGCCTTCAACCACGCCGAGGTTGGCGGTCTCGCGGATGGCGGCCTGCATCGCCGCGGCATAGAGCTTGCGGTCGGCCTGGGCGCGCGGCCCCCGCACGGCCGGGCCCTTGCGCCGGTTGAGCATC
The DNA here is from genome assembly GCF_035484855.1 of Bradyrhizobium sp. Classification (GTDB taxonomy): domain Bacteria; phylum Pseudomonadota; class Alphaproteobacteria; order Rhizobiales; family Xanthobacteraceae; genus Bradyrhizobium. Next base: position 4,739 of record NZ_DATHOP010000034.1, read on the forward strand.
CGAAACTGGATACCGCCGGCGTCAGCAATGCGCCCCATCAGGCCGTCGAGCGCGTCGACCTCGCGGACCAGGTGACCCTTGCCGAGGCCGCCGATCGCGGGATTGCAGGACATGGCGCCGACGGTCGCAAAACGATGGGTGACCAGCGCCGTTCTCGCACCCATCCGGGCAGCCGCGCTCGCCGCCTCGCAGCCGGCGTGGCCGCCGCCGATGACGATAACGTCGAATGATTCCGGGCGAATGGACATGCGCGGTCTTCTATCGCGGAGCGGGAAAACCCGGAAGCTTTACTTTGCATGGGGTTGTTTTCAGGATTTTTATCGGGATCGGTTGTTTCACGTGAAACAAGCCTGCTTGGGGACTTTTTCATGTGAAAACGCCCCATCATCCATGGAAAGAACCCGTGCCTATTACTTGCCGATGCAGAACTCACGGAAAATGACGTCGAGAATATCCTCGACATCCACCCGCCCCAGCAGTCGTCCCAAGGAGTAGGCGGCCAACCGCAGATCCTCGGCGGCCAGTTCCTCGCCTTCGCCAATTACCATCATGCTGCGATGCAACGAAACGACCGTCTGCTGCAGCAATTGCCGCTGTCGCTCCCGGGTGATCACACCGCTTTGGTTCGAACCAAAATAATCCCGTGCAAAGGCCACCAGGGCGGCGATCAATTCTCCGATCCCGTCACCGCGGCTCGCCGATATCCTGAAATTCGTGGCGCCCTGCCCTCGCGCCAAGGCCACGCTGCCCGCATCGAGATCGATCTTGTTGCGCACGGTCCAGACCGGCGCGGCACCCTCGTTCGGATTTTTTTCGCCCGGTCCATCGACCAGCCAAAGCACCAGATCCGCTTCCGCCGCGCGCCCCCTCGCCCGGCGCACGCCTTCCTGTTCGACGGGATCGTCGGTCTCGCGAATGCCGGCGGTGTCGATCACCGTCACCGGATAACCGTCGAGATCGAGCTGCACTTCGATGATGTCGCGCGTGGTGCCGGCATGCGGCGAGACGATCGCGACCTCACGCCGCGCCAGCGCATTCATCAGCGTCGACTTGCCGACGTTCGGCGGGCCCGCGATGGCGACCACCAGTCCCTCGCGCAGCCGTTCACTCCGACCCTGTGCCGCAAGCACTTCCTCGATCTCGCCGAGCAGCGTTGTGATCTTTGCCATCGCCGGTGCGATCAATTGCGCCGGCACATCCCCTTCGTCGGCGAAATCGATGCCCGCTTCGATCAACGCGCTGGCCTCGATGATCTGCGCCCGCCAGTCGCGCGCGCGGTCGCCGAGCAGGCCCTTCAACTGGCGCAGCGCCTGGCGGCGCTGGCGGTCGGTGTCGGCATGGATCAGGTCGTCGAGGCCCTCGGCCTCGGTGAGATCGAGTTTTCCATTTTCAAATGCGCGCCGGGTGAACTCGCCCGGCTCGGCCGCCCGCACATCCTCGAATGCCGAGAGCGCGGCGAACATAGCTGCCAGCACCGCGCGGCCGCCATGGACGTGAAATTCCGCGACGTCCTCGCCGGTCGCGCTCGCCGGTCCGGGAAACCACAGCACCACCGCATCGTCGATCGGCTGCCGGGCGTCGCGCAACAAGGCCCGCGTCGCCAGCCGCGGCGTCGGCATCTTGCCCGCGAGCGCGGCTAGCACAGTACCCGCCTGCGCCCCGGACACCCGCACGATCGCAATCGCGCTTGGCGGCCGGCCCGACGACAGGGCAAAAATCGTCTCTTGACCTGGATGCATCCCCTATTTGCCCCCGAGCCCCTTGAAAAGGCAACGCAATTTCGGATTGCCGAGTCTAGCTGGTGAGCCCGGTCGGGCCGCGATGGTTCCCCAAATGCTGCAGCATTGCCGCAACATTTCGCCTGGCCCATGCTGCAGAGATCGGTCGGCCGGTTCCCGCGCCAGACATAATATTTAGGTATTTCAAATACCTAGTTGAAACGCCCGCGGCTGGGTGTTCCCTTTTCTATGCTGCAACTGCATTGCAGCATTTGCTGCAGCATGAAACTCCTTTTCCCGAGGCAAGAAAAAGGGCGCCCCCTCCTGAGGGCGCCCTTCAAAATCGCCGGACCTGGTTCAGGTATTCATCGATTCGAAGAATTCCGAGTTGTTCTTGGTGTTGCGCAGCTTATCGAGCAGGAAGTCGATCGCATCCATGGTGCCCATCGGATTGAGGATCCGGCGCAGCACGTACATTTTCTTCAGCAGTTGTGGATCGGTGATCAGCTCCTCCTTGCGCGTTCCCGAGCGCGAAATGTCGATCGCCGGGAAGGTGCGTTTGTCGGAAACCTTGCGGTCGAGAATGAGCTCCGAATTGCCGGTGCCTTTGAACTCTTCGAAAATCACTTCATCCATGCGGCTGCCGGTATCGACCAGCGCCGTTGCGATGATGGTGAGCGAGCCGCCCTCCTCGATATTGCGCGCGGCGCCGAAGAATCGCTTCGGCCGCTGCAACGCATTGGCGTCGACGCCGCCGGTCAACACCTTGCCGGAGGACGGCACCACCGTGTTGTAGGCGCGACCTAATCGGGTGATCGAGTCCAGGAGAATCACGACGTCGCGGCCGTGTTCGACCAGTCGCTTTGCTTTTTCGATCACCATCTCGGCGACCTGGACATGGCGCACCGCCGGCTCGTCGAAGGTCGAGGAGACAACCTCGCCCTTCACCGAGCGTTGCATGTCGGTGACTTCTTCCGGACGCTCATCGATCAACAAAACGATCAGATAGCATTCGGGATGATTGGCGGTGATCGAGTGTGCGATGTTCTGCATCAGCACAGTCTTGCCGGTGCGCGGCGGCGCCACGATCAGCGCGCGCTGGCCCTTGCCGATCGGAGCGACGATGTCGATAACCCTTGCAGACAGGTCCTTTCTGGTAGGGTCTTCGAGTTCGAGTCGGAATCGCTGATCGGGGAATAGCGGTGTCAGATTGTCGAAATTGACCTTGTGCTTCGACTTCTCCGGGTCCTCGAAATTCAGCGTGTTGACCTTCAGAAGCGCAAAATACCGTTCACCCTCCTTGGGGCTGCGGATGTGGCCTTCGATGGTGTCGCCGGTACGAAGTCCGAAGCGGCGAATCTGCGAGGGCGAGACGTAGATGTCGTCAGGTCCCGGCAGATAGTTGGCGTCCGGCGAGCGCAAGAATCCAAAACCGTCGGAGAGCACCTCGACGACGCCCTCGCCGATGATATCGATTTCCTGGATCGCCAGTTGCTTGAGGATGGCGAACATCAGCTCCTGCTTGCGCATGGTGCTGGCGTTTTCGACCCCATTCTCTTCGGCAAACGAAACGAGTTCCGCCGGCGTCTTCGATTTGAGGTCTTGGAGTTTGATTTCCCGCATTGGGGTGGTCCTGTGGAGTAACTTTCAGAGAGAGGGGGTGCGAGGTGGCTTCAGGGAAAGCGGGCTCGAAAAAAGAGGCCCGCAGCTCAAAGCAAGGAAAGCGCCGGAAGGCTTCAAACCTGATGCGGCGGCCGGTTTAGACCGGGACGCAACGACATCCGCCTGCGTGGGGTGGGATAAACTCAATATAGAAAATCAGTTGGCATTCCGCAAGCAGCGCCAAGGGCCAACATGGCCTAACTCACACGCACCATGTGCCCATCAAAACGGCTTAACGACCACAAGGACGACGATTGCGATCATCAGCACGGTCGGCACCTCATTGATAATCCGATAGAATTTCTGGCTTCGTTGATTGCGGTCAGCGGCAAAATCACGCACCGCGCGTGCCAGGAAACCGTGGACACCCGAAAGCAACAACACCAGCAAAAACTTCACG
>NZ_DATHOP010000035.1:0-31594 GCF_035484855.1 Bradyrhizobium sp.
GCCGATCTCGCCGCCAATATCGACAAGCTGCACGAGTATCTTGGCGTCTGAGATACAAAATCACTGGAGGGAACGATGAGACGAGCTGTTGTTGCGGCGTTTGCCACCCTGCTGCTGACCGGCGCGGCCCATGCGGCCGAGGTCCGGGTGATGATCTCGGGCGGATTGACGGCGGCCTATAATGCGCTGGTGCCGGAATTCGAGCGCCAGACCGGCAACAAGGTGATAACCGCCTACGGGCCGTCGATGGGGACCACCATCAATGCGATCCCGGTGCGGCTGGCGCGCGGCGAACCCGCCGATGTCCTGATCATGGTGGGCTATGCGCTCGACGATCTCGCCAAGCAGGGCAAGGTGATTGCCGACAGCCGCGTCGAGCTGGTGAAATCGCCGATCGGGATTGCGGTGAAGGCCGGCGCGCCGAAGCCCGACATCAGCTCCGCCGACGCGGTCAAGCGCGCGCTGCTGGCGGCAAAATCGGTGGCCTATTCCGACAGCGCCAGCGGCGTCTATGTCTCGACCGAGATGTTCAACAAACTCGGCGTGGCCGACGCCATGAAGGACAAGGCAAGGAAGATTCCCGCCACGCCCGTCGGTGAGATCGTCGCGCGCGGCGAGGCCGAGCTTGGTTTCCAGCAGATCAGCGAATTGAAGCCGGTCGCGGGCATCGACATCGTCGGCCCGCTGCCGCCGGAGTTGCAGAGCATCACGGTGTTTTCGGCCGGGATCGCCACGGTTTCGAAAGAACCCGAGGCCGGACGGGCCTTGATCAAATTTCTCGCCTCCCCCGCCGCCCGCGACGCGATCGTCAAGAGCGGCATGGAGCCGATCGCGGCGGGCGCGACGAATTAGCGGGAGTAGCGAATTTCGGGTGAGGGAAACCCGGCAGTTGCTCAAAACACAAATGGCACGAGCATTTTGGTCCGGCTCATATACTCCGGATACTGCCCGGGGAACTGCTCCATCATCAGCTTCTCCTCGCGACGGGCGCTGTAGACGAAATAGACGGCGGAGAAAACCAGCGGTATCGACCAGAACGCGCTTTGCCCGATCGCCGAGCCGAGCATGCCAAGCAGCATGCCGGTATAGATCGGATGGCGGATATGCGCGTAGGGACCGGTCGTGACGAGATCCGGATTCTCCTTGCGGGACATCGGCGTCCCCCAATTCCGCCCCAGATGTAGCCGTGCCCAGATCGCAAGGCCAATGCCAAATGCGCAGAGCGCGACGCCAACAACACCCGAGAGCGTGCTGACGCCGGCCGCATGGCTTCGCGCATTTCGCAATGCCCGACGGACCGCCGGGAAAGAGAGCGCCCAAACGACGAGCGCGATGATCGCCGCCCGCCATCCGATCTGCCCCCACCGGAATCGCGCGCCGATATTCCTTTTCGCGCTTACGGCCATGACCGCCCAGACCGCGATGAACACGATCCAGAGTGCGAGGATGAAGCAGCTATAAACAGTCATGACCCATGGCAACCACGTTGACGCGCCGGCGATTTCTGCGAGCAATGTGTGAAGCGGCCAAAAGAATCGCAAGTGGGTGCGGGCCAACGAACCCGGACGAATCTACCTGCCCGATTGTTGTTCCGTCGTCGAGGAGAGCGCCCGACTGGATCCGGCGCAGGGCAGGTGCGACCCCGATCTACCGGGCAAACCAGTGCGTATCCTGCGCGGTCTGGTCTGCCGTTCCCTTCAGGCATTCTCGCGCCGCTTCGATCTGCGCCTCGGTTGCCCCGTGACTGCGCGCCCAGATTTCCGCCGTTGAAGCTGAGTACCTTGCGACGTAAATGCGAACCATCGTGCATGATATTCGATGCATGACGCCCTGTTGCCTCTCCGCCAACGCTCCGGATGAAAGAGATACGCTCAGCGCAACAGCGCCAATTCCACGCATCAGCATGGTGCCCCCGTCAGTGCCCAAGTGCATACCCCGGAGTCAGAGGACCAGACTCGGTGCCGGTGGACAAATTAAACTGCAGCGCACGACCGACCTGTCACCAACTATCGACAACCTGGTTCCCAGGGGGCGGAACCGAGAGCGATGATCGCAATTAGATTCGTGGTGGCGACGCTGCCGCGAGGCGACGATCTCATCCGTCGCAACCAGCTCCACAATCACCATGATGCGAGGCCAGTCTCATGATCCGCAAATTGCAATCAGGCGAATACCGGCTCTATTCCCGCAAGATCAATCCCAGGACCGGCAAGCGCCGCAATCTCGGGACCTTCAAATCCCGCGCGGCCGCGGAAAAGCATGAGCGCGCCGTGCAATATTTCAAGCGGCATTAGCCCGCTGAGGCATCGCGCTTTCGAGTCCGTAGAATCCGTAGGGCGGATTGGAGCCCAACGGGTCCGCGCAAAGCGCGGCCCGATGACAGGCTCCGGCGTAATCCGCCGTTGCGAGCGACGTGCTCTACCCGGAACGAACGCGCCGAGGATGGTTCGCGGGACGCAATATTGATCTTACCGGCTATGAAAGTCGAAGCGGCGGATTACGCCTTCGGCTACAATCCGCCCTACGAGCTAAACTGCCGCATACCGATCCCTGGGGGAAATTGCCAATGTACCGCTATTTTGCCGCGACCGTTTTCGCCACCGTCGGTTTATTTTGGGCCGGCCGCGATGTGCTCGCGGAAGATGCCGCACAGCCCACCTATGTCGTGACCTACATGGAAATTGCGCCCGGCCTGGTGTCCGAGGCACGGCCGTTGATCACAGCCTATGGCGCCGATGCAAGAAAGGCTTCCGGTGCCGTCGAGGTCGATGCGCTCGAGCGCATCGGATATCCCAACCACTTCGCGCTGATCGAGCAATGGCAGTCGCCGGGCGCAAAGCAGGCCTTTGCGTCGACCGAGGCGGCTACGAAATTTCGAGCGGCGCTTGGCCGGCTGCAAAGCGCGGCTTATGACGAGCGCCTTCACTCAGCCCTCTCGGTCGGTCCATCCAAGGAGGCCTCGCCCGATGCGCTGGTGATCCTCACCCATGTCGACCTCATTCCAACCTCGGTCGACGTCGGGGTCGGCAAGGTGAAAGCATTCGTCGAGCAGGGCCGGGGCGCCCGCGGCAATCTTCGCTTCGATGTTCTGACCCAGGCGAGCCGCAAGAATCACATGACCATCGTCGAGAGCTGGGATGCGCCCGCCAGCAAGGACGCCTGGATTTCAACGCCGGCCGCACGATCGTTCCGGGAGGATCTGCAGCCAATGAGCGGCAGCCTCTACGACGAACGAGCCTACAAGACCCTGCGCTGATAGCCGCTCCCGTGCCGCGTTTCGGGTCACAGGCGTCCCGGCCATCGGGCAGAGGCGTCATTTCACCTGGATCGGCTTGTCCTTCAATCCGTTGTTGTCGTAGGCCTTGCGCAAGGTGCCGTCGGTCTCAGCGTCAGTCATGAATTTGGCGGCGAACGCCAGCGCCAGCGGATGGTTGAGCGGCACCGCCACCGCGGTCACGGTCTTCTTGAAGGTTTCGTCCAGCACATGCGTTCCCGGAATCTGTTTCGCCAGATCGTTGAGCCCCTCGCGCGAGAGCGCGAACGCATCGACATCGCCTTTCTTCAGCAGAGTGACGATCTCGTCATAGGTCTGGTAGCCCGTGACCTGTGCGTTCTTCAGATGCGCGATCGCGCCGCGCATCGTCGTGGTGTTGTTGACGGCGGCGACCTTGACGCCCGGCTGGTCGAGGGTTGCAAAATTCACGATCGGCGATCCGGCCCTGACGATATAGGTCGCATCCGCCACCTCGTAGTTGGGTCCGTACGACATCTTGGTCTCGCGCTCCGGGTCCTTCGGCAGGAAGCTGACGTCCCAGGCGCCTTTCGATGCGGCGTCGGTGATCTGGCCTGAATTCTGGTAGGCGACATATTCGACGGGTACACCGAGCCGCATTGCCATGTCCTTGCCGAGGTCGACCGGCACCCCGGCAAAGCCGCCGGCCGCGCTTTTGCTGCACCAGAACGCGCCGCCGGCCGCGCTGATCGCGATCGCGACCCGCAGCTTGCCGGTCGGCGCGATTTCGTCCTTCAGCGGATCGGCGCAGGCCGGAGCGGCCATCATGATCGAGGCGCCCAGAATGAGGCCGGCCAAGCGCGGCAAGGTTGGAAAAGACATCGAATACTCCCTTACATCGGCTCGTTGAATTGCGAGCTCTCGCCGCCATTGTGATCGATCGGGGCTGATGTGGGAACCCGGATTATCGTCCGGCCGGCAAATTATGCGGGCGACCCGACGGATATTGGCTGGAAGGGCAGCCGAACCGGCTGCGCCAAATTCAGATCGTCACGCGAAATCCCACCTCGATGACGGCGTCGTGGGGAATCTTGAAAAAGTCCGGCGCCCGACTGGCGATGCGGTTCAAAAACGAGAAGATCGCAAACGATACCGGATCCATCGACGAGCCCTCGTCGCGGCGAACGATGGTCTCATGCGCGATATAGTAGTTCTTGTGGTCGAGATCGGCATCGAAGCCGAGCTTGTTGCAATTGATCAGGCTGAGCGGAATGTCCGGGGTCTGCATGAAACCCAGCCTGACCTGGATCCGGTAGAAGCCGTGGCCGAGACGGTGCACGGAATGACGCTCGTGAAACGGCACCCGCGGCCTGCGGTCGGAGATGAACGTCAGTAGCACCACGATCTCGTGGAGCACCCTGTTGTGCTCGATATGCCGCAGCAGCATCGGCGAGGCGCCGTGATCGACCTTGGTCAGCCATACGCCCATCCCGGGCGCGCGGCCGATCACGGCCTCGTCGGCAAAAGCGAGGAATTCCTTCAGCGGCATCGACATCTCGTGCAGACGACGCCTGACTTCCGAGGAACCCTTGCGCCAGCACAGCATCAGCACCGCGATGGCGAAGCCCACGACCAGCGGAAACCAGCCGCCCTCGACGATCTTAATCGAGTTCGAGACCAGGAAGGTGGCGTCGATCGCGCCGAACATCGCGATCACCGGGATGGCGACGGCCGCCGGCCATCGCCAGCGCGAAACCGCGACCTGGTAAAGCAACAGCGTGGTGATCAGCATGGTGCCTGATACCGCGATGCCATAGGCCGCCGCCAGATTATCGGACGAGCGGAACAGCACGACGGTGAACAGCGTGCCGGCCATCAACAGCCAGTTGGTGGCCGGGATGTAGATCTGGCCGGCCTCGTCGACGGAGGTTGGCGTTATCTTCGCCCGCGGGCACAATCCCATCTGCATCGCCTGCCGGGTCAGCGAGAACACGCCCGAGATCAGCGACTGCGAGGCGATGATGGTGGCGCAGGCGGCGAGCGCCACCATCGGGATCAACGCCCAGGCGGGCGCCAGCTTGTAGAACGGATTGTCGGAGGCTGCCGGATCGGCAAGGATCAGCGCGCCCTGGCCGAAATAATTGAGCACCAGCGCCGGCAGCACCAGGCCGAACCAGGCGCGGCGGATCGCGCCCGGGCCGACATGGCCCATGTCGGCGTAAAGCGCCTCGCCGCCGGTCAGCGCCAGAAACACCGCGCCGATCACGGCGAACGAGATCAGCGGATCGGCGCCGAGGAAGCGGGCGGCCTCCGCCGGATTGATCGCCCACAATATCGCCGGCGCCTTCACGACGTTGGTGGCGCCGAGCACGCCGATGACGACGAACCAGACCACCATGACCGGGCCGAACAGCCTTCCGATACTTTCGGTGCCGCGGCGCTGGATCGCGAACAAGCCGATCAGGATCACCAGCGTCACCGGCACGATGAATTTTTCGAATCCCGGCGCCACCAGCTTGAGCCCCTCCATCGCCGACAGTACCGAAATCGCCGGCGTGATGACGCCGTCGCCATAGAGCAGGGAGGCGCCGATCACGCCGAGCAGCACCAGTATGGGAAGCCTCCCGCCCCTCGCGATCTGTTCGGCGCCGACCAGCGACAGCAATGCCAGGATGCCGCCCTCGCCGTCATTGTCGGCGCGAAGCACGAAGATCACGTATTTCAGCGACACCATCGCCATCAGCGCCCAGAAAATCAGCGAAACGATGCCGAGCGCGTCGGCGGCGGTCGGGACCGGATGGCCGATGCCGGTAAGCGCGACCTGGAAGGCGTAAAGCGGGCTGGTGCCGATGTCGCCATAGACGACGCCGAGCGCCGTCAGCGCCAGGAACCAGGGATTACCGGCGTGGTGGAGGTATTTGGCCTGGTCCATCCTGGCGTCGGAATGACCGGGAACGACACCCGTTGCCGAACGATCGATCAGGCCGGCCGGGGCACTCGATGGCATGTCCATATGAACCTCGCGAGGAGATCACATTGCCTGTACTCGCGAGGTTGGCATTCAAGATTTGGGCCATGATACGCCCCCCATCGGCGGCACCGGGAGTTCAATGACGCGCCGGCCAGTCGAACCCGATGTCGAGATGCGCGGTGTCGTTCATTCGGCGCAGCTGAAATGAACTGCCGGTGACTTCGATTTCGTTGATGCAGCAGGGGCTCTGCGCGAAGCGCCAATAGGCTGACAGCGGCAGGTCGAGAATTTGAGTCAGCATAACCCTGTTGACGCTGTCATGGCCGACCAGGACGACCGTGTCCGCCGCATTCCGGGAAAGAACGAAACGCAGCACGCTCGCGGTGCGGGTCGCGACATCCTGGAGCGATTCTCCGTTCGGAAACCGGACCAATTGGGGGGTCGTGAGCCAGGCTTCGAAAAGGCCGGGATCACTTGCGCGGGCATCATCGTATGTCCGCGACTGCCATGCGCCATAGTCGAGATCGATGAGCCCGCCGAGCGGCTCGGATGGAACGCCGCAAGCCCCGGCGATTGCCGCGCCGGTTGCAACGCATCTCCGGAGCGGACTGGTATGGATCGAACTGGGAACCCATTGCGACGCGATCCGGAGCGCCAGCAACTCAGCTTGCCGCTCGCCCGTTTCCGTCAGGACGAGATCGGCGCGGCCTCTGAAACGCTCGGGTTTTATGCCCTCCACATGACCGTGGCGGACCAATAAAATGACGGTCATCCAGCTGAGCTCTCCTCATCGGCCGGCCGCTATTTGGCGAAGAGCATATACGTTGTCTTGCGTATTGGCGCGGGCGGGGATGGGTGACGTACCGTCCGTCCTCAAATTTTCGCCGATCGTGTGCCGACCGATGTAGCGCCAGCCATAAGTATGGGTTTTGTCGGCCGACATTGATCCCTGGTTTGACATGGTTTAGGATTGCATATCCAAGGGGATGGGGTTCCCCAAAACCGCCTGATGAGGGCTGATGACTCCTGCCGCGTCGAGAATGCGGGGGTTGGTCCGTTGCGGTACGTCCGCTCAGGCTCCTTGGCCGTCTCACCGCGAAACAGGATTGCTGCGTCGTCCGCCAACCGGAGCTGGTGGGCCGACGGCCGGTGCGTTTATTGTTGGCGTTGCGGAGCGATCGGCGGAAGATTTGAGCAGCAAGCGACCCGGTGAAATGTAGAGGCCTGCAGTGGATACGATCAACGGCGTCATGTGGGTTGCGCTGGGCAGCGTGCTCGGTGGGACAGCGAGATTCTGGCTGTCCGGCTTTGTGGCGCGGCGTGTCGGCGAGACATTTCCCTGGGGAACAATAGTCGCCAATGTGAGCGGCGCCTTCCTGCTCGGCATCCTCGCGGCATCGGCCGCCAGCCATGGGATTTTTGCGGCCGTAAAACCGTGGCAATTCGCGGCGATCGGCATCCTTGGAACCTACACCACGGTATCGTCCTTCAGCCTGCAAACGCTGTCACTTGCCCGCGACGGCGAAATGATGCGCGCTGCCGGAAATATGGTGCTCTCGCTTTCCCTCTGCCTTCTGGCCGTCACCGGCGGCTTTGCGGCCGGCCTCTACGTCCTGGGGTAAGAGCATCCAGCCATGCAGGACAACATTTCACCGAAATTGCCGCCGAGCGGCCAGATCGAGAAGCCCCCGCCCGCTCGCGTACGGCGCCGCGCCTGGTGGTCAACACTCTGGGACAAGGCGGGCTCCTATGTTTCGGTGGCGCTCGGAAGCATCGTCGGCGCGGTGGGACGTTTCCTGGTTTCCGTCCTGTTCGTGAGCCAGTTCGGCGACGGCTTTCCCTGGGGCACATTGTTCGTCAACGTGACCGGTTCGTTCGTCATTGGATTTTATGCTGCGTTGACCGGTCCGGACGGCAGGCTGTTCGTCAGCGCGCGGCAGAGGCTGTTCGTCATGGTCGGCATCTGCGGGGGTTACACGACATTCTCCGCGTTCAGTCTGGAAACCCTGAGATTGGTGCAGTCCGGCAGAGTCCAGACCGCATTGGTTTATCTGGTCGTCTCGGCCGTCACCTGGATCGCCAGCGTATGGATCGGTCATGCGCTGGCGGCACGCCTCAATCGTTTGTAAGGAATCGAGACATGCAACTACCGAAACAAGCCGTCCTGTTGAGGATTTTCGCCGGCGAGGATGATAAATTCGAGGGCCGTCCGCTCTATGAAGCGATCGTCATGAAGGCGCGCGAGATGCACCTGGCCGGCGCCACCGTGTTGCGCGGTCCGATGGGATTCGGCAAATCGAGCCTGATCCATACCGACAAGATCCTGCGCCTTTCCATGGATTTGCCGCTGGTCATCGAAATCGTGGATTCCGAGGAGAAGATCAATGAATTCCTGCCGGTTCTCGACGGAATGATGGACAGTGGTCTGGTCACGCTGGAGAAACTGCAGGTTCTGCAGTACGGCACCGACAAGACGGCCGATGGCTAGCCGGGCGCGGAAATACCAGGATCATCTTTCCTGCCGGTGCTTGACGGGATGATGTCGAGCGGTCTTATCACCATTGAGAGAGCGGAAGTCCTTCCATATGGCCCGGAGGAAGCCCGTCCGTTACAAGCCGTCAAGCCGGAGCCGCGGTCGCAAAACCTGAAAGTCTAGAGGAAATCCATGCCAGCCTATCGTTCCCGCACCACAACTCACGGCCGCAACATGGCGGGCGCCCGCGGCCTTTGGCGCGCGACCGGCATGAAAAACGAGGATTTCGGCAAGCCGATCATTGCCGTGGTCAACTCGTTCACGCAGTTCGTGCCCGGCCACGTCCACCTCAAGGATCTCGGCCAGCTGGTGGCGCGCGAAATCGAACAGGCCGGTGGCGTCGCCAAGGAATTCAACACGATTGCGGTCGACGACGGCATCGCCATGGGGCACGACGGCATGCTCTACAGCCTGCCGTCGCGCGAGCTGATTGCCGACAGCGTCGAGTACATGGTCAACGCGCACTGCGCGGATGCCATGGTGTGCATCTCCAACTGCGACAAGATCACGCCGGGCATGCTGATGGCGGCATTGCGGATCAATATTCCGACCGTGTTCGTTTCCGGCGGGCCGATGGAATCCGGCAAGGTCACGATCAACGGAAAAAACAGGTCGGTCGATCTGGTGGACGCCATGGTCGCGGCCGCCGACGACACGGTCAGCGACGCTGACGTCGCAATCATCGAACGATCGGCGTGCCCGACCTGCGGGTCCTGCTCGGGCATGTTCACGGCAAATTCCATGAACTGCCTGACCGAGGCACTGGGGCTTGCCCTTCCCGGCAACGGCTCGGTGCTGGCGACCCATGCCGATCGCAAGGGCCTGTTTGTCGAGGCCGGCCATCTGATCGTCGACCTGGCGCGCCGCTACTACGAACAGGATGACGAGACCGCGCTGCCGCGGACCATCGCCAGCTTCAAGGCGTTCGAAAATGCCATGACGCTGGACATCGCCATGGGCGGATCGACCAACACCGTGCTGCATCTGCTGGCGGCGGCCTATGAAGGCGAGATACCCTTCACGATGCAGGACATCAACCGGCTGTCGCGCCGGGTGCCGGTGCTGTGCAAGGTCGCTCCCTCCGTTCCGGACGTGCATCTGGAAGACGTTCACCGCGCCGGCGGCGTGATGGCCATTCTCGGCGAACTCGACCGCGCCAATCTGCTCAATCGCGAGCTGCCGACGGTGCACAGCGAGTCGCTCGAAGCCGCCCTGGACCGCTGGGATATCAGACGTACCAGGAGCGAGAATGTGCGCACATTCTACCGAGCCGCGCCCGGCGGCGTGCCCACGCAGGTCGCCTTCAGCCAGGATCGGCGTTTTGACGAGATAGACACCGACCGCGCGGCGGGTTGCATCCGCGACGTCGAGCACGCCTTCTCAAAGGACGGCGGTCTTGCGGTGCTCTCCGGCAATCTGGCCGCCGACGGCAGTATCGTGAAAACCGCAGGCGTCGATGAAAGCATCCTGAAGTTCGAAGGTCCGGCGCGGATCTTCGAGAGCCAGGATGCCGCGGTCGAAGGCATCCTGACCGGCAAGATCCGCGCCGGCGACGTCGTGTTGATCCGCTACGAGGGCCCGCGCGGCGGCCCCGGCATGCAGGAGATGCTCTATCCGACCAGCTATCTCAAATCCAAAGGTCTCGGCAAAAGCTGCGCGCTGATCACCGATGGACGCTTTTCGGGCGGGACCTCGGGCCTGTCGATCGGGCATGTCTCACCGGAAGCCGCCGAAGGCGGTTTGATCGGCCTGGTCGAGGAAGGCGACCGCATCGAAATCGATATTCCGAAGCGTTCTATAAGCCTGCTCGTTGATGACGCCGTTCTGACGCGGCGCAGGGAGGCGATGCTGGCCAGGAAGACGGATGCCTGGAAGCCCGCAAAACGCAGCCGCAAGGTTTCGATGGCGCTGAAGGCCTATGCCGCGCTCACGACAAGCGCCGCAAGGGGTGCGGTGCGGGTGGTCAGAGAATAGGTGGAAGACCGCCAGCCGCCTAGAGTCTGACTCGAAATGCAGCCAATGGAACCGACGGTCATGCAAACTCGTCATGCCCGGGCTTGTCCCGGGCATCCACGTCTTTGCAACCAAGCTGCAAGAAAGACGTGGATGGCCGGGACGAGCCCGGCTATGGCGAAGAAAGAGATTCTTTCTCAAGCGATTGGGGTGGCCCGGAAGTGCTGGCTGCTTTTTCGGTCAGACTCTCAGGACGGGCAGCGCACGGACAATTCCAGGCCGCCGGCGAACGGCAGCGTCATCGTGCGGAAGCCGTTGGCCGCGAGATACGCGAAATAGTCCGCGTATTCGCTGGGATATTGCGCCGTATTGTCGGCGATCACGGCGGCCCCTGCCTTGAGATGCGGGCCGACCAATTCCAGCGCCGGCCGCGCCATCGAGATCCAGATGTCCATCAGCATGAAATCGACCGGTCCGTCGATTTGCTTCAGCGTCTCGCGCAGGTCGCCTTCGCGCAGCTCGATGTATCGGCTCAAGCCCGCCTGGTCGAAATGCGTCCGCGCAGCGGCGGCCTTGTCAGGCTCGTATTCGGTGCCGATTACCACGCCGGCGCCGCCGGTTAAGCGGATATTGTCGCGCAGCGCCGCGGCGAGATAGAGCGTCGAGACGCCCCACGAGGTGCCGATCTCGACGATCCGGCGCGCATTGCTGGCGCGGCAAAGCTGGTAGCAGAATTCCGCCTTGTCGCGATCGAGCGCGACGAGCTTGTCGCTGAGAAAGGCTCTGTCCGTCCGGCTGGCGTCGAGGTTTCGCATCGCAGCCGCCTGCTCGTCGCTTCTCGCATGCAGGCCGGCGAGCAGGCGTTCCAGTTCCGGATCGGCCATGACGCTCAAGGATGGCTCACTTCGGCCGCCGGCACCTTGATCTCCGTCGGCAGGATCAGGGCGGCGGCGATCACCAGCAGGCACAGGCCAGCGAACGCATGCAGCATGGTGACGAAACCGCCCTGCTGGTAGAGCCAGGCCACCAGGCCGACCGAGACGCCGGCCGCGGTGAAGCCGACGAAATAGCGCACCGCATAGGCGCGCGAGCGCCATTCCTCGCTGGTGTATTTGCCGACCATGGCGTCGTTGACGGTGACCTGGCCGAACGCGCCCATCACGATGCCGATCGAGACCAGGATCAGCGGCAGGTTCGACAGCGTGGCGGCGAAATACAGAAACGGCGCCAGCACGAAGGACAGCGGCAGCGAGACCGCCTTCAGCGAATGGCGGTCCAAGAGCTTGCCGATGGTGTATTGCGTCATGGCGCCGAACACATAGACGCAGGCCGCGATCACGCCCAACAGCGCCGGGCTCTTGGTCAGGTCGGCGAGCCGCTCGGCAAACAGTTTTGGCAGCGCCACCGTCACCGCGTTGAAGGTGGTGGAGATCGCGACCACCACGATCAGCAGCGCCACGATTACCCGCCACATGTCTTCTTTCGCAACGCGCGCCTGCGCCGCCGCCTGCCGCGAGCCGGTGCGGTCCTCATGCACCACGGTCCAGGCAAAGGCGAGACCTACCAGGATGGTGACGATGCCCGGAATGATGAAGGCAAAGCGCCAGCCGAGATACTGGCCGACCACGCCGGTGACGAGCGCCGAAGAGGCGACGCCGAGATTGCCCCAGACGCCGTTCAGCCCCATCTCGCGGCCGAGCCGGTCGGCATAGGACACGATCATCGCGGTGCCGACGGGATGGTAGATCGAGGCAAACAGACCGATCGACAGCAGCGCCGCGCCGAGTTGCAGCGGGCTCTCGACCAGGCCGACCGCGATCATCGAGGCGCCGATGCCGAGAAAGAAGATCACCATCATGTGGCGGCGGCTCCAGCGGTCGCCGAGCCAGCCGGTCAACAGCGAGCCCGCGCCGAACGCGACGAAGCCGGGGGTGGCGTAGGGCAACAGCTCCGAATAGGCCATGCCCAGCGCGGGCCCCATCACGATCACGGCGGCGGCAAAAATCAGCATCGAATAATGGTCGATGAAATGGGCGGCGTTGACGAAGCCGATCACGCGGGCGGGGCTGTTCATATGCAAATCCCTGGGTCGAATCCGATCGTATTTTGCAGTAGGTTATAGGGCCTTGTCCTGACGGGATGCCGCCAATGAGTATCGCCGAGCCGCCAATCGCAGCCCTGCTGAGGGGCCAGCGCGCGACCGGCGATGGCGTCCACCTCGTCTCGCGCCATTACAGGAAGGGCATTCGGCTCGACACCCATATGCACCGCGAGGCGCAACTGGTCTATGCGGCCAGGGGCACGATGCAGGTCACCACGCCGAAGGGACGCTGGCTGGTGCCGCCCGACCGCGCGGTGTGGGTGCCGGCGCGGCTCGGACATGCCATCGACGTGCTCGCCGACATCGACATGCGCACGCTGTATTTCGATCTGGCGTGGCTGGCGCGGGAAGAGCGCAGCGAAAGTCTTTCGTCCGAATTCGTCGTCAAGGTGTCGCGGCTGTTGCACGAGACCATTTTGGCGCTGTTCGATACAAGCAACGATCCCGCGCGCACCGAACTCTTGATAAAATTGGCCGTGCTCGAACTGCACCACGCCGAGGATTCCACCACCTTCATTCCGTTGCCGCAGGAAGCGCGCTGCCGCCGCGCCGCCGATATCGTGCTCGGCGATCCCACCGCCGCCCACGAGATCGAAACGCTGGCGCGCGCGGTCGGGACCTCGGCGCGGACATTGTCGCGGCTGTTTTCCGCCGAGACGCAGCTGAGCTTCAAGAGCTGGTGCCAGCGTGCCCGCATTGCCTGCGCCATCGAGAAGCTTTCGATGGAAACCGATGTCTCGGTCAAGCAGCTCGCCTCCGAACTCGGCTACGCCAGCGTGCCCGCCTTCTCCCACGCCTTCCGCCAGGTCACCGGCAAGACCCCGACGGAGTTTGCGGAAAAGCAATGACTTGTCATACGCGGGCTTGACCCGCGTATCCATCACCCTTCGTGAAAGTCTTTCGAAGCGATGGATTGCCGGGTCAAGCCCGGCAATGACGGCTTCAGCTTGTAGGGCGGATTGGAGCCGAAGGCGTAATCCGCCATTAAGGCCGCAATAGCTTCAACCACCCGGCCGACCATCATCGACGCTTGCCGAAATACTCCGAGTTTTTTCCGCCGGATGGTCACGGCGACAGATTATGCCTTGGGCTCCAATCCGTCCTATGCGACTTAATTTCTTGTAGAGCTTAGTTTTGCGATAGCGAAGCGAACTGAGGCAAATGCCGCATAGATCATCAAGCAAACCAAGGAAAAGACAGCAAAAAGAGGAAGGAATGGGAGCGATCCAAACTTTGGGTCATTTTCCACGTAGGTACCGAGATAAGTACCTCGTGCTTGAAAGAGCATCTGGATTGAGAGCAGAACGTAGAGAGCGAGAAAGCAGAAGGAAAAACTCCGATTTCTGATGATGAACATCACGAGGACCGGACAAAAAAAGCCCCATGCGTCGTTACTCAGATAATGACCCAAGGGTCCAGGTCCGATATAGGCGCCCTCCGCGACTACGATGAAAGCCACGACGAGCGCGCAAATATTGGCGATTAGCGTTGCACGGGAGGCGGTCAAGTTCATGATAGTCTTCCTTAGGAAATTTGCCTTCGCGTGGCAGCCATCGACCAAGGATAGCATGGCGGAGGCGGAGGGTTCGTCAAGACGGCGGATTACGCCTTCGGCTCCAATCCGCCCTACAGCCTGACCGTTTTTTGCGCTGGATGCCCGCTTGATTGTGATCGTCGCTGCCCTAAATCCCATGTAAGCTTCTACCCGGATCCGGATTCGACTTAGCCCGACATGAGCAGCAACGCCTTTTTCTCGGACCTGTTGGCCTCGATTTCCGAGCGCGGCCGCACGCTGCTTCGCCGGGTAGGGTCCTCGGAGGCCAAACCGGATGGCGCCGAGCTGATTGCCTTGTGCGAGGCGCTGCTGTCGGGCCGCGGCGAGGCGTCAGCCACCGCCATGGCGCGCGAGGTGCTCGACCGCTACCAGCATCTCGACGATTCCGAACGGCTGGCGTTCTTCGAGAAGCTGACCCGCGACTTCGGGCCGGACCGGGAACGGCTGGCGCAGACGATCGAGAACTGGCGCGCGCAGCCCAACGACACTGATGCCAGTGAACTGCATTACGCTTCCGAGCCGCGGCGGCAGGAACTGATCCGGCGGCTCAACCGCGCGCCGGGCGGCACCAGCGCGCTGGTGGCGATGCGCACCGATCTGCTTTCCGCCATGAAAGGGCACAAGGACCTCGCCGCGCTCGACCGCGACGTCGCGCATCTCTTGTCCTCATGGTTCAACAGGGGGTTTCTCGTGCTGCGCAGGATCGACTGGTCGACACCGGCCAACATTCTGGAACAGATCATCCGCTACGAGGCGGTGCATGAAATCCGCGACTGGAACGATCTGCGCCGCCGCATCGACCCGGTCGACCGCCGCTGCTACGCGTTCTTCCATCCGGCTCTGGTCGACGAGCCCCTGATCTTCGTCGAGGTGGCGCTGACCGAGACGATTCCGGCGGCGATCGCCCCGCTGCTCGCCGCCGACCGACCGCTGGTGCCGACCGAGCGCGCCCGCACCGCGGTGTTTTATTCGATCTCCAACACCCAGCGCGGCCTCGGCGGCATTTCCTTCGGCAGTTTCCTGATCAAGCAGGTGGCCGAGGAATTGCAGCGCGAGCTGCCGAGACTGGAGAATTTTGTGACGCTCTCGCCGGTGCCGGGTTTCATGACCTGGCTGAAGCAGGCGGACGATGTTCCCGTGTCGGATGAGGACCGCGCGGTGCTGGAAATTCTCGACAGGTCCGACTGGTACGAGAATGCCGAGCTTGAGGCGCAGCTGCGCGCGGTGCTCGAGCCGCTGGCGGCATATTATTTCCTCAAAGCCCGCACGCCGAAGGGACGGCTGATCGACTCGGTGGCCCGCTTCCACCTCGGCAACGGCGCGCGGCTGGAGCGGATCGACTGGATGGGCGACCTCTCGCCCAAGGGCCTGCGCGAATCCGCAGGCATCATGGTCAACTATCTCTACCGCCTCGAGGACATCGAGAAGAACCACGAGGCCTACGCCAATGACGGCGAAGTCGTTGCATCCGGTGCGGTGAGGCGGTTGCTGAGGAGCGAGGGACGCAGGCTATTGGATATGCGGCTGTCGTAGTCGCTTGTCATTCCGGGGCCTGCGAAGCAGGAACCCGGAATCTCGAGATTCCGGGTTCGCATCTTCGATGCGCCCCGGAATGACGGACCGCTCCATCTATTCTTTCCGTCATGCCCGGGCTCGTCCCGGGCATCCACGTCTTTACCGCATCAAAGAAGGTAGACGTGGATGGCCGGGTCAAGCCCGGCCATGACGAATTAGGCTACGCCGCCAGCGCCTTCATCTCCTTGTAGAGATCGGATTTCCCTTCGAACCCGATGCCCGGCAGATCCGGCATGGTGATGTGGCCGGCCTCGACGCGGACGCCGTCGGGGAAACCGCCATAGGGCTGGAACAGATCGGGATAGCTCTCGTTGCCGCCGAGGCCGAGGCCGGCCGCGATGTTGAGCGACATCTGATGGCCGCCATGCGGGATGCAGCGGCTTGGCGACCAGCCTGCCGTCTTCAGCACTTCCAGCGTGCGCTGGTATTCGCAGAGACCATAGGACAGCGCGCAGTCGAATTGCAGCCAGTCGCGGTCGGGCCGCATGCCGCCATAGCGCAACAGGTTGCGCGCGTCCTGGTGGCTGAACAGATTTTCGCCGGTCGCCATCGGGCCGGGGTAGAATTCCGCCAGCGCCGCCTGCAGCTGGAAATCCAGGGGATCACCGACCTCCTCGTACCAGAACAGCGGATAGTCGCGTAGCATTTTGGCATAGGCGATGCCCGTCTCCAGATCGAAGCGGCCGTTGGCGTCGACGGCGAGCTGCGCGTCGTTGCCGATCTCAGCGAGTACGGCCTCGATCCGCGTGCGGTCTTCGTCGATCGGCGCGCCGCCGATCTTCATCTTGACGACGTTGTAGCCGCGGTCGAGATAGCCGCGCATCTCGCCGCGCAACATTTGCAAGCCCTTGCCGGGATAATAATAGCCGCCGGCGGCGTAGACGAAGACGCGCGGATCGGCTTCTCGTCCATGGCGCTCGGCGAGCAACCGGAACAGCGGTTTGCCCGCGATCTTGGCCACCGCGTCCCACACCGCCATGTCGATGGTGCCGACCGCGACCGAACGCTCGCCATGGCCGCCCGGTTTTTCGTTCGACATCAAGGTCGCCCAGATCCTGTCGGGATCGAGATTGTCGCCGGCCTCATCGAGCAGCGTCTTCGGATCGGCCTCCATCAGGCGCGGCGCAAAGCGCTCGCGGATCAAACCGCCCTGCCCGTAGCGGCCGTTGGAATTGAAGCCGTAACCGACCACCCGCCTGCCGTCGCGCATCGCGTCGGTGACGACGGCGACGAGACTCGTGGTCATTTTGGTGAAATCGATATAGGCGTTGCGGATCGGAGACGAGATCGGCTTTGTCACTTCGCGGACGTCGACGATGCGGACGGACATGGGGTTTGGGCTTTCCTTCTTCGTCATGCCCGGGCTTGACCCGGGCATCCACGTCTTAACTTTGTTACGGCGAGAGAGACTTGGATGGCCGGGTCAAGCCCGGCCATGACGAATTATTGCTTGTCGCGGAAATACGGTTCGACCGGGCCGTGGACTTTGATCGTCAGCGGATTGCCGTAGCGATCCTTGGCATTCCCTGCGGTGACGCGGACCCAGCCTTCGCTGACGCAATATTCCTCGACGTTGGTCTTCTCGACGCCCTTGAAGCGGATGCCGACGTCGCGCGCCAGGATCGCTTCATTGTAGTACGGGCTCTTCGGATCGGTGCACAGGCGATCGGGCAGTTGCTCGCTCGCTGGCTCTTCCTTGGCGTCGTCGTTCTCGTTCACAGCAGGGCCTCGATTTCTTTCCTCAGGGATTCCGGAGTTGCGGTCGGCGCGTGCCGCGCCACCACCTTTCCGGAACGATCGACCAGGAATTTGGTGAAATTCCATTTGATCGAGGACCCCAGCAGGCCGGATTTCTCGCTTTTCAAATACCGATAGAGCGGATGGGCGCGATCGCCATTGACCTCGATCTTGGCGAACAGCGGAAACGTGACGGCATAGTTGCTGGCGCAGAACTCGCCGATCGCCTTGGCATCGCCCGGTTCCTGCCTGCCGAACTGGTTGCAGGGAAATCCGAGCACGAAGAAGCCGCGCGGGCCGAGTTGCTTTTGCAGCGCCTCCAGCCCGCGATATTGCGGGGTGAACCCGCAGGCGCTCGCGGTGTTGACGATCAGGAGCACCTGCCCTTCGAACCGCTTCAGGGCTACGTCCTCGCCGGCGAGCGAGGTTGCAGTGAAATCGTAAATGCCAGCCATCGCTCTGTGACGTCCTCGGTGTTTGATTCAGCTGACGGGATCGATCGGCGCCGGCGGCACGCCGCCGGCCTCGATCGCCTCGCCCGCGAGCAGGCAGAGGTCCTCGCGAAAACGCCCCGAGACCACCTGAACGCCGACGGGAATTTTTCCCACCAATCCCGTGGACACCGTTAGCCCAGGCAGCGCCATGAAGGGAATGGCGATCTGCGCCAGTTGCGCGCGCCAGACCCGCGCAAACGAGGCCTCGTCGCGCCGGTCGAGGCCGTCGGGGAACGGCAGTTCGCCGGAGACCGGTATCAGCAGCACCGCATAGGTCTCGAAGAACTGCAGCCACTGCCGGCTCAAGGTTGCCCGCCGCGTCAGGGTTTTGGAGAGCGCGTCCGCATCGAACGGAAAAACCTTCGACTTGTTGCCGCGCAGGCAGGCCAGCGCGCCGGGATCGCCTTCGCGCTCGGCAGCGGCGAGCTGCGCTTCATAACCGTCGCCGAGCCAGAGCTTTGTCTGTAATTCCGCCGGCTCGCGGAGCGGCGGCGTGTCGGCGATTTCCTCGACCGTCCATCCGGCGCGCTGCAGCCGTTTTCCGGCATCGATGACCGCTGCCCTCACTTCAGGCGCGGCTTCCAGGCTATCAGGCGCAAGACAGAGCGCGGCGCGCTTCGGCATCGCGGGTCCTTCGAGCGGCGCCGGCACCCACCAGGGATCGCGCGCGTCCTTGCCCGACATCGCATGAAGCGCGATTCGGAGATCGCCGATGGTGCGCGCCAGCGGGCCAGAGACCGCCGAGCTCTGCGGCCCGATGGGGCGCTCGGGCAGCGAGGCATTGAAGGCGGCGACACGTCCCACCGTCGGCCGCAAGCCATGCACGCCGCAGGCATAAGCCGGATAGCGGATCGAGCCGGCGATGTCGGTGCCGTGCGCGATATGGCCGATGCCGGCCGCGACCGCTGCGCCCGCGCCGCCAGACGAGCCGCCCGGCGTGATGGCGGGATCGCGCGGGTTCTTGGTGTCGCCATGGATCAAATTGGTCGTGAACCAGCGGTAGGAAAACGCCGGGCAATTGGTGCGTCCGAGAATGACGGCGCCCGCCTTGCGCAGATTGTCGATCACCGGGCTGTTGGTCGCAGCGATGACGTCGCGCTGAATCTTGAGACCGTTGGTATTGGCGAAGCCCGCCTGGTCGATATTGACCTTCACCGTGACCGGCACGCCCGCGAGCGCGCCGACCTCCTCGCCCCGCGCGATCGCCGCATCGATCGCGGCGGCCTGCGCCAGCACTTCTTGCGGCTTGTGATCGACCACGGCGTTGATGGCGGGATTGACCGCATCGAGCCGCGCCAGCGCCGCGGTCGCGGCCTCCTTGGCCGAAACCTTCTTCGACTTGATCAGGGCCGCGAGGTCTTGGGCCGACAAACGCCAGATATCCTGCATAACAACTCCGTATCGATGCCGGTCTTGTAGCGCCGAGTCCGCGCCAGCGCCACCCGCGAAACCGTCGTGTGCGAAGAGAACCTAGCGCAGGCGGGCGAGATAATAGGCGAGATCGGCGATCTGCTCCGGCGTGACCGGCTGCAGCACCTCGGCCATGGTGCCGTCATAGCCGTGGCGGCTGTTGTCCTTGTATTCGGCGAGCGTCTTGGCGAGATAATCCTCGCGCTGGTCGGCGATGCGCGGGACGTTGTCGCGCCCGGCGAAATCGAAGTTGTGGCAGGTGCCGCAATGGTTCTTCTGCACCAGCTCCTTCGCGCGCTCGATCCGCGCGGGATCGCCGGCGTCCGCGGGCGGATTGGGTTTCGGTAACTTGCCGATGAACTCGGAGAAGGCGCGCAGATCGTCGTCGGTGAACGCCTTCACCATCTCGTTCATCGGCTCGAAGCTGCGCAGTTTTTCGCGGAACATGAAGAGCTGGATCAGCGCGTAGGCCGGCTGCTGACCTCCGAGCGAAGGCGTGTTCTCGGTCTCGGATTGGCCGTGCTCGCCATGGCAGGCAAAGCAGGCCACGGCGCGTTGTTCGATGGTCTCGGCGTGCGCCGGAGCTGCGATTAGTGCAAGCGCCAAGGCCGCAATTGTCTTGTGCATGGTACGGTCTCGACGCTTGCTCGTCATTGCGAGCAGCGAAGCGACGAAGCAATCCACGCGGAAGCATGGATTGCTTCGCTCGCAATGACGGTTGTTGCCCTGATCGCCTTACTGCGAAGCCACCTTCGGCTTGCCGTAGGTGACGCGGTAGACCGCGCCGTTCCAGTCGTCGGAGACCAGGATCGAGCCGTCCTTCATCTGCATCACGTCGACCGGCCGGCCGACATAATTGTTGTTGTCGAGGAAGCCGGTGATGAGCGGCTCCATCGATTTCACGGTGCCGTCCTTGTTGAGCTTGACGACGACGACGTCACCGCCGGCCTTCTTGGACCGGTTCCAGGAACCGTGCCGCGCCACGATGATGGCGTTCTTGTAGTTCTTCGGGAACATGTTGCCGGTGTAGAACCGCATGCCGAGTGCGGCGGTATGCGGACCCATCAGGCCGACCGGCGCCGTGTAGTCCTTGCAGGAATGGCCCCAGCCGAATTCGGGATCCGGAATATTGCCCTGGTAGCAATAGGGCACGCCGAAATCCTCGCCGACCTTGCTGACGCGATTGAGCTTGTCCTCCGGCACGTCCTCCGACATCCAGTCGCGGCCGTTGTCGGTGAAGTAGAGCTGCTTGGTTTCCGGATTCCAGTCGAAGCCGACGGAATTGCGAACGCCGAGCGCAACCACTTCGGCGCCGGTGCCGTCGAGGTTGATGCGGCGGATCTGGCCGTGGGCGTCGTCATGCAGCACGTTGTTGCCGGGCTGTCCGACCGGAACATACAGCTTGTTGTCGGGACCGACCGCGATGAACTTCCAGCCATGGGCTTCGTCCTTGGGCAGGTTGTCGTAGATCGTGGTGGGCTTTGGCGGGTTGTCGAGGACGTCCTCGACCTTGTCGATCTTGTCGATCTTGGACAGTTCGGCGATGTAGAGCGTGCCGTTGTGGAAGGCGACGCCGTTCGGCCGGTAGAGGCCGGAGGCCAGCACCTTGACCGAGCGCTTGCCGTCCTTGTTGACGATCGCATAGACCTTGTCGACGAGGCGGCTGCCGACGAACACCGTGCCCTTGTCGCCGAGCGCCAGCGAACGGGCGTTGGCCATGCCGCCGGCGTAGACCTCGATATTGAAGCCGGCCGGCACCTTGAGTTTTGCGATCGGCAATTTGTCGACGGAGGCCGGCAGCGGCGGCGGCGCCACCGGCGCAAGCTTGGCGGCGGCTTCGTTGTCGGGCCGCCCGATCATGGGCGAACCCGGCGGCAGCGGCGCCGCGGCGGCCGGCGCAGCAGGCGCGGCCGGACTGGCCGGCTGTTGCGCGGCGGCGGCACAGGTAAATGCGCCGATAAAAACGCCCGCAAGCAACAGGCTGCGCGGCGACGAGCAGATCATCATGACGTCCTCCCCTTTGGTGGAAGCCCTTATTCCCGCGCGGCAAACCTTGCCGGTGCCGGTGGCTTTCCTGGGCGGCAGTCTCCGATATTTCCACGCCGCTGCGCAATCGGAAAACATGGGGCAGTTGCGGGCAGTCAGGCCGGAATGGATCGGGGCCGGCGGGGTTGCGGGTACGTTGCGGGTACAATTTCATTCCGGGGCGATGCGAAGCATCGAACCCGGAATCTCGAGATTCCGGGTTTCGCGCGGAGCGCGCCCCGGAATGACCGGCATGAGTCGTCAGTGTTTCGTCACCCGCATATCGGAGAAATCGAGCAGCGCTTCGGCGAACGGAAATTCCAACACGATCTCGCCGTCATCGTCGGTGACTTCGAGGATCGCCGTCAACAGCGCGCCCTCGGCGCCTTCGGTTTTCAGCAATTCCCGGATCATGGCGCGGGCGACCTCCCAGGCGCGGTCGGGATTGCGCAGCTCTTCGCCTTCGGGATCGGCGATCAGCTCATCGCCGATCCGTGTGTTGAAGAAATACCGCGGCATGGCCTGAAATCCACTTTGGGTTTAGGGTTCCGGTCGGCGAACCCGGGGCTTTTCACAAGTCACAACATCTTTATCCGAATTCTCGACCGGTGAGGCCGAAGCGGAACCCGCGCCCGGTCCGGCGCACGCGACTCTGAACCGCTTGATCCGGCTTTGGTTTGACGGCACGCCGCACAATTCGGTGAACTCTTTTTGCGATGCAGCATGGAAATCCAGTGTTTTACGACGAAAGATTTCACTGGCGAACTTTGCAATCCCGACTAGTTTATCAGGCGGGCGGAGTTCGTCCTGTCAACAAGGAGAGCCAAAATGGCCTGGAAAACCCCGAAGATCGTCGAAGTGCCGGTCGGCATGGAAATCAACATGTATGCGTGCGCCGCCCGCAAATAAGCGGCCGCGACAGCTTCACGTTTTGATTGAGGTGGACTTCCAGGTGTGACCCGCTCCCGCAAGGGATCGTGGCACGCCGGGTCCACCTTTGAGACGTTTGTAGTCCAAGGTGTCTGGATTTCCAGGAGACGGATCATGCTTCGCGTCGTCGTCCTGGGCGCCGCGGCCGGCGGCGGTGTTCCGCAATGGAATTGCGGATGTCCGGTTTGCCTGATGGCGCGGACCGAAAATCCCGAGCTCAGGAGCACCCAGGCCTCGATCGCGGTCAGCGCCGATGGCGAGCACTGGTATCTGATCAATGCCTCGCCCGATCTGCGCCAGCAATTGATCGCGACGCCACAGCTGCATCCGAGAGAAGGCCAGCTTCGCCACAGTCCGATCTCGGGCGTGATCCTGACCAATGGCGAAATCGATGCGGTGGCAGGCCTGCTGTCGATGCGCGAAGGCTCGCCGTTTGCGATCTACGCGCACCCAAAGGTGCTTTCGATTCTGAAAGCCAACAGCATCTTCAACGTGCTGAGCGAGAAGAACGTGCGACGCCAGCCAATCGCGGTGAACGAGGCGTTCGAACCTGATCTGCCCGGCGGCGCGCCGTCCGGCATCGAGATCCTGCCGTTCGAGGTATCGGGCAAGGGCGCCTGGTATCTGGAAGGCAAGGCTCACCCCGGCGGCAATGACGGCGCGGGCGACACGCTCGGGCTACGCATTGCCGACAAGGCGAGCGGCAAGTATTTCTATTTCCTCGCCGCCTGCGCCGGCGTCGACGACGATCTCAAGTCGCGGCTTGCCGGCGCGCCGCTGATCTTCTTCGACGGCACGGTGTGGCGGGATGACGAGTTGATCGCGGCCGGCCTTTCCACCAAGACCGGGCAAGCCATGGGACATATCGCGATGTCGGGAAATGCCGGAGCAATCGGAAGCCTGGCCAGCCTCGATATCGGGAGGAAGATATTTCTGCATATCAACAATTCCAATCCAGCGCTGCTGCACGACTCCGCGGAGCGCAAGATGGTGGAACAGGCGGGCTGGCAAATTCCCGCCGATGGAACGGAGATCGTGCTTTGAACGTGATGACGCAAAATGCGAAATCCCCCGACGGGATGACGGCCTTTTCGCGCGGCGCCAGCGCGCCGCTCGAAAGCGCCGAGCAGCTGGAAGCAGCCCTGCGCCACATCGGGGCGGTGCGCTATCACAATCTGCATCCGTTTCACCAGCTGCTGCATGGCGGCAAGCTGAACAAGGGACAGGTGCAGGCCTGGGCGCTGAACCGCTATTTCTATCAGAGCACGATTCCGCTGAAGGACGCAGTGGTGATTTCCCGGTTCCGCGATCGCGCCACGCGGATGGAATGGCGGCACCGCATCGAAGACCATGACGGCGACCTCGGCACCGAGGGCGGCATCGAGCGCTGGCTGAAGCTGACCGAAGGCCTCGGGCTCGACAGCGCCTATGTCGAGTCCACCGAAGGCATCCTCCCCGCGACGCGCTTCGCGGTCGAAGCCTATGTGCATTTCTGCCGCGACAAGACCCCGCTGGAAGCGATCGCCTCCTCGCTGACGGAACTGTTCGCCCCGAACCTGCACGAGGAGCGCATATCCGGAATGCTGGCGCATTACGATTTCGTCAACCCCGACATCATGAGCTATTTTAGCCGGCGGCTTAAGCAAGCGCCGCGCGACGCCGGCTTTGCGCTGGACTACGTCAAGCAGCACGCCAAGACCCCCGCCGAGCGCGAGGCGGTCTGCAACGCGCTGCTGTTCAAGACCAATGTGCTTTGGGTTCAGCTCGACGCGCTGTATCATGCCTATGTCGAAGGCCACATTCCGCCGGGCGCCTTTGTTCCCAAGAACGATTGAGAACGATTGAGAAACCGAGATGGCAAGCCGCAACATCAGCGTCAGCGAAGCGAGCCGGCCGGTGTTGCCGCGGCACGCCAAACTGAAGTTCGATGAGACCCGCCAGGTCTGGGTCATCCTGGCCCCGGAGCGGGTGCTGGCGCCGGACGAGATCGCGGTCGAAGTGCTGAAGCTGTGCGACGGCGTCCGCAGCGTCGGCAACATGGTCGACCTGCTCGCCGCCAAATACGTCGCCGACCGCGGCGCGATCGCAACCGACGTCATCGCCATGCTGCAGGACTTGGCCGACAAGGGGTTTTTGACGCAAGCGCGCGAGAAGACCTCATGAGCCCGACGCTGACGGATGCCCATGTCGCGGCCAACAGCGATCCCGCCGACGGGCTCGCGGTGCTGGAGAACCGCGGCTCGACGGCGGAGACGTTCGGGATTCCGCTCGCCGTGCTCGCCGAGCTGACCCATCGCTGCCCGCTGCAGTGTCCCTATTGCTCCAATCCGGTGGAGCTCGACCGCGGCGGCAGTGAACTTTCCACCGAAGAATGGAAGAAGGTGCTGTCCGAGCTCGCCGAGATCGGCGTGCTGCAAATCCATTTCTCCGGCGGCGAGCCGACCGCGCGCAAGGACCTGGTCGAACTGGTGCAGCACGCCAGCGATGTCGGGCTGTACTCCAACCTCATCACCTCGGCGGTGCTGCTGACGCGCGAAAAACTCTCAGCGCTTGCGGATGCCGGACTGTGCCACGTCCAGATCAGTTTTCAGGGCAACGAGCCCGTGGTCGCCGACCGCGTCGCAGGCTTCAAAAACGCCCACAAGAAAAAGATCGAGGTTGCCAAATGGACGCGCGAGCTTGATTTGCCGCTGACCGTCAACGCCGTCATGCACCGGCAAAACCTGTTCCAGCTGCCCGACATCATCCAGATGGCGGTCGATCTCGACGCCGACCGGCTGGAGGTCGCCAATGTGCAGTATTACGGCTGGGCACTCAGGAACCGCGCGGCGCTGATGCCGACGCTCGCCCAGATCGAGGAGACCAGCCGCATCGTCGAGGACGCCCAGGTGCGGCTGAAGGGCACGCTCGCCATCGACTATGTGGTGCCGGATTATTACGCGCTGCGGCCGAAGAAATGCATGGGCGGCTGGGGCCGGCAGTTCTTCAACATCTCACCGGCGGGGAAAGTCCTGCCCTGCCATGCCGCCGAAAGCATTACCGGGCTCGAATTCTTGTCAGTGCGCTCGAACCATTCGATCGCCTGGATCTGG
Organism: Bradyrhizobium sp.; assembly: GCF_035484855.1. GTDB lineage: Bacteria > Pseudomonadota > Alphaproteobacteria > Rhizobiales > Xanthobacteraceae > Bradyrhizobium. The sequence continues at coordinate 25,609 of NZ_DATHOP010000035.1, forward strand.
CAAAACTCCGAAGCCTTCAACCGCTATCGCGGCACCGGATGGATGAAGGAGCCGTGCAAAAGCTGCGAATTCCGGGAAATCGATTTCGGCGGCTGCCGCTGCCAGGCTTTTGCATTGACGGGCGACGCCGGCAACACCGACCCGGCCTGCACGCTGTCGCCGATGCATGAGCGGATTTTCAAGCTGGCCGAACAGGAAGCGGAGGGTAACGACAACCGTTTCCTCTATCGCAATTTCGCCGGCGGTACGCTGGAGACGGGCGGCGACCATGGCGCCTGACGCCGACGCCGGCAAAGCGAAGGCCAATCGCTCCGATCCGTTCGCGCCGCTGACGTCAGAGCTTTTGCCGGTCAGCGGCGGCCACGAGATTTACGTCGAGAGCGTCGGCCGCGCCGACGGCATGCCGGCGGTCTATCTGCATGGCGGTCCCGGCTCCGGTTGCCAGCCCGATCACCGCCGGCTGTTCGACCCCGAGCGCTTCCATGCCATCCTGTTCGACCAACGCGGTGCGGGCCGCAGCCGTCCGCAGGGCCGCCTCGAACACAATACGCTGCCCGACTTGATCGCTGACATGGAGACGATCCGCGAAAAATTTTCGATTCCGCGCTGGATGGTGGTCGGCGGCTCCTGGGGCGCGACGCTGGCGCTGGCTTATGCGCAGACACATCCCGCGCGTGTCAGCGGCATCGTGCTGCGCGCGACCTTTCTCGGCACGCGGGCAGAGCTGGAAGGCGCGTTTCTCGACGCGCTGCCGCGGTTCTATCCCGGTCTCAGCGAAGACTTCGCCGGTGTGTTGCCGCCAGCAGAGCGCGGGCAGCTGCTCGACGCCTACTACCGCCGGATTCTCGATCCCGATCCCGCGGTGCATGGCCCGGCCGCACGCGCCTGGCACGATACCGAGCGAATCCTTTCCGAACATGCGCCTAACCGCGTCCGGCTCGATCCGGCATCGCTGAACTCGTCGCGCGCGCTGCCGGCTACGCCGTTCATGGAAGCGCATTATTTCCAGCACGACTGCTTCATGCGGCCGGGACAGCTGCTGGCCGAAGCCGCAAGGCTTTCCGGAATCCCCGGCCTCATCGTGCAGGGCCGCTACGATCTTTTGTGTCCGCCGGCGACCTCGCGTGCGCTGGCCGCGCTGTGGCCGGACGCAGAGATTCGCATCGTCGAGAGCGCCGGCCATTCGCTGTACGATCGCGGCGTCAGGGATGCCGTGATGAAGGCGATCGCCGACCTCGCTTCCGAGATATCAGCAAAAGGATCATCGTAAAATGCCGCTCGCTGGAAAAGGCATGCTGCTGACGTCGATGGACGTCGACCCCGCCAATGAGCCCGAACTCAACCGCTGGTACGACCGCGAACATCTCGAAGAGCGCGTCGCGATCGACGGCTTCCTCGAGGCGCGGCGCTACGTCGCCCATCGTGGCAGCCCGAAAAATCTGTTCCTCTATTCCACAGCGACGATCGACGTCCTCGACAGCCCGGCCTACCGCGCGCGCCTTGCGAGCCCTACCGATTGGTCGCGCAAGGTCATGGCGTACTTCAAGAACATGATCCGCGTGGTGGCGCGCATCACCGTGAGTCGGGGAACGGGCCGCGGCGCCGCGCTCGGCATCGTACGCCTGCGACCTCCATCCGGCGGCGAGGATGAATTGCGCGCCGCGCTGCGACAGCGGCTCGATCCGGGCGAGTTGGATGGCATCATCTCGATGCATCTGTTGGAAAGCGATCCCAAATTATCCGGACCGACGACCGAGATTCCGGCAGCCGCAGGCCCTGGCGCCGGCGATTGGTTCGTGCTGGTCGACGGGACAGGCGTCGACGCGGTCTCGACGACGCTTGCGACGCGCTTCGGCGCCTCCGTGACCGGGTCGGAAACGCAAATTTCTACAGGCGTTTACCGCCTGATGTGGGACCTTTCGAAAAGCGACCTTCCGCATGGCTAATGGTCCGCGCGGACCATCATTCAGCCACCGTTCATGTTGCACTGCCGCATTCGGGTCGCGAAGGCGTTAATGTTGCCATCATCGAGCCGGTGAAAACCTGATATCGCGCAAAATTGGCTTTGTGCATCATCCTGAATGGCTCTAATAAGATAACCCCATGATCCAATTCAAAAACCACAAGAACGCCGATCCAAGCGTTCGCGGCAAAAAGTAAGGCTGCGCTACAAGATTTTGGCGCGGACACGGTAGGAATGAAACCGACTGATATCGCGGCACCCGACTACTTTCACAAGGTGGTCGATTGCCAGTGGGCCTGTCCCGCGCATACGCCCGTTCCCGAGTACATCCGCCTGATCGCCGAAGGCCGCTACAGCGACGCCTACATGATCAATTGGCGATCGAACGTGTTCCCGGGCATTTTGGGGCGCACCTGCGACCGTCCCTGCGAACCGGCCTGCCGCCGCGGCCGCGTCGAGGAAACGCCGGTCGCGATCTGCCGGCTGAAGCGGGTCGCCGCCGACTTCAAGGACGATGTCAAGCACCGCATGCCGCGGCTGTCGGCGAAAAACGGCAAGCGCATCGCGGTCGTCGGCGGCGGTCCCGCCTCGCTGACGGTGGCGCGCGACCTCGCCCCGCTCGGCTATCACTGCACCGTGTTCGATTCCGACCCCAAGGCCGGCGGCATGATGCGCACGCAAATCCCGAAATTCCGCCTGCCGGATTCCGTGATCGACGAGGAAACCGATTACATCCTCGACCTCGGCATCGAGTTCAAGGGCGGCCAGCGCATCGACAGCCTGAAGCAGCTGCTTGGTGAAAACTTCGATGCCATCTTCATCGGAAGTGGCGCGCCGCGCGGCCGCGAGCTCGAGATTCCCGGCCGCAAGGAAGCGGGCAAGAACATTCACATCGGCATCGACTGGCTCTCCAGCGTGTCATTCGGCCATGTCGAAAAAATCGGCAAGCGCGTCATCGTGCTCGGCGGAGGCAACACCGCGATGGACTGCTGCCGCACTGCGCGCCGCCTCGGCGGCGAGGACGTCAAGGTGATCGTGCGTTCCGGCTTCGAGGAGATGAAGGCAAGTCCCTGGGAGAAAGAGGACGCCATTCACGAGGATATTCCGATCCTCAATTTCATGGTGCCTGTCGTCTTTACCCATGACGATGGCAAGCTGACCGGCGTCACCTTCCAGAAGGTGAAGGCCGAATACGACGCCAAGGGCCGCCGCAACCTGGTGCCTACCGGCGAGCCGGACCAGACCATCGAATGCGACGACGTGCTGGTCGCGGTCGGCCAGGAAAACGCGTTTCCCTGGATCGAGCGCGACTGCGGCGTCGAATTCGACAAATGGAACATGCCCGTGGTCGATCCCAAGACCATGGGGTCGACCAATCCAAAAGTGTTTTTCGGCGGCGATGCCGCGTTCGGGCCGAAGAACATCATCTGGGCGGTGGCGCACGGCCATGACGCCGCACTGTCGATCCACAAGCTGTGCTCCGGCGAGGACATCACCGAGCGGCCATTGCCCGAAGTGGAGATCTCCTCGCAGAAGATGGGCATCCACGAGTGGAGCTATGACAACGACATCTCCGCCGACAAGCGCTACAAGGTGCCGCACCGCGACAAGGTGATCGCGCTGAAGGACATCCGCGCCGAAGTCGAGCTCGGCTATGACGTCAAGCTCGCGCTCGGCGAGGCGCAGCGCTGCCTGAACTGCGATATCCAGACCGTGTTCGCAGCCCCCTTGTGCATCGAGTGCGACGCTTGCGTCGATATCTGCCCGATGGACTGCATCACGTTCACGGAGAATGGCGAGGAAGACGACCTTCGCAGCCGGCTGAAGGCGCCCTCCCCGCATCACGACCAGGCGCTTTACGTCGCCGACGGGCTGAAGACCGGCCGCGTGATGGTCAAGGACGAAGACGTCTGCTTGCATTGCGGCCTGTGCGCCGAACGCTGTCCCACCGGGGCCTGGGACATGCAGAAATACCTTATCGATATGACGCTAGCAGGTACATCATGTCCGTCCAAAAGCCGATCAGCAGCGTAAACGACTTCGTCGTCCGCTTCGCCAACGTCAACGGCTCGGGCTCGGCGAGCGCCAACGAACTGTTCGCGCGTTCGATCCTGCGCCATGGCGTGCCGGTAAGCCCACGCAACGTATTCCCCTCCAACATCCAGGGGCTGCCGACCTGGTACGAGGTGCGGGTGACCGAGGACGGCCATCTCGGAGCCCGCGGCGGCGTCGACATGATGGTGGCGATGAACCCGCAGACCTGGGACAAGGACGTCGCCTCGATCGAGCCCGGCGGCTATCTGTTCTACGATTCGACCAAGCCGATGCCGACGTCGAAGTTCCGCGACGACGTCACCGTGATCGGCGTGCCGCTGACCGCGATCACCAATTCGACCTATACCGACCCGCGCCAGCGCCAGCTGTTCAAGAACATCATCTATCTCGGCGCGCTGTGCGCGCTGCTCGACATGGACCCCAAGCTGGTCGAGCAGCTGATCGGCGAACAATACAAGGGCAAGGAAAAGCTCTTGTCGTCCAACGTCCATGCGCTGCATCTCGGCCGCGACTGGGCGCTGCAGAACCTCAAATGCCCGATCGGGTTGCGCGTCAAGAAGGCCGACAAGGTCGGCGACCGCATCTTCATCGAAGGCAACAGCGCGGCCGCGTTAGGCGCAGTCTATGGCGGCGCCACAGTCTGCGCCTGGTATCCGATCACGCCGTCGTCGTCGCTGGCCGACGCTTTCGGTAGCCATTGCAAGAAGCTGCGGCACGATCCCGAAACCAAAAAAGCGAAATACGCCATCATTCAGGGCGAGGATGAACTGGCCTCGATCGGCATCGTGATCGGCGCGTCCTGGAACGGGGCGCGGGCCTTCACCGCGACTTCCGGCCCCGGCATCTCGCTGATGCAGGAATTCATCGGGCTGTCCTACTTTGCCGAGATCCCGGCCGTGATCATGAACGTGCAGCGCGCCGGCCCCTCGACCGGCATGCCGACGCGCACCCAGCAATGCGACATCCTCTCCTGCGCCTATGCTTCGCATGGCGACACCAAGCATGTGCTGCTGTTTCCGGAAGACCCCGCCGAGGCGTTCGAATTTGCGGCCGCCGCCTTCGATCTCGCCGAGCGGCTGCAGACCACGATCTTCGTTATGCTCGACCTCGACATCGGCATGAACCACCGGCTGTGCCGCCCGCTGAAATGGGATGACGCCAGGCAATATGACCGCGGCAAGGTGATGACCGCGGAGATGCTCGACGAAGGCCGCGACTTCGGCCGCTATCTCGACGTCGACGGCGACGGCATTCCCTATCGCACCTATCCCGGCACCCATCCGACCAAGGGCTCCTACTTCACCCGCGGCACCTCGCGCGACCGCTATGCGCGCTACTCCGAGGAAGGCTCGGTCTACGCCGACAACATGCAGCGGCTGGTGCGCAAATTCGAGACCGCCCAGGACATGGTGCCGCGGCCGTTGCAGGCCAATGCTGCCAAGCCGACCAAATACGGCGTGATCTATTTCGGCTCGACGGCGCCCGCGATGGACGAGGCGACCGGGCTGTTGGAAGCGCGCGGCCATCATCTCGATCGGCTGCGCATTCGCGCCTTCCCGTTCCACTCCAGCGTCGCGAGTTTCCTCGCCGACCACGACTTCGTCTATGTGGTGGAGCAGAATCGCGATTCGCAGCTGCGCTCGCTGATCGTCAACGAGAACGGCATCGATCCCGTCAGGCTGGTGCCGATCCTGCATTATGACGGCACGCCGATCACCGCGCGCTTCATCGCCGGCGCCATCGGCGACCACCAGGACCAGCTCCAGGTCACCCCGCTGCGCAAGGTGAAGTCATGACAGCGCAAAGAAATTCGATGCGATCACCTCTCCCCGCTTGCGGCAGGGGAATCGCATATGGGTTTTCACCGGCTATTGCATTGGAAGGCAAGACGGATTCTGAAGATGACTCCCGGATTATGGAGGGGGTCGAATGCGGAAGTTCAAGAAGGCCTTTGGGCGGTTGCCGGAT
>NZ_DATHOP010000036.1:0-152739 GCF_035484855.1 Bradyrhizobium sp.
CGCCGCATCCGCGACATGCCGGGGCTGGCGATACCGGCGCTGCTGGTGGGCGTCGCGGCCTGCTTCGGCGTGCTGCGGTTTTCCGGCGTGGCCGTCACGCTCGGACCCCACCGCTACGCCAGCCTGTTCGCCGCCTGCGCCGCCTTCCCGCTTCTCGCCTACTCTTTACGTTTTCCCGACGATCCGATCGCGCGCCGGCTGACGGCGGCGAGCCGCTTTGCCTTCTTGCTCGGCGGCCTCGGCGTCGCCGCGGTCGTGCTGGGCGCCGGCAAATGGGGCGATGTGACCGCGGCGCTGTCTGCCCTCGTCATCCTGTGGACGATGCTGTTTGCTCGGGATTCGCTTCGGCTGTTCGGCGCGCTGGCGCTGATCGCGGGCTTCGGCGTCACGTTGGCGTTTGCGCCCGAGGCGCATTTCGGATTCGTGACACCGGTGCAGGGGTTGCACTATCTGCTGTGCCTCGCCTTCGCCGCGCTGATGCTGCCGCGTCGGCCGGATCCCGCCGTCTAGAGCACGATGGCCTCGAGTTGAATCGGCAACGCTCGAATTCGGCTCTCCCTCTCCCCGCGAAGAGCGGGGAGAGGGAGCAGTGCCGGCGACTACTTCGCAAACGCCGGAAATGCCGGCAATTTGTCGACGTCGCGCGCATCGTGCTGGATGACGACCGTCGCCTTCAGGTTCGCGGCGATCTTCTTGAGGCGCTCGATCGAAGCGACCGTCTGGGCGCGATCGTAGTTGAAGGAAGGCACGCCGTCCGAATCGTAGTTCTCGCGGAAGTGGACCGCATCGCCGGTAATGATGACGGCGCCCATCTGCGGCAGCTTGACGAGCAGGCTGGAATGGCCCGGCGTGTGGCCGGGCGTGCGCAGCATGATTACCGTGCCGTCACCGAAGACGTCCTTGTCGATGGGTTGCGGTTCGACCTTGCTATCGCCCTTGATCCAGCTTTCGAACGGCTTGAAGTTCACGCCGGGAGCCGGCTTGGGGCTCGTGATCGCTTCCCATTCCTTGGCTCCGATCAGCAGCGTTGCTTTCGGGAACGAGTCGATCTGGCCGGTGTGATCGGCGTGATAGTGGCTGATGCCGACATATTTGATCTGGTCGGGTTTGACGTCGGCCTTTGCCAGCTGATCGACCAGGCTCACCTTTGGCGCGACATTGGGCATCGTCATGGCATGGCCCGTATCCCACAACATATATTCGTCGCCGTGCTTGATGAGATAGCAACTGAAGACGAACTGAATCTTCAATTCTCCGTAGGCAAAGGTATCCGAGAAGCGCTCATTGACGGCCGTGGGTGGCGGCGGCGTGCCGCAATCGAGGCGGGCCAGCGATACGTCCGGCGCGGCTTGCGCTGATGTCGCCAGACCGGCGAACAGACAGGCGCCGGCAGCGAGTAAGGTCAGTGTTCGTTTCATTGTTTCTTCCCTTGAATGGCTTGTTAAAGCGCAGCCCCTTTTTTAGCCCGGTGCGGCGTTCAAAGCATCAGCGCCGCAAACCCTGCGACAGGTAGCGCACACAGGATACACACATGTGAAGGGACGCGGAATATCTGTTCCCAAAGACTCCAACCAGGACATTGCGACGACCCGGCCAAGAATTATCCGCGATCGACCCGGATTAAATCGGCGGTTGCGGTGTTGCGCATGCGGGTTCGGTCCCAAATGCGTCGTAGCGGCGCACCAACCATCAAGCCACCTGCCCGACCTTCACGATTGCGTTGTCGCCGGCGCGGGTGCCGACCTGCCAGACCGCGGCGCGGCGCTCGATCAGCCGGATCAGGGCATTGAACGCCACCGCCATCGCCAGCACCAGCAGAACGCCGGCGAACACGTGCGGGCTGTCGAGGATGGTGCGGTAGCGCGAGATCAAATAACCGATCCCCGCCGACGAAATCAGCATCTCCGACACCACGACGCCGACGATGACCAGCGCACCGCCGACCCGCAAGCCCGACAGCACGGTCGGAATCGCGGCCGGGATCAATACCCGCGTCACGCGCTGGCTCAGCGTCGCGCCCATGCTGCGCGCCGCCAGCAGCAATTGCGGATCGATGGTCTGGATGCCGGCCGCGGTCGCCAGCATGGTCGGCAGGAAACCGTAGAGACCGGCGAAGGCGATCTTGGACTCCGAGCCGATGCCGAGCCACACCGTGAAGACGGGATAGAGGATGACCAGCGGAACCGCATAGAGGCTCGACACCATCGGCATGATCAGCACGCGCGGCCGCGGCAGGCTGCCGATGACGGCGCCGGCGAGAATGCCGCCGCCGCAGGCGATCACCATCGCCGCCGCAACTTCGTACAGCGTCACCAGCAGCGCGTGCCGGTATTCGGCAGCCTCGCTCCATCCCGCCTGCAAGGTCTGGGACAGCGACGGCAGGAACAGTTCGGGAATAGCGCCGGTCCGCGGCAGCACTTCCCAGAGCACGATGAGCGCGATGACAATGACGCGGCGCAGATTTGTCGAGGACATCATGCGCCTCATGCTGTCTTGCGGATATGGCGCCAGATGCGGTCGCGCAGGCTGCCAAAAATGTCGCCGCTCAGCATCTCGAAGGTGCGCGGCCGCGGCAGCGCGACGTCGAAGCGGTCGACGATGCGACCGGGACGCGCCGACATCACGATCACCTCGTCGGCGAGATAGACCGCCTCGGTGAGGCTGTGGGTCACGAACACGATGGTCTTGCCGGTCGCGGCCCAGATCCGCAGCAATTCGTCGCCCATGGTCATGCGGGTCTGCTCGTCGAGCGCGGCGAACGGCTCGTCCATCAACAGCACCGGCGGATCCTGCACCAGGCCGCGCGCGATCGAGACGCGCTGCTTCATGCCGCCGGACAGTTCATGCGGATGACGTTGTCCAAATCCGTCGAGGCCGACCAGCTGCAAGGCCTCCTCCGCCTTGGCACGGCGCTCTTTCTTCGCGACGCCGCGCAAGGTCAGCGGAAATTCGACGTTCTCTTCGGCGGTGAGCCAGGGAAACAGGCTCGGCTCCTGGAACACGACGCCGACGCGATTGGGATCGGGAACGTCGATCGCCGCGCCGCTGACCAGGATGGTGCCCGCGGTCTGGCGGCGCAGGCCCGCCATCATCATCAGCAAGGACGACTTGCCGCAGCCGGAGGGACCGACCAGCACGACGAAGCGTCCCGGCTTCACCTCGAAGGAGACGTCGGACACCGCGACAACACTCTCGCCTGACGTCTGATAGGTCTGGCCGACGCCGGTGAGCGCAACCGCACCGGCGCGGGAAGCCGGTTTGAGCGGGGTTATGTTCGCCAATGGCCGCATCGCATTTCCACCCATCGGACCAGTTCGTTGAAGGTAATCGCGATGATCGCCACCATCAGCACGCCAGCCAGGAGCTGCCGCATCATGAAATTCTCACCCCAGTTGGCGATCAGGTGCCCGAGGCCTTCGCGCGAGGCGTACATCTCGGCCAGCATGACGCCGGTGAGGTTGAAGATCATCGATATCCGCAGCGCTTCCAGCAGCACCGGCAGCATCGAGGGCACATAGACCCGCCAGATGGTCTGCGCCGGTGTCGCGCCATAGGATCGCGCGACCAAGAGATTTTCCGGCTTGACCGATTCGACCGCCGTCGTCGTCGACATGATGACGATGAAGATGGTGGAGAAGAATCCGAAGCCCACCTTCTGCGCAAAACCGACGCCGAACACCAGGATGAACATCGGCAGGAAGATCGATTTCGGAATGCTGAAGGCAAAGAACAGCAGCGGTTTTACCACCTCGGCGAAGTAGCGATTTTCGGCGATGGCTACTCCGATCAGCGCGCCGATGGGTACCGCGATCACAAATGCTGTCAGCACCTCGGCGCCGGTGACGAGGACGTCGGAGCGCACGCTCGCGCGCTGCAGCAGGTCGGCCAGCGTCACCAGCGTGTCGCCGGCGGACGGCAGCAGCCGCGGATTGACCATGCCGGTGCGTGACAACAATTCCCACAGCCCGAACAGCGCCGCGACGATGGCGAAGCGGGAGAGTTTGACGGCGAGCGCGCTGGACATTTCGTTCAAGGTTTTGTCGGCACCGGCTTGAACTGGGTCGAGATGATGTCGGCGGCCGGCGCCAGATCCTTCATGCCGCCCATCTTGGCCATCTCCAGCGACAGATCGACCGAGGCCGTGGTCATGCCGCCATCGGTTTCCAGTTTCAGGATGGTGTTCTCGTATTCGAGAGCGGCGATATCCGGCGGCATGTCATAGAGCTCTGCGATCAGTTTGATGGCGGCGTCGCGGTTGTTGCGCATATAGAGCAGGCCACCATAGAGCGCGTTCAGCGTCTTCTGCACCAGTTCGGGCTTTTCCCTGGCCATCTTGTCGGTGACGATCCACCCTGCAGAGAGATTTGGCGGCACCTCTTTGGCGTAGTCGATCAAAGTGCGCGCCTCGCCGGATTTTTCGATCTGGAACGAGAGCGGCGAATAGACCACGGCGGCATCGACATTGCCGGCGAGCAGGTTGGGCACCAGCCCACCGCCGCCGACGGGCACGCGGGTGAAGTCGATCTTCTTCTCGGCGATGGTCCAGAGCGCCAGCAGGTCCGAGCCGGAGCCGGCCGAGGTGATCGCGACCTTCTTGCCGTTGAGGTCGGCCACCGTCAGCGTCGACTTGGCCGGCACCATCAGCTTCCAGCCAAAGCTGCCCATGGCTCCGCCTGCGACAAGCTTGGACATCACGCCCTTCTTCAGCCCCGCCGAGGGCAGCGAGGGCGCGTCGAGTATGACGTCGGCCGCGCCCGCGGCCATGGCCTCAAAGCATTCGGCGCCGCCGCGATAGATCGTGAGCTCGGCGGTGATGCCTTCCTTCTCGAACAGTTTCTGGTGCTCCGCCGCCTCCGCCACCGTGGTCGGCCAGTAGGTTTTGGTCGGCAGGCCGATCCGCACCGTTTCGGCGCGGGACAAAGCGGGCGCAGCCAGCAGCAGCGTCGCGGTCAGGATGGTCGTGAGGTGGCGGCGAACAAAACTCATCGGTGCGTTTCCCCTGCTGGTCAGCCCGGAGTCTTGACGCTCCGAAAGGCTCGATCCGGCATGGTAGTCAAAAAGACCGCGGCGATGGAAGCTTTTTCCGTCATGGCCGGGCTGGTCCCGGCCATCCACGTCTTTGCTTCAACACCGTCAAGACGTGGATGCCCGGGACATCTAGCGCGAAGACGCACTTCGCGCTTTTGCCCGGGCATGACGAGAGTGATCTCAGCGGATGCCTTCCTCGGCGATCGTTTCCTCGGCTACTTGCGCCACCTGCCTTGCTTCCTCCGTCAGCACGGTCGTTTTCCAGCCGCCTTGCGCAAACCAGCACAACGAGACGAGCGCGACGACGATAGTGGTGATCGGGAACGACCACCATATTCCGTAAGCCCCCAACGTCGTGTGCTTGGAGAGAATATAGGCCAGCGGAAACTGCAGCATAAATTGCGAGACCAGCGCGATCACCATCGCCGCCAGCATGTTGCCGGAGGCACGGAAGGCCGAGACCACGCACAGCTGCACGCCGACGCCGCCCCAGGCCAGGCACATGATGCGGATGAACTGCGCGCCCTCGGCGATGACGTCGGGCGCGCGCGGTACGAAGAACGCCACCAAAATCGGGGCAAGGATATAGGCGAGCAGCCCCACGAGCGAGAGGACGACAAAGCCCGTGCCGGCGCCGAGAAGCGCCGCGCGCGAGGCGCGCGCCGGATTGCGCGCGCCCATATTCTGGCTGACCAGCGTGGACACCGCCTGCGACAGGCCCCACGCCGGGATGGTGACGAATTGCAGAATGTTGGAGCCGACACCATAGCCGGCGAGCGTCACCGTGCCGAAACTCGCCACCAGGAACGACAGCAGCATCGGCCCGAGGCCGCGCGTCGCCAGTTCGATCGATCCGGGCAGCCCTAAGAAGAACGCGCGCCTGATGTAGACAGGGTCGGGACGAAAATCGCGCCACGACAACTGGATGCCATGGCGGCCGCGCAGGAAGATCGTAATTCCGAGCAGCGCCGCGAGCCCTTGCGTCCCGAGCGTCGCCAGCGCCGCGCCCATCACGCCCTGCGGCGGCAACGGTCCGAAACCGAAGATGAACAAGGGATCGAGCAGGAAATTCAAGAGCACGGTTCCGAACACGATCATCAGCGGCGTGCGGGTCTCGCCGACGCCGCGCATCAGCGCCTGGAACATCCCGTAGGCGAAGACGAAGATGATGCCGATAAACGACACCCGCATGAAGCCGAGCGCACCCGCGTAGACATCGGGTTCGACACCCAACAGTTCAAGCAGGTAAGGCGCCACGGCGTAGCCCGCCGCGCCCAGCACCGCGGACGTGATCGTCACCATCATCATGGTCTGCGCCGCGACATGATTGACCATGTCCTGGCGGCCCGCGCCCATATATTGCGCCGACAGGATCGCGCCGGCGATGCCGAGGCCGGCGCCGAGCGCGATAACGAGGAAGGTGACGGGAAAACTGATCGACACGGCGGCGACCGCGGCCGCGCCGAGCCGCCCGACCCAGAACGCGTCTGTCAGCTGGTAGCCGGTCTGCAGCAAATTGCCGAGGGTAATCGGGATCGCGAGACGGACCAGCGCGGTGCCGATCGGTCCCTCGAGAAAGAGTTTTTGACGGTCGGACGCGTTCGGCTTCACGCGTCGATCGCGTCCTTGATCTTCTTGCGCGTCAGCGGCAGGTCGCGCAGGCGTTTTCCGGTGGCATTGGCTATGGCGTTGGCAATCGATGCCGCGGCCGGGCCCTGCCCGGTTTCGCCGCTGCCGAGGAAGGGTTGTCCGGGCCGGTCGATGATGTGCACGATGATGCTGTCGGGCACCGCGTTGAAACGCAGGATCGGATAGGTCTGCCAGTCGATGCTGGTGATCCTGGTGTCGTCGAAGGTGACCGCTTCATACAGCGTCCAGCTCATCGACTGCACGATCGCGCCTTCGATCTGGTTGGTCAGCCCGTCCGGATTGACCACCTGGCCGGCATCGACGGCGGCGACCGCGCGCACCAGCCGGGGACGGCCGGTCTCGCGGTTGACTTCGACTTCGCTGGCGATGGCGCAATAGGCGGCGAGATTCTTGTAGCGCGCGAAGGCAAAGCCATAGCCGCGATCGGGCGGCGGCTTTTGCCCCTTCTGCCAGCCAAAACCCTGGGCTGCCTTTTCGATGACGTCGCGGCCGCGCTGATCGTCGAGGTGCTTCAGCCTGAACTCGACCGGATCGGCGCCGGCCGCGAGCGCCAGTTCATCGACGAAACTCTCGATCGAGAACACGTTGTGATAGGCGCCGAGCGCGCGCATCGCCGAGATCCGCACCGGCATGGCCGGGATGAAGTGATGCACGACCTGCGCATTGGGGAATTTGTAGATCGGGATCGCGTTGCGGTCGCCGCCGCCTTCCGGCAGCGGAATGGGTTTTGGCGCCGGCACCGCGAACGGATTGGCCATGTGCTGGGCCGCCAGCATCGATCCGGCGCCGCCCGGCCGCATCGAATGGGTGTTGCTGAAAACCTCGAAATGCCAGTCGGCGATCGCGCCGCTGCCGTCGAGCGAAGCCTTCAGCTTCGTCACCATCGCCGGGCCATACGGCTCCCAGCCATGCTCCTGCTCGCGCATCCACTGCACGCGCACGGGCACGCCGGGCAGCTCACGCGCGATCAGCGCGGCGTCGGCCGCGGCATCGTCCGCGCCGTTATGGCCATAGCAGCCGGAGCCCTCGACCTGGATGCAGCGGACGTCGGCCTGTGGCACGCGCAGCATCTCGGCAATCGCCGCGCGGTCGGGATAGACGCCTTGCGTATGGGTCCACACCGTCATCTTGCCATCGGTGAATTGGGCGACCGCGCAGGACGGGCCGATCGAGCCATGCGACTGATAGGGCCGTGTATAGGTGGCTTCGATGGTCTTTTGCCCCGTGACCGCCGGATTGCTCGCCTGGAAGATCGTCTTGTCCTGCGACGGCAGGCCGGTCAACACGTGAAGCAGATCGTCCTGCTTCGGCAGGCTCGGCGTCTCCTTCCATTTTGCCGCGGCTGACAGCGCGGCCATCGCCTTGATCGCCTGAAATTCCTTTTTGGCGACGACGGCGAGGAAATTGCCGTCGCGGATAACCTTGACCACGCCGGGCAGGTTTTCCACCACGGCCGTGTCGCATTCCGTCAATTGCGCGCCATAGCTCGGCGGGCGGACGACGCGCGCATGCACCATGTTGGGCAGCCGCATGTCCTGGACATAGGCCGCGCCTCCCGTGACTTTCGCCGGGATGTCAACGCGCGGTATCGGCTGGCCCATGATCTTGAAGGTCGCGGGATCCTTCAGGGTTGAGGTAGCTTGCGCCTGCACATGCAGCATGTCCTGCGCGACCAGTTCGCCATAACCGAGCCGCCGCCCGTCCGGCGCGATCACGGCGGCGTTCTCGGTGCGCAGATTTTCCGCCGGCAGGTCGAGCCGCCGCGCGGCTTCCGCGATCAGGAGCGCGCGCACTTGGGCCGCCGCATGCTGGATCGCGGTGCCGCTGTCCTGCATCGAATGGCTGCCGGAGGTATAGCCCTCATTGGCGGTGCGGCTGGTGTCGGCGGTGATCACCTTCAGGGAGTCGAAGGGCATGTCGAGTTCCTCGGCGGCGATCTGCTGGAATGCGGTCTTGAAACCCTGGCCGAGTTCGCACTTGCCGGTAAACGCCGTGATGCTGCCGTCGGCATCGATACGGATCCAGGAATCGAGATAGGGCGCGGTGGCGAGGCTGGCAGGCGGTTTTGGCGCGGCGGCGGGCGCGCCTTGATCCTGCGCGAAGGCATCGCCGAGCGAAAAACTGACGATCAGCGCGCCGCTTCCGGCGAGCACGCGGCGGCGGTCGAGCACGGGGCCGTTCATTGGGTGCTCCTCTGCATCGGCGAGGCGTCGGCGGTCTGCATCAGACGGGCGGCGCGGTGCACCGCGCGCAAAATCCGCATATGGGTGCCGCAGCGGCACAGATGCGGCTCGAGCTCGGTGCGGATCTCGTCGTCGGTGGGCTTTGGATTTCGCTGCAGCAGCGCCTGCGCCCGCATCATCATGCCGGCGATGCAATAGCCGCATTGCGCCGCCTGCTCTTCCATGAAGGCGCGCTGGATCGGCCCGGGCGCCTCGATCGAGCCGAGTCCCTCGAGCGTCGTCACCTGCTTGCCCTCGAGCAGCAGCAGCGGCGTCACGCAGGAAAGCACCGCCTTGCCGTCGACGATCACGGTGCACGAGCCGCATTGGCCAAGCCCGCAACCGAATTTGGCGGCGTTGAGTTCGAGTTCGTCGCGCAGCACGTAGAGCAGCGGCGTATCCGGCTCGGCATCGACCTGATGATCTTTTCCGTTGACCTTCAGTGTCATCATGGCTTGTCTTTCTGGCTTGCGTCGGACGGAACATTGTACGGCGGAGGCGCTGTCCGCAAAAATACCGTCTGCGTGCGCCGCGCGGCTTCGACCGTCTTTTCAACGCCGGCCCAGGCCGGTTGGTTGCCGAAACGGGCGCGCAGATAATTCAGGAGTTCTGCCACCTGGGCGTCGCTCATGCTGGCGGCAAAACCCGGCATGATCGGGCTGCGCTCGCCCTCGACCGGGCGAACCCCCGACAGCACGATGTTGGCGGCGTTACGCGGATCGGGGCTGGTGAGCGCGGTCGAGAGCGCCAGATTGACGCCGCCAAAGGGCAACGGACGGCCGGTCTCATGGCAGGTCGCGCAGGCGGCCTGGTAGATCGCGGCTCCCGCCGCATCAGCCTGCGGTGCCGGCGCCGCTGATGACTTCACCTGCGCCAGCACCTGCTCGCCGCGGTGTTGGCGCTCCGGCGTCGGGGCGCCGAACACGCTGGCCATGTAGGTGACGATGGCGCGGATATCGCCGTCGTTTGCCTGCGACAGGTTGCTCACCACCTCCGCCATCGGCCCGCGCGCGACGCCGTGATCGGGATCCCAGCCGTTGCGCAAATAGGAAAACAGCGCATCCGACGTCCACGGCACCGGCGCCGGCGACTGCGCGTTGATCGCATAGGCGTGCCAGTTGTCGACGTCGCCGCCGGAAAACGCGGCGCTCGGCCGTTCCGCACCGAGTGCGTTGCGCGGGGTATGACAGGCGCCGCAATGGGCGAGCCCCTCGACCAGATAAGCGCCGCGATTCCATTCCGCGCTCCTGGTCGCATCCGGCTGATAGGTGCCATGGCGCAGGAACAGCAATTTCCAGCCTGCGATCACGACGCGCTGATCGAGCGGGAACGGCAGCTGGTTCGCGCGCGCGGCCGCCCGCACCGGCTCGCGCGTCATCAGGAAGGCATAGAGCGCGCGGTCGTCGTCGTCGCTGACATTGGTGAAATGATCGTAGGGAAAGGTCGGATAGAGGTGTTGCCCGTCGCGGGCGACGCCGTCGCGCATGGCGCGGCGGAAGGCATCTTCGCTCCAGCGGCCGATTCCGGTTTCGGCATCAGGCGTGATGTTGGAGGAGTAGATGGTGCCGAACGGCGTCGGCACCGGCAGCCCGCCGGCAAAATCCTTAGCCCCGCGCAAGGTGTGGCAGGTGCTGCAATTGCCGATCGCCGCGAGTTCGCGGCCATGCCTGACCAGCGCGGCGTCGAAGGATTTCGGCGCCGGCGGATCGATCGGGGCAATCGCCGAACGCCACGCGATCGCAAACGCCGCCAGCGCGCCGCCGACCAGGAGCGCGGCGATGATGCTTGCGGTAGATCCTGGCTTTTTCATCGATTCCGGCCGCATTTTGCGAGAGTTGCTAGCATGAATCCGCAGGTCCTGCAGGTGCAAGGATGAATGTTACAGGAATACAACACGCAGCAACAATAGTGGTTCGTTCCTTGTACGTTCGAAAGAGTTGATCGGGGGAATCGGCTGGCCGCGGTAAGTTACCTTGGGGTTGAGGTTCACCGTGTCTTCGCTGTGAAGGAGAGCCGATATGCCAGCCTATATCCAGCATCACGAGGTCGAGACCGCGCCGATCGTGTGCCCCGGCTGCGTGGGACTGCTTCCCATGTATGTCAGGGAGGTCGAACCGCATTGGAGCATGGCCAGGATCGACTTCATCTATGAATGCTCGGACTGCGGCGCCGAAGTCCGGCAGACCGTCACCAGGCCGCAGCAGCGGCATTAGGCCAAATCGGCGATGGCAGCGCGCGCAACCCACGTCGCGCGCTGACGCGACAAGGTCGCAGCTTCAATTTTCCCGGTTTGCGCGCTAATGGGCGACGGCTTGTGAATCGGCGCTATCGAGGTTGCATTCGCGGAAGTGAAACGCGATTTCGTCCAGCGCGCGCTGTTCCCACTCTTCGGCCTGTGCCAGCCAGAAAATCTTGCGCTCGGAATCCAGCATGGCGCGCTCTCGGCACATGAACTCCTGGCTGCGAATCTCCACGAGCTTTTTCATGAACTCCACTCCTGCGGTGTGAAGCCAATTTATGCCGGGGACTGTAGCAGAGTCGGGGCAGCCGCGCTTCAACTTGCCGTGTGGAAAACGGGCAGTAGTCCTGCCCCTGTATTTACATTGCGGCGCAGCAGAACGGGAAGTCGGGGCCGTCACTTGGCGGGGCTGGAGGAGGCGAGCATCGCGGTCCACTTCTCGATGTCGGCGCGGATGAAGTCGGCAAACTCCCTTGGCGTGCCGCCGACGGGATCGGTGCCCTGCACCTTCAGCGCGGCGCGAACTTCCGCGTCGTTGAGCGCGGCGTTGGCCGCAGTCGACAATTTCTCGACGATCGCCTGTGGCGTTGCCTTCGGCGCCAGCAGCCCGATCCAGATTCCGGCGTCATAGCCGGCCATCCCGGCCTCCGCCAGCGTCGGCACATCCGGCATGATCGAGGCGCGCTTGGCTTGCGCCACCGCGAACGCCTTCAGCCGGCCGGCCTCGACCTGCGGTGCCAGGGTCGCCGCCACATTGAACATCAGCGTGATGCGGCCGGCGAGCAGGTCGGAGACCGCCTGGTTGCTGCCGCCCTGATAGGGCACCATCGGGATGTGGGTGCCGGCCTTGGCGTTGAACAATTCGGCCGCCATGTAGCTCGCGGTCGCGTAGCCCGACGAGCCGAAGGTCAGACCTTCCGGCTTGCTCTTCGCCAGCGCGATCAGTTCCTGCAAATTATTGGCCGGAACCGACGGATGGGCCACCAGCACGTTCGGCACCACGCCGAGCAGCGTGATCGGCGCCATTTCCTTGCCGAGATCGAACCCGGATTTGGTCTCCGCCGGATTGAGCGTGTTGGCGATCGTCGCCATGAACAGCATGTAGCCGTCGGCCGGCGCCCGCGTCACGGTTTCGGCGGCAATCATGCTGCTGTTGCCCGGGCGGTTCTCGACCACGATCGGTTGACCGAGGCTACTCTCCATCCGCTTGCCGACCAGGCGCGCCAGGATATCCGCCGCCGAGCCGGGACCGAACCCGATCACGATCTTGATCGGCTGCGCGGGCCAGCTTTGCGCCATCGCAAAGGCGGAGCCCGCGACCGACAACATCGCCACGCCCGCGCAAAGCGCTGACATCTTGAGACAACGGCTGAACAAGATTTTCCTCCGAACACGATCCATGCGGTTTATTCCGCACTTGGCTTTGTTGACGCTAGGGGATGTCAGCCGTACAGCTGGGACGATTCCTCGCGTTCGGCCAGACCGAAAGCAGGCATACGTTAATGCGGCCGCCGACAGAAGGAAACCCATCATGTCGTCAGACCCGGAGTGCCGTGCCCGCGGCGCGCAAAAGCTCGGCGAAATCCTGGGGCAAACGCCGGACCAGGTCGACCGTTCCCTCGGCGACATCGCGCCACAACTCGCCGCTTACGTGCTCGAGACCATCTACGGCGAAATCTACCAGAGCCCGACGCTCGACTCGCGGACCCGCCAGATCGTCACCGTCGCGGCGCTGGCGACGCTCGGAACGGCCGCGCCGCAGCTGCGGACCCATATCGGCGGGGCGCTGCGCTGCGGCGTCACCCGAGAGGAACTGGTCGAGATCATGATGCAGCTCGTGCCCTATGTCGGGGTTGCGGCCGCGATCAACGGCGTCGCGGCCTGCCGGGATGTCTTCGCGGCGGCCGACAGGAAATAGATCGATCACCCATGGATTTTGTTGAGGGGAAAAATGGCGCGGTATACGACGATAGGCGACGGCCCGATCGAGATCATGGTGATTCATGGCTGGTACGACAACGGCATCAGCGCCGATATGGTACGGGCCGTCTATCCCGCGCTTTATCCGCATGCGCAGATCGAGCAGATCGGCAATTCCGGCCACTATCCGATGCAGGAGACGCCAGTCTGGCTCGCCACGCGGCCGGAGGAGTTTATCTCCAGGCATACCTGAATTTTAGCGCGGCTCGGCGCCGGCAGCCGCATCGCGGCGGCCGGCAGTCAAGCTTCGATCGTCATGATACGGAAAGTGCTCCGTCTCAGTTGCAAACTTCCATGTTCATCGTACTCGACATGCCCATATAGACCTTCTGCTCGATGTGGCAGCCCGGCTTCACCGGCCGGCAGCCCTGCGGTCCGCAGAACATCTGGCCCGAAGCCACGGCCTTGGGGGCCGGCTTCACTCGCTTCTTCGGCTCGGTCGCCGATGCCCCGCTCACGGCCAAAACCAGCGCGGCCGCCAAAATCCACTTGGTCATTGTCATTTCTCCCCCGATTTTTGTCTTACGAAATATTCTACCGCTCATCGCGGTGCGGAATTCAGTCGAACAACGCGTCGTCGCAACGCGACCGACGCCTCACGCACGCTCTTTCGCCTGGCTCTCCAGCAGCGATTCGATCGCCTGTTTCAGGACACGTTTGGATTTCGCGATGCTGAGACCCTGGTCTTCGCGCAAGCGCTGCCAGCTCTCGAAACCGAGTAGCATGTCGAGCGCCTCGACCAGCACCGTCTCGCGCGCGACCGCCTTCGGCAGAATCTCCGTCAGGATATCTCTCAGGATCCCGACAAACTGGGCATGAGCCTTCTTCAAAAACTCGGAGCGGTGGCGATGCACCTGCCCGGCGAGCAGGAACGGTTTCATCTTCTCAAAGCCCATCGCGCGGCGATCGACCAGTTCGAGCACCTGGCCGCGCCAGTCGGTCGCCTGGAACGGCTGCTGCACGAGCGATCCCATGGTCGCCGCGATGGACTTATTCATCTCGCGATAGAGCGTGTCCATGTCGCTGAAATGGCGGAACACCGAGCGCCGGCCGACCTTGGCGATCTCCGCGATCTGATCGGCGCTGGGCTCGAGATTGCCCTGGGCTACCAGTTCGAGCATCGCATTGACGATCAGCACCTGGCTCTTCTGCGAGCGATGCTTGCGGCCGTCGGCTTCGGCTGCCGTCTTGGCCGCGGTCAGCCGAAATTGCGCGGCCTTGCCGAGATCGTTCATGCCGTCCTCACGTGATGGTCCCCACTCTAATAATATGACACTATTAATGTCAATAAGAAGCTTGCCGTGGCGGCACAGGGCAACACTCAACGCAGCAGGTTAGTCACGATGTCAGCTTTGGAACCCGCCGGCATCGAGATGAAGTCGCCGTCGTGGCCGACCTTGAGCGGACCCGAATAGATTGCGCGCGCCCGTCCGAGGAACGGCCCTTCCAGCGCCTCATAGGGAAGCGTCGGCACGATATGATCGAGCAGGAGATAGCCGACGCCGGCTCGCTCGGCGATTTCAGCGGCCTGCTCGGGAGTGGTGTGATAGGTCAGGATGTCCCTGAACACGGCCTCGAGATTGCTGCGGCCCGCATCATGCGCGCCCTGCTGCAGCATGCCGACCAGCCGGGGCGAGAGAGCTTCGTGCACGAGAACGTCGGCGCCTTTGGCCTCACGCTCGACGCGCGGCGAGGCGACCGTATCGCCGCTGACCACGAGCTTGCGATTCCGGTAGGTGAAGGCATAGCCGACGGCGGGCTCGACAGGCCGGTGATCGACCGGGAACGCCCACACCTTCAGCCCGCCATCATCGATCAACACGACATCCGGCCCATCCGCCGCTGGACTCGCGAAGGCCTTTGCAACACCGCCGAATCCGCCGGGCGGCATCACGATCGGTCCGTGGTGCGCGACCCGGTACCCTTCGTCCAGACCATAGGCCGCATTGAAGCCGGCCACGACGGTTTCGACCCCGGTCGGCCCGTAGACCGGCAACGGTGTCGTGTTCGCCGCCGTTCCCCAGCGCTGCAACATCAGCCCGCCGAGGCCGTCGATATGATCGGAATGAAAATGGGTCAGGAACACCGCTTCGATCCGGCCGGGCGACAAACCCATCAGCTGCAGCTTGCGCGCGCTACCGTCGCCGGCATCGATCACGAACAGCCGTTTTCCCGCGACCACCGCCACGCACGGCCCCGATCGCGTCGGATCCGGAAACGGCGAGCCCGAGCCGCACAGACCGACATGCAGACCATCCGGCAAGTCCGCGATCGGATCGGCAGCGAGAGTTCGCGCAATGGTGCGCTGCATCCCGAGCAGCACGATCTCGCCGCGCCAGTGGTAGGCGGCGGCGCCGGCCACCACGACGATGACGGCAAGCGACGTCAGAACTTTCCGCCAAGGCTTCATCCGTCGTCTCCACCCCGGCGGCTCCGCGACGCCGCTTATCTTGACGGTCAGCAAATATTATGGCACTAATAATGTCAATAATTCCCCAGGGGAAATGCCGTGCGCCAATCAAACCGATGTTACGATCGGTGCGAGGTGGCTTGAGCGGAGGAAGATTTGATGCCGAGAATGTCGCTGGCGCGCATTGCGCTTGTCGTTGTCGTGATTCTCGGCGCGGCCGGCTGGGCCGTCTTCGAACGCTACTGGTACTACCTGCCGGGAATCATCGCGTCGATCCAGGATCCCGTCGGCCCAAACCGTGAGGTCAGCTGGCAAAACGGGCCGGCCGCGCCGCCGCAAGGCGTTCGTCCGCCGAATGTGGTGGTGATCCTCGCCGACGATCTCGGTTGGAACGATATCACCTTCAACGGCGGCGGCGTTGCCGGCGGACTTGTGCCGACGCCGCGCATCGATTCGATCGGCAAGGACGGTGCCGCCTTCACCCAGGCCTATGCCGGCGACGCCACCTGCGCGCCGTCGCGCGCCGCCATCATGACCGGCCGCTACGCCACCCGCTTCGGCTTCGAGTTCACGCCCGCGCCGAAGGCGTTCTCCAAACTGATCAGTACCTACAAACTCGCCGGCTCGCTGCCCAGCTACTATTACAGTGAACGCGAGAAGGACATCCCGAACTCGATCAACGACCTGACGGTGCCGACCTCGGAGGTGATGCTCGGCCAGGTCATGAGGACCAAGGGCTACCACACCATCATGCTGGGCAAATGGCATCTTGGCGGGACTGCCACGACGAGCCCCGAGTCCCGCGGATTTGACGAGGCGCTGGCGTTCTACGACGGCGCCTCGATGTTCCTTCCCGAGGGCGACCGCAATGTCGAGAACTCGAAGCAGGACTTCGATCCGATCGACAAATTCCTGTGGGCCAATCTGCGCTACGGCGTCCGCTATAACGGCAGCAAGCAATTCGAGCCCGATGGTTACATGACCGACTACCTCGGCAAGCAGGCGGCGCGTGCGATCGAGCTAAATGCCAACCGGCAGTTCTTCATGTACCTGGCGTTCAATGCGCCCCATACCCCATTGCAGGCCTTGAAGTCCGACTACGACGCGCTCGGCGCCATCGGGGATCATCGCCTGCGCGTTTACGGAGCCATGATCCGCTCGCTCGATCGCAATGTCGGCCTGGTGCTCGACACGCTGAAGGCACAGGGACTCGAGGACAACACGCTGGTCATCTTCACCAGCGACAATGGCGGCGCGAATTACATCGGACTGCCCGATATCAACAAGCCGTTCCGGGGATGGAAAGCGACCTTCTTCGAAGGCGGAATCCATGTCCCCTTCTTCATCAAATGGCCCACGCATTTGGCCAAGGGCACAAGATTCGACAAGCCGGTCGGGCATGTCGATATTTTTGCCACGGCGGCGGCGGCGGCGGCGGCGGAGATTCCGAAAGACCGTTCCATGGACAGCGTCAACCTGCTGCCGTTCGTGACGACGAAGCTGCAGGACTCCCCGCACAAGACGCTGTACTGGCGCGACGGCGATTACAAGGTGCTGCTCGCCGGAGGCTGGAAACTGCAGACCACGGAACGGCCGAAGAAGGTCTGGCTCTTCAACCTGACGAGCGATCCGACCGAACAGAAAAATCTCGCCGAAGCGATGCCCGGCAAGGTCGAGGAATTGAAGACGGCGCTGGCCTCGGTTGACGCCGAACAGGTGAAGCCACTCTGGCCGACCTTGCTCGAAGCCCCCGTCCGGATCGACCACCCGGCGGGAACGCCGGCCGTGAACGACGACGAGTACATCTACTGGGCGAATTGAATGATGTCGTTGAAACGTTTTCGCGGACTCATTTTCGGCGTGGCCATTGCGGTCGTCGCCGGCGGCGGCGTCGCGGTGCTCGCCGGCACCCTCGCCGCGCCGCATCTCAACGGCCGGGCACCGCCGCAAACCTGTCTCGCCGTCGACGATCGGCCGCAGGCACCGGGCGCCGGAATGGTCCTGATTCCGGGCGGCCGCTTTCGAATGGGATCGGAGGATTACCGGGCTGAGGAAGCACCACAGCGCGAGGTCGCGGTCGACAGCTTCTGGATCGATTCCCACGACGTGACCAACGCGCAATTTGCCCGCTTTGTTGCCGAAACCGGCTACGTCACCGTTTCCGAGCGCGTGCCCGCAGGCGCTGCCGATGCGCAACCACCGGCGTCCGGGCGTCCTGCCAACGTGGCGGGCGCATGGGTGTTCGTGCAGCCGGCCGAGATCCGCAACCTCGAGGACATCAGCCAATGGTGGAAGTTCGTTCCCGGCGCCAACTGGCGCCACCCCGAGGGACCCGGCAGCGACCTCGATGGCCGGCAGAACCATCCGGTGGTCCAGGTCGCCTTTGAGGACGCCGAAGCCTATGCGCGCTGGGCCGGAAGGATGCTGCCCACGGAAGAGCAATGGGAATACGCCGCGCGCGGCGGTCGCGACGGCGATATCGACGAGGCGAGCGCCGAGCACGATTCGGACGACGCGCCGAAATCGAATCATTGGCGCGGCATTTTCCCGATCCTGAATTTCGGCAGCAAGGGCTACAAGCGCACCTCGCCGGTCGGCTGTTTCCCCGCCAACGGCTACGGCCTCTACGACATCGTCGGCAATGTCTGGCAGTGGACGCGCAGTCGCTGGACCCCCGATCATCAGTCCGGCTCCGCATCGGCGGATCAGCCGAGCTACACGATCAAGGGCGGGTCATTCCTGTGCGCGCCGAATTTCTGCATGCGCTACCGCCCTGCCGCGCGCCAGCCCGGCGACGGCACGATCGGCGCCCAGCACGTCGGCTTCCGGACAGTGCTTGCCAATCCACCGTCACAGTAAGCTGTGCGGTCCGGTTCATGCAACTTGACATTTCCGATTAAATGGCACTAATGGTGCCATATTATCGGAATCGCCGGAGATCAGGTCCCATGGACGTGCTGCGAACGCCGGATGATCGCTTTGCCGGCCTTGCCGATTTCCCCTACCCGCCGAATTACACCGATATCGTCGATGCCGACGGCACGCCGCTTCGGATTCATGCGGTCGATGCCGGCCCGACCAGGGCGCAGCCGGTGCTCTTGATGCATGGCGAGCCGTCCTGGTCGTATCTCTATCGCCATATCATCCCGGCACTGCTCGCGAACGGATATCGCGTGATCGCGCCCGATCTGGTCGGCTTCGGCCGGTCCGACAAGCCGGCGGCGCAAGCCGACTACAGCTATGAGCGGCACGTCACATGGATGAGCGACTGGCTGACGGCTCAGCACATCAGCGGGATCACGTTGTTTTGCCAGGATTGGGGCGGCCTGATCGGCCTGCGGCTGGTGGCGGCCTTCGCCGACCGGTTCAAGCGGGTGATCGTCGCCAATACCGGCCTGCCGACCGGAACCGGATCCACGCCGGGTTTCGACCAATGGCTGGCGTTCAGCCAGGGCGTGCCGATTTTCCCGGTCGGCGGAATCCTCGACACCGGCACGAAGCGGGCGTTAAGCACAGCCGAAAAGGCCGCCTACGATGCGCCGTTCCCCGACGAAAGCTACAAGGCCGGTGCCCGCCGCTTTCCGACGTTGGTCCCGATCACTCCGCAGCATGCCTCCGTCGAGGAGAACATGGCGGCCTGGAAAGTGCTGGAGACCTTCAACAAGCCTTTCCTGACCGCCTTCAGCGACGGCGACCCCGTCACCAAAGGCGGCGAGAAGATTTTCCGGGAGCGCGTGCCCGGCGCCCGCGGCCAGCCCCATGTGACGCTGCAGGGTGGCCACTTCCTGCAGGAGGACTGTCCGTCCGAGATTGCCGAGTTGATCGATCGCTTCATCCGCAACAATCCCTGAAATCCTTCGCCCCAGAGATCGCGCCTGGCATGCGAAGCTGAGGCAGCTAAAACAGGCGACATTATCGCCCGCTGCCTTGCCTGACTTCGCAGCCGCGCAGGAACAGCTTCGCGCAAGCCCGTACCCGCGCCCCGATCTCTGCACGCGACGGCAGCGGCACGCGACCGAACAGGGCGGCGCGCCGCGGCGCGGAAGCGATCATGCCGAGCAGCATGCCGGCCGCCTCCTCGGCGTCGTCGAGTTCGATCGATCCGCGCTTCTGTTGCGCCCGCAGCCAGTCCGCGAGCGCGGCGGCGATGCGCTGGATACCATTTTTGTAGAACATGCCGGCAATGTCGGAAGTATTGCCGGCCTCCTGCAACACCATGCGCTGCAGCTCGACTACCTCTTCGTCCAGCGTCAGTTCCGCGCAGGCCGTCAGCACCGCATGAAGCGCCTGTTCGATTTCGGCGTGATCGATGGCCTCGAAATCGATCGAGGCGAGCGCGCGGTCGAGCCGGTCGGTCACCATGCCGTCAAACAGCGCGGCCTTGTTGGGGATCAAGCGATACAGCGTCTTGGTCGAGACCCCCGCGCGCCGCGCCACCGCCTCCATGCCGGTCGCGGCATAGCCATTGGCGGCGAACGCGTGGCGCGCGGCCTCGTAGATGATCTGCCGGGTTTCCTCGTCGGGACGGACTTGCGGCCGGCCGCGGCAGCGGCGGGCCTGGTCGGTATCCTCGGTGGTCTCGATCTCAGCCATGCTTTTACATGATGCCTGTCATTCCATTGACAGTCCCAAGCTAGGCGCTATTTTGGAAAATATCAAGTTTCCTAATTGACGCCCTCGGGAGCGACCGTCATGACCCAGCATTCCACCAGCTTCGAGATCGACCGCCCGGTTCCAGCCACCGCCGTCAAGGAACTGCTGCCGGACGCTCATAATAATGTCGTCGCAGCAGAGGCAGTGCCCGCAGTCACCAAAAAATTCAATTTTCGCAAGGTGTTAATGGCAAGTGCGGCGGTGGTCGCGCTGGCGGGCGCAGCTTGGGCTGGCTTCGGCTACTGGACGGTCGGTCGCTATCTGGTGTCGACCGATGACGCCTATGTGCAGGCCGACAACACCACGATCGCCCCGAAGGTTTCAGGCTACCTCAGCGCGGTTCTGGTCCGCGACAATGAGCCGGTCCAAGCCGGCCAGGTGCTGGCGCGGATTGATCCGCGCGACTACGCCGTCGCGCTCGACCAGGCCAAGGCCGATGTCGCCGCCGCGCTCGCTGCGATCGCCAGCAAGCAGGCCCAGCTCGGCGTTCAACAGGCGGTGATCGATGCCGCCAGGGCAACCGTCGACGTCGATCAGGCCACCGCTGGTTTCGCCGCCCAGGAGAACAAGCGCTACACCGACCTCGCCGCCACCGGCTACGGCAGCGTGCAGAACGCGCAGCAGGCGCAGTCGCGCATCGCCGGCGCGCGGGCCGCGATCGCGCGCGATAGCGCCAATCTGGCCTCCGCGTTGAAACAGGTCGAATTGCTCAAGGCCGAGATCGTCCAGGCCAACGCCGCGCTTTCCCGCGCCGAAGCGGCGCAGCGCCAGGCCGAACTCAATCTCGAATACACCTCCATCATGGCCCCGATCGACGGCGTCGTCGGCAATCGCACGCTGCGCACCGGCCAGTATGTGCAGGCCGGCACGCAATTGATGTCGGTGGTGCCGGTCGCCGGCGCCTATGTGGTGGCGAATTTCAAGGAAACGCAGCTCACCGACGTGCGCGAGGGCCAGGCGGTCGATATCGCGGTGGACATGTTCCCGGGCCAGATCGTGCATGGCCACGTCGACAGCCTCGCACCCGCCAGCGGCCAGGAATTCGCGCTGCTGCCGCCGGATAACGCCACCGGCAATTTCACCAAGGTGGTGCAGCGCATTCCCGTCAAGATCGCGCTGAACCGCGACAATGACGCTCGTGTCGAACTGCGGCCCGGCATGTCGGTGATCCCGACCATCGAAACCAAGTCGCAGGCGCTCGAGCGCCGCGCGGTCGCCGCCGCCAGGACTTCGATCGGCTCGTCGCGCAAGGTTTTCGGAGGATAGCGTCATGTCCACGTCCGCCCTTGCGCTTCCGGCCGCCCACGCTGGAACCAGCGTCGACCCGAACCGCGCCAGCATGACCGTCTGGATCGCCGTGCTCGCCGCGATGATCGGCTCGTTCATGGCGATCCTGAACATCCAGATTACCAACGCCTCGCTGCTCAACATCGAAGGCGGCATCGGCACCGGGGTCGACAACGGCTCCTGGATCTCGACCTCGTACCTGATCGGCGAGATCGTGGTGATCCCGCTGACCGATTTTCTCTCGCGCGTGTTCTCGTTCCGCCGTTATATGCTGGCAAGCGCGACGCTGTTCGCGATCTTCTCGGTCGCCTGCGCCTTCACCCATGATTTGCCCTCGATGATCGCGATGCGCGGATTGCAGGGATTTGCCGGCGGCGTATTGATCCCGATGGCGTTCACGCTGGTGCTGACCAAACTGCCGAAACCGCAGCAGCCGATCGGGCTCGCGGTGTTCGCGCTGTCGGTCACCTTTGCACCCGCGATCGGCCCGACCATCGGCGGTTATCTCACCGAGAATTATGGTTGGCAGACGATTTTCTTCGTCAACGTGCTGCCGACAATCGTTATGGTGACCGCGCTCTCGCTGACGCTGGAGCGGCAGCCGGCACAGCTGAAACTCCTGAAGGAAGGCGACTGGGTCGGCATCTTCACCATGGTGGTGGGGTTGGCCGCGTTGCAGACCGTGCTCGAGGAAGGCAACAAGGACGACTGGTTTTCATCGCCCTTCATCCAGCGCCTCGCGCTGATTGCCGTGGTGAGCCTGGCGCTGTTCATCTGGATCGAGCTGACGGTTGAAAAGCCGCTGATCCGGCTGCGGCTGCTGAAGCAGCGCAATTTCGGCTTCGGCACCATCGCGGTGACGCTGTTGGGCTTCGCGCTGTTTGGATCGGTTTATATCCTGCCGGCCTATCTCGGCCAGGCGCAGGGCTACAATTCCGAGCAGATCGGCGAAGTGCTGGCGTGGACCGGCCTGCCGCAGCTGATCCTGATTCCGCTGGTGCCGAAGCTGATGCAGCGGTTCGACACGCGTTACATCGCCATCACCGGACTTTTGATTTTTGCCTATAGCTGCTTCATGAACACCGCGATGTCGCCCGATTATGCCGGCGACCAGCTGTGGATTCCGAACATCGTGCGGGCCATCGGCCAGGCCATGGTGCTGACGCCATTGACCTCGGTAACGACGGGATTGATCGCCCCGCAGGACGCCGCGGCGGCCTCCGGCATCAGCAACATGCTGCGCAACCTCGGCGGCGCCATCGGCACCGCGGTGCTGGCCACGGTCGTCACCAAGCGCGAGCAGTTTCATTCCAACATCATCGGCCAGCAGGTCACCCTCGGCCGCGATGAAGTGCGCAACCGCATCGCGCAGTCGACGGACTATTTCATGAATCACGGCGTGCCCGATCCGGCCGCGGCCCATCAGCAGGCCATCATCGCGCTCGGCAACGCCGTAAAACACCAGGCGCTGGTGATGGGTTTCAGCGATACCTTTGCGGTGATCGGCGTGGTGCTGGTGCTCTCGGCGATTGCCGTGGTCTTCACCCGCAAGGTGAGGGCCAGCGGCGCCGGCGCGCATTGACTTCTTTTCGTCATGGCCGGGCTTGTCCCAGGCATGACGATCTACCACAGCGACTGCCGGGCGCGTTCCGGCCATTCGCGGTCGTAGGCTTCGCCGCCGACGCGGTTCTGGCTCATCTCGGCGAGGATTTTTCCAGGCGTCGGCAAGGTCCTGGGATCGACCCGCTTGTCCGGATTCCACAGGTCGGAGCGCACGATGGCGCGAGCGCACTGGAAATAGATTTCGTGCACGGTCATGACGATCACCGTGCGCGGCGCCTTGCCGTCCATCTTGAACGACGCCAGCAGGTCCGGATCCACCGAGACCCGCGCATGGCCGTTGACGCGCAGCGTCGAGCCGGAACCCGGAATCAGGAACAGCAGCGCGACGCGGGGATCGCGCACGATGTTGCGCAAGGAATCGACGCGATTGTTGCCGCGGCGGTCCGGCATCATCAATGTCGTCTCGTCATGAATCCTGACGAAACCGGGGAGGTCGCCGCGCGGCGAGCAATCCAGTCCCTCCGGGCCCGAGGTCGCCAGCGCCGCGAATGGCGACTTCTCGATCAGCACGCGATAGGACGGCGTGATGCGGTCGGCGACCTTGACGGTAGAGGCCTCGCCGGTCTGGCCGTAGATCGCTTCCAGCGCTTCGATCGTTGCAATGACCGACATGCGTTTCCTCCTTAGACCTAGCCACCTCTGATGGCGCGCAGCAGCTCCTGCGCATGCTGCGCGGCGCTGCCGACGTTGGTGATGATGACATCCGGCACAACCTCGTCGACGGCGCGGCCGAGCCGGTCCGAAAGCTGACCGTCGCTGCCGCGCGCCCGCGCAGCCAAACGTTCCCTTAGAATTTCGCGCGGCGCGGTGATCGAAACCACCACGACGTCGGCATAGGCGCGCCGCATCGCCTCGAGCACGGTACGCGAGACGTTAGCGACCACGGTGCGGCCGGCGCGGATATCGTCGTCGATCGCACGGCGCAGCGCATAGCCGTGACCATGTGCTTCCCAGTGCATCGAGAACTCGCCGTCGTTGCGCCCTTGGCGGAAGTCCTCAACGCTGACCTGCTCATTGTCTTCGAAGGTCGAGGCTTCCCGCGTCACCACGCGGCGTGGAAAAACGATGCTGGCATCGCCGGCGCAGGCGTCGCGCGCCAGGCCGAGCAGCGTGTCCTTGCCGGCGCCGCTCGGGCCGACCACCAGCACGAGCCGGCCCGGCCCGATGGCCCCGGCGCGGACATCCGATATGGCCGGGGTTTCGCTCACGCCACGCGATGTCCCTCGCGCCAGACGCTGCGCACCACGGGAATATCGCGGGCGACATGGACGCGGATCAAATCGGCGCGCTTGCCGACCGCAATCTCGCCGCGATCGTTGAGGCCGACCGCTTCGGCCGGCGCCTTGCTGACGGTGCAGACGGCGGAGGCAAGATCGATATCGGACACCAGCCGCGGCAATTGCAGCGCCGCCATCAACAGGCTGGAGGGAATGTAATCGGACGACAGGATGTCCAATAGCCCCTCGCGTGCGAGATCGACGGCGGCGATGTTGCCGGAATGCGAGCCGCCGCGCACGACGTTGGGCGCGCCCATCAAAATGCCGATGCCGGCCTGATGCAGGCCGCGCGCAGCCTCGATCGTGGTCGGGAATTCGGCCACCGCGACATGATCGCGGATCGCGTCGGTGACGTTCTCCTCTGTCGTGTCATCGTGGCTGGCGAGCGGGATTTCGTATTGCTGCGCCAGCGCGACGATCGCGCGCATATTGGTCGCGGCATAGGCCTTCTGATAGGCGAAGCGCCGTTCGAACAGCACGTCCAGTTCCGCATCGGTCATGCCGGCACCCTTGCCGCGATAGTACTGGCGCAGCTTGACCTCGTCGCGGAACTGGCGCTGGCCCGGCGTATGATCCATCAGCGACATCAACCGCACGTCCGGCCGCCCGATCAGCTCCTTGGCCTCTTCCACCACGCTCGGCATCGGGATTTCGCAGCGCAGATGCAGGAAATGATCTGATCGCAACAGGTTTTCCTCGCGCGCCGCGGTGATCGCTGCCGCCAGCACCCCTGCCCGGCCGTCGACTTCCTCGGCGCCGTCCTCGCGCCAGACCCTGAGCGAATCCAAGACCGTGGTGATGCCCGAGGTCGCCAATTGCCCGTCATAGGAGACGACGGCAGCGATCGGGTCCCAGAACACTTTTGGCCGCGGTACGTAATGTGCTTCGAGGTGATCGGTGTGCAGTTCGATCAGGCCGGGCATGACCAGGTCGCCGCCGGCATCATCGCTGCCGACCGGGGCGTCGCCCTCGCCGAATTCGGCGATGCAGCCATCCGCGAAGGCGATCCAGCCGCGCTCGATCACGCGGTCCGCCAGGACGATCCTGGCATTGCCGATAACGGTTTCGGACCCGGTCGAACTCATCTCAAGCATCTTCCTTCATGCAGCGGCAGCAAACGAGGTCACGTCGACGACCCGGTCGGCGATCAGATGACGGATTTCATCGTCATGGACGATTGCCACCATGGCGACGCCGGCGCGTTTCTTCTTGCCGATCAGGTCCACCACCACGGCGCGGTTGACGGCATCGAGCGAAGCGGTGGGCTCGTCGAGCAACAGAATCGGCAGATCGGAAATGAAACCGCGGGCGATGTTGACGCGCTGCTGCTCGCCCCCGGAGAAGGTCGATGGCGGCAGCGCCCACAGCCGCTCGGGAATGTTCAGCGTTTTGAGCAGGCTTGCGGCCTGCTGGCGCGCGTCGGGCCGCGCGATGCCGTTGGCGATCAAAGGCTCGGCGACGACATCGATGGTGGCGACGCGGGGCACCGCGCGCAGAAACTGGCTGACATAGCCGATGCTGTG
The DNA here is from genome assembly GCF_035484855.1 of Bradyrhizobium sp. Taxonomy (GTDB): domain Bacteria; phylum Pseudomonadota; class Alphaproteobacteria; order Rhizobiales; family Xanthobacteraceae; genus Bradyrhizobium. The sequence continues at coordinate 25,893 of NZ_DATHOP010000036.1, forward strand.
CCGCCGCACGCTTAGGATCTCGCGCGGCTCAGCGCGCGCGAGATCGATGACATTGCCTTCGTGGCGGATGCCGATGCGGCCGCCGTCGCAGCGGTAATTGCCAAAAATCATTTTCAGGATCGAGGATTTACCGGCGCCGGAGGGGCCCGATAGCACCACGCATTCGCCCGACTTGACCTGGAACGACACGCCGCGCACGACCGGCAACTCCACCCCGCCCTGCAGATGCATGGTGAAGGTTTTTTCGGCGTCGGCGATTTCGATCATCACGGTCATCGGTTTAGCTCACGCGGGCAGGATCGAGGAGACGAGCAATTGCGTATAGGGCTCGCGCGGATCGTCGAGCACCTGGTCGGTCAATCCGGTTTCGATGACGCGGCCGCCCTTCATCACCATGACCCGGTGCGACAACAGCCGCGCTACCGCCAGATCATGGGTGACGACGATGGCCGCGAGGCCGAGTTCGCTGACGAGATTGCGCAGGAGATCGAGCAGCCGCGCCTGCACCGACACGTCGAGGCCGCCGGTCGGCTCGTCCATGAACACCAGCCGCGGCTGGGTCACGAGATTGCGTGCGATCTGCAGCCGCTGCCGCATGCCGCCGGAATAAGTTCTGGGCGCGTCGTCGATGCGATCGATGTCGATCTCGACGCGCTCCAGCCAGGACGACGCCGTGCTCCTGATATTGCCATAATGGTTCCAGCCGACCGCCATCAGCCGCTCGCCGACATTGGCGCCGGCCGACACCGCCATTCGCAATCCCATCGCAGGGTCCTGGTGCACATAGCCCCAATCGGTGCGAAACAAGAATCGCCGCTCCGCTTCGCCGAGCGCGGCGAGATCGCGCAAGACGCCGTCGCGCATCCGGTACGAGACTTTTCCGGCGCTCGACGCAAGCTGCGCCGAGAGTAATTGCAGCAGCGTGGTTTTACCGGAGCCGGATTCACCGACGATCGCCAGGACTTCGCCGGGATAGAGCGAGAACGACACATCACGGCAGGCGGTCAGCCGGCCGTAGTTCTTGCCGAGGCGTTCCGCGACCAGAAGCGGTTCAGCGTTGTCTTGTTCAGCCATGCGTGCGCTCCTTGTGCGGCGCCGCGCTCTCGGTGCCGCGATGGCCTGCGGCCTGGCGGCTCTCGCAATAGTCCGTGTCAGAACAAACGAACATCCGGCCGCCCTGGTCGTCGGTGACGATTTCGTCGAGATAGGAATCGTCCGCCCCGCACAGCGCGCAGGGCGCATCGAAGCGGTAGCGGGTGAACGGATGGTCCTCGAAGTCGAGCGACTTGACCGTCGTGAACGGCGGGATCGCGTAGATGCGTTTTTCGCGCCCGGCGCCGAACAGCTGCAGCGCCGGACAATTATCCATTTTCGGGTTGTCGAATTTCGGGGTCGGCGACGGGTCCATCACATAGCGCGCGTTGACCTTCACCGGATAGGCGTAGGAGGTCGCGATATGGCCGAAGCGTGAGATGTCCTCGTAGAGCTTGACATGCATCAGCCCGTATTCGCCGAGCGCATGCATGCGCCGCGTCTCGGTCTCGCGCGGCTCGAGGAAGCGCAGCGGTTCCGGGATCGGCACCTGATAGACCAGCACCTGGCCGCCATGCAGCGGCGCTTCCGGAATCCGGTGCCGGGTCTGGATCACGGTCGCATCGGCCGTTGATGTCGTCGTCTCGACGCCGGCGGTCTTGGCAAAGAATTTACGAATCGAGATCGCGTTGGTGGTGTCGTCGGAACCCTGGTCGATCACCTTCAGCACGTCATCGGGTCCAAGGATCGCCGCCGTCACCTGCACGCCGCCGGTGCCCCAGCCATAGGGCATCGGCATCTCGCGGCTGGCGAACGGCACCTGATAGCCGGGAATCGCGATCGCCTTCAGGATGGCGCGGCGGATCATTCGTTTGGTCTGCTCGTCCAGGTAGGCAAAATTGTAGGCGGGCGCATTCATTCCGCGGCCTCCTGCATGTCAGGCAAGGCATCTGATGCTTCGAATTCCTTGCGCAGTTTGCGCAACAGACCGAGCTCGGACTGGAAGTCGACATAATGCGGCAGTTTCAGATGCTCGACAAAGCCGGTCGCCTGCACATTGTCGGAATGCGACATCACGAATTCCTCGTCCTGGGCGGACGCTATCACCTCTTCGCCGAGTTCGCGGGCGCGCAGCGCACGGTCGACCAGCGCCATCGACATGGTCTTGCGCTCGCTTTGGCCGAAGGCGAGCCCATAGCCGCGGGTAAAGCACGGCGCTTCCGTGGCCGAGCCCTTGAACTGGTTGACCATCTGGCATTCGGTCAGCGCGACCGCGCCAAGCGGCACCGCAAAACCGACATCCTCGGCGAAAAATTCCACCTCGACCTCGCCGAAACGAATCTCGCCGGCGAAGGGATGGTTGCGGCCATAGCCGCGCTGCGAGGAGTAACCGAGCGACAGCAGAAAACCCTCGTCGGCGCGCGCGAGATTTTGCAGCCGCAGGTCGCGGTCGGCGGGAAAACTGAGCGGTTCGCGCGTGAGATCGCCGACCGGGGTATCTGCATCGGCTTGCGGCGAAGGCTCGATCAGGCCGTCGCGGCCGAGAATATCGGTGACGCGAGGCGCCGCGATGACGGAGGCCTCCGACGTCGCCGGCAGACCGGGAACAAAACCTTCGGCGAGTTGCGGGTCGAGCAGGCGATGGGTGTAATCGAAGGTGGGGCCAAGAATCTGGCCACCCGGAATGTCCTTGAAGGTTGAGGAAATCCGCCGCCGTACCGCCATGGTGCCGGTATCGACCGGCTCGGTGGCGCCGAAGCGCGGTAGCGTGGCGCGAAACGCGCGGACCAGGAAGATCGCCTCGATCATGTCGCCGCGCGCCTGCTTGATGGCCAGCGAAGCCAGTTCGCGATCATACAGCGAGCCCTCGGCCATCACGCGATCGACTGCGAGACTGAGTTGCCCGGAGATCTGCGCGAGTGTCACTTCCGGAACGTTGCGATCGCCGCGGCGCTCATGCGCCAGCAGTCGATGCGCGTTCTCGATGGCGCGTTCGCCTCCCTTGACGGCGACATACATGCGCTAGCCTCCCTTCGCGACGAGCCGGGTGGTACGGGGAATGGCGACGATGGTGTCGCCGGCCACCAGCACGACATCGATGCCGCGCGGAAACAGCGCGGCATTGACGTCGAGCCGTTCGAACAGATCGGCAGGCTGCAAGGCCACCTGCAGCATCGCGGTGCCGTCGATGCCCGGCCCCTGCAATACGAAACGATGTCCCTGCGTCAGGCTTTCGACCTGCAGGATCAGCGTGGTCGAGCGGTCGGGATATTCATTGCTGCCGAAGGCAAACCGATCCAGCGCCGGAAGCGCCGCGGCGTCGCCGATCACCGCAAAATGGCTGATCGCGGAATCCGCGACCACCGGGGCGCCGGTGTGGAACTTGAGCCACTTCGTCACTTCAGATGTTTCCGACATCGCCGGATCAAGCCAGATCGGCGTATCGTGATCGAACAAGGTCAGCGCGATCGCCGCGGTGCCCCGCATCATCGCCGCCGGCGTACCGACTTCCGCCGCGATCCGCGCCACGCTGCCGGGGCGCGCCATTGCCTCCATCACCGATCGAAAGGTGCATTGCGCCGACAACACTTTTTCGGCGAACCCCGCGGGCAACTCAGCTACCGTTGTCATCACTCGGCCCTCACCCTTCACCCCGCACCAGCGTGTAGAAATCGACCCGGGTCGCCGCGGTCTCCGCGGCCTTCCGGTCCTGCATCGAGATCACCGCGGCACGCAGCGGGGCCAGCACGCCGGTTTCGACCGCATTTGCAAACTCGCCCGACTGCACCATGGCATCGCACAGCGCGATCATCCGCGCCTTCTCCCGATCACGCCCGAGCGTATAGCCGAAACCGACCTCGCCGGTCGCAAGCCGTACCGCCGCGCGCGACACCGTGGCCTCGCCGAGGTTAAACGGCGCGCCGTCGCCGCCGATGCGGCCGCGCACCATCACCAGGCCGTTCTCCGGCTCGCGCAGTTCCTCGTGAGCGGGAACCGCGATGGCGCCGAGATAGCGGGCGATTTCGGCCGCATCGCAATGCGCCAGCAGCGCCATCGCCGCCTTGCGCTGAACCTGCCTGCCGTGTTCGCCGCTTGTGGTCATTATCGGTCCTGCCGTGAGTAAAGCTCTTGCCGGAATCAAGTTGTCTATGATAATAGACAACTTGTTAGCGATGCGCCATGACTGTTTCATGACAAAGAAGTGATTTTTCCGATGCGGTTCCCGGAGCTTGCCACGCCATGACGATGCAGGACGCAGCTTCCGGCGTGGCGCTGTGGCGGCAGGTCGCCGACGGCATCGAGCGCGGCATCGCCAACGGCAGTTTTGCGGCCGGCGAGAAGCTGCCGGGCGAAATCGAGATCGCCGAGACCTACCGCGTCAACCGCCATACCGTGCGTCGGGCGCTGGCGACATTGGCCGAACGCGGCCTGGTGCGCGCCGAGCGCGGCAGCGGCACCTATGTCGAGGCGCCGAAGCTCGCCTATCCGCTGCGCTCGCGCACGCGGTTCTCGGAAATCGTCGGCACCAGCGGCCGCGAACCGCGCGGCCAGTTGATCGCCGCTTCTGAAGAACCGGCGACGCGCGAGCTGGCGCGGCAGCTCGGCCTGAAGACCGGGGCGCCGCTGGTCCGCATCGAGTCCCTGCGGTTTGCCGACCGCACGCCGATCTGTGTCAGCACCACCTGGCTTTCCGCCGAACGCTTCCCTGACGCGGGGCAGGTTTTCGCCAGCAGCCGCTCGATGACCAAGCTGCTGGCGCATTACGGCGTTCGCGATTATCGGAGAGCATCAACCCGAATTACCGCGGCCATTGCAGACGCCGCCGACGCGGCGCGGCTGGACCTCGCTTTGGGACGTCCGGTCCTCGTGGTCGACGGTACTGACGTCGATAACGAGGCAAGACCGCTCGTGACCAAGCGCTCGCGCTTTGCGGCCGAGCGCGTCGAATTCGTGGTGGAGAATGGGTAGCGGTTCAAAACCCGTCATGCCCGGCCTTGTGCCGGGCATCCACGTCTTTCTTCGATTTGCAACAGAAGGCGTGGATGGCCGGGACGAGCCCGGCCATGACGAGAGAGCGCCTCAGACGATGGCGCGCTGGCCGATGATCGCGAAGCGGAGTTTTCCGGAGATCCAGTCGATGATCGCGACCGTGACCAGGATCATGATGACGGCGAAGGCGACCTGGTCGAAATCATAGGTCCTGATCTGCTCGGAGAGCTGCAGGCCGATGCCGCCGGCGCCGACGATGCCGATGATGGTCGCCGAGCGCACGTTGGATTCGAAGAAATAGAGGATCTGCCCGGCGATGATCGGCAGGATCTGCGGCAACAGGCCGAAGCGCACGGCCAGCAGGCTGGTGCCGCCGCTGGCCAGCACGGATTCGCGGGCGCGTTCTTCGGTCGATTCGATCGCCTCGGAAAACAGCTTGCCGAGCGCGCCGGTGTCGGAGACCGCGATGGCAAGAATGCCGGCGAACGGGCCAAGGCCGACCACGCCGACAAACACCAGCGCCCAGATCAGGGCGTCGACGCCGCGGATGGTATCGAGGCCCCGGCGGATGACGAACCGAACAGCGCCATGCGGCGTGGTATTCTTGGCGGCAAGAAAGCTGATCGGGAACGCAACGACGGTCGCGATCAGCGTTCCCAGGAACGCAATCGCCAGTGTCTCGCCCATCGCCTTGAGCAGAAGATCGAGATGGCCGCCGCTCGAGGGGGGAAACATCAGCGCGATGAATTTGCCGAGCGACGCCAGTCCCGGTCCGATCTGGCTGAACGGAATCGCCAGCCACCACACCGCGAAGATCGTGAAGCCGAGGATTCCCGCCGGCGCCGCAAGCGTGGCCGCGCGCCGAAGCGGGGAATCGTCGAACAGGCCCTGATGCCGGGCGAGCACCGTGCCGGCGTCCTCGGTGCGTAGCGGACGGCGGGCGTTCATTGGCTGTGATCCTTGCCGGACAGCCGCTGGCGGACCCGTTCGGTGACGAGATCGATGATCGCAACGCAGATGATGATCATCAGAAGAATGGCGCTGACGTCGGTGTAATAGAATTTCCGGATCGCCACGAACAGGTCCTGGCCGATGCCGCCGGCTCCGACCATGCCGACCACCGAGCCCGAGCGCACGTTGATCTCGAAGCGCAGCAGGGCGTAGCTCGCAAAAGTGGACGTCACTTGCGGCAGCGCCCCGAACCGGACGATTTCGATGAACCGGCTGCCGGTCGAGCGCACGCCTTCGACCGGCTTCATGTCGATGTTCTCAATGGCCTCGGTAAATTGCTTGCCGAGCGTGCCAAAACTGTGAATGCCGATCGCGAGGATTCCCGCCAGCGGCCCGAGACCGAAGGCGCTGACGAACATCAGCGCGAAAACCAGGTCGGGAACGGTGCGGCAGAATTCGAAGATGCGCTTGATGCTCCATCGCAGCACGTTGCCGGGCGCGAGATTGGCGGCCGCGAAGAAGGCGATTCCGAGCGCGCCGCCGGCGCCGAACAGGGTGCCGAGATAGGCAATCAGGACGGTATCGAGCAAAAGCTTCAGCCAGCCCCCGATATCCCAGTACCAGTCGGCGATATCGGCGCCGAAGTGCGCAAATGTCAGCTTGGGAATGATCCGGCCGAAATAGCTGGTGAAGTTCGATATATTCTGGAAGAGATTGTTGAGATCGACTTCGCCGACATGTGCGGCAATCACCGCCAAAATGGCGAGGATCGCCAGCACCAGCAGGGATTGCCGGCGGCGGCGCCCGACTTCGCGCCGGTAACCGGCAAGCAGAGCCTCAAGCCGCGCCGGCGGTACGCTGAGAAGGCTGGAGGTCATGATGTCCTGCGTCCGTCGCAAGCGAGGGAGCGGCGAAAAGCTCGCCGCTCCCTGTCGGCTTCAGGAATGCTTCTTGCGCATGTCGTTGACGAACTGGATCATGTCGACGGTGTTTTCATAGTCCTTGTGGGTCACCGCTACGAACTCCTTGTCCTTGCCGTCCGACAAGCGGTCATAGGCTGCCTTGTTCTTGGTGGGCGCATCCATGAACGCTTTCACGATGGCCGCCTTGAGATCGGCAGGCAGATCGCTGAGATAGGCGTAGGGCGAGCCGGCCAACAGGCCGGACTTGAAGATGACCCGGAAGTCTTCCTTCTTGGCCATGCCCTTGGCGACCATGCGCGTCAGGTTGGAGTCGGTATCGGAGTTCCACCAGTCGGCGGCACAATCGACGGTGCCCTTGTCGAGCGCGATCACGCCGTTCTCGTGGCTTCCGGTGATGATCGACTTGGAGAAGAAGCTGTCGGCATCGATGCCGATCTTGTGCAGGAAGAAACGCGGCGCGTTGTAGCCGGAAGTCGAATTCGGGTCGACGAAGCCGATGGTCTTGCCCTTCAGATCCTTGATGTCCTTGTAGGGGCTGTCGGCCTTGACGTAGATCACCGAATAATAGCCGACGCTGCCGTCCTGGTTTCGGGTGGTGACGAAGGGCTCGGTCTTGACGCCCGTCATATAGGCGGTGGAATAGGAAGCCGGGCCGTAAAAGGCGATCTGGATGTTGCCGGCGCGCTGGCCCTCGATCACGGCGGCATAATCGTTGGCGATGCGCAGCTTGACGGGAACGCCGAGTTCCCTGGCGAGATATTCCATGAACGGCGCGTAGCGGTCGGCGACACCGGAAGCGTTTTCGGCCGGCACCACGGCGAAAGTCAGTTCCTTGTATTTCGCCTTCCAGTCATCGGCGTGGGCCGCGCTCGCGGTAAAGGCCAGCGCGATGGCGCCCGCGGATAGCAAATGGCGGCGGTTCAGCATGTCTTTTTCTCCTGTTGGGGTGGGTGAGGCAGTTTCTTGTTGGAGCGAGACGCCGGAACGGGCGTTCGCGGATCGGGCAGCGGCTACGCGATGGCAGGTACGCCCAGAATGGAATCGTCGATCGGGACGCCGTCCGGTCTTGCCGACGGGTTGCCCCTCGCCTCGGAATCGAGGCCGTAGAGACGCTGCGCTTCCAGCTCGGTGAGTTGGTCCGGCGTCCCGTCGAACACCACTTTCCCCGCCGCCATGCCGATCAGCCGGCCGCAATAGCCGCGCGCCAGTTCGAGCGAATGAAGGTTGCAGATCACGGTGATGCCGAAATCCCGGTTGATGCGCGCCAGTGCATCCATCACCACCTTGGTGTTGTGCGGGTCGAGCGAGGCGATCGGCTCATCCGCCAGGATGATGTCGGGCTCCTGCACCAGGGCGCGGGCGATGGCGACGCGCTGCTGCTGGCCGCCGGACAGCTGATCGGCGCGCTGCACGGCGAGCCCGGCGATCTCGAACTGTTCGAGAGCCGCCAGCGCGACCGCCTTGTCGGCATCCGGCCACAATTTCAGCAGCGCGCGCGCCGGCGACACGGTCGCCAGCCGTCCCATCAGCACATTGGTCAGCACGTCGAGGCGGCCGATCAGGTTGAACTGTTGGAAGATCATGGCCGAACGGGCGCGCCACTTGCGCAGATCCCGCCCCCTCAGCGCCGTGACGTCGACGCCATCATAGAGAATGCGGCCTTCGGTCGGCTCGGCCAGGCGATTGATCATGCGGAGAAGCGTCGACTTGCCGGCGCCGGATCGGCCGATCACGCCAACAAAACCGCCGGGCGCAATGGAAAACGACGCATTGTCGACTGCGGCTTTTGTGCCGAATCGGCACGTCAAACCTTCCACCACCAGCATGCAATGCTCCGAGACGCTCAGCAGCCCTCATGGCTAGCGTCTGGATTCAACAGTTGTGTGACAGTCGCGGTGCGGTGCGCCCGCCGTCCACACTTGCATGAGGCGTCATATATCTGCCATGACATTGTCATCAATCCTGCCGATGAGGTGCAGCCTTGGCTCGGCATCGGTTGTTCAGGGGGCGCGCGCATGGCCGGAAAAATGTTCTCGGTTGAACCGACGATCGACGCAAGCGCGAAATTGCACGAGGTGAAACTCGGCGCCTATTGCGAAGTCGGCGCGCGGACGATTTTGCACGAAGTGACGATGGACGACTATTCCTACGTCGTGAACGACGCGCAGATCACCTATACGGGAATCGGAAAATTCTGCTCGATCGCGGCGATGACGCGGATCAATCCCGGCAACCACCCCATGCACCGGGCCGCGCAGGCGCACTTCACTTACCGCGCCAGCGCGTATTTTCCGGGCGAAAGCGACGATGCCGAATTCTTTGAATGGCGGCGGGGCCATCATGTCCGCATCGGTCACGACGTCTGGATCGGCCACGGCGCGATCGTGCTGCCGGGCCGCAGCGTCGGCACCGGCGCGGTGGTGGCCGCCGGCGCTGTCGTAACCAAGGACGTGGCAGCCTATACCATTGTCGCGGGCAATCCGGCGCGGGTAATCAAACCGCGGTTTCCCGAAGAGGTGTCCAACCGGCTGGGGGAGCTCGCGTGGTGGGATTGGGATCACGAAATGCTGCGGCGGGCGCTACCCGACTTCCGAAAGCTTTCGGTCGAGGATTTTCTCAGCAAATACGAGGCTGCGACCGCCTCCATCCGTCCACCCCTTACGCGGCGAAGTGCAGCATCGTGACCGACATATCGATTGAAGGCGGCCGGGCACTGCTCGGCGGAGAGATTCTGGAGACCTCGCTGCAGACCGAGGGCCACCAGATCAGCGCGGTCGGCTCCGACCACGGACCCGGTGCGCTGAGCCTTGACGCACGCGATCTGCTGGTGCTGCCGGGCATCGTCGATCTACATGGCGATGCGTTCGAGCGGCAGATGATGCCGCGCCCGGGCGTCGACTTTCCCGTCGATGTCGCGCTCGCAGACAGCGACCGGCAGGCGATCGGCAACGGCATCACCACCGTGTTTCACGCCACGACCTGGTCGTGGGAGCCCGGCCTTCGCGGCGCCGACAATGCGCGAGGGCTGCTTGAGGCCGTCGAGAGCTTGAGGCCGCAGCTTGCGGCGGACACCCGCTTACACTTGCGCCAGGAGACCTACAATCTCGATGCCGAAGCCGAGATCAGCCAATGGCTGGCCGGTCGACGGGTCGACCTGTTCGCCTTCAATGACCACATGGCTTCCATCGTTGCAAGCGCAACCAGGCCGCGGAAGCGCGCGCAGATGGTCGAGCGCAGCGGGCTGTCGAACGAGGAATTCGAGTCGCTGGTGCAGCGCATCGCCTCTCGCGCGGACGAGGTCCCCGGCTCGATCGCGCGGCTGGCGGAAGCCGCGCGCAACGCCAACGTCCGGATGCTGTCGCATGACGACAACAGCCCGGCGATGCGCGAGGCCTTTCGCAGCCTGGGCGTTGATATTGCCGAATTCCCGGTCAACGAGGAAACCGCGCGCGCGGCCGCTGCGGCAGGCGACGCCATCGTGTTCGGCGCGCCCAATGTCGTGCGTGGCGGCAGCCATACCGGATGGACGAAAGCTTCCGACATGATCGCCAAGGGCCTGTGCTCGGTGCTTGCCTCCGATTATTACTATCCGGCGCAGCTGCTGGCGGCATTCCGCCTCGCCGCCGACGGCGTGCTGCCGCTGGCGAAAGCCTGGGATCTGATCTCGGCGGCGCCGGCAAAGGCCGCGGGCCTTTCGGATCGCGGGATCCTGGCTCAGGACCATCGCGCCGACATCATCCTGGTCGATGACGAACTGCCGCTGCGGCCGCGAATCGTTGCCGTGATCGCGGCGGGGCGGCTGGTGCATCTGACGGAAGCAAACCGCCTGATCCGTTCATCGACGGCGCGCCGCGAGGCGGTTGCAGCCGAGTGAGGCTGCCCTATGCTGCCGGGATGACAGGCTTTCCGCGTCATGCCATCTATTATGCCGCCGCTCCCGGCAGCGATCTCGATCGCTTCGGCGCGCGGCTATTGGGCTATGACGCTCTCACCGGAGAGGAGTTACCTTTTCCCGATGGCATCGTGCAATCGACGCCGGATTGGCATGACCTCACGAGCGATCCGCGAAAATACGGTTTTCATGCCACGCTGAAGGCGCCGATGATGCTGGCGCAAGATCAAACCGAAGCCGGGCTGCTGGAGGCCTGCGCAACCTTCGCCGCAATTCCCCGGTCCATTCCCGTGATCCGGCCGGTCGTCGACTCGATCAGCGGCTTCATCGCGGTGGTGCCGACAGAGGCGTCTGGCGAACTGGAGCGGCTTGCGGCCGATTGCGTGCGCGAGTTCGATTGTTTTCGCGCGCCGCTCACACCGAAGGACCGCGCGCGGCGAAATCCCTCCGCGCTGACGCCGCGGCAGCGCGATCATCTCGATCGCTGGGGCTATCCCTATGTGATGGAAGAGTTCCGCTTCCACATGACGCTGACGGGACGGCTCGACGCGGCGCGGCGCGCGCCGGTGCTGGCAATGCTGCGCCAGCGCTTTGCCGTGCTCGGTGTGACGACGCTTGCGGTCGACCGCATCGCCGTATCTCGACAGGACGGTGCGAATTCCCGGTTTCGGATCGTCGATCAGTTCGTCCTGACGCCGGCCAGCGTTGCCGCGCGGCTCTAGGCTTTCCGAGCTTATCCCGCCTACGATACCTTGGCGCGACAGGCCGAAAGCGATATCCCGAGGAAGTAGCCGCCGGAAGGCACCCATAGCGACTGGAAGGCAATGCTCCTATGCTTGGTATTTCGTATCTCCCCGAACACATGGGCACGGCTGTGCTGGTGCCGGCAGGCCCGTTCGTGGCGGGAACGCATGTCGCGCTGGTGTTGACCTACACCGCCGGCAAATTCGGCATCGACGACAGCGGCGATCTCAAAATCGTGTGGCGCGGCACCTCCGACATGGGCAAACCGCAATTCGCCGATCCCACGGCCGAAAACTACACCACCGTCGAGGCCTCCAACGGCGCCGTGCTCGAAAGCCGGGTCGATCGCAACTTCACCCGGCCCTGGGTGAATACGCTGTCGATCAGGGTCGGCCGCGGCTTCCTGCGCAGCGGCGATACCATCACGATTCGCTTAGGCGACACACGCAAGGGCTCGCCCGGTCTGCGGCTGCAGACCAATGTCGAGCCGACCTTCGAATTCAAGGTGCTGGTGGACGCGTTCGCCACCTATCAATTCACCGAACTGCCGCAATCGCCCGAGGTCGCGCTGGTTGCGGGACCTGCGGCGCGATGGAAGGCGCTGCTTCCGAGCCAGAACATCGTCGGCGAGCCGTTTCGCCTTTGCATCGTCGCCGAAGATCGCTGGGGCAATCCGACGGCAACAGGTGTCGGCCCGCTGAAGCTGAAGACCGTTTCGCCGATCGGCGGATTACCCGAAGCCGCGCTGATGCCGCGCGAGGATGGCACCTATGTCGTCGAGGGACTGGTCGCGAAAGCGCCCGGCGATGTCAGCATCGAAATCCTGGACCAGAGCGGACGATCGCTTTGCCGGACGACCCCGCTGCGCGCCGTCACCGCCGCGCCATACCGGCATTATTGGGGCGACCTGCATGCGCAAAGCGAAGAGACCATCGGTACCAATTCGGCCGACGACTATTTCGCCTATGCCCGCGACAAGGCGTTCCTCGACATCGTCGGCCACCAGGGCAACGACTTCCAGATCACGGATGCGTTCTGGAAAAGGCTGAACGAGCTGACCCGGCAATACGACGAAGCCGGGCGCTTTGTCGCGCTGCCCGGCTACGAGTGGTCGGGCAACACCGGCATGGGCGGCGACCGCAACGTGTTCTATCGTACCGAGGGCCGGCCGATCCGCCGCTCGTCGCGGATTCTGGTTTCCGATCCGTCCAACGAGGACTGCTACACCGCCGACGAACTGTTCCAGGCGCTCGGGCGCGCCAACGAAGACGCCATCGTCATCGCCCATGTCGGCGGCCGCTACGCCGACATCAAGTTTGCCCATGACGGCCGCTTCGAACGCGCCGTCGAGGTGCATTCGACCTGGGGCACCTTCGAATGGCTGCTGCATGATGCCTTCGACAAGGGTTTTCGCGTCGGAATCGTCTGCCATAGCGACGATCACAAGGGACGGCCGGGCGCGACGCAACCCGGCGCCTCCACCTTCGGCGCGATCGGCGGACTGAGCTGTTATCTGATGCCGAAACTCGACCGCGACGCGGTGTTCGAGGCGCTGCGGCAGCGCCGCCATTACGGCACCACCGGCACGCGGCTTTACATGTCGGTGAAGGGCACCTTCGACCAGCCGGTTCAAGTCTACGCCGACGATCCCCTGCTCGGGCCGACGACCTCGCAGCCCTCGACCGAGGTTCTGATGGGCGCGATCGTCGCCGATGGCGGCGCCACCATGTACCTGAGCGCCGAGGTGATCGGCTCTGCGCCGATCGAGCGTCTCGATGTCTTTCACGGCAAGCAGCTGATGCGCACCATCAGGCCCTATTCGGCTGACGATCTCGGCAAGCGCATCCGGGTGATGTGGAGCGGCGCGGAATATCGCGGCCGCGGGCGCGAGGTCAACTGGCGCGGCAAGGCCAATGTGCAGGGCAATCGCATTGAGCGCACGGAAGCCGTCAACTTCCTCAACCCCGACAAGCCGCTTCATTTCGCCGACCAGACCATCACATGGCAATCCGTCACCACCGGAAACATGGCGGGCTTCGATCTCTGGCTCGAACGCGAGCGAACGGGTACCCTGTCGATCGAGACCAACATCGTTTCCGCCGAATGCGATCTCGCCATGCTCGACCGTGACGAGATGCTGTTCGAGGCCGGCGGTCTCGGCCGCCAGTTGCGAGTCTACCGCCTGCCGGACGCGAAGAAGGTCACCACGATGCACATCACGCACGACGTCACCGGCTCCGAACAGGTTTTGGGCGACGTCCCCGTCTTCATTCGCGTGACGCAGGAAGACGGCCATCAAGCCTGGTCGAGCCCGATCTATCTGATCAAGACCCCGTAAAGGGGTTCGCATGGCCGCTGCGCCGGAACTGGCGCCGGCACGGAAATTGACGACGAATGCAATTGAAGGCGAATGCGAGATACTCGACCAAAGGAAACATCGGATGTTCAACCGGCGAACGATGGGAATGGCATTGGTGGCGGCCGCGACGTTGGTCATGGCGTGGCCGACAGCGGCAGCCGCGGAAGACTGGCCGACCCGGCCGATCCGATTCATCGTGCCGTTTCCGGCCGGTGGCTCGACCGACATCATCGCGCGCATCGTGGCCGGCCACGTGTCGAAAAGCCTTGGTCAGCAGATCTATGTCGAAAACAGGTCCGGCGCCAACGGCAACATCGGAATGGAAGCCGCGGCGACCAGCGCGCCTGACGGCTACACGTTCCTGATCTCAGGCGATTCGGTGACCGGCAATCCTCACGTCTACAAGATGAGTTTCGATCCGCTCAAGGTCCTGCAGCCGGTCGCCCAGATCGCGCGTCTGCCGGTCGTGGTGGCGGCGCATCCCTCGCTGGGCGTCAAGTCGATCGCCGAACTGATCGCGCTGAGCGAGCAGCAAGGCCAGATGAACTACGCAACGGGCAGCGGAGTTGGCTCGGGGCAACAGGTCGTGATGCAATGGTTTGGCCAGCTTGCGGGCATCGAGATGGTGCAGGTGCCCTATCGCGGCGGCGGACAGGCGATCACCGACCTGATCGGAGGCCAGGTGAAACTGGGGTCGCTCGGGGCCTCGCCGCTGATCCCTTACTACAAGGAAGGCACGCTGTTGTTGCTGGCGCAATCGACCGAGACACGCTCGGCAAGCCTCCCCGATGTGCCGACGTTCGAAGAGGCCGGGATCAAGGGGCTGGTGTACGATCAGTGGGTCGGCGCCTTCGCACCCGCCAAGACACCGCCAGCCATCGCCGCGCGGCTTGCGACAGAGATAGGCAAGGCGATCGCCGACCCCACGGTACGGGAAGCTTTCCTGAAGGTGGCCGTCGATCCCGTCATCCGCACGCCGGAACAATTCAACGATTATGTCCATGCGGAATACGAGAAATACGGGCGGCTGGTGAAGCAATTGAACATCAGCATCAACTAGACCATGACGGGATGGAGTTGAATCGATTCGCCGTGAGCGCGAAGCACCAGCGATCCGGTGCTCCGGGTGCGGCGCCGCAGGGCCTTACCAAAAAATCGCAAAACAACCCCATGCAAAGTAGAAAACCCCGACTTGCAAACCTGGTGTTGTCTCGCGTCCGGGCATGAGAAAATGGTCCGTCGTCGCGACCCAGCCTGATCCCATCCCGCTCTAGCCACCGAGATTCCCCCTTACCCTGAACCTCGTTCAACACGCGCGCCATGGGCAAATTTTCGACAGGGAGTGCCGTTGCCAACGCAGGAATGTATGATTACGTTTTGGCAGCCCAAACGATCTTTCGATCGGCCGCACGCACATGTCGAAATTCCTTCGCATCGGAGTCCATCAGTCGAACGTTTCCGGATACACGTCAAAGGCATGGTGCATTCGCCGGGTTGGCTCGACGGTTTCCCTGAAGTGGGGCGCCGTCGAGGTCCATGGCGCCGGAGATGGGCGAAAGGTTTACTGGGCACTTTCACCGCAGACGAAAACAATTCGTTGCGGCACGGTGCAGCGTGCCAAAGATTATACCAAAGCCGCAATCGCGCGACGACGCAACCATCGCTATGAATCGCTGGCTGGAAATATCGCGACCCGGCGCCGATCCGCCGATCGCGGCGCCGATCTCGAACAAGCGCTCGCCACGATCCTGTTTGTCGATATCGTCCAATCCACCGAAAAAGCCGCGCGGCTCGGCGATTCGCGCTGGACACAGGTGATGAAGCATTATTACGCCGCCGTCCGCAGAGAGCTGAAGATCCTGCGCGGAAAGGAAGTCGTGACGACGGGGGACGGACTGCTGGCGACGTTCGCGGCGCCGGCTGCCGGGATCCGTTGCGCGACCGCCATCCGCGAGGCCGTGCGCACGCTGGGGCTGGAGATCAGGGTGGGGCTGCATGCGGGCGAGTACAAGGTGAGCGGGGCTGAGGTGTTTGGTCTCGCCTTTCACATCGGCTCGCGCGTCGCCGACAAAGCGCATGCCGGCGAAGTCCTGGTCTCGAGCGCGGTCAAGGACCTGATGTCGCAGTCAGCCATCCGCTTCAGGGATCGCGGCGTTCACAAACTCAAGGGCGTGCCGGAGCGATGGCGCCTGTACCGGGTCGAACTTTGAGGTGTCCTGCGAAAGTGGACGCCGGTTAGTTGATCACGAGCTGCTTCCGATACAAAGCTTGCGGCTCTTGCCGCTTTCTCTGCAGCGACGATACTGCTCGACCTGGCTTTCAAAGATCGCCACGGCACTTGATGCCGAAGAGTGAATCAGTTTCAGGGCCAGACTCCGGCTAACCTGAAAGTGCTGATAGTCAATTGGATTGGTCCAGTCGCCTCCCCAGATAGGAAACCCGTTTTCAGCGAATACGTCCACAACGGCTTCGGCCATGCCTGGCCGAATATCGCTTCTTTTCAAATAATTCTCGCTACCCCTGGGACTGATCTGAAACGTCCCGCGCGCGCGCTGGATAAACGGGTTTTGCGCGGGATTGAGATCAATTGCCAAACCATAGGCATGCAGCGACAAAATGCTGCCACCCGAAATCGGACGATCGTTGAATGAGGAGGTGTTGTTGTCGGCCATCGACGCTTCATCATCGCCCTCATAGGTGTTCAGAGGCCTTGCATTCTCGATCGGAAAACGCTTGCTCAGCAGCGTGTCAAAAATCCTGGCGACACGGTCTGCCGCGGCATCCAGCACGACAATTTCCCCGTCTGCGTGCACTTGCCCGTCGAAGCCAAAATATCTGAATTTGACCACGGCCAGCCGCTCGCACCCAACCGGGCTGTTGTTTCCTAACGTCTGGTGTATCTTCATTTCCTCGCAAAACTCTTTCGATATGGGGCTTGAGTGTACATCAGCAGCACTCACCGCATCTGGCACATACTGAAGCAGAGCCGCGAGAGCCAAAAAAATGATGCGACGGCGCTTGCACAATCGGGGGAGCTTGGATCGGGCCCGTCGGGTCACGCCGCCCAGTCCAGCACGATCTTTCCGGAGTTGCCGCTCTTCATGGTCTCGAAGCCGCGCTGGTAATCGTCGGCGGCAAGCCGGTGCGTGATGACCTTGCGCACGTCGAGGCCGCTTTGCAGCATCGCCAGCATCTTGTGCCAGGTCTCGAACATCTCGCGGCCGTAGATGCCCTTCACCGTGAGCATCTTGAACACGATCTTCGTCCAATCCACAGCGAAGGGTTTTGCGGGAATGCCGAGCATCGCGATCTTTCCGCCGGTCACGAGATGCTCGACCATCTGCTCGAAGGCGGCCGGCGCGCCGCTCATCTCCAGCCCGACGTCAAAACCTTCCTTCATGCCGAGACGCGACATGGCGGATGCGAGATCCTCGCTCGCCGCATCGACCGGCACGACGTCGGCGACTTCGGCCGCAAGCGCCAACCGCCGCGGGTTGACGTCGGTGATGACGACATGGCGAGCGCCGACATGGCGCGCCACGGCGGCGGCCATGATGCCGATCGGGCCGGCGCCGGTGATCAGCACGTCCTCGCCGACGAGATCGAAGGACAGCGCGGTATGCACGGCGTTGCCGAGCGGATCGAGGATGGCGCCGAGTTCATCGTCGATATCGTCCGGCAACGGCACGATGTTGAAGGCGGGAATCTTGACATATTCGGCGAACGCACCGGGAATGTTGACGCCGATGCCGCGCGTCTGCGGATCGAGATGGAAGCGGCCGCCGCGCGCCGCCCGGCTATGCATGCCGATCACATGGCCCTCGCCCGAGACCCGCTGGCCGACGGCAAGACCGCGCACCGCCGATCCCAACTCGACGATCGCGCCGGCATATTCGTGGCCGACCACCATCGGCACCGGCACGGTCTTCCGCGCCCACTCGTCCCAGGCGTAAATGTGGATGTCGGTGCCGCAGATGCCTGTCTTGTTGACGCGGATCAGCACCTCGTCCGGTCCGATCGACGGAACCGGCACGTCGCGCAGCCAGAGACCGGGTTCGTCCTTTGCCTTTACCAGCGCCTTCATGGCCAAAGCCCTTTCCAGGTTCGATCAGATGAGTCCAAGTGCCTTGCCGGCATCCTTGAAGGCGTCGATCGCGAGCGTGACGTCCTGCTCGCCGAGCGCCGCCGACATCTGGGTGCGGATGCGGGCCTGGCCCTTCGGCACCACGGGAAAGAAGAAGCCGGCGACATAGACGCCGCGTTCATCGAGCGCCTGCGCCATCACCTGCGCGCGCCGCGCGTCGTGCAGCATGACCGGAATGATGGGAGTCTCGCCCGGCAGCAACTCAAAGCCAGCCGCGGCGAGCTCGCTGCGGAAACGCTTGGTATGAGCCGCGAGCAGCGCGCGGCGGTCGTCGGCAGCTTCCGCGATGTCGATCGCTTTCAGCGATCCCGCGGCAACCGGCGGCGCGAGACTGTTGGAGAACAGATAGGGCCGCGCGCGCTGGCGCAGCAGGTCGATGACCGGCTGCGCTGCCGCCACGAAGCCGCCCATCGCGCCGCCGAGGCTCTTGCCGAGCGTACCGGTGACGATGCCGATGCGGTTGCCCACGCCGGTCAGCGCCGGCGTGCCGCGGCCCTTGTCGCCGAGATGGCCGGTGGCATGGCAATCGTCGACCATGACTATCGCGCCATGGCGCTCGGCGAGATCGCAGATCGCGGCTAAGTTCGCGACGTAGCCGTCCATCGAGAACACGCCGTCGGTCGCGATAAGCTTGAAGCGGGCGCCGTCATGGTCCGCCTGCTTCAGCCGGTCTTCCAGTTCGTTCATGTCGCCGTTGGCGAAGCGGTAGCGCCGCGCCTTGCTGAGCCTGACGCCGTCGATGATGGAGGCGTGATTGAGGCCGTCCGAGATGATGGCGTCCTCCTCCCCGAGCAGCGGCTCGAAGATGCCGCCATTGGCGTCGAAGCAGGCGGCGAACAGGATGGCATCGTCCTTGCCGAGATAGCGTGCGATCCTTTGCTCGAGCGCGCTGTGCAGCGTCTGCGTCCCGCAGATGAAGCGCACCGACGCCATGCCGAAGCCGAAGGCGTCGAGCCCGGCCTTGGCGGCCGCGATGATCTCGGGATGATCGGCAAGGCCGAGATAGTTGTTGGCGCAGAGATTGACGACCTGGCGCCGCGACCCGCCCGAGGCGATCTCGATCCGCGCTCCTTGCGGACCGGCGATCAGCCGCTCGCGCTTAGTGAGGCCGTCGGCCTCGATCTGCGCGAGCAGGCCCTTGAGATGGCCGAGAAAATCTTCCGACACGCCGCTCCCTCCAAATCCGATATCATGGATATTCCACCATATTGGAATTAAAGCAAGGAAATAACGGAACCGCCGGGAAGATTATGGGGCGATAAACGTTACTCAGCGATAAAGCACCACCAGCAAACCCTTCGCCGGCCGCTTCGAGGTATTGGTAATGCGGTGTGGCACATCGGCGGCATAACGCGCCGTCTCGCCAGCCTTGAGCGTTTGGCTCGAACCGCCGCTTGCGACCTCGAAGCCGGTGCTGAGAGCCGTGAAATGCTCGAAGGCGCCCGGCGCGTGCGGCGCGCTGTCGAGGCTGCCCGAGGCTGCGATCTCCAGTTCGTACCATTCGGTCTCGCCGGCGAATTTCGGCGGGCTCAGGATGCGCAGCCGGCAGGAGCCGTCCGCGTTGCTGATTTCCGGCGTGCTCGACGCCGTGACCAGTTCGATTCGATTACTGTCGCCCGGGGGAACCGAGCCGCCCTGCACGAGGTCGTTGAACTCGATCCGCAGCGCCCGGGTCAGGCTCCAGAGCACGGCAAAGGTCGGATTGGCCTGGCCCCGCTCGATCTGCGAGAGCATCGACTTCGACACGCCGGATAGCGCGGCAAGCTGCTCCAGCGTCAGGTTGCGGGCCTTGCGCTCGCGCTGAATCACCGGGCCGATCAGGGGAGCGTTGATTTGTTCCATTTCAGCGGATGAACTCTTCCTGTATATAGGAAACAGGAAATACCATGCGCATCTTTCGGAAGTCCAGCCCGGCAGCGTCGTGCGGCTCACTCCTGCGGCTTGAACTTGCCGAGAATGCGGTCGGCCTCGGTGCGCCAGTCGACGCTGCGAGCAAATTCCTTGGTGCCCCTGGCGCCGAACAGACCTTCATCGGCGAGATCGGCAACCCAGGCCTGACGCTCGGCGGTGCCCTGCGCCGACCATGGCGTGAGCCCGATCTCGCGCACGGTCTCGGCGACTTCGCGCACTTCCTCGGCCCGGCGGCGGCCATGCTCGATCACGCGCTGGAAGAAGTATGCGCCCTGCTTTTCCCAGTCAATGCTCGGAAAAGTCTCCGTCAGCGACACCAGCACCGCGTCCTCGACGCCATAGGCGCGCGCGGTGGTGAAACATTCGATCACGGTGGCCTCCAGCCCCTTGATCATGACGCTGCGGCACATCTTGACCGCCGAGGCGACACCGAGCTGGTCGCTGGCGACCTTGGCGTTGAAGCCGAGTTCGACGAGCAACGGCGCAAGATCCGCCGCGCGCGCGCCGCCGAGCAGCAACGGCACCTTGATGCGATACGGCGGGACCGACGTCATCACGGCGCCCTCGACATAACGCGCCCCGGCGCCGTCGATCAGAGCGGCGGCGCGCCGTTTCGCGCCCGGCGAGGCCGAGTTGAAGTCGAGGTACCAAGCGCCCTTCTTCACCGCCGGGGCGCAGGCTTTCGCGACCGGCACGGCCTGGCTCGCGGTGACGGCGGAGACGATGAGGTCCGCCTGGGCTGCGAGTTCGGCATGCGAGGACGCCAGCGCGACGCCGATTCCCCCCGCATGATCCCGCAACGGCCCGGCCCTGTCGTCGCCAAGCTTGATGTCGTAGGCGCTCACCCTGACGTCCTGCTTGCGCAGGTCTTCGGCAAGGATGCGGCCGACCTCGCCGTAGCCGACCAGGCCGACATGCCAACGGTTTGAATTCTGGCTCATGTCATCTTCCTTTTACTGACCCTATTGCTTCGCAATCCCGGCCTTGTCGATCACCGTTCGCCACTTGTCGATATCGGACTTCAGCCGCGCCGAGATTTCCTCGGGCGCGCCAGCCCTGGCCTCGATGCCGAGTTCGAGCAGCCGCTTTTTGACCTCCGGCTCGGCAAGGACTTCCCGCAAGGCGCCGTTCAGCTTTTGCACGAGCTCCGGCGGCGTGCCGGCGCGCGCGAACAGCGCATTCCAGGAGACGACGTCGTAATCGGCGACGCCGGATTCCCGCAAGGTTGGAAGTTCGGGCGTGCTTTCCGAGCGAACCGGACCGGACGAGGCCAGCGCGCGGATTTTGCCTTCGGCGAGATTGCCCTTCATGGAGGAATAGCTGTCGATCATCAGCGCGAGGTTGCCCTGCATGGTCGACACCATCAGTTCCGGCGTGCCGCGATAGGGAACGATGGTGAAATCGATTCCTGCCGCGGTCTTGAAAAGCTCCGCCGACAGATTCTGCGTGCTTCCGATATTGATGGTCCCGACATTGAGCGCGCCGGGTTTTGCCTTTGCCGCCGCGATGAAATCCGCCAGCGTCCTGAACGGCGAATCCGCGTTGGTTGCGAACACGAAATCGAAGAAGCCCAGACTCGAAACCGGCTCGAAATCGCGCAAGGGATCGTAAGGCAAATGATCGAACAGGGAGACGCTGACCGCAGTGCCGTTGGACAGCAACGCCAGCGTATAGCCGTCGGGCGCAGCTGCGATGACGGTTCGTGCCGCGGCAATGCCGCCGGCGCCGGGCTGGTTCTCGATGTAGAAGCGATTGCCAAGCTTGCCGCCAAGCCGATCCGCGACCACCCGCACGGTAATATCGGCCACGCCGCCGGCGGCAAAGGGAACGACGATCCGCACGGGTTTGTCGGGATATTTATCCTCGGCGCTGGCCGGACGCGGGGGAAGGGCAAGCCCGAGCACGACAAGCATCGCGAGCGACACCCGGGCGAAGACCCGCGAGGCGATGCAATCAGGGACTGTCATGAGTGGCTCTGCTTCGTGGGGCGTTCGAATCTTGGAGAACATTGCACAATTTTGCGGCGGACTGGCCAACCCTGCATCAACCCGCCGCAAGACGGTTGCGCAAGTGCTTTTCGTTGCCTTTAAATACATGATTTTACGTTACTTTCCAGCCCAGACCTTCTGGCATACAAGTTGCGTCTGGTGCCTCAATGCCGACCACCCCAGTCCAGCTGAGCGTTCGAAACCTGCGCAAGACCTTCCACGGCAAGGCCGGCGAGGTCCGGGTGCTGGACGACCTGTCCTTTCACATCAACGAGCGCGACTTCGTCAGCATCATCGGGCCCAGCGGCTGCGGCAAGACCACGATCTTCAACATCATCGCCGGCCTGCTCGATCCCGATTCCGGCTCGATGCATTACCGCGGCCAGGAGATCGAAAGCCTGCGCGGGCGCGTCGGCTACATGATGCAGAAGGACCTGCTGTTTCCCTGGCGCACGGTGCTCGGCAACGTGCTGCTGGGGCTGGAAACCCGCGGCGTCGATCGCCATGAGGCCGAAGCCAAGGCCCGCGAATATCTCAAGGGGTTTGGTCTCTCGGGCTTCGAGAACGCTTATCCGAAAACGCTGTCCGGCGGGATGCGGCAGCGCGTGGCGCTGATCCGCACCCTGATTATGGATCCGGATATCCTGCTGCTCGACGAGCCGTTCTCAGCGCTGGATTACCAGACCCGGCTTTATCTGGAGGGCGTGCTGAAGGACGCCGTCCAGACCTACAACAAGACCGTCATCCTGGTGACGCACGACATCGACGAGGCGGTGGCGCTATCGAAGCGCGTCGTCGTTCTCAGCGGGCGTCCGGCGCGGGTGAAGGTCGTGCACGATATCGACATCGCCGCCGCCTCCCCGATCGCCGCCCGCAGCGACGTCAGGTTTTCCGGCTACTTCCATTCGCTCTGCGCCGAACTCGATATCCAGACCGAGATGACAGCTTGACCATCACCATGCCCGAAACCGCCCCCCTGCCAAAGCGCACCGCGCGCCGCACGCGGCGGCGTATGACCTTCGACACCGCGCTCGGCCGCGCGCTGCTGCAGACCGCGGCAGTGATCGCGTTCTTCGCGCTGTGGGAAATCGGCGTCCGGGTCGGATGGATATCGGCGTTTCTGGTGGGATCGCCGTCCGGCATCTTCAGCCTGGCGTACAAGTTGATCGGCAGCGGCGAGCTGCTGTCCGATACCTACTACACCTTGTTCGAGGCGATCCTCGGCTTCGTCATCGGCACCGTCTTCGGATCGCTGCTGGGGCTGGCGCTGTGGTATTCGGTATTCGTCGCCCGCTTGGTCGAGCCCTTCATCGTCGCCATCAACAGCGTGCCCAAGATCGCGCTGGCCCCGATCGTCATCCTCTGGTTCGGGACTGGCCTCGTCTCCAAGGTCGCGCTGTCGGTATCGCTGACCGCGATCGTGGCGCTGATCGCGGCCTACCAGGCGGCCAAGGACGCCGACGTCGACCTGCAGTCGCTGTTGATCTCGATGGGCGCGAGCAAGCACCAGGTGTTCTACAAGGCGGTGGTGCCCTCGACCCTGCCGGCGATCATCGCGACCTTCCGCATCAATGTCGGCTTCGGCCTGGTCGGCGCCGTGGTCGGTGAATTCATCTCCTCGCAGCGCGGCCTCGGCCACATGATCTACACCGCCTCCAGCCTCTACGACCTCAACTCGGTCTGGGTCGGGCTGTTCACGCTGATGATCGTCGGTTTCGCCCTCTATTACGTGATCGACATGGTCGAGCGCGTCAGCCTGCCATGGAAGCAATCCAGCACCACCCATCAGGTCCAGGTCTGATTATCGAACACATGGAGACATCTCATGCCATTGTTTAAGCGTATCGCGGGCGCTATCTCGCTCATGGCAATGCTGGTCGCCACGCCGGCGCTCGCCGAGAACAAGAAAGTCACGCTGTCGCAGGCGTTCCAGTCGATGCTTTATCTGCCGCTCTATGTCGCGATCGACGAGGGTTTCTTCACCCAGCAAGGCATCGACCTCACCAAGGAAACCGCCGGCGCGCCGAGCGTGGCGCTCTCGGCGGTGATTTCCGGCAGCGCGCAGTTCTCGATCCACGGGCCGGAATGGACGGCGATCGCGGCGTCCAAGGGCGCTCCGGTCGATGTCATCGCCAACGTCGTCAACGGGGCGGCGGTATGGATTGCGACCTCGCCCGACTTCAAGTTTGAAAGCATCAAGGACGTCAAGGGCCAGAAGGTGGTCACCGGGTTGATGCCGACCACGAGCACGTCGTTGTTCATCAAGCTGCTCAAGGAAAACGGCATGGACGCCAAGACCGACGTCGACATGATCCAGGTCGCGATCGGCGCCGAACCGGGGCCGTTCATCGCCAAACAGGCTGATATCGCCGTGATGTACGAGCCCGGGCTCGACCAGGCCGTCGCCAAGGGCATGAAGGTCGTGCTCGGATTTCCCAAATCCTATGGGCCTTATGCGTTCTCGGCGGTGACCGCGCGCAACGACGTCGATCCCGACACCGCGCAGCATGTCGTCAACGCCATGGAAATGGCGATGCGCTTCATGGCGAAGAATGAACCCAAGACCGTCGAAATCGCCAAGAAGGAATTCCCCACCCTCGATCCCGCGGTGGTGGAAGCCGCAGTAAAACGCATGCTCGCCGACGGCGTCTATCCGCCGAGCGTGGATATCACCCCCGAGGCGCTGAAAGTATCGATGGATACCCAGATTGCGCTCGGCAATCTCGCCGCACAGCCCGACTACAACGCCTTCGTGGTCAAGAAATTCATCGAACCGGCGCTCGCGATGAAATAGGCTGGCTCGGCGCGGCTCAAGGCCGCGCACCCCGCCGGGATTTCAGGTTGAGCCAGGATTCTCTTTCATGACTGACGCAAAGGCGTCCCTCGCCAGCGAACGCAGCGCGGGGGTTCTCGAACTGCTGCGCCTGTTCACGGACGATGCCACGGCCGCGGATCACTACGCAGCGGCCTGCCTGGACAAGGCGAACGCCGCCGAGCCCTTCCTAAAAGCCTTCGAATATCTGCCGCGCGATATCGCGCGCCGGCCGGGCCCGCTGTCCGGCATTCCCGTTGCGATCAAGGACATCATCGCGACATCCGACATGCCGACCACCAACGGTTCGCCGATCTATCGGGACGCCGTTCCCGCCGCCGACGCCTGGGTGGTGGAGCGGCTGCGCCAACTCGGCGCGACCATCTTCGGCAAGACGGTGTCGACCGAATTCGCCTGGCGGCATCCCGGCCCGACCGTGAACCCCTGGAATCCGCGCCATACGCCGGGAGGCTCGTCGTCGGGCTCGGCGGCCGCGGTTGCGGCCGGCATCGTGCCGCTGGCGCTGGGCAGCCAGACCCTGGGATCGGTGATCCGGCCGGCCGCCTTCAACGGCGTAGTCGGCTTCAAGCCGAGTTTTGGCGCCATCCCCCGCACCGGGGTGCATCCGCTCAGCCCCTCGCTCGATCACGTCGGCTTCTTCGCCCGCCGCGTCGACGATGTCGCGCTGGCGCTATCGTTGCTCGGCGGCGCCAGCGACAGCGACCCCCACGGCCGGTCGGTGCCGGCATTCGACGTTTCGATCGAACATGGGTTGACGCCTCTCGAGAAACCGCGACTGGCCGTAGTTCGCTTCACAAGGTGGTCGCGCGCCGAGCCCGAACAGCAGCAGGTGCTGGAAGCCGCAAGCGCAAAATTGCGCGATGCCGGCGCGATCCTGCAAGAGTTGGAACTGGCCGATCTCGATCAGGCGAACTGGGCCACCATCAACACCATCCTCGCCAGCGAGGCCGCCGTCATTTTCGAAAGACTGGTGGAGCGATATCCCGAGCGAACCAGCGATCATTTGAAATCGCTGGTTCAGGCCGGCAAGGTCCACGGCGCCACCGACTATCTCGCCGCCAAGGCGACGCAGGAGAGACTGCGATCCGCCTTTGCATCCGAGATCTCGGGTTTCGACGCGGTGCTGACATTGCCGGCGTTCGGCGAGGCGCCGGAGGGTCTCAGCTACACTGGCGACGCCGAATATTGCGCGCCCTGGACCTTGCTCGGCGTTCCCGCGATTTCGCTGCCGGCAGGTTTCGGCGGCAAGCGCCTTCCGCTGGGCCTGCAGGTGGTAGGCGCCTATCGGCAGGACCACCGAACACTGCGGGTCGCAAAATGGATCGAGGGCGTGTTGCAGTTCGATCCCGGCGTTCCCGGGATGTAGCTAGGCCAACGCGTCACGAATTCCCTTTGTCCATTGCGATGCCGCGGCCTGCAGAAGGCAGATATCCGACTGGGTCGCGATGAAAAGGAGCCGCCAACTGAGGCGATAATCTGGATCGTAGTGGGGGAGTTTTGGGCGCTCGTTCATGGGTGGCAGTCTAGCGCCGAAATCACGAAAGCTTATAAAAGAAAGCCGCTCAGGTTCGACCTCCGTTATTGACGTTAAGCGCAACCGATTGCTTAATCCGCGGTAAACGGCCTGGCGCAACTTAACGTGGCGTATTTGCTGAAGTGTAACTTTGGTTCGCTATGCTCTCTTGCTGGTAGTATTTGACTAACATAGACGAGATTTGGGGCACTTATTCATGTTCAACCAAGCCTTTTTCCTGAAGATTATGCGGATCAGCGCGGCGCTCTGCTTTGTCATAGCGGCTTTCACAGTCGCGCTGAGATTCAGCAGCAAGGGTGCGAGCTGCCCCGCACTCGTCGGCGCGCCACTTCCCGTCCTTGTGACCGTGGCTCTAGCCTGGCAGGCCGTGTTTTGGCGGCGGACCCATGATCAAATCGTCGCCACGAAAAGCCGGCTTGATGACATGGGTCTTCAAAACCCGCTTATGGACGCTATCAACTACAATGTCTTGCTGATGATTGTGATGGCAATGTTCGTTGGCTTTTCGGCGCTGCCATTGATTCTCTATCTCGCGCAGTGTGTGTGACGCTTTCACACGAATGGCGACTTCCGTGGGTCAAAAGCATCGATTCGACCTCCAGCCAGCCACTTCCGGCTACGCCGAGCAACGGACTTCGTTAGACCGTCCCGGTAGATCTGGTTTGTGCCAACAAGCGACATGCTGTGATTTGCAAGCGGCGAAACGGAAGCAAACGGTAAGTGCTAGATATCAAACCTCTGATCAACCGACTGCCCGTCATTCTTCTCGGATATTTTGCCGCCTGTGTTGCGGCGGGGGCTATCCTCATTTCTGCCAACTTGTGGGCATGGAGGCAGATGGGAAATCTAGCAGCGATAGTATGGTTATCCCTTTACGGCTTCCCGATTTATGTCGCCGCCTTGATCCTGCCTGTTCTGGCGGTGGTGGCGATTACCGAAGTCCTCTGCGTCCGGCGCCTTATGCCCTACTTGTTGCTCGGTCCGCTCGGTCTGTTTCTTCTAGCTTTGTATTTTCTTGGGCCTGCTATTCTTGTGCATGACGGTCATGTCGCTGCGATCATTGCCGGTGCCGGCATCGTTGCGGGTCTGGTTTACTGGTCGATCGCAGGCCGCAATGCCGGCGCCGGTCGACGGCTCTCGCTGCCAAAATGAAAAGGCCTTAGGAAGGGTTTAGCGGCCGCAGAGCCACGAGGTGCGGAAGCGCGCAGGGATTACAATAACGTAAGGTCTCGAACCGCCTCCATTTCGGCGCGACCAACAAAGCGATCCTTCGGGACGACACGCACGCAAGGGCGGCATGTCTCCTCAGGATGAGGTCGACACCCCCCGCGCAATGGAGGAGCCCATGAGGCGCATCGTCATCATCACCGCGACATTGCTGGTGAGCACGCTTGGCGCGCAGGCCGCGTCCCAGAAGGCGCCGTATCATCCCGCGCATCGATCGGTGGGAAGCAACAGCGCCGGCTTCGGCGTCCCGCCAACGGCCTCCATGCCGCCCGGGTACAAGGCAGTCGTCGACGACGCGATCAACGACATACGGCGCGGCTCGGCGCGCCCGTCGCCGCATGATAGCGCCTGCCTCGCCCGCCAGAGCCAATTGGCCGATGATATCGAACGCCTCGTCCCGGGCGGCGGCCCGGTGGACGTACGGCAGAACCCGGCGATGATCGAGCTTCGCACACGGTGCATGCCCGTCAATCCCAACCCTCCGGTGGACTGGTAAAATGCCGCCGACGAGACGCATAGCCTCGGAAATCACGCCGTCATTCGATCAACTCGTCGGCGAGCTGCTGGAGATGCGGCGGCACATCGAGGGCGAGCGCCTTCGCGGTCTTCAGATTGATCAATAACTCGTACTTCGTCGGGGTCTGCACCGGCAAGTCTCCGGGTTTTGCCCCCTTCAGGATGCGGTCCACATATCCCGCTGCTGCGCGAAGCTGCTCGACGAAATCTGCGCTATAAGCAACCAGGCCGCCTGATTCCGCAAAAAGGCGATTGAAATAAATCGTCGGCACGCCGTAGCGAGCCGCCAGCGCAATGATCAGGTCGCGATTTGTCACGCTGAAGGCGGCCGGCATCACGACGAGCCCACCACCCGGGCCGCGCGCTTGCCCGGCAACAACGCTTTCGATCTCATCGGTGGCCAGAACCGGAGCGGGACTCACCTCAACCGCGATGGACGATGCAGCGGCCTGAATCGAAGGCATGAATAGCTGGAGCGGCGCGCCCGTCGCCTGGTTGGACAACAGCGCCACACGCTCGGTGCGCGGCGCGAGTTCCTTCAGCAACTGCACCCATTTGCCGCCCAGCGCGGAATTGTTATTCGCGAACCCGGTAACATTACCCCCCGGATGAGCGAAGCTCGCCACGAACTCGCTGGTGACCGGATCGGCCACGTTGACAAATACGATAGGAATTGTCCGCGTCTCGCGGACAAGCGAGCCAGTCACTTTTGTACTCTGACTGAGGATCACATCCGGCCGCAGATCGATCAGCTCCTTTGCGAACGTACTTTCCCTGGCCGCATCGCCGGCGCTCCAGCGAATTTCGGTCCGGAAATTGCCGCCCTCGGTCCACCCCAGCTTCGTCAGCGCACCGAGAAATGCTGCGACCTCAGACTGTGCGACCGGATCGCTCTCCGCATATCCCATCAGTACGCCGATCAGCCGTATCCGCTCGGGCTGCTGAGCCCGCGCCGCGACAGGCCACATCATGGCCGCCCGGCCGAAAAGCGTAATGAAATCGCGTCGTCTCATTGCCACCCACGCTGCGGAAAGGCATCGCAACGTGTCAGACTAACCTTCTCTCGAGGGTTCGGAAAGGCTCGGAACAGACCCTTTCTCGGACCATGTCCGGCTTGGGTCAATCGCGGCGTTTCGGCCACCGGCCAGCCACTTCCGGTCCGCCGCGAAGAACGGACATCGTCAGACCGGCTCGGTTGGTCGGTTTCGTGCCAGAAGCTGCAATAGGCCCTTCGGGGCGCGCAGGAGTGTTGTAGGATGACCCAGAAGCCAGGGAGCGAAAAATGACCGAGCATGAGGCCCAAGAAGGAGTGAACCGTCGCCACCTGTTTCAGACGTTGGCTGCAGGCGCCGCGGTCTCCGGCGTCGTCGGCTCGCCGGCGCTCGCGCAGCAGCCGTCTTCCGCGGCTCTGACCATTGCCTCAGCCGAGGACTACACGCTCAACCCCACTCGCTGGGGCAGCGCCGAAGTCGCCGCGTTATTCCCCGGATTTCAGCATCTGGATATGCGGACCAGCGGAGCCGTGATTCGATTGCGTCATGGCGGATCCGGACCGCCGTTGTTGCTGTTGCACGGTAATCCCGAAAATCACGTTGCCTGGCACAAGATCGCCTCACGGCTCGCCAGGAATTATCACGTCGTGTTGCCGGATCTGCGCGGCTATGGCGACAGTTCACTTCCTGACCCGGGGCCGAACCACATCAATTACAGCTTTCGCGCCATGGCGCAGGACATGGTCGAGGTGATGGAGCAGCTTGGCCATCGGCGATTTTATCTGGCAGGCTGCGATCGCGGCGGCCGCACTTCGCACCGCATGTGCCTCGATCACCCGGAGCGGGTGACGAAGGTTTGCCTGATGGACGTGCTGCCCAATTACTTCGTCTGGACGAACCTCACCAAAGCCTGGGTGACGGGCACCTGGCATTGGGCCTTCATGGCTCAGCCTGAACCGTTTCCCGAACGTCTGATGAGTGCGGTACCGGCCGAGTTTTTCCTCAAAAGTCGAATGGTGATCCGCGGCGGAAACGGTCTGGATTTTCTGACGCCGGCGGTGTTCGACGAATATGTCAGGTGCTACACGCTCAAGACTATTACCGGCTCATGCCGGGATTATCGCGCGACGGCGACCTGCGATTTTGAGATGGACACTGCCGACAAGGATCGGCAGATCGAGATGCCCGCGATCGTGCTGTGGGGAGCACGTGGACAGTCGCCCGCCCGGTCGAAGGAGTTTCTCGATGTCTGGAAGAAATTTGCCAGCAACCTCGAATACGGGGAAGCAATGGACTGCGGTCACTACATGGCTGAGGACATTCCAGACATCATGTATGATAAATTCACAAAATTCTTCGTCGCGTAACGTCCGGTGCGCCGATGCGGCGCACGCGCCTTGCTTACTGCGCACGCGCGCGAAGCGGCCATAACGCAGCTCCGCCGAGTCCCGCGATAAAGGTCCGCCGCCTCATTCGATCACCTCGTCGGCGCGTCCGCTTAACGCAAGCGGCACGCTAATGCCGAGCGCTTTCGCGGTCTTGAGGTTGATGACTAGCTGGATTTTGGTTAACTGCTGAACCGGCAAATCGCCGGGCTTTTGGCCCTTCAGAATCCAACCGGTATAGCTGCCAGCCAGTCGATAAGCGTCCATAATGTGCGCTCCGTAGCTCAGCAGACCTCCGGCGATGGCGAACTCGCGCCACTGGGCGATCGCAGGCACTGCGTGGCGGAGCGTCCATGCGGCGAGCTGTTCGATCCGGCTAATGAACAATACATCGGGGCTGATCACGAGTCCGCCAACCCGCAATTCGATCAGCTTTGCCAAGGCTGCATCGAGTTCACGTTCAGTGCTGGCATCGAGGACCCGGAGATCCAGCCCGAGGGTGTGAGCCGCTGTCTGCAGCTCTCTCGTGATGGGCTCCGCAAGAGCGGGTTCGTCCGGGTTGACCAGCAGGGCCATGACACCAGCTGTGGGGACCAACTCATGCAGCAATTCCAGCCGCTTCGGCGCTACCTCCACATTTAGTTGGGTGACCCCCGTGACGTTGCCGCCGGGATGGTTAAGGCTGGAAACGAGGCCGAGCAGGACGGGGTCGCCACCCATTTCGAAGACGATTGGAATGGTCGTGGTCGCCGCCTTCGCCACAAGCGCCGCCGGAGTGCTGGTCGCGGCAATCACCGCCACCTGACGCCGAACCAGATCGGCCGCCATCGCCGGAAGCCGATCGTTTCGGCCCTCGGCCCAGCGGAATTCGATCGCCACGTTCTGGCCTTCGACATAGCCGGCTTCTTTCAAGCCCTGGCGGAACGCCGCCACCATGCGCGCGTAGCTGTCAGGCGACGCGGCGTTGAGAAATCCGATCACCGGCATCGCCGACTGCTGCGCGCGCGCAGTCACCGGCCACGCAACCGCCGCGCCGCACATCAGCTTAATGAATTTCCGCCGTCGCATATGCCCCCCATACGAGGACCAAACGCCTTGCGCAATCTTGGGAGCCTAGCATTTTGCGGGCGGGCGGCGAGCCGGAAACTACACAAAATCGGCCTTGGGTTTTGTTCAGGCCAATGTCCGAGTTGGGTCAACCGCGGCGCTTCGGCCGCCTGCCAACCACTTCCGGTCTACCCGAACAACGGACATCATCAGACCGTCCCGGTTGGTCCGTATGGCGACCTAGTTGAGCTGCGATCGCAACTGTGCGGCGTCAGTGATCTCAGGTCCATCCCATCCAGCCAGGCTTTTCGTGCTCGCTCGATTGATCACTATCTTCGCCTCGTCACGCCGGCCGGTCTCCGTCAGCAACCGGGCAAGGGCTGTCCCGGCTCGCAATTGAAAGACCGGCGCGCCCTGGTCCGTGGCAATGCGCAACGCCGTACCTAGAAAATTCTCGGCCTGCAGCGCATTGTCGACCGACTGTCGCAACAGGAGTTCTCCGCGAATCCGCCATAGCTCGGAAATGAAAATGCCGGTTTCGGGCGTGCTCGACCCATCGAGAAGCCGCGTGATCAAGGCCAGAGCTTCCCAGTCGCGGCCCGCGCCGGCGAGTGCGTCGGCCATGATGACGCCGGGGAGCATGCCCAAAAATCCATAAGCGAGGGTCGCTTCGAAGCATGGCTCCATCTGCAAGAGTGCGGAAGCGATATCGCCTTGCAGCGCCCGTGCAGCGCCCAGCATGAACGTTCCGACCGCACGAGTGGCCGGAAAATCATATTTTTCCGACACCTGTATCAGCTGTTCGGAAAACTCACTGCATCCGTCCGAATCCCGGACAATATGCATCGCAAAACAGCCGACGCTTTGAAAAAATGCCAGCGTCAGGGGGTGTTGCAGGGAATTCGCAAGTGCAAGTCCCGCGTCCAAAGTGGGCCTTACACTCCTGGCATGGCCCGCTACGCCCAGCCCGACCGCCCGGACGCAATGGGCACAGGCTCCCGGATCGTGGCCGGCGAACACATATGAAAATCTGTGATGCCGGTCGCGATCGTAGCGTTCCAATCCTTCCGCCGTACATTCCAGTATCTTCGCCGTTTGCCCCATGAAATATACGAAGCCCCAGCGGTGATGCAGGGCCTCGAATTTCAAATCCTCGTCGCCAAGGTGCCGGCTGATCGTCGCCAATTCCTCACTCAGCACCCCGGCCTTGTCGTATCGACGATTCCGGGCTGCATTCAGGAACAAGCCCCAGGTCGCCTGAAACAATTGCGGTCCGGCATTTATCTCCTGGGCGAGCGCTTTTGCCTGCTCCAGCGCCGATCCGGCCTCGCTGGTTTGCGGACCCTTGTGGAGGACGAGCGTGGCGCCAAGCCTCAGCTGGGCATCGAGTTTCAACCGCGTGCGCAACTCCATATCGGCGACGCGTTCGGCTTCCGCGATCGCGGAGGTCAGGTTGGCGACGGACTCGGCAAATGCCAGGCGCTGACCGGACCGGTCCGCAGCCAGCAGCCAGAAATGGAACGACTTCTCCGCTTCTCCGGCGCGGCTGTAATGGTAGGCGACAAGGGTAGGCTCGCTTTCGCCTGTCGCCGAGGTCCGGGATTCCAGATCATCGGCAATTTGCTTGTGCAGGGACTGACGCCGGCTACGCGGAAGACTTTCATAAGCCGCCTCCTGCACCAGCGAATGGTTGAAGCTGTAACTTGCTTCGGTATCGGCCCCCGCCTCGAATATGAGGCCGGATTCGCGCAATCGGCCCAGGGCGTTCCGGAGCTCGCTGTCGCTTGCGCCGGCAATTTCCTCCAGCAATGTATAGGAGAATTGACGCCCGATAACGGAAGCGATTTGGGCAATATCCTTGGCGCGCCCCAGCCGGTCGAGGCGCGCCATCAGCGAATCCTGCAGGCTGAGCGGCACCGCGCTTGGACCCAGCGAACCCAAATCCAGCACCGCTTTGGTCAATTCCTCGACGAACAGCGGCACACCGTCGCTGCGGGCCACGATTTCCCGGATCAGCGAATCGTCCATCTTGGTTCGATTGGCCACGTTGCGGATCAACGTCGCGCTGTGCTCATGCCCTATTTGTTTGCAGGTGATCTGCGTGGCCTGAGGATGTTCGGACCAGCTCGTCTTGAGTTCCGGGCGATGGGTAATCAAGACAAGCGCCCGCTCCCGCTCGATTCGCTTTAGCAAGCGCTCGACCAGGATCTGGGTCGTCTGGTCGCTCCAGTGCGCGTCCTCCAGCAACAGCAGCACAGGGCTCTCAACCGACGCCATCAACAGATCTTCGAGAATTGCGAGAGTTTCGTCCTTGCGCTGATTTGGCGTCATCTCGAACGAGGACAGTTTGTCGTCGCAGGGTATCTCGAGCAATTCCGCCAGCAGCAACGTCGATGAGCGCGCGTGCCGGCCAACCCGTCCCAGCATTTGGCCGATGCGGTCCATGCTCTCCTGGCTCGACACGTTGCGGCTTATGTCGAGCCCGTGGCGCAGCAATTTCGTGAATGGAAACAAAACGCTGTTGCGGTGATGGGGCGAGCATTGGCAACGCAGCAGCCGATGCGGCTCCTCCCGCACGCGCTCCGCAAGCGCTTCAAGCAGACGCGACTTGCCCATCCCGGCCTCGCCCGCCAATAGCACCACATGCCCGTTTCCCCTGGTCGCGCGCTGCCACGAGTCATAGAGAAAAGCCAGCTCGCGCTCGCGTCCGACGATCGGACCGGCAGCTGCGGCATGAGCGGCCGCGAACCGGCTCTCGGTCGCGCTTTCGCGCAGCGCTTTCCAGACCGAAATTGGTTCGCGAAAACCCTTGATCGCGTGCTCGCCGAAAAACGAGTACTCGAAGAAATCCGCGGTGAGCTGATGCGTCGATGGGCCGACCAGCACGCTGTCGGGTTCCGCCGAGGACTGAAGTCGCGCCGCCAGATTCGGGGTGTCACCGACGACGGTCTCCTCTCCGGCCGCGCCGACGCCGCTTGCTTCACCGACGACAACAAGTCCGGTCGCGATTCCCATGCGGCATTGTAGCGGCGATCCGTTCGGCTGTTTGAGCTGTCCAACCGTCTCCACGATCTCCAGGCCGGCGCGAACCGCGCGCTCGGCCGCATGCTCCTGCGCCTGTGGAAAACCGAAATATACAAGGATGCCATCGCCCAGGTACTGCGCGATAAATCCATCGTATTTGCTGATCACCGCCACACAGGCCGCACGGTATTGACGCAACAGACGGATCAGGTCCTCCGGATCCAACGTGCTTCCGAGCGCGGTAGAGCCGACCAAGTCTATGAAAACGACGGTGACCTGCCGGCGCTCGACCGGCGGCGCGGACTGAGGGGATGATTGACCCTGCGCCGCCGCCGCTGCAGGCGGAACCGTCACCGCCCGAAGCTTGACCGCGGCGGCGATGAATTTACGGCGGTGACCGAGCGATAGCCCCAGTTTTTCCAGGTCCTGCTCGGTCAGGTCCGGTACCACCGCCAGGTCAATGTCGTGACTTGCAAGGAGCTCGTCGTATTTCTCGAGACCCAAATTCTGCAGCCAGAGCGTCATATCGGACATCGACAACTCCCAACGATAGAGCCGCTTGCCTGAGGCTCCGAGGACATCCTGGAGTGACGTCGAAAAATACAGGTACCAACGAGCGCGGTATGCCGCCTTACGGCAGACGAACCACATGCCGAGTATATCGGCGTAACCTTCGAATTGATATAGATTTACAGCAGGCGAGTTGAGTCCCAAGGCGCGTCGACTTCGGTTTTGTGCGGACGGCGAGAGCCCCAGGCTGGCGATCCGTTCGTCCGCGCGGATCAGCTGCCTTCCAGCTCGTGGCATTCCGGCATGTAGAGATCCTTCCAGGAATCCGGCAGACGCTTCATGGTGCCGACCTTGTGCATGAAGGTTGCGAAAGTCATGGTCTGCTGCGGCACGGTGGTCCAGATGTTGTCGGGATCGGAGATGAATCTTATCATCTCGCCTTCAGAGCTGCGCTTTTCGTTTGTCGTCTTGATGTAGATCTGCGCCGCCTCGCCGGGCTTCTTGTTGATGAAGTCTTCCGCCTCCGTCAGCGCGGCATAGACCGCCTGCGTCACCTTCGGGTTGGCGTCGCGGAATTTCTTGGTCATCAGCATCACGCCGTTGGTGCCGGGACCGCCGAGCGTGTCATAGGATCGCAGGACGTTGTGCACGCCCGATGTCGCCAGCTCGTAGTAATAATAGGGCGCGACGGAATAGTGGCTGTCGATTTCGGTGGCTTTCGACATCACCGAGACAGCGGCTTCCGGGTGCGAACGCGTCACCGTGCAGGCATCCAGCCTGGCGTACTGGTCGTCGCCCCATTCCTTCGCGGCCGCCATCTGCAGGCAGATCGCTTGGCTCGATACCTTGATCGCCGGCACCGCGATACGGTCCCGGTCGGTGAAATCCCTGATCGTCTTGACGCCGGGACGGTTGGTCACCAGCATGAACGGCATCGACTGCACCGCGGACAGCGCGCGGATTTCGTTCTGCGTGCCGGCGGTCTTGTCCCACAGCGTGGCCAGCCCCGGCACGCCGGTGACGCCGAAATCCATCTGCCGGCTCAACAGCGCGTCGATCAGCGATTGGGTGCCGCCAAGCGTCTTGTAGTCGGGCTTGAGCGAAGCCACGCCGAGCTTCGCGGCGTGCTTCTCCACGAGCTCAAGCGTCTCCATCACCATCATCGGCAGATAGGGCAGGCCGTGCTGGCTGACCATGACAATGCTCGACACTTCGTCGGCGAAGGCCGAACGCATCAGCATCGGCGCCGCCATCGCGGCGGGCGCAGCCGCCAGCGCCTTGCAGAAGTCGCGTCGGTGCAACGTCGAAATCCTCTTCTCAATTCAAAGGCCGGGACATCAAGCTTAACTCTGCATGCCCCAACGTTGGACGGTTCTAGCCTCGATGAAGCGAAACACCACGTTCTCGACGGCGAGCCCAATCAGGATGATGGTCAAGAGACCGGCGAACACTTCGGGAATGTCGAGCTGATTCTTGCTCTCGAAGATGTACCAGCCGAGCCCGCCCTGCCCCGACGATACCCCGAACACCAGTTCGGCCGCGATCAGCGTGCGCCAGGCGAAGGCCCAGCCGATCTTCAATCCGGCGAGAATGCTCGGAAACGCCGCCGGGATCAGAATCCGGGCGACGAAACGCAGACCGCTGAGATTGTAGTTCCGCCCGACCATGCGCGCCGTCGTCGAGACGCCGCGGAAGCCGGCCAGCATGTTGAGCGAGACCGCCCACATCACCGAATGCACCAGCACGAAAACGAGACTGCCGATGCCCAGCCCGAACCAGATCAGCGCCAACGGCAGCAGCGCGATCGCCGGCAGCGGATTGAACATCGCGGTCATGGTGTCGAGAAAGTCGGTCCCGATCCTGCTCGAGATGGCGAACACCGTCAGCAGCGCGGCGAGCACGGTGCCGGTGGCAAAGCCGATCAGCAGCACCTCGATCGAACTCGCCGCGCGGCGCGGGATGGTGCCGTTGGCGACATCGGTGATCAGCGCGCGCATCGCCGCGCTGAACGGCGGCACCAGCAGCGGATTGTCGAGCCAGCGGCCGTAGAGTTCCCAGGCCAGCGCCAGCACGATCAGGATCGCGATCTTGCGCAGCCAGACCTTGTTGTAGATCTGCTCGGCCAGCGTCAGCGGCTTCTCGATGATGCCGAACTGATCGGGCCCCAGCGTTTCGCAGTAGATATTCGGGCGTTCAGCCGCCTGCAGCATTGGGGGCCTCCTCGATCTGATCGGCGAACAGCATGTCGTGGATCTCGCGGCCCAGCGCTGCCGCCTCGTTGGAATTTTCCTCACCCCGCGGCACGCTGTTGATCTCGGCCTTGACCTGGCCGGGATGCGGCGACAGCAGCAGGATGCGGTTGCCGAGCTTGATCGCCTCGGGAATCGAATGGGTGACGAACAGCACGGTAAAACGGGTTTCGTCCCACAGCGACAGCAGCTCGTCCTGCATGCGCGAGCGGGTCAGCGCGTCGAGCGCCGCGAACGGCTCGTCCATCAAGAGGATATCCGGCTCCATCGCCATGCCGCGCGCGATCGCGACGCGCTGCTTCATGCCGCCGGACAGCGTGTGCGGATAGTTTTGGGCAAAATCGGCGAGCTTGACCTTCTCGATATAGTGCATCGCCCGCGCTTCGGCGGCCTTGCCGCGCAAGGTGCCGGTGGTCTTCAGCGGAAAGACGACGTTCTCCAGCACCGTCATCCACGGCAGCAGCTGGTCGAACTCCTGGAACACCATGATCCGGTCGGGGCCGGGCTTGACGATGCGTTCGCCCTTCAGCCGGATCTCGCCCTCGGTCGGCGCCAGATAGCCGCCGACCGCCTTGAGCAGGGTCGACTTGCCACAGCCGGACGGGCCGACCACGACGAAGCGGTCGCCCTGCAGCACGCTGAAAGAGACTCGGTAGGTCGCGGTGATCAGATGGGCCTGCGTCTTGTACTGCATGGTCACGCCGCGGACATCGAGCAGCGGCCGTCCCGCCTCGGCGTCCGTCGCCACGCGACCGCGAGGCGCCACGGCCGGCGCCGCCGGCCTCGTTGCGGCCCTGTCCGCCCCTGTCGTCGACGCGAGTGTTGCGCCTCTCGTCATCCGCACCATCCCCCCCGGATCGTTGGCTTTTCAGTTGAGCCTTCGGTACGCGTATAACTGTCCAATAACAATTTGTCCGGTTTCCCCAAGCCTGTCTATTATGCCGCCGGTTCATGGCGTCCTGAAAAACCAGCCGTTGCGTCGGGGCGGACATAAGCAGAGGTTATGGACCACGCCAAGCTCCTGATTGGACGCAGAAGCCGGCCCCGCCCATACTCGCGGCGAAAAAAATTTGAGGAAACGCGGCCATGAGATCGAAGGAGCGGTTGCGTGTCGGTTCCGGGGCGGGGACCTCGGACGACCGGCTGGTTCCGGCGCTGGAGCTCGCCGAGCGCGGCGACATCGACTATCTGGTGTTCGAGTGTCTCGCCGAACGCACGGTATCGCGCGAAAATCTCTCGCGCAGCAAGGATCCCGAGCAGGGCTATTCGCCGTCGCTGCATTCACGGTTGCGCATGGTGCTGCCGACCTGCATCGAGAAAGGCATCCGCATCGTCAGCAATATGGGCGCCGCCAATCCGCTGGGCGGGGCGCGCGCCGCGCGCAAGGAGGCCGCCGATCTCGGTCTCGGCGACGTGGCGGTCGCGGTCGTGCTCGGCGACGACGTGTCGAGCCTGGTCCAGCACAAGGGCGAGCTGCGGCTGATCGAAAACGGCGAGCCGCTGGAATCGATCCTGCCGACGATGATTTCCGCCAACGCCTATCTCGGCGCCGACGTGGTCTGCGAAGCGCTCAGCACCGGTGCGCCCATCGTGCTCACCGGCAGGGTTGCCGACCCCTCGCTGTTCCTGGCGCCGATGATGCATGAGTTCGGTTGGGCGTATGACGATTTGCCGAAGATCGCGCAGGGCACCGCGGCCGGTCATCTGCTGGAATGCACGGCTTCCGTCACCGGCGGCTGTTTCGGCTGGCCCGGCCGGAAGGACGTGGTGGATCTGGCCCGCAACGGCTTTCCGTTCGCCGACGTCACCGCCGACGGCGGAATCGTGATCGGCAAGACACCGGATACCGGCGGTCGCCTCGACGTCATGACCTGCACCGAGCAGTTGATCTACGAAATCCACGATCCCACCGCCTACATCACGCCGGACTGCGTGCTCGACATCACCGGCATCGCGTTGACGCAGGAGGAAGCTGACCGCGTTCGCGTCGCCAATGCCAGGGCCCGTCCCGCCACGCCGACCTATAAGGTCAATGTCGGCTATGCCGACGGCTATATCGGCGAGGGCGAGGTGTCCTATGGCGGCATCGACGCGGTCGCCCGCGCCAGATGGGCCGCCGAGATCGTCAAGGAAAGACTGAAGCTGCAGGGTTTTGCCTATGACGATTTCCGCGTCGACCTGATCGGCATGTCGAGCCTGCACGATCAGGCCGATATCCGGCCCGAGCCCTATGAAGTGCGGCTGCGGATGGCCGGCCGCACCCATAACCGCAAGGCCGCGCACGCCATCGGCTTCGAGGTCCGGGCGCTGCACATGCACGGCCCGGGCGGGGCCGGCGGTGCCTGCGAGCCAAGGGTGCGCGACGTGCTGGCGGTCAAATCGGTGCTGTTGCCCAAAAGCATGGTCAATCCCCAAATAATGGTGGAGGGCACGCTATGAGCGTCCGCGTCTATGACCTCGCCCATTCGCGCGCCGGCGACAAGGGCAACACCTCGAACATTTCGGTGATCTGCTACGACACCAAACATTGGGAATTTCTGGAGCGCGAGCTGACGGAACAGCGTGTCGCCGAAGCCTTCAGGCACATCGCCAAGGGGCCGGTGCGCCGTCACCCCCTGCGCAACCTCAAGGCGTTCAATTTCGTGATCGAAAACGCACTCGGCGGCGGC
Organism: Bradyrhizobium sp.; assembly: GCF_035484855.1. Lineage (GTDB taxonomy): Bacteria > Pseudomonadota > Alphaproteobacteria > Rhizobiales > Xanthobacteraceae > Bradyrhizobium. The sequence goes on from NZ_DATHOP010000036.1 coordinate 65,813, forward strand.
GTCACGGTCTCGCTGGCGCAGGACATTCATGGCAAGAGCTACAGCAATGTGATGCTGGCGATCGAATTGCCGGATCCGGAATGACGAGGGAGAGGATGCGGTGAAGGCAAGCGATATCCTGCGCAACGTCGTCAAGGACAAGCTGGCGCGCAACGAGGTGGTGGCCTCGATGACCATCCGCCTGGTGCGCGGCATCGAGATCGCGCGGATGGCGAAGACCGCGGGCTTCGACATGATCTATATCGACCTCGAGCATTCGACCCTGACGCTGGAAGCCACCGGCCAGATCTGCCAGGCGGCGCTCTCCGCCGGCATTGCGCCGATGGTCCGCGTTCCCGCCAACACGCCGGAATACATCCAGCGCGTGCTGGACGCAGGCGCGCTTGGCATCATCGCGCCGGGCGTATGCTCGGCGGATGAAGCGCGCGCGGTGGTCAGGGCCGCAAAATACCCGCCGCTCGGCGAACGCGGCGCCGGCGGCGCCCTGCCCCATCTCGAGTACCGCTCGATTTCGACCGCGGAGGCCAACGCCGCCGTCAACGACGCCACCATGGTGATCGTGCAGTTCGAGTCCGCGGAAGCGGTCGACCGGGCGGAAGAGATCGCCGCGGTCGAAGGCGTCGACATGGTGCTGATCGGCGTCAACGATCTGCTCGCCGACATGGGGCTTGCCGGCCAGCTCGAGCACCCCAAAGTGCGCGACGCCTATGCACGGACCATCGCCGCCTGCCGCAAGCATGGCAAGCATGTCGGTGTCGGCGGCCTGTCGACCAAGCCAAAACTCGCCGCCGAGTTCATCGCCATGGGCGCGCGGCTGCTGTCGACCGGAACCGACATTCAATTCCTGCTCGCCGCCATGATCGAGAAGGCCAAACAAGTCCACGAGATTCCGGTGACATGACCGCGACGCGCGCCATTTCCGGCGAAACGCAGGAAGGACGGATACCAGCCATGTGGAGGAAGTTCGCGTTAACCGCGCTGTTCGCAGCGAGCTTTGCCGGCGGCGCGCAGGCCGAAGTTGACAAGGTTCGGATGTCGATGCAGTTCGGCCTGCCCTATCTGCCGATGATCGTGATCCAGGCGCAGCAGCTGATCGAGAACAACGCCAAGGCTGCCGGTCTCGGCGACGTCGCGACCGACTGGACCCAGCGTGCCGGTCCCGCGGCCGATCTCGATGCCCTGCTCGCCGGTCAGGCCGACTTCATCGGACCGGGCATCCCGACCTTGGCCACCCTCTGGGACAAGACCGCCGGTACGCCGCAGGAAGCGCGCGCGCTGATCGCCATGCAGTCGATGCCCTACGTGCTGGTGACGCGCAATCCCAACGTCAAGACCATCGCGGACTTCACCGACAAGGACAAGATCGCGCTGCCGGCGGTCAAGCTGACCGGTCACGCCATCGCGCTGGAAATGGAAGCCGCGAAAATCTGGGGCGCGGACCATTACGACAAGCTCGACTCCATTACCATCACGCGCTCGCATGCGGATGCGGCGGCAGCGGTGATGTCGGGTCAGTCGGAGATCAACTCGCATTTTGCCAGCGCGCCGTTCTACTACTACGAACTGGCGACGCCGGGTATCCATCAGGTTCTCAAATCCTATGATGCGCTCGGCGCGCGCCACACCAACGGCGTCCTGATCGCGACCAAAAAATTCCACGATGCCAATCCGAAGATCTGCGGCGCGGTGGTGGCCGCCTTCGAACAGGCCGACGCCTTCATCAAGGCATATCCGCGCGAGGCCGCACAAATCTACCTGACCGCCACCAGGGACAAGAATTCGCTGGACGCGCTGGAAAAGATGGTGGCCGACCCCGACGTCGATTACACCACCACGCCGGTCAGCGTCATGAAAATCGTCGATTTCCTGTACAAGGTCGGACGCATCAAGAAGAGGCCGGACTCCTGGAAAGACATGTTCTTTCCGGAGGCTTACGGCCTGAACGGCAGTTGAGTTGAACGTCATGACAGCAACGCAAACGGCGAAGGCCGATACCACGCAAGGCGCCTTCTATGCCGACGCCGACGAGGCCGAAGCCTTCGGCCGCCGGCTGCTGGTCGCCCATGGTCTCCCCGAAGAGGACGCAGCGACGGTCGCGCGCTGCCTGGTGCGCGCCGACTTGCGCGGCGTCGATACCCATGGCCTGCAGACGCTGCCGCATTATCTCGAGCGCGTGCGGCGGGGGCTGATCAATCCGCGACCCAGTTTGAAGGTCGAGCGCGTCACGCCGATGGCAGGCTCGCTCGACGGCCAGGACGCCTTCGGCTTCGTGGTTGCGACCAAGGCGATGGCCGAGGCCATCGACATGGCGCGCGAGTACGGCGTCGGCATCGTCTCGGCGCGCCGCAGCACGCATTTCGGCATGGCCGCCAATTACGCGCTGCAGGCAATGGACGCCGGTTTCATCGGCATCGTCTTCACCAATGCCTCGAAGGCGATGCCGCCATGGGGCGGCCGCGAAGGCCTGCTCGGCACCAGCCCGATCGCGGTCGCAGCCCCAGGGGGTGCGGAAATGCCGTTCGATCTCGACATGTCGCCGGCGGTAGCGGCGCGCGGAAAAATCCGGCGCGCCGCGCGGCGCGGGCAGCCGATTCCATCGGGCTATGCGCTCGACGCCAAGGGCCGTCCAACCACCGACCCGAACGTCGCGCTCGATGGCGGCACGGTGCAGCCGATCGGCGGCCCGAAAGGCTCAGGCTTGGCAATGCTGATGGACGTGATGGGGGGCGTCATTTCCGGCGCGGCGTTCGGCGGCGGCGTGCGCAATCAGTTCGAGGAATTCGACCAGCCGCAGAACGTCGGCCATTTCATCATGGCGATGAAGCCCGACCTGTTCGTCAGCCGCGATGAATATTCAAAACGGATGGACACGCTGGTGCAACGCGTGCATGCCTGCCCGACCGCGGAAGGATTCGACGAGGTGATCATGCCCGGCGAACGCGAGCGCCGGCTGGAAGCGATCCATCGCCGCAGCGGGGTGCCGTTCCACGCCAAGGAAGTCGCCGCGATGCAGGAGGCCGCCGCCAAGGCCGGACTGCCGCCGCTATCGGTCTCGAACCAGCCGCTGGCCTAGGTCAGGAGGTAATCATGCCGCGACACGCCAACGTATTGATCGTGGTGCCGGAGAATAACACCACGATGGAGCCGGAGATTTCGGCGCTTTGTCCCGCGCTGGCGCCGATCCAGGTGGCGCGCGTCAAGCGCCCGCCGCGGACGCTGCTGCTCGAGGATCTGCCGGCCTATGCCGAGGCCACCGTCGACGCCATCGCATCGTTCGCGTCGGAGTCGCTGGATCTGGTGATCTATGGCTGCACCGCCGCCGGCTTTCTCGGCGGCCCCGACGGCAATGCCCGCATGGTGGAGCGGCTGCGCGAGCGCACCGGCACCACTGTGGTCAGCACCGCCGGCGCCATGATCGAGGCGCTGCGCGGCGCCGGCGTCGCGGAGACCGCTGTCGTGACGCCCTATCTGCAGCCGGTCAATGACGGCCTCCGCGCTTATCTCGAATTATCCGGCATCGCGGTCGAGACCTTGAACAGCTTTTTCTGCAAGACCACCGCCGAACTCGGCGCGATCGGCGAGGACCACGTGCTCGAACTGGCGCGGCGGACGGTGACGCAGAAAAGCAAGAGCCTGTTCATCGCCTGCTCGCAGTTGCCGACGCTCAGCGCGGTCGCGAAATTGCGCAGCGAGCTCGACATTCCCGTCTGGTCGTCGATCCAGGCCACCGCCTGGGCCGGCGCCGAGGTCCTGACCAAACAGGGTTTCCCGGTGCTATTCAACGAGGCCGCGTGAGCGTCATGGACGAGGCGACCAGTCACGATCCGGATGCCGGTCTTGAACCGGCATTTGCCGCGCCTGAAAACGCCTGCGATGCGCATTTTCACGTGTTCGGCCCCGCCGAGAAATACGGCTACGGCAGCGACATGCGCTACAAGCCGCCCTACGAGCCGATCGAGGTTTATCTGAAGCTGGCGCGCCGTATCGGTTTCACGCGCTATGTCTTCGTTCAACCGAGCGCCTATGGCTTTGACAATTCCTGCATGCTCGATTCGATGCGCGAGCTCGATTCCGAGAGCCGCCGCGGCATCATCGATCTCGACGAGAGCGCGGCCAGTGACAAGGAGTTGGCCGAGCTGAACGACGCCGGCGTGCGCGGCATTCGCGTCAATATCTCGCCGGTCCGGCAGCCGGAAGCGGGCCTCGCCGCCTCGATGTTACCGCGCATCGGGCGCCTTGCCAGGATATGCGAGGAGCTGGGCTGGCATCTCGACTTCCTGACGCCGGGCTGGCTGGTCAGCGAATTGATGCCGACCTTGCGCGAACTGCCGGTGGCATTTTCGGTCGCGCATATGGGACTGTTCCCGGCCAAGGACGGCCCGGAGCAATCGGGCTTCCGGGAATTTCTCAAGCTCGCCGGTGACGGCTCGAAACGCTGCTTTGTAAAACTCACCGGCATCTACCGCTTCTCCACCGCGCCTGGCTACGCCGATGTAAAGCCGATCGCGCAGGCGCTGATCGAAGCGGTGCCGGACCAGCTGATCTGGGGCAGCGACTTTCCGCATCTGTCGTTCCACGACCGCGTCGGCACCATCCAGCTCTATAATCTGCTCGGCGAATGGGCGCCCGATAGCGGCATGCGAAAGCGCATTCTGGCCGACAATCCGGCGCGGCTGTTCGGATTCGACTGAGAGAGGGAAATTTGAACAGGCGTGCATTCGTCACCGGTCTGGTTGCGCTTCCGGCCCTGATACGGTCGGCCTCCGCGGCCGTCTCGAGCATCAATCTCGGCAAGCAATATGGCCTGCCGTTCCTGCCGCAGATGGTGATGGAAGATCACCGGCTGATCGAGGCGCATGCCGCGAAGCTCGGTGTCGAGGGCCTGGCAGTCGGCTGGCAGACCATGGGCGGCCCGGGCGCGCTGAACGACGGGCTGTTGAGCGGGACCATACAATTCGTCAACGTCGCCTCGCCCTCGCTCGCCACGCTGTGGGACAAGACATTTGGCACGCCGCAGGAAGTGCGCGCGGTCTGCGCCGTGCAGTCGATGCCCTACATCCTGACCACGCGCAATCCGGCCGTGAAGACGATCGCCGATTTCAGCGCAGCCGATCGGATCGCGGTGCCGACCGTGAAAATTTCGGGCCAGGCCATGGCGCTCGAAATGGCGGCCGCGAAATTGTGGGGCTTTGAGAAATACGACAGGCTCGACGAGTTCACGGTCACGCTCGGCCACCCGGACGCCATGCAGGCGATGCTCTCCGGCCAGACCGTGAACAGCCATTTCGCCGTGGCGCCGTTCAACTATTACGAATTGCGCGTGCCCGGCATCCACAGGGTGCTCTCCAGCTATGAGACCAACGGCAAGCACACCAACGGCATCCAGGTGACGACCAAAACCTTCCACGACGCCAACCCGAATATCTGCAACGCGGTGCGCGCCGCGCATGAGGAGGCCAACGCCTTCATCAAGCATGAGCCGAAGGCCGCCGCGGAAATCTATCTAAAGCTGACCAACGACAGGAAGAACTCCGCCGACGACCTTGTGACGATGATCACGGATCCCGACATCGACTACACCACCGCACCGGCCAATCTGATGACCCATGTCGAATTCCTGCACAAGGTCGGTCGCATCAAGCATTTGCCGAAATCGTGGAAGGACCTGTTCTTCGCCGAGGCCCACGACCTCGACGGCACCTGAGCAAGACGAGGCCTTTGTTCAAACGTAGGGTGGGCAAAGCCAGCGGGTCGCGCCACTGCGCGACCGATGGCGTGCCCACCGTCGAACAAAGATTGGCGGGCACGGCGCAAGCGCCTTTTGCCCACCCTACGATGTAATTTGCCCGTCGGGTTAATTTGTCGCGGGGCCGATCCGGTATTTCTTCTTTTCAGAAGTACAAATCAACCCTATATTCCCCGCTGTCCCGCCCCACCAAAGGGGCGTTGCGCAACGTCAACAACGCGGGGCGGGATGCGGTGGACGCGAGGGGATGCTTCAGACGAGGGCATTTTCTGGCGGACGGAAAAGACGTGTGGTCCTGGTACCGACGCTGGTGTCAAGTTCGTGAGAAGAAACTTTCACGGGCGACGGTGGCCAAAGAGCCCGAGCACCGGGGAGGGCACGTTATAATCCGTAAACCATTGCGTGGGGAATGCCGGGTGATTCCGGTGTGACCTGACTAACGCGTGTGCGTTTTTTTACTACCCATTGCACACGCGGCTATCGGGCGCATCGGCCCCCCGGCATTCCCTGCGCCCTTTGATTGGAGGGCGGGAATAAAAGAACACCTCGCGCAAAAAAATCATGCGGCGAGATCGTGGGCGTATGTCTCAACGTCATTGCGAGCCAACGGGTCGGCGCAAAGCGCCGCCCGATGACAGGCTCCGCGAAGCAATCCATGGCTCAACACAAAGAAAGATGGATTGCTTCGCTACGCTCGCAATGACGACGTTTCGAACCTGTAGCCCGGGTGAGCGAAGCGCAACCCGGGGACCGGCCTCGCGGTACAAATCCCGGGTTGCGCTTCACTCCACCCGGGCTACGACACTACGACACTGCGCTCGCAATGACCATGTTGAGCGAGAATCGCAAAGTCATGAACGGTGCGCTCCCCTCCTCCCGTCCGCCGCAGCCGCTTGGCGAAGGCGGATGGCGGGGAGGGATTGGGGGTGGGGGGCGCTTCAACAAATTCGGTGCAAAATCGAGAGCGTGAATTTACTCGGCTTGCTTCGCCGGCAGCGAATTTGCTGAGGCACCCCCACCCCCGACCCCTCCCCGCCGCTCGCTGCGCTCGCGGAGGGAGGGGAGAAGAATGGCGGGCTGTTTGAAAGTTGAATCGAAAATTGGCGCTGGCGTTTCGACGTCACTCCGCTCACCCACGATACCGGCGTTCCAGTTCGTCGTACGCCGGCTTCGCTACCACCTGCTGCCGGATGTCGAATCCAGCGAGACGGTCGGCGACCGACGCCAGCGATCCCTGCTGCTTCAGCGCCACCAGCACGTCATGAGAAGCCTTGAGGGCTGCCTGCAGCGCCGCGTTGGCGTAGAGGACGCAGCCAAAACCGAGTTCGGCGAATTTCTGCTGTCCCAGTTCCGGCGTACGGCCGCCGAACACGACGTTGGCGACCTGCGGCACCGAAAGCGAGCGGGCGATCTGCGCCAATTCCTCGGCCGAAATCGGCGCTTCGACGAAGGTCACGTCGGCGCCGGCCTCGATCATGGCGCCGGCGCGGTCGATCGCCGCCTGCAGGCCAAGGATCGCGCGCGCATCGGTACGCGCCACGATCTGCAGGTCGCCGTCTCTGCGGGTGTCGACGGCGGCCTTGATCTTCGCCAGCATCTCTTCCAGCGGCACCACCTGCTTGCCGTCGAAATGCCCGCATTTCTTCGGGAAGACCTGATCCTCGATCTGAAGCCCGGCCGCGCCCGCCCGCTCCAGCACCTTCACGGTGCGGACCATGTTGACCGGATTGCCGAAGCCGGTGTCGGCATCGACCAAGAGCGGCAGCGCCACGGCATCGGCGATGGCGGCGACGTGGTTGGCGATCTCAGTCAGCGTGGTCAGCCCGATATCGGGCGCACCGAGATACATGTTGGCGATGCCGGCGCCAGTGATGTAGACGGCCTCATAGCCGATGTCCTCGATGATCCGCGCGAACAGGCCGTTCGCGGCACCGGCGAGGATCACTGCCTCGCGCCGAGCGAGAATGGCCTTCAGGGTCGTTGTCGCTCTTGCCATGCGCTCTACTCCTGTCGGGATCTATTCCGCCGCCCGGGCTGGCGGCTCGCGGAAACGGACACGCAGCGCGTCCCACTCGTCGGCGCCGAACCGCCGGAAACCGGTGCGGACATCGGCGTCGAACAATGGCGTCGGGTGGCGATACGTTTCCTTCAACTCGGCCAAAGCCGCGTCGCACGCACCGTAGATGGTCTTCAGCAACATCCCTGGCAGGATGGCGACCTTGTAACCCATCTTCTCGGCGTCGCGCAGATCGACCTGCGGGGTCTTGCCTCCCCAGACGACGTTCAACAGACAGGGGCCGCGCACGCGCGCCGGTACCATCTGCACCTCCTCCAGCGTCTGCGGACTTTCGACGAAAGCCATGTCGGCGCCGGCCTCGAGCGCCGCGTTGGCGCGGCGGATAGATTCGTCGAAGCCCGCGACCGAACGCGCATCGGTGCGGGCGATGATGACGAAATCCGGATCGCGCCGGGTCGCCACCGCCGCGCGGATCTTGGCCAAAAATTCCTCCGTCGAGACCAGTTCCTTGCCGTCGAGATGACCGCATCGCTTCGGCGAGACCTGGTCTTCGATATGGATGCCGGCCGTGCCGGCGCGCTCATGCTCCTGCACGGTGCGCACGACGTTCAATTCGGTGCCGTAGCCGGTATCGGCATCCGCGATCAGCGGCAGGCTGCTTGCCGCCGCGGTGATCTTGGCCGCATTGCCGACCATCTCCGTCATCGTCAACAGCCCGTAATCCGGCAGGCCGAAGGACGCCGAGGTGCCGGCGCCGGTCATGTAGAGCGCGGAGAATCCCGCCTGTTCGATCAGGCGGGCGGTGATACCGTCAAAGGCCCCGGGCGCCATCAGGATGTCGGGGCCGGCGATCAATTGGCGCAATCGTGTTGTGGCTCTCATCGCGGTGCTTCCTCGTGTTTCTCAGTTCGAACGATGCGCGGCCCGCTTGCCGAGCCGCAACATCAGGGTGTTGGCTATGATCGCAATCAGGACGATCAGCGTGACGACCGCGGTCGACAGCGGCACGTTGTGCTGCGCCATGCCGCTGACCAAGAGGAACCCGAGGCCGCGCTGCGACGAGAACATCTCGCCGATCAATACACCAAGCAGGCTCAGCGAAAAGCTGATCCGCAGGCCATTGACGATGTCGGGCAGGCAGGCGGGCACCAGCACCCAGAGCATCGTCCGGCCCGGCGAAAGCCGCAGCACCCTGGCGGTTCGGATCAAGACCGGCGGCAGGTTGCGCACCGCGCCGAGCGTGAACAAGGTCATCGGCGCCAGCCCGTGCATGACGCCGAAGGCGACCTTGGCGGACATGCCGAGGCCGAAGATCAGCAGCACGACCGGATAGAGCGTGACTTTCGGGATGGTGTAGAAGCCCGCGAGAATGGGCTCGGCGACCTCGCCGGCGAAGCGCCGCACCCCGAAGATCAGGCCGAGCGCGAGGCCCAGCAGCGCCGAGAGCACGAAGGCGAGCAGGAACGCGCCCAGGGTCGCGGCGGCATGATCCCAGAACATCCAGGTGCGCAAGAGATCGAAGAGATAGACCAGCGTCTGCAGCGGCGGCGAAACCGCAACGCCCTTGGTCCAGCTGCCGACCGCCTGCCAGATTGCCAGCATCAGCACCACCAGCACGGCGGCATCGAACGCACGGATGCGGCCGCGTGATGTTCGCCTGGACAGGGCTTCTTCGAATGCGAGATCGCTCATCCCTGCGAACGGCGGCGCGCCAGCCGCCCCTCCCAGACGTAGAGAATTCCGTTGGCGGTCACCGCCACCAGCAGGACGAACAGCATCAGGCCGTACATGCCGCGGTTATCAAAACTCTGGTAGGCAAACGAGATCGCGTAACCCAACCCGGTCCCGGAGAGAATGAATTCGCCGGCGATCACGCCGATCAGCGCATAGCTCAGCGCCAGCTTGAAACCGCTGAACAGGCGCGGCAGCGCGGCGGGCAACACAATCCACCACAGAGTCCGAACCGGACCAAGGCGATGGACGCGCGCCAATTTCAGCAAGACGGGCGAGACGCCATCGAGCCCCGACAGCGTGCTGATCATGACGGCGGGTGCTGCGGACAGCACACCCAATACCACCAACGGCGCCTTGCCGAGGCCGAGCAGCGCCACCAGCAAGGGGTAGAAGATGAAGGTCGGCACCGAATAATACGATGCCAGCAAGGGGTCGGTGACATCGCGCAGCCGCGGCGAGCGGTGGATCAGCGCACCGGCCAGGGTGCCAAAGCCGACCGCCAGCAGGAAGGCGAGCGCAATGGTCGAAAAGGTCGACACGACGCTGTCGTTGAATTCGCCGGAACCGAGGCGATCGATCATCGAGGCGACCATGTCGCTGGGAGGAATGACAGTCAGCGGATCAATGACGCCGGTACGGCAAAGGACCTCGAGCAGCAGGACGGACCCCGCCAGCACGGCGATACGGACGCAGAGAACGGCGCGCCGCCGCGTCATGCCGCCCGCCCCATCGTCTTGAGCGATTCCTCGCGAAGCGAGGACCACAACCGCGCCGTCACCGCGCCGAATCCCGGGTCGGAGACGATGCGGCTGTCGCGATCGCGCGGCCAGCCGGTCTCCACCATGTCGATGAAACGGCCCGGCCGCGCGCTCATGACGCCGACGCGATCCGACAGCATCGCCGCCTCGTCCAGCGCATGGGTGATGAGCAGCACGGTGGCGCCGGTCTCGCGCCACAGCCGCAGCAATTCATCGCCCATCAATAGCCGCGTCTGCTGGTCGAGCGCGCCGAAGGGTTCGTCGAGCAGGATCAGCCGCGGCCTCAGCACCAGCGTCCGCGCGATGCAGACCCGCTGCCGCATGCCGCCGGAGAGCTGCGCCGGATAATGACTCGCGAATTGGGAAAGCCCCATGAAGGCGACGGCATGATCGACGCGCTCGCTGACTTCCTTGTCCGACAGGTTCGAGGTGCGCAGCCCGAAGGCCACGTTCTGGCGAACGCTGAGCCAGGGCATGCTGGAATCTTCCTGGAACACGACGCCGATGCCGTCGGGAACCTCGCCGCGCAATTCCCTGCCCTCGAAGCTGACGCTGCCGCTGGTCGGGCGCACCAGCCCGCAAAGCGTGTCCAGCAAGGTCGACTTCCCGCAACCCGACGGGCCGACGACAGAGAAGAACTCGCCGCGGGGGATCACCAGGTCGATCGGGCCAAGCGCGTGCACCGCGGGCGGCCCGTCATGGCGACGGACCACTCCGCTCAACGTTACATGCGGCTGTCCGCTCATGGCGGCGGCGTTCATTGCGATGCTTGCAGGTCGGCCGGCAAATAGGAGGTGTCGACGTATTTCGGCCAGTCGACATCGCCCTTGATCTGTCCGGTGATCTGCAAGCCCTCGACCATGTGGTTCATGCCGGCGTAATCGAGCCGGCCGTCGCTCCAGTATTTCTCCTTGATGAGCTCGTGCATATGGACCTTGAACAGATCGACATTCGGATTGTTGTAGGCCCTGGCGGTAATCTCGGCGGCCTCGTCCGGGTGATCCAGCGCGTAGGCCAGCCCCTCGCGCCGAGAGACGATGAGGCCCTTGATGATATCGGGGTGCGCCTTGGCGTAGTCCCCGGTCGTGATCATCACGGTCTGCATCATGCGCGGGTCCATGACATCGCGCACCATCATCAGCGGCCTCACCAGTTCCTTGTTCTGGGCGTAGACCAGCTCATCGGAGAAGCCGGCATCGACCGCGCCGCTGCTGACGGCGGAGAGGTTGGCGCCGAGATCGCCGGCCGGCACCAGCTTCACCTGCGCTTGCGTGATGCCATTGGCCTTCAGCGCCATCAGGATCACCATGTTGCTCACCGATCCCGGCGCGGTATAGGCAATCTGCTTGCCGACGAGATCCTTGATGCCCGTAAGCGGCGAATCCTTCTTCACCACCCACATCTGGTCGGACACGGTTTGCGAGCCGGCGCCGATGATGATCAGCTTCTGTCCGGAATTGATGGCCTGCACCGCCGCCGCCAGCGACACCTCGCCGAACGGAATGCCGCCAGCCAACGTGTTGCGAACCGCCGTGCCGCCGCCCGCCGCCGTCAGGATGCCCGTGACATCCACGCCGTTGTTCTTGAAGAAGCCCTTGTCCATGGCGACCGCATAGGGAACGCCGTAGAACTGTCCGCCCCAATGGGTGACGGTGATGGTCTCGGCCAGCGCCGCCGGCGCTCTGCCGGCGACGACGGTCGCTGCCAGGCCAACTACAAGGCCAACTCGTGCAAGCATTTTCCCCTTGGTCATGACGTTCTCCTTCTGATCGATCCGTTGCCCGATCGGGATTGGTCGCGGTGAATTATTCATCGTATCAGTGGCGGCGCCGACGCTGCGACGTCGGCCGGGCCGATTTCCTGGAGCGTGATCGCTTCGAGGCTGCGGCCGTTGGTCTCCACCTTGTAGGCGGCAGCCAGCAGCGCCTGCACCAGGAGGGCGGCGGCAATGCCCAGCGTGACGGCGGTGACGCCGCCCGCATCGAACAGCGCCACCACGCCGAACGGCACGAAGATGGTGGTGAGCCGGCCGACCGTGCTGGTGATGCCATAGCCGCGCATGCGCACCGCCGTGGGAAACAGTTCGGGTATATAGCCGGCAACGATGACCGAAACCATGAAATAGATCAGCGTGAACATCAGGAAGCCGAGCAAGACCGCCAGTTCCTGCGAGGGCGCGTTGGCGAAGGCAGGCCCGCATGCGGCGGCGAGCAGCGATGCCACGATGATCGAGGGCCGCCGCCCGATGCGATCGCTCAACAGCCAGCCGAGCGCCGCGCCGGCCGGACCGCCGAAGGACATCAGCACCGCCTGGCCGAGCGAACGGTTGATCGGCATGCCGTGCTGAACCAGGAAGGTCGGCACCCAGGCGACGAAACCGTAGATGGCGATGCCGAGCGCCATCTGCATGATGCTGCCTATGATAGCGGGTTTTATGAAAGCGGCGCTCGTCATGCTCACCGGAGCTGGCTGGGGGCTCGTCTGTGGCGGAGGCAGAGTGATGTTGCGGCTGTGGGCCTCCGCTTCGACAGCGCCGACAATGTCGTCGGCTTCCTGCTGCCGTCCGTTCAACTCGAGCCAGCGCGGCGATTCCGGCATCTTCTTGCGCATCCAAAGCACGACGAAGGCGCCGAGCCCGGCGATCACGAACATCGGGCGCCAGCCGAAAGCGGGAATGACCAGCCAGCTGATCAGGGTCGAGGCGAAAAGCCCGAAATTCGTCACCAGCGACAACAGCGCCGCCCAGCGTCCGCGATGCAGCGGAGGCGTGAACTCCAGCATGGTCGCGTAGCCGATCACGATTTCCGCGCCGAGGCCGATCCCTGCGACGAAGCGCGCGCCGATCAGCCAATCCATGTCAGGCGCGAGCGCGCAAGCGAAGGAGGCAAGGCCGAAGATCGCCAGATTGAACTGATAGGTAAAGCGGCGGCCATAGCGATCGCCGAGCCAGCCGGCACCGGCCGCGCCGATGACCATGCCGATGAAGGTAGCCGAGATAAAGCGCGCGTTCAGCGGAATGCTCGACCAGCCATTGTGCACGAGCTCGCCCAGCACGGAGCCCGCGAGATAGATGTCGAAACTGTCGAAGAACATGCCGGCGCCGATCAGCCAGAGCAGGCGGCGGTGAAACGGCAGGATCGGCAATCTATCGAGACGTTCGGCTGCGGAGCTGGGAATGGCGGCTACTCCTTGTGATGATCGGCCAGGCCATAGCGCTGTTCGAAGGCATGAACCGCAGGAAAACCCATCAGGGTATTCATGTCGGTGAACGGCAACATCGGCGCTTGGCTGCCCGTGCTCGTTCCGGCTGTCTTCAGGTTGCGGTAGACGAGCTGCAGCGCGCCTGCCGCCGTCAGGAAGCCGGACCCGGGATAGAGCGCGATCTTGAAGCCCATGCTTGCGAGCTCTCCGGTCGACAGAAAGGGCGTGCGACCGCCCTCGACCATATTCGCCAGCAGCACTGCGCCCTTGAAGGTCTCGGCGACCCGACGCAATTCCTCGAGGCTTTCGGGGCTCTCGACGAACAGCACGTCGGCGCCGGCCTCGAGAAAGCCCTCGGCGCGTCGCAACGCTGCATCCAGGCCTTCGGCGTAGCGCGCGTCGGTCCGGGCCACGATGAGAAAATCGCGGCTTGGCCGTGCATCGACCGCGACCCGGATCTTGGCAATGGCGTCAGCGGCTGGAATGACGCGGCGGAACTCGGTGTGGCCGCACTTCTTCGGGAATTCCTGATCCTCGAGCTGGATGCCGGACGCACCCGCGGCCGCATAGCCGCGCACGGTGCGATCGACGTTCAGCAAGCCGCCATAGCCGGTATCGCCGTCGGCAATGAAGGGAAGGCCGGTAGCGCCGGCGATGCAGCGCACGCGGTCGAGCATTTCCGAGAATGTCGCGGTGCCGGCGTCGGCGACGCCAAGCGCGGAAGCGACGACGCCATATCCGGTCATATAAAGCGCGTCGAAACCGATGCTCGCCGCCATTCTCGCCGAAATGCCGTCGTAGACGCCGGGAAGCGTCAGGCACCCGTCCTTGCGCAGCAGCGCACGCAGTGTCGTTGCTTCGACCAAGAGATCCTCCCGCCGTTTTCCCTGAATCGGCGATGTCCTCATGGAGGGACTGCCGTTATTTTGACCTGCGATATCGGAACTCTGGCGCTGCGTCCTCTGCCAGAGTTACAGTCAAGTCGATTTCTGAGGGATTATTCAGGAAAAATCAACAGTTTAGAGGCGAAGCGGGCCAGCCATGTCGAAGCGCATCGAAGACTCATGGACGGTTTTCGTCAGCGTCGAAAATTCCGAGCATGACAGATGCGTGGATATCTTTCGGCGACCGGATGGCAGTTACGGCTTCGAGGAATTTCGACGGGATGTCGAGGATGGCGGGCACTGGACACCGGTCCAGTATTATTCCGGCGTCGCCTATGTTTCGCCGGCCGAGGCGTTGGCGACTGCCGAACGATGTGTGCCATGGCTGGTCGATATGCTCGTGCGGAAACCGGAACTGAGAATGCGCATCGGCCTCGAATAGCCAGGGCATTTTTGGCTTCATTGGCTGGGCACAGCCCAGGCCGCCTGCTGCGCCACGATCACGCTGACATTGTCGCCCACCGAATAGTTGCCGAAGGCTGGCGCGTCGATATTGAAAAGGCCATTGCCGGTCTCGATGACAATCGACCGGTTCGGTCCCCTGAAGATGGTTTGCGCGATCCGTCCCGACCATTTGAGTTCCTGCTCACTCACCCCGGAGCCCGCCGAAGCGATCCGAGCGTCCTCCGGACGCACCATGACGGTAACCGTCTGTCCCGGCTGCACCTCATCTGCCGCCTCGCAGGGACCCCGCCAGCCCTGCCCCACGACCTCGAGCCGCACTCGGCGTGCATCGATACGCGCGCAAGCCTCGACCTCGGCGTCCAGCAGATTGGGCGTGCCGAAAAATGCGGCGACCGTCCGGTTGGTGGGGTATCGGTAGATCTCCTCGGGCGCGCCGACCTGCTGGATGCGGCCGCGATCCATCACAACCACCCGATCCGATAGCGCCATCGCCTCCGACTGGTCATGGGTCACATAGAGGGTCGTCATGCCGAGCCGCCGCTGAATCGCGCGAAACTCGTCTCCCATCTGAAGACGAAGCTTGGCATCGAGATTGCTGAGGGGCTCATCGAGCAAAAGGACCTTCGGCTCGAACACCAGCGCGCGTGCGATCGCGACCCGCTGCTGCTGGCCGCCGGACAGAGCCGGCGCCGGCCGATCGGCAAGTCCCTCCATTTCGACCAGGCTCAACGTCTTCGAAACCAACTCCCTGATTTCGGCGGCCGGCCGCCGGCGCACCCGCAAGGGATACGCGACATTCTCGAACACCGTCATATGCGGCCAGATCGCATAGGACTGGAACACCATCCCGAGCCGGCGGCGTTCCGAGGGAACGAAGATGCCGCGGGCCGCATCGCTGACTACCTCATTGTCGATGCTGATGCGGCCAGCCGTGTTCTGCTCAAGGCCTGCGACCATGCGCAACGTCGTCGTCTTGCCGCAGCCGGAGGGACCGAGCAGGGTGACGAATTCGCCTTCGTTGACCCGAAGATCGACCTCGCTGACGGCTGCGAACTCGCCGAAATTCCGGCCGACCTTTTCGAGCACGACGTTCGACATCTCAAAGACTCCCCGGACTCGTCATAACGTGCCGATCTGCGCCTTGATGACCTTCAACTGCACCCATCGGAACAGCAACACCAGCACCATCATCATCAGCCCGATCACGCTGACCTGCTCCGCATTGCCGTTGGCCCAAAGTTTCAGCAGCACCACCGACAGGACTTCGGAACCGACAGAATAAAGCAGCACGGAGGCGCTCAACTCCCGCATGATCCCGAAGAACACCAGAACCCATCCGACCACGAAGGACGGCCAGATCAGCGCAATCACGATACGGCGCATGGTCTGAAGCCAGCTTGCGCCATGCACGCGCGAGCACTCCTCGATATCGTAGGACAGCTGCGAATAGGCGGCCGACATCACGCGCACCGAGAGCGGCGTTCCCAGTGAAATATAGGCCAGCAACAGCGCCCAGATGGTGCCGTAGATCGGAATCGCGTGCGGCAATAGCGCAAAGCCCCAGAGGAAGCCGAGGCCGAGAACGATTCCCGGCATCATCCATGGCAGCCAGGCCATCGCGTCGATCAGCAGGCGGCCGCGCCATTTGGTGCGAACAGAGATGTAGGCGACCGCGCCGCCGAGCACCATGGTCAGGGTCGCACCCACCAGGCCGAGCAGCATGGTATTGCCAAAACCTCGCCAGAACTCGCTGCTGCCGAACACAGCCTGATAATGTTCGAGCGTCAGCATGTCCCATTGATAGAAGCCGAAGAACTTGAAGAAGGATCCGATCAGGAGCTGACCTATGGGCAGCACGACGGTCACCACAAAGAACAGCGCACAGAAGCCGAACGTCGCCCAGCGCCATTTCCCGAGCTTCATGACACCAGGCGAATAGCCCTTTCCGCTGACAGTCGTGAAGCTGCGTCCCCGCAACAGCTTCCATTGCAGCAGGACGATGAGAAACAGCAGCGCCATGATGATAAAGCTGACCGCGGTCGCATATTGATATTGCGGCGGCGAGCTCTGGTTGATCGAGTCATAGATATCCGTCGTGATCACCTTGATGCCGGCCGGCGAGCCGAAGAACAGCGGCGACTCGAAATTCTCGATGCCGCGAATGAAGCTGAGGATGGCAGCACCTGTGAGCGCGGGCAGCATCAGCTGCAACGTGACGGTGCGGAACGTCCGCAGTCGCGATGCGCCGCACATGCGGGCCGCTTCCTCCAGGCTCGGATCCATCGCCCGGAAGGCGTCGACGATCAGCAGGAACAGGAACGGCACGGAATATTGCATCATGTGCCAGACCACGCCGCCGTAGGAATAGACATTGATCGGCGAACTGCTTGATCCCGTCAGCCATTGATAGAGCTGGTTGAGCAGCCCCACCTGCGGATTGCCCAGCATGCCCCAGGCCATCGCTGTCAGTATAGGCGGGATGAAGAACGGCAACGTGACCAGCACTTCAAGCGCGCCGCGAAACGGGGTGTCGGTGCGAGCCAGGATCCAGGCCAGCAGTACGGCGATCGCGAGCGATGGAACGGTCTTGGCCAGCGATATTCCGACGGTGTTGAGAAGCGTGATCAGGTTCTGTCGAGTGAGCACTTGCTGATAGCCGTCGAGATTGAACGTGCCGGCTACGCCCGGCGGGGTCGAATGCAGGCTTCCATAGAGCAGCATCGACAGCGGATAAACCGACAAAAACGCCAGAATGGCGACAAGCAAGACCAGAGCCGCCGTGCGGCCAGCCGAGGTCGCCTGCAACAGGCGCAATCTCGCCGACAGGCCTGCCGCCAACGGCATTCTGCCAGGATTCCCCACGCGGTCGTCGGCCGATATCGCCATTTTTTCAAAAACTACGGATACAGCTTCTTTGCCAGCTCGATCATGGATGGCCGCTCGGCAAGTTTGGCCGGGCCCAAAAGCGGGGCGTTCGCGAACGGCTGCGCGTCGGGATTGGCGCGCTCGGCCACGCCCGCGACAACTGGCGGCATCCAGGCGTTGGCGTAAATCAGCTGCGACTCCATATCGAGGAAATGCTGGATGAACAGGCGAGCGGCGTTGGGATGCGGAGCATTCTTCAGCACCGCCGAATCCATCTCGGCGTAAGGCGCGCCCTCCTTGGGCACCACGACCTTGACCGGCAAGCCCTTCAGATCAGAGGTAAACGCGAAGATCTGGGGAACATAGATGGCATATTCGCCGCGCGCGACACGACGGGCGTCGTTACGCATGTCGCGGCTGAAGACCGGCTTCTGCTCGGCGAGCTTCGCGTTGAACTCCGGGCCCATCTTGTGCTCCAGGATGGCGAACATCGTATTGCCGCTTCCCAAGGGCCGCATATCGTCGGATAGAATCTTGCCCTTCCATTTCGGATCGAGCAGATCGTCCCAGCTCTTCGGCACCTCATCGTCCTTGACCATTCGGGTGTTGATCAGAATACCCATCGGCTGGACGAAAGCGGGCACGCTGTACTCGGTGGCATGGAACGGCGGCCGCAGATGCGCCGCGTTCGGAATCGCCGGCAGCCTCTCGATGAAATCGCCCTTCTGCAGCTGCTCCTCGATCATGGTCGACGAGATCATCTCGACATCGCCGAGGTATCGCCCGGCTGATTGTTCGGTCCGGATGCGCTCGGAAAGCTCGCTGGCCCGCAGGTCCAGGCTTTCTACCGGAATGCCATATTTGGCCTCGAAGGATTTCAGGACGGCGATAAAATACGGAGCGCCAAGGGCCATGTCATAGACCACGACCTTGCCTTCCTTCTTGGCGGCATCGACGACGGCGTCCCAGGACTCCTGTGCTTGGGCGTGCGCGGGCATGACCATCCCTGCGACGCACGCAACCAGCATCGCCTTGAGCGTTTTCATCACTTCCTCACCCTCCCGAATTTTGTATTTTCGGCTTCGTTGCCGGCCCGCCGGGGTCCTAGACTTCGACCACCACATACTGCTTTTCGACCGACACCGGGAAGGTTTCGGCCGTAAGCGTATCCTCGGTGAGGGCAGCACCCGGTTCAACCGTCAGGTCATAGCTCCGCGCCTTTGTGCGGTCGGGCTCGCACCATGATTTGCCGGTGCGCAGGTCGAATTCCCAGCCATGCCACGGGCAACGCAGGAGTTCGCCCCGCCGGCTGAAGCGATAGGCGCCTGGTTCGCTGGCTTCAACCAGACCGACGATGCGGCCCTTGCACAACGATCCTCCATTGTGAGGACAACGGTTGCCCAGGGCGAAGTACTCGCCGCCAACATTGAAGATGCCGATTTCCCGGCCGCTGACCGTCACCAACATCCGTTCGCCCGGTGGAATCTGGTCGACCGTCGCGACGACATGCCGCGTCATTCGTCAAACCTGTAGAACTTGCGCGCATTGCCGTAGAGAAGCTGGTGGCGCTGGACGTCGGTAAGGTTTGCCTTGAACGCGGCGCGAGGATCGTCGAAATCCCAATGCGGATAGTCGGTCGCAAACAACAGTCGATCCCAGCCGATCCGATCGAACAGATCGAGAAGGGCCGCGGAACTGCCCGGCTCCTCCATCGGCTGGGTCGTAAACCACACATGCTCGCGAACATACTCCGAAGGCGGCCGTTTCACCTGGGGCACTTCGCTGCGCATCCGGTTCCAGTGCTTGTCCATTCGCGCGCTGAACGATGGAATCCAGCCAAGGCCGCCCTCCATGATCACGATGCGCAGTTTTGGAAACCGCTCGAACACGCCTTCAAAGACGAGGCTCGCCAACACGGCCTGCATGGCCTGCACGACCATGTGGTGCTCTTCCATATAATAGGACGACCAGCCGCCGCCGGTGGACGGGTGACCGCCGGTGCCCCCGACATGAATCGTGATCGGCAGGCTGTTGCGCACGGCCGCTTCGAAGATCGGCCAATAACGCCGCCGTCCGAACGGCTCGTCGGTGCGCGGCAGGATCAGGATTTGCTGGAAATTCGGATCGCCGCCGCGGGCATCGATTTCGGCAACGGAAGCCTCGGTGTCCTCCTGCGCGACCAGCACGGAAGCCCGCAGGCGGGGCTCCTGTTTGACCCAGCGCTCCAGCTGCCAGGTATTCATGGCCCGCGTCAGGGCCGCGCCGAAATCGAGATTGCGCTGGCTGCCGGGATTCCAGCGCAACGGAATCAGCATGCCGATCTCGACACCATTGGGATCGAGATGCTGCTTCCTCATGAAGTCGAGGCTCGATCCCGGAGGGCCGCCCTCCTCGGGATAGGCGTCGACTCTCGCCGCGTCGGGCGACATGCGCGGATGCGACAGCGCCTCGGAAAAGGCGTGGCGCAGGTGGCTGCCATAGACCTCCAGATGCTCGATCCAGCGCTTCTCCAGATAGGGGTGGATCTCCTTCCAGGAAGTCATCGCTGGATGAATGTCGCAATCGATGACCTGAAACTTGTGTTTCGCGGATTGGCTTCGTTCCACATCGACAATGCTCATAGCGTAATCTCCATGGCATGATCCGCCTTCGACAAGCGCGGATAGGTGGCAAGCGCGTTCTCGCTCAGGATCTTTCGAAGCAACTCGTCAGGGATACCTAATGGCAGCGCCTCGTCTCCGTCAAACTGCCAATGCGGATAGTCGGTCGAGAACAGCAGCAAACGGTCCGACTTCAGATGGTCGACCAGCCGCAGGATCGCCTCCGCTTCGTCGGCCGCATCGATCGGCTGCATTGTGAAGCGGACGTGATCGCGGACAATCTCCGACGGGGCCCGCGTCACCCAGGGAACTTCGGCGCGGACCCCCTTCCACGTCTTGTCGGACCGCCAGATGAAGCCGCTCAACCAGGTCACGCCGGACTCGATCGCAACGACCTTCAAATCGGGGAATTTTGCAAACACACCTTCGGCGATCATGCTCTGCAGCTGATTCTCGAAGGCCGCCGATTGCGCGATGTAGTCTTCGACATAGTGGGAAGGCCATCCCACCGGCGTCGGCGCGTAACGGTAGGCGCTGCCGGCGTGAATCCCGATCGGCAGCTGCAGCCGTTCGGCCAGCCGGTAGATCGGCCAGAGCTGCCGCCGGCCCAGCGTGACCTCGCCGGAAACCAGCATCAAGACCTGCACGAACCGGAAGTCGTCGGCCCTGCGCTCGATTTCCGCCACCGCCAGTTCGGTATTGTGCGCCGGGATCACGATCGAGGCCCGAAGCCGTGGATCCCGGCTGAGCCACTCGTCGCGAATCCAGTCGTTGGTCGCCCGGCAGAACGCCGCTGCCATGTCTTCGCTGTGGAACACCTGCGCGCCATAGAGGCAGTTGAGAATTCCGTAGCGCGGCTGGTAGCGGTCGAGCACATGCTCCTGCATCGCCTTGAGCGACGATCCCGGCTTTCTTCCCTGATCGAGCGTCCAGTCGGGACGGCAGGACAGCGGCGCATTCTGCGGATAGCTGGTCAGGCTGAGGTTGAGGCGGTCGAGGGCGCGGACCGACACCATTTCACGCCAATAGTCGTCCAGATACGGCAACAGAACGTTCATTCCGGGCACGGCCGGATGAAGATCGCAATCGATGGCGCCTGCATATCTCGCGGATCGATCGCCGCCGGTCGCCTGCCGGTTTGCTACCATGGACATTCCACTCGATCGATGTTCCGGGCTCGGGAAGTGCCTACATGACGATAGCGCCAGAAGCGGCTTCCGGCTACTGCGTCGAAGGTCAATTTCACGGGTAGATCTGTTTGGCCAACGCCAGCATCTTGTCCATCCGCGCCGCATCGGTGGTGCCGAGGAGCTTGCTTTTCTGCAGGTCAGCCACCGCAGGATCGAGTTCGGACAGCGTGTCGCTGGTCACCGGCAGCAGACCGAGATTGGCAAAACCCTGCTGCATCTTCTGGCCGAGGTAATGCTCCATCAGCAGGCGTGCCGCGTTCGGGTGCGGCGCATTCTTCAGCAGCGCGAGATCATAACCGATGTAGGGCAGCCCTTCCTTCGGCGCGATGAACTTGACCGGCAGTCCCTTCAATTCGGGGATCGAGGTCAGGCTCACGGGAAGGTAGAGCGGAAGCTCGCCGCGTGCGATACGCCGCTCGTTGGCGGGAATCTCGCGGCTGAACTTGATGTCCTGCTGCGCAAGCTTCTCATGGAAGTCGCGCCCGAAATGTTCCTCGAGGACATAGAACAGCACGCCACCACCGCCCAGCGCGCGAAAATCGTCGCTGAGGATTTTGCCTTTCCATTTGGCATCGGCGAGATCGAGCCAGCTCTTCGGCTCATCCTCGGGCTTGACCAGCCTGGTGCTGGCGAGAATGCCGTAGACGATCGCAAATACCGGCAGCCGGATGTCGTCACCACGGAATTCCGGCTTCAGATGGCCGAGGCTCGGAAGTGGCCCGAAGGGATCGAAGACATGGTCCTGCGCGATCTGCAGCGTGGTCGTCGTCCGTCCGTTTTCCGACACGTCGGCGGCGAAGCGACCCGCCGCCTGCTCGATGCGAATGCGTTCGCGGACCTCGCTTGCGCGCGCCTCCAGGATGTCGACGGTGATGCCGTAGCTGGTCTCAAAATCCTTCTTGAGCTCCTGATGCGCGGCGAGGCCGACGAAGGCGCTATAGAGCACCACGTGGCCTTCCTTCTTCGCGTCCGCGACGATCTTGTTCCACTCGTCCTCGGCGCGCGCGGTTGGCGGCGCGGAGAGCAGGGCGGAACCGGCCGCGAGGCCAAGCAGGGCCGCGCGGCGCGAAATGAGGATCAGTCCGCCCCTGCGGCGCGAGGCCACCGCGCTACTCCGCGGCTTGTCGGTCGGGGGCGGGCCAGCGCACGGCGCTCTTCAATTGTTCCTGATAGGCGTCCTGCCAGTCGATCTTGTCGTCGGCGTAGAACGAACCCGCGCGCGCTTTCCAGAAGATCCCGGCATCGTCGACACCGGGCGGCACGGTGCCATCCTCGGCGAGGTCACGTGCCACGGTCAACAGCCGCCGCCGCGTGCGGGCGATCATGATGTCGCTCGGCGCCAGATGCTCCTTGGTGTGATCCACGATCAGCCCCATGCTTTCGGTGACGGCCTGATCCTGCATCACGATGTTGCGGATGCCCGAATAGATCCGGTTGGCATGCTGCGCCTCGCGGTCGATCTGCCAGTCGTTCGCGAGATTTTGCACCGCCCGCCAGCGACCGAACCAATCGGTGCTGTTGGGCAGGTAGTCGAGCGGTTCGGCACCCGGAATTGCCGTTCCACTCTTCTTCAGCTTCATCGACGAGTAGGTCGCGCCGCGGGCGCGGCCGCCGAAGATCGAGATCAGCATGGTATGGGTGTCGTCCATCGGAACCCAGGCCTTCGCGACCACGTGATCGGCAAAATCGGCATTCGGCGTTTGGGTCCAGAACGGCAGGCAGAAATGCGCCATGCGCCAATGCATCCGGTTGTTGGTGTCGGGCCGGTAGGCGCCATACATCGTGCCCCATTCGGTGTCGGCGACCTTGTACTCGGGCGCGCGGTTGGCCACGGTGTGGCGCGCCGGATGACCTTCCTCGAAATCCTCCGCCTTGACGTGACCGGCGTGGAGAAAACCGAAATGCGAGGTGTCGATATCTCCTTCGAGACCCTGCAGCCAGTTGCTTTGGCGCTGTAGCATGCTGACGCTCAGATCCTGTTCGGGAACGAACAGGGCCTCCAGCATCGGCATCGGCGGCGCTTCGGCGCGCGCGCCCATATAGACCCAGATCAGGCCGGCGCGCTCCTGCACCTTGTAGCTCTTGGCGCGAACCTTCTCCTTGAAATCCTGCGGCGGCGGCACGTTTGGCATTTCAAGGCAACGGCCTTCGACGTCGAACTTCCAGCCGTGATAGACGCAGCGGATGCCGTTCTCCTCGTTGCGGCCGAGGAACAGCGACGCACAGCGATGCGGGCATTGATGATCGAGCACCCCGACCCGGCCCGAGCTGTCGCGAAAAGCGATCAGGGGCTCGCCAAGCAGCATCAGCCGCATCGGGTCGCCGTCGGCTTTCAATTCGGAGGAAAGGGCTGCGGGGATCCAATATTGCCGCATCATCTCGCCCATGATCGTGCCTGGGCCAACCCGTGTCAGATCATGGCCATCGGTTGCCTTGGACATGTCGATCTCCCTTGCTTGTTTTAGCGGCGCCAAAGCTTTTTGCGGCACCGCAGCAGCGCTACATTTACTTGCATTATGCAAATAATTCGCATCTACGTCAAGAATGGTTTGCAGCGCCGGTGGAGCGCGTTTGAGTCATGAAACAACTGTCCGTATAGTTCCCGCGAGCTTAAGGAATTCCGCATTCGATGAACAATACCAGAGCTTCCATTCCACTCGAGGACTGGGTCGGTTACCGGTTCGGCCTGATCGCGGCACGGCTGGGTAACTTCATTGCCCCCATGTATGCGAGCCGCCACGACCTGACGATTCCAGCCTGGCGCAGTCTCGCAGTCATTGCCCGCTATCAGCCGCTGACGGCAAAGCAGCTCGCCACGTTGACGTCGTCCGACGCCTTCAAGGTCGCGCGCGCGATCGAGCTCCTGGTCCGGCGCGGCTTGATCCGCCGCGACGTAGACAAGAGCGACCGGCGCCGTGCCAGCCTTCGTCTCACCGCGGAAGGCCGCAAGGTCTACAAGGACATCGAGAAGTTCGCGGTCCGGGTCGAGCGCGAACTCACCGCCGCGCTCGATGCCGGTGAACTGGCGAGCCTGCGCCAAAGTCTCGACAAGCTGGACCAGCAATTGGAAAGCCGGATCAAAGTTCAAGGCTGGGAGAGATTTCTGAAACGCTGAGCAGCGATGCCCAGACGCCAATCTTGTGTGCGGCCCCCTGTCTAGACGGCGTTGCCCCGCTCGGTTTCGCGCCACTTGATCATGCGACGAATTCCATCCTCGAACGAGATTTGCGGCTTCCAGCCGATCATCCGCTCAATCTTCTCGATCGAGAAGTCCAGCTTGGTCGATACCGCTGCCCGTATCTTTCCGGGCGGTGTCTTGTATTCGGGCTTGAGATTCGTACCCGTGATTTCCTGAACGATCTCGACAAGCCTGTTCAGCGTCGTGGCCGTTCCCGTCGCGACATTAAAACTCTCGCGCGACACGTCGCTCTCCATCGCCATCAGATTGGCGCGCGCGACGTCGGCGACATGAATGTAGTCGTGGACCTCGAGCCCGTCATCGGGAATCATCGGACGCTCGCCGCGTTTCAGCCGGTCATAGGTATCGACGATATAAACCGAGTTGACCGCGCGAAGGTGCTGACGCTCGCCATACACCGACGAATATCGAAGCGATATCGAGTGGACGCCGTGGCGATCGTGATAGAGCTTTCCAAGATTTTCTCCCATGATCTTGGAGCCGGCGTAGAGCGCAGCCCCGGGCTGCAGCTTGCTCCAGGTCCAGGGCGTCGCCTCGTCGATGAGATCGACGGTCGGCTCGCCGTACACGGCGATGGAGGATGAGAAGATCACCTTCTTGACCCCGCGATATCGGCAGGCCTCGAACACATTCATCATGCCCTGCACGTTGACGGCGACGCCGAGCCCGGGATTTTGCGTCAGCGGGAGCGTGAGGAAGCCGGCAGCGGCAAAAACCCCGTCGACGCCATCGAGGCTGTCAAACAGCTCGTTGACGCGCAGGATATCGCCGCGCACGAACTTGACCCGTGGATTACCGACGAGATCGCTGATGCCTTCCGGCGAGCCAAGCGAATAATTGTCCAACAGGACGATCTTGCGGGCATCGGCAGCCAGCAGCTGCTCGGTGATATGGGCCCCTATCATGCTGGCGCCGCCGGTGATCAGAAACTTGCCGCCCTTGATCTTCATCCCCTTGTCCTTCTCGTTGATGCGACCGTCCGCCAGCCCGATGCGGTCTTGTCCGATCGATATTTTCGGTCGCCTGGATCCTATTCGACCGCCGCGAGCTTGGCCGTCTTCGCAAGATTTCCCCATTTCGCGTCTTCGTTGCGCATGAACTCGGCGAATTGTTCCGGAGTATCGGCGGCAACGTCGGCGCCAAGTTTCAAGATCCGTTCCACGACGTCGGCAGATGTCAATGCGCGCCTGATATGCTCGTTGAGCAGCTTGATCCGGTTCGCGGCCGTACCGGCTTTTACAACAATTCCGTTCCAACCCAATACTTCAAAGTCCGCCAATTCCGGCACCCCCGACTCGGCAACCGTCGGGATATCGGGCAGCGTCGGCGAGCGTGTCTTGCTGCTGATCGCGATCCCGCGTAGCGTGTTGGCCGCGATTTGCGGCGCGGACGTGATGGTGTCGGTGAAGGCGGTATCCACATTTCCCGCGATCACGGCGGTCAGCGCGACAGCCGTCCCGGTGTAGGGGATATGCACCGCGTTGATGCCGGCTTTCGCCTTCAGCAATTCGAACGCCATGTGGAACGAGGCGCCAAAACCGCTCGAAGAGTATTTCAGGGCTGTGGGATTCTTCTTCGCATATTGAATGAGCTCGGCGACCGAATGAATCCGCAGCTGATTGTTGACGACCAGCAGATTCGGATAGGTAGTCGCCAACGTGACCGGTGCAAAATCGGTCAGCGGATCGAATTTGACGTCCTTGTAGATGTGATTGTTGATGGTCATCAGGCCGATGTGCCCCATCATCAGCGTGTAGCCGTCGGCCGGCGCCGACAACACATAGCTGGCTCCGACGATGCCGTTGGCGCCGGGGCGGTCTTCCACGACAACGGGCTGGCCGAGAGAGGTCTGAAGTTTCTCGGCAATCATCCGCGAGATGATGTCGGCCGCACCACCTGCCCCGGTCGGCACGACCAATCGAATGGGACGGTCGGGATAATTCTCGGCGCCTGCCATATGCGGCGAGCACAATGCCGCGGCCACCGCAAGCAGAATGAATTTTGGTCGCATGTGGCGTCTCCCACCATATCTTTTTTTCGTTGGGCGCGTTCCGCGCGAATTGACACAAGCTCGCACCGAACCCAGCCAAAGCAGGTTACTAGTCCAGCCCGGGCGATCAACCACCTAAATCCCTATAGAAGTATGTCCTCCCGGCATCCTCCGGTCCGAAGGCCGCGCCCTGACGGCGAGGCTGTCTTGTTCCTCGCAGCCGGCAATATCACGCGGCGTGCGCCGGTATGCCTTTGGTCAACTCACCGAGAATGTATGGCAGGATGCCGCCATGACGAACGTAATCGGATTCCATTTGCGTATCCAGTCGAAGGATCAGCGGTATCTCTTCAGTGTCGCCATTCGTCCGGTGCACCACCAGCGTGACGCGCGCGCCCGGCTTGACGTTTTCATCCAATCCGACCAGATCGAAGCGCTCCGAACCATCCAATGCGTAGACAGCGGCGCTTTTACCCGGCATGAACTGACACGGCAGCACGCCCATCCCGACGAGGTTGCTGCGATGGATACGCTCGAAGCTGCCGGCAACGACCGCACGCACACCCAATAGGCGCGTCGCCTTGGCGGCCCAATCCCGCGCGCTGCCGGTGCCGTATTCCTCGCCCGCAATGACGATCAGCGGCACGCGTTCGCTGATATAGCGCATCGCGGCGTCGTAGATACTCAATCGCGTGCCCTGGGGTTGATGCAGGGTGACACCGCCTTCGACGCCGGGCACCATGAAGTTCTTGAGCTGCGCATTCGAAAACGCGCCGCGGATCATGACTTCATGGTTCATTCTGCGCGCGCCAAAATTGTTGAAGTCAGATGGGGCAACACCAAGCGAACGCAGGTAAGTACCCGCTGGTGAGTTCGCCTTGATGCTGCTGATCGGACTGATGTGGTCGGTCGTCACGGAATTGCCGAGGATCGCAAGCGCACGTGCGCCCGAAATATCCCGCAGCACAGTCCGTCTTAATTCCTGATCGAGAAACGGCGGCTCCTGGATGTAGCTCGACGTATCATCCCAGGGGTAAAGTTCGCCCACCGCTTGCGGAATTTCCGACCAAAGCGGATTTCGCGTCGCGATATCGCTGCCATAGGCCTCGGCATAAAACTCCGGCCGAGAAGCGATCGACATGGCTGCCTCGATCTCCTCCGGGTTCGGCCATACATCCCGGAGATAGACTTTTTCGCCGGCTGTTCCGACGCCAAGCGGCTCGGCATGGACGTCGATATTGACCGAACCGGTCAAGGCAAAGGCGACCACCAGCGGAGGGCTCGCAAGAAATGCCGCGCGAACCGCGGGATGAATGCGCGATTCAAAATTGCGGTTGCCCGACAATACCGCACAGGCGACGACATCGTTGTCGATGATTTTCTTCTCGATCTCCGGATCGATCGGCCCGGAGGCGCCAAAACACGTGCCGCAGCTATAGCCCGCCACGTTGAAGCCGAGTGCATCGAGATGGGTTTGCAGGCCCGCCGTCTCGAGATATCTGCTGACCACGTGCGAACCGGGCGTGAGCGACGTCTTGACCCAGGGCTTCGTCTTCAAGCCGCGCTCGACGGCCTTTTTGGCCAGGATGCCCGCCATCAGCATGACGCCGGGATTTGACGTGTTGGTGCAGGATGTGATCGCCGCAATCACGACATCGCCATTCTGCGGCTGGCGCGGCCCATTTCCGATCGCTGCCGACGGCCTCATGGGCGGTGCATTGTAGCCACCGGCGCTCACGGGGCGACGCAAGGTATCGTCAAACCGGATGCGCAATTCCGAAAGCGGCACACGGTCTTGCGGACGCTTGGGACCGGCCAGGCTCGGCTCGACGGAACCAAGATCGAGATCGACGACCGCCGTGTAATCGATCTCGCCCGGCATCGGCGCGCCGAAGCATTTCTGGGCGCGGAAATAGGCCTCAACCGCCGCCACCTGCTGTTCGGACCGTGCCGTTTGCTGAAGGTAGCGGCAGGTCTGCTCGTCGACCGGAAAAAAGCCGATCGTCGCGCCGTATTCCGGCGACATATTGGAGATGGTGGCGCGATCAGGCAACGTCAGGTTCGCGACCCCTGCCCCGAAAAATTCGACGAATTTGCCTACGACCTTGGAGTGTCGCAGCAGCTCGGTGATATGCAGCACGAGGTCGGTCGCCGTCACGCCGGGCTTCAGCGCTCCGCTCAGATGGACGCCGACCACATCGGGCGTGAGAAAATACACCGGCTGGCCCAGCATCGCGCTTTCGGCCTCGATGCCCCCGACGCCCCATCCGACCACGCCAAGTCCGGCGATCATGCCGGTATGTGAATCGGTCCCGACCAGCGTATCCGGAAAGCAGACGCCATCCTTGAACAGGATACCGGGCGCCAGATATTCCAGATTGACCTGATGCAGAATCCCGCTGCCTGGCGGGAACAACCTGATACCCTGATAAGCCTGCATCGCCCATTTGACGAAACTGAATCTTTCGGCGTTGCGGCTGATCTCCAACTCCATGTTGCGCTTGAGCGCATCCGGCGTGCCATGGAAGTCGACCGTCAAAGTATGATCGAGCACCATATCGACCGGAATGCTCGGCCCGACGCTGCCTGCCGGAAAACCGAGCCGCTTCACCGCGCCGCGTATCGCCGTAAGATCGCCCAACAGAGGAATGCCGGCCGCGCAATTGAGAACGATACGTCCGACCTTGAATGGAATTTCGCTGTTCCGGGGCGCGCGCGGCAGCCAACCTGCGAGATCGCGAACCTGCCGCTCCGACACCTGCCGTCCGTCGCAATTTCTCATCAGCGATTCCAACACGACGCGAAGCGAGACGGGCAATCTGGAAATCCTGCCAAAGCCCGCCTGCTCGAGCGCGGGAAGCGAAAAAAACCGGCTCCTGGCTGCGGAACCAAGGTCGATCTCGCGTTCACAGAGAGCTTTCAGCACCGATGTCATCGAACGTGCCTTCCGGATGTTTCAATCAGTCAATCGATATGAATTCCGTTCGCCTTGATCACCGACAGCCACGTCTCGAAGTCGGCTTTCAGGATTTGCGCAAACTCTTCGGGAGACGATGTCGAAACTTCACCGGCCTGTTGCAGCATCAAGGCCTTCATACCAGGCGCATTCATGATGCTCACGATTTCATCGTGCAGCTTTTGGACGATCGGGCGCGGGGTGCCGGCCGGCGCCAGCACGCCATTGAAGCTGATGACATGGACGTCGGGCAATCCGGCCTCCGTCGCGCTGGGAACGTCCGGTATCGCCGCCCATCGTTTGGTATCCGTCACCATCAGCCCCCGGATCAATCCATCCTTGATGAAGCCGGACGACGAGGGCATCGTCGCGAACATGGCCTGGATCTGTCCACCCATCAGGTCGGCCATCGCCGCCGCCCCTCCCCGATAAGGCACATAGTTGAGATCGACCCTGGTCGACGCGCGATAAAGCTCGGTGGTGAGATGATTGGTGCTGCCGGTGCCGCTCGTCCCGTAACTGATCTTGCCGGGATTCGAACGGGTCATCGCGACCAGGTCTTGCGCCGTCCGGATCGGCAGGTCCTTGTTCACGACCAGCACATTCGGAAACAGGATCACGGTCGTGATCGGCTCGAAGTCGCGCGACGGATCATAGGGCAGCTGACTGTAGAGTCCCGGACTCATCGTCAGTTCGTTGCTGGTGCCCATCAGCAGCGTGTATCCATCATGGTCGGATTTCGCCACGAAGGCCGCGCCGGCCGTCCCGCTCGCGCCGGATTTGTTGATGACGATTACCGGCTGGCCCAGGGCGATCGACAATTTCTCGCTCAGCGGCCTTGCAACGATATCGGCCGGTCCGCCCGGCGGAAACGGCACGACCAGATGCACGGGACGATCAGGATAGGATTCGGCCTGTGCCTGCATGACCGACGCCACGGCCAGCGCGGCGATAAGCAAGCCAACCTGGAATTTAGGCCGTGCCAGGGTCACGCCAGCTTCCTTTGTTCCTGCCCGGTTGCGCCACCGAAGCGAAGTGGATTTGTCAGCGCCCGAACCGAGATGCTGGCGACCGTGTCGACGAGGCGAGCAAGCTCCGTCGCGGCCACGGCGGACATTCCCGTGCCCGCAAGCAGGCGAAACTTGTCCAGCTGCTCCTGGTTGCTGCACGGATTCGATGGCGTTCCATGGCACTCCAACACCAGGCGTTCGGAAACGGTGCCGTCCGCTAGCGTCAGCTTCACGCTGGCGCCGAATTTCGCCGGATACACCGCCTCGACGTCGGGATGGATCACGATCGCCACCTTGCCGGCGAGCTTGCGCATGGCGGGATCGTTGACCGCGTCCGGCTGGAACCAGGCGGGATCACGCGGATCGCCCATCAGGGCGGCCGCCACGCAATAAGGGATGCTGTATTGCGCTCCCATCGTATCGACCGGCGCGGGCTCGCCGTTGTTTTGGGCAGCGTAGCGGCTGACGCCAACCTCGACCGCGCTTACGGTTTCCGCAGCCAGCGGCTGCACGCCTCGCAACTCGACCACGAGCTGGACCACCGACTGAATCCATCCGCAAATCGGATAGACCTTGAACCAGACGTCGCGCATTGCCCAAGCCTGCCCCAGGTCGTGCGTCATCCTGTCCGCGTGCGCTCCGGTGCCGCCGAATACTTCCAGCAGACCGAAACGGCTATCGAGCGCAAAGGGCGGGCCGAGGAAATCGCGGCCTGCCAGCTGCGCCATGCGCACGCCGGCTTCCGCGGAGCGTCCGAGATGCAGTCGCTTCACCATTCCTCCGCCATGCCCGGCAGCGAAACTTTTGATTCCAGACGAAGCCGAACAGGCAAGCCCCGCCGCCGACAACATCTGATCGAGGCTCAACGACATCACCTTGCCGGCGGCGACGGCGCAGGCGATCGGCGCCACCAGACTTGTCGTATGGAATCCCCGCCTGGCAGGTTCCACACCAAGCGCGAGGCCGACCCGATGCATCACCTCGTAGCCGGCAACGATCGCCTCGAGCAGACGGGCGCCCGAGGCATCGACGGCTTCGGCGGCTGCGATCGCGGCGGGGATAACGCACGCGGCCGGATGAGTGATCGACTCCGCGATCAGATCGTCGAGTTCAAATCCGTGGATCGCAGTGCCGTTACAGAGTGCCGCGGCGGGCGCCGAAAGCTGCTTTTGGCGCCCGATCACCGTGCTGTGTCCAGCGGAGCCGTCGGCCAGCATTTCATCGGCAAGAATTCGCGACCAGACCTGGCCCGAGCCAAAAATACCGCAACCCAACGCATCCAGCAGGCAAACCCTGGCATTGGCGGCGACACCGGCAGGTATGCCGCGCAATGTCAGGCCGTGCGCAAAAGCCAGCAAATCCTGACCGTGACTTCGTGAGGCAACGTCCATTTTCAGCACACTCTAGTCGAATGCATTTTGACCAAGCAGATGTTCGCGGAATCTGTTCTTGATATGCGCGCCGTCCCGCATCCGGATCGACATCGGATATCGCTGGGTGTTCACCTTGACATCGCAGAACGCGAGATCGGTCCCGCTAAACAGAGCCGGAATTTCCGACGCCAGTTCTTGTTCGGTGTAGACGGTCACAGACCTTGGAAAATTGCAGGCCTTGGCGACGGCGGCGAGACTGACACCGCGGTGGGTGTGGGTCGGCTGCATCCCGGTCTCGCTGTAATGCTCGTTGTCGATGACGATGATCGAGAGGTTTTTCGGCGATTTGGCGCCGATGGTGGCAAACGCACCGAGTCCCATCAGCATTTCACCATCGCCGGTGATGACGACCGTTCGCCGCGTGGGCTGCGCAAGCGCAAGGCCGAGTCCCATCATGGCGGCCGCACCCATGCCGCCCCACAGGTAAAAGGTGTTGGGATGATCGGCGGTGCCGGCGTCGTAACAGGTCGATCCGAGACCGGTGACGATCAGGCTGTCGCCCCTCGCCTTGAGCAAGGCGTCCATCACCGCACGGCGATCGAGCGTCCCTTGTCTTTGATTTGGCATGGTCACTTGCTCCAATCCTTGAAACCGATCAAACGCTGGCCAAGCAGCACCGCGATCGGGCGATTTGAGCTGAACGTCATCAGCCCCGCTGCGTAGACAACGTCGCGGACCTCGTCGGCATGGTCGGCGCGCTGCACGATCACGCCGGCGTTTTCGAGCACCCGCTGGGTGCTCTGCCCCATCGGGAGCTGCCAGGGATTGAACTCGCCCCATTCACCCCGCATGGTCACGATCATCAGCAGAGGAAACCGGCATTCCTGGATGACACTGAGCATATTGATGCAATTGCCGACGCCGGAAGACTGCATCAACAGCGCGCCGCGCTTGCCGCCGAGCCAGCCGCCCGCCAGCATCGCGACCCCCTCCTCTTCTGATGTCAGCGACACGGTCTCGATCGAATTATCGGACTCGCAATCCTTGATCAACTGGGTGTGACCCGCATCCGGCACAAAGGCGACTTGCTCGATAGCAAGCTGCTTGAGCGTATCGTAGATTTCGCGTGGCCAGACGCGTGCTGGGGCTTCCTGTTTCACTGTGTCTCCACTTGCTCGGAAATTGCTGAAAACCTCGGTTAGTTTTGGTTCAGCATATTGGCTGCCTTGATGACGAGCGCCCATTTGCCGATATCGGTCTTGATGATCCCGGAAAATTCATCCGGCGACGTTCCAACCAGGACGGTTCCGGTCGCCTCGAAGCGGGCCTTGAGCTCGGAATCCTGGAAGGCGTGAAGCGTGGCCTGGTAGAGCTTGCTGACGATGGCGGGATCGGTATTCGCAGGAGCCAGGAGGCCGTACCAGAGATCGGCCTCGAAGTTTTCAAGGCCGGGGAGCTCGGCCATCGCCGGAAGGTCCGGCATGGTCGGGTTGCGGGTCTTGCTGGTGACGGCGAGCCCGCGCAACTGCTTGCCATCGACCAGCGGCTTTGCCGTCAGAATGGACGCAAACATGAAGTCGATGTGGCCGGCGATGACTTCCTGCAGCGCCGGCGCCACACCCTTGTACGGCACGTGCGTCATGCTGAGCTTCATCAAGGTCTTCAGCATCTCACCTGACAGATGCGCGCCACCGCCCGCTCCCGAGGAGGCGAAATTCAGCTTGCCGGGGTGCGCGCGCGCATAGTCGATCAGTTCACCGACTGTCCTCACGGGAAGATCATTGTTGACGACGAGCACGAAGGGCTGCCTCGCCAGCAGACTGACCGGCGCAAAATCCTTGACCGGATCGAACTTGACGACGTCCTTGAACAATTGCGGGTTGATCACCACCGTCGCATTCGTCGTCACCAGCAGCGTATTGCCGTCCGCCGGTGCGCGCGCAACATAGTCGGTTGCAATGTCGCCGTTGCCGCCGGTCTTGTCTTCGACGATGAAGGTGTTCTTGAATTCCTCGCCGAATTTCTGTGCCAGCTCCCGCGCCATGAGATCGTTGCCGCCGCCGGCGGCGAAAGCCGAAATCAGCCGCACGGTCTGGGTCGGATAGCTGACCGTGGCCGCCGGAGCCGGTGCGCTCGCAATCAGCAGGGTGCCGAAAGCCAGGGCGGCGTATGGCAGCGACGACTTCAGCATGGCGTTCCCTCACGCGTTCTCGTTGGAAGGACGGTAACGGCCATCGCTCTGCGGATAAAAGGCCTGGATTGGATACTGCTATGTATTCGGCGGCATAGTGGGCCTTTGGCCCTGGCGTCGCGGTGCTCAGGCGACATTGGCCGCCGCTCCGCCGCCGATCGCCGCCCTGGCTGCGCTGCGGCCGGCAATCCGTCCGAACACGGCGCCGCTCATCAGTCCCGTCGCACCCGGGTAGTTGAAATAGAACAACCCGCCGAGCATCTCCCCGGCCGTGAATAACCCCGATATGACGCGATGCTGCGTATCCAGAACCTGCGCTTCGGTCGTGACCTTGAGGCCGCCAAACGTAAAGGTAATGCCGCAGGTCACGGCATAGGCCTCGAACGGCGGATTTTCCAGCGCTACCGCCCAATTCGATTTCGGGATCGCCAGACCCTGGGTCCGCCGCCCGTCCTTCACGTTGGGGCTGAACGGCACGTCTCGCGTGATGGAGGCATTGTAGGCCTTTATCGTCTCGATCAGTGCGTCGCGATTGACGTCGCCGAGTTTGTCGGCGAGTTCCTCGATCGAATTGGCCGTCACCTTGGTCACGCGCCGGGCACGATATTCCGGCCGCAGCAGGTGGGTGACCGACGAATCGAAAATCTGCCAGGCAAACTGGTCGGGCTGCTGCAGGATGATCCTGCCGTATTTGGCGTAGGTGTAGTTTCGGATATCGGCGCCTTCATCGAGAAAACGTTTTCCCTCGCTGTTGACCATGATCGAGAACGGATAATTGTCGCGTTCGTAGTCATCCATGGTCTCGAAGCTGCCGAACTCGTCGGCATAACGTTCCCAACCTACCGCATGACATCCGGACCAATGGCCGGTGGGCTGCGCTCCGATCCGCATCGCCATATCGAGGCCGTCGCCGCAATTGAATTTGCTGCCCCGTACCTTGGCGAGATCCCAGCCGGGCCCCAAATGGCGGGCGCGCCAGGCTGCGTTCGCCTCGAACCCACCGCAGGCCAGCACGACGCTCTTTCCGAAAATCTTCCGCGTGTCCTGATCCATCTTGACCACGACACCGGTGACGCCCTGGTCGGAATGAATGAGATCGCGCACCCACGCCTTGTAGCGAATGTGCACCCCGGCCTTTTCCGCCGCACGGTAGAGCTGATCGACCAGACCGCGACCGCCGCCAACGGCGGCGAGCGTCGCCCCGCCCCAAAACGTGAACTTGCCGTCGACCTTGAAGGCCTGCCGGCCGAACTGCGGAAGAAAGCGCACCCCTTTGCTGCGCATCCAATGCATGGTCGCATTGCTTTGCTTGACCAGGATCTCGCATAAATCAGGGTCGGTCCGGTTCTGCGTCACCCGCGCCATATCGTCGAAGAATTTCTCTTCGGTGTAGCGCCCGAAATCGCTTGCCAGTTCCTCCGGCGTCAAGTCCGGCGACAGCGCGCGGATGTCGTCTGCGCCGTTGTAGACGCACCGCATCAGGCCTTCGGTGAAGGAGCTGTTTCCGCCGCGTTCCTCCTCCGGAGCGCATTCCAGAAGCACGACCTTGGCGCCTTCCTCGCGCGCCGTCAGCGCAGCGCAGAGCGCCGCGTTGCCACCGCCCACCACGATCACGTCGTAGCCCTGACTCCCGTCGTCGCTCGTCGTCATTGTCATGCGCTCGGTCTGAAGTTGCAGAATTCGGCTGCTGGGCTTCCGCTTGCCGGCCCTTTAGTAGCCGACGCCTGCCCCGCCGACAAAAGCTTTAGTTGAGATACTGGTATGTACGCGGCGGCATAGTGGCCCCTGTTCCGTCGCATCGCCTAGACCCGCTCGAGAGCCTGTTTACGTGAAATCCGCATGGCGTCACGGATCGCGGCAGCGGTGAGCGCCGGCGCGATGATTTGCAGAAAATCAATCACATAGGGGCGGATATAGGAGGCCGGCCGCAGCGTGACATAGACCATGCTGCTTTCGAACAGATCTTTGGCGCTGCGCGCCCGGATACCCGTATCCTTCACCGGATCGATCGCGATATCAGCGAGTATCGCAATGCCGAGGCCCAACTCCACATAGGTCTTGCAGATATCGGCGTCGACCGCGCTGAGGCTGATCTTGGGCTTGATTCCCGCCCTCTTGAACGCGTCCATCACCTTTTGCCGTCCACTATGACGGGCGCCATAAATGATGATCGAATACGCGCCAATATCCTGAAGCGTAAGCTTCCTGAGTTTTAGAATCGGGTGATCCTTTGTTGCGACGACGCTGCGCGTGATTTCGAAGCACGGCAACTTGACGAGGTGCGAAAAGTCTCCGCCGGTCTCCGTCCCGATCGCCAGATCCGCGACGCCGGCATCCACCATCCGGCAGATTTCCTCTGGATCGCCTTCCTTCAGGATCAATTCGACGTCCGGATAGGCCTTTACAAAGCAGGCAATCACCCGTGGCAACACGTAGCGCGCCTGGGTGTGGGTCGTTCCGATCGTCAGCGTCCCGCGATTTCCAACGGATACTTCCTCCTTCAGGGAACGAAGTGCCGCGATGTCCTCGACCACATTGCGGGCGATCTCGACGACGTGTTCTCCGGCGGGCGTCAAGCCGATGATCCGGTTGCGGGTTCGCAGAAAAATCTCAAAGCCGAGCTCGGATTCGAGCAGCTGGATTTGCCGGCTGACGCCGGGTTGCGAGGTGTTCAAGGCTTCCGCCGCCGCGGAAAGGTGATTGCCGCGACGGGTGATCTCCAGCACATAGCGAAGCTGCTGCAATTTCATGTCTGGGCTCGGTGGGTTCAGTATATCGAAATGCAATAATATCGTACCATGGCTACCGAAAATGTAATAGTTGGTTGGAGGTTGGAGGATGTCGCCCGGTCTCGTCCACGAACCGCATTTGCAGCACGCTGTTCAACCAAGGACGGGATATTTCCACACCCGAACGACACCTGAGTGAGAAACACGATGCTTAAACGGGTTCTCGTACTCGCCGGGTTTGCCGCGCTAATGGGCGCTATTTCTCCGGCGCGCGCCACCCAGATTACAGTAATGAGCGGCGCCGCAGTGGAGGCCGGGCTGGTGATTGCAGTCGAGGCCTTCCGCCAACAAACGGGCGACAACGTCCAGATCGTCTTTGCCACCACCCCGGAAATCTCCCGACGGGTTGGCGCGGGCGAAACGCCCGATGTGGTGATCGCAACGCCTGCGGCCCTCGACGACCTCGTCAAGTCCGGCAAAATCGAGGGCACCGGGCGAGTGCCGGTCGGCCGCGTCGGCATCGGAGTCGCGATCCGTGAAGGCGCACCGAAACCCGATGTCTCGACAACGGATGCGCTCAAACGCGCGGTGCTCGACGCGGATTCGGTCATCTACAATCGGGCATCCAGCGGACTTTTCGTCGAAAGCTTGCTGCAGCGGCTGGGCTTGGCCGAGCAGATTCAGGGGAAGACGAAGCGCTATGCAGGCACGGATATGATCGAGCCTCTCATTAAGGGCAAGGGCAACGAAATCGGTTTTATGCCCGTGGCCGAAATTCTACACTTTCGCAATAGAGGTTTGCAGCTCGCAGGCCCACTGCCGGAAGACGTCCAAAACTACACCAGCTACGCCGCGCAACCGGCATCAAAATCGGCAGTTGCCATGGCCTTTGTCCGCTTTCTCGAGACACCGGAATCGAAGGGCATATTTGCCGCCGCGGGCATCGAGTAGTTCGGCCGGTGTACCGAAAACTTGAACCCGGGTGCAGCGATGGTGAAGTCCGCTGATATGGCCGTACACGTTGCATTCCTTCACGTTCAATGCCGATGCCGCCATCCAAAAAACAATCACGGACAAACGCGGCGAAGGGTACCGACCGTGCTTATCGATCCTTCGACGGCACCAGAATATCCAGTATCACAGTATCACAGTATCAAAGCTGGTGATACGGAGCCGCGCGTGGTGGCCTGCTAGAAGGCGCGTCCCTTGCCGAACATGCCAGCAATCCCGCAACCGTCGTGCTTTCGCATCGCCATCCCAATGATATACTGCAGATATACACTTGGGACAGGAATTGCATGCCCTATGACGTCTCATGCCTGTAATCGGCCAACGCAACAACCGCGCGTCGAAGAAACGCGCGAAACCCCGGCTGCGCGCGCCCGAAGCGGAAGACGGCACTCTGACCGATCGCGCCTATCGCGAACTCGAAGAAATCATTGTGACGCTGCAGTTATCGCCGGGAACGGTGTTGTCGGAACAGGCGCTTTCGGTGCGTTTGAAGATCGGTCGAACCCCGATCCGCGAAGCGCTGCAGCGCCTCGCCAGGGACGGTCTCGTGGTGATCATGCCCCGACGCGGGATCATGGTCTCGGAAATCAATTTGACGCTGCAGCTGCGGCTGCTCGAGGTCAGGCGCGAGCTGGAACGTCTGATGGCGCACCTCGCCGCCGAGCGCGCCACCCCGGAGGAGCGCCGTGAATTCGCCGAGGTTGCGCGAGCGATGCTGGCGGCAGCCGCCAAGGCCGACGACATCGCCTTCATGCGCCTCGACCAGCGCTTCAATTTCCTGATTGCGACCGCGGCCCGTAACGAATTCGCCCGGCGATCCATGGGGTTGATGAACGCGCTGTCGCGCCGGTTCTGGTATCAGCATTACCAGCAGGTCGCCGACCTGCCGCTTGCCGCCAAGCTGCACGCGGCGGTGGCGGACGCCGTGGCGCAGAAAAAAGCGAAGGCAGCGGCGACCGCATCCGATCGCCTGATCGACTACATCGAGGATTTCGCGCGCAAGACGCTCGATGCCTGAGCGTATCAGTCGAAGACAATGACGCTGCGAATGGTCTCGCCGCGCTTCAGCGCCGCAAAGCCGTCATTGACCTCGTCGAGCGTGATGCGGCGCGAGATCAGCTGGTCGAGCATCAATTCGCCATCGAGATAGGCGCGCGCCAGCAGCGGAAAATCGCGGCGCGGGCGCGCGTTGCCGTAGCTGACGCGGCGGATTCGCTTCTCCTGCATCAGCGCGCCCCAGCGAAACGAGACGTCCTTGTTGACGTCGATCTTGCCGAGCCAGATGATCTGGCCGCCCGGCCGCACCGCTTCGGCGGTCACCCGAAACGCGGAGGCGCTGCCAGCCGCCTCGATGACGACATCGACACCGCGGCCACCGGTCTCACGCTTGCCGGCGGCGGCCGCATCGTCCTTCGACGCGTCCACGCCCAGCGTCGCGCCCATGGCCGCCGCAAGCACGAGTTTCGCCGGGTCGATGTCGACCGCGATGATCGCGCCGGCGCCGGCGAGCCGCGCGCCCTGTACCGCGGCAAGCCCCACCGCGCCGCAGCCAATCACCATCACGGTATCGCCATGCGCGATCGCACCGAGGTTGAGTGCCGCTCCGGCGCCAGTCATGACGCCGCAACCGATCAGGCAGGCACGATCGAACGGGATCTCCTTCGGAACGGAAATCGCCTGCTGATCGGATACGATGCAATATTCGCCGAACGAACCCAGGAACATCAATTGCTGCAGCGGCCGGCCGTCGGACAAAAGGGTGCGGCTTTCGCCGTCGAACGCAACGCCTTTAGGCCCCTGGCCGAGATACTCCTCGCACAGGATCGGCGCGTCGCGGTCGCAATAGAAGCAATGCCCGCAATGCGGGTTCCAGGACAGCACGACGTGATCGCCCGGCCCGACGCCGCGGGCAGCCGGCCCGACCTGCTCGACGATCCCGGCGGCTTCGTGCCCGAGCACCATCGGCAAGGGATAGCGCAACGATCCCTCGATCACTTCGAGATCGGTGTGGCAAAGTCCGGCAGCGCGGATCCGGACCAGCACGTCATTCGGCTTCAGATCGGCAGCCGTTACGGTTTCGACCGACATCGGCGTTTGTGCCGCGTGCAGCACCGCGGCCCTGTATTGCAGCGCCATCAGGCGACCGCCTTGCCGGAGAGCGCAGTAAGGGCTTCATCGATATCGGCGGAGCTCATCTCCCACTCGTTGCCGAAATTCGCCACCACGGCCGACATGAAGGGTTCGACCATCGCCCTTGCCTTCGCCTTGTCGCCGAGATGATCGACCAAAAGCGCCAGCGCGAGCTGACGCGGCTCCGGTCCTTCATAGCTCCATTCGAAGCCGTTCTTGCTGAACTCCACGACATCAACGCAGGGGTCGAGCGGCGCGCCATCGACGGTGACCTTGACGCCGTCGATGGTCCGGTCTCCCAGATAGTGTTTCATGCCAGCCTCCCCGCTTCGATCTGATTTTCCCGGGCCGTTCGTTATCGGCATACCATAGGTCACCGACATCTCATCAAGTGCTTTTTCGGGCAGCGCGTTACCCGGTCAAAAAGGCCTTTTCCCGACTGATAGATTGGTGATATATTAGAGGAAAGCGGGTATGGGACGGAGAGACGGCGCGATGGAATTATCCTCAAGTCCAATGACCGAGCGGCAACGCAATTATCGAGCGACCTACCGTCACCGCGTCGCGGGATGGTACAATGGCTGGCTGCATGTCCTGGTGATCTACGTGATCGGGTTCACGGCGCTGTCGATCTATTTCGCAGATATCAGCGACCTGCGCTGGTGGGAACTGGCGATCGTGCCGGTGACCTTCCTGTTCGCGAATTTCTTCGAGTGGTGGATTCACCGCTACGTCATGCACCGCCCGTCGCAGGTCAAGGCGTTTCGCGCGATCTACAATCGGCACACGCTGATGCATCATCAGTTCTTCACGGAGAAGGAGATGCGGTTCGCCGATCATAACGACTGGCGCGTGACCTTCTTTCCGCCCTACGCCCTCGTGACCTTCACCATGATGTCGATTCCGCCGGCGCTGCTGCTGGGCTGGCTGGTTTCGCCGAATGTCGGATGGCTGCTGATTTCGACCACGACGTCGATGTATTTGATCTACGAATTCATGCACTTCTGCTGTCATCTCGATGAGAGCTGGTTCGTGCGCAACGCGCCGTTCGTGAACACGATCCGGCGCCATCACACCGCCCATCACGATCAATCGATCATGATGGAGCGCAACATGAACCTGACCTTCCCGGTCATGGACTGGTTGTTCGGCACCTCGGATCTCAATCGCGGGTTGGTCGGCCATCTCCTGAACGGCTACGATACGCGCTTCGTCAAAACCGATATGCGCAAGACCTCGCGCACGCCGAGGCCCGCGATGAAGGGACATCCGACCGGCTTCGCCACGCCGGCCGAGTAGACTGCGGATATTGTCAGGCACAGGCAGCAAAGCCATGGACGCCATCGAACCGCACTGGGTTTCGCTGCTCTGGTTTGCTGCCTTCGCAACCGTCGGCACGATCGCTTTCCTCAACCTTGCCGGCATGTTTCCGCTAAGCTTGCGCCCGGCCTCGGCGAGATCGAACGCGGCCACGCTGCTGCTGGCCGGCAATGGCCTCTTGTTGTCAGCCCTGCTGGTAGGAACGGCGCTGTACGGTTATGCCGAACTGCGGTGGAGCTCGCTGATCGTCGCGACCGGCCTCGTCGTGTTGTTTGCGCCCGGGCTGTTCGAAATCTGGCCGTCATCGTTACGCGACGGTTGGCGGGGACTTTCCATGCTGGTTGGCGTCCAGATACTCGCGCTCGCAGCCCTGGCAATGGTTGCGGGACGGTTCTGGGCAAACATGTCGTGACGATCGGGAGATTCCAGCGATGCCTGTAAGAATCAAACTCGGCCTGTCTGGGCTCGTCGTGCTGGTGGCCGCTATTGCGGCCTTTTATCAGCATGCGCTCGGGCACGAGCGCATCCAGTATGTCGTGGCCTTTCTTGGATTCTTCATGATCTTCGCGATGTGGCTGTTTCCCGAGGTCAAGCGCGAGGAAACCGCCGGCGGCGTTCGCCGCGACAACGCGGCACAATAGAATTCGCGCCGCACCTGCGGGCGTGGTCCAGCCCAAACGTCGCGAGCGGACGATCGCGACGCGACTATGCGCGGTAGGCGGTTCTGTCGGTGCCGCGATAAAGCACCCGCAGCTGTTCTTCGGTGACCGCCTTGTGGAAAGCCAGTGCTTCGGGCTCGAGGTCGCGCCTCGGCACATATTCCGGCTCGAAGTGATGGTAGGTGTCCTTGCCGCGCACCAGCGTCGCCCAATCCCTCTGGCCGACCGACTGCTTCAATCGAGTCGGGATGTAGCGGATCGCCAGACCGATGCGACGGTCGTCGGATTGGTTGGGCTCGGAGCCGTGAAACAGCAGGACGTGGTGCAGCGAAGCCTGACCGGGCTTCAACTCGACAAAGACCGCTTTTGCCTCGTCGACGTCGACGGCGATCTCC
Source organism: Bradyrhizobium sp. (assembly GCF_035484855.1). Lineage (GTDB taxonomy): Bacteria > Pseudomonadota > Alphaproteobacteria > Rhizobiales > Xanthobacteraceae > Bradyrhizobium. The sequence goes on from NZ_DATHOP010000036.1 coordinate 108,236, forward strand.
TGGCCGCGGGTCAGAAGGTTGTTCTGGTCGAACGTATCTTCGTGCTTCACCTGCTGCCTGTGGGTGCCGGCCACGAATTTCATGCAGCCGGAAACCTTGTCGGCCGGCGACATTGCGATCCAGGCGGTCGCAACGTCGGACGAGTCGAGGCCCCAATAGGTCGCGTCCTGATGCCAGGACACGAAACCGGGATCATGCGGCTCCTTGATGAAGAAACTGGTGTTCCAGCAGAGGATATCCGGCCCCAGCAAATCCTCGATCGCGTCGAGGACCTTGGGATGGCGAATCATGTCGTTGATCCAGGTGAACAGCACATGGCTGCGGTGGCGCATCTCGCCCTTGATCGGACCGCCGGTCTTCGCCTCGTAATCCTCGAGCTTGCCGCGAAATTCGGCGACTTCGCCTTCGCTTAGGGCATCCACCGGAAAGTGATAGCCCCGCGCGCGATAGCCGGCGACTTCACTGTCGCTCAGTAACTTCGTCATTTGCGTCCTCCGGCATTCTTTTCTTATGTTCAGGCGGCGGCAAGAAACTCGATCAAAAGTGAGCCCGCCGTCCGGCGCTGTCAAGAAGCACTGCAAGCACGGCAGGCGCGCGAATCCGCTCACGGCTCGCCCGGCGCAGATTCCCGCAAATCGCGATGAACGAGAAGGTGCCGATTCCGGAAGTCCAAATCTGAATTTGTCCCGCGCTCTCAAGCGGCGCGCGTGCATTTTGCGATGGATGGTGCGACGCAGCAGCCAGCAATGCACGAACTTCAAGCCGGTTGCACGCGCAGGCATCTTGGTCTCGCCAGCCACCGTCCGTTGTGTCAGAGTTATTTCGCAAAAGGCCGATATGCAAAATGGCCGGGCAAAGCGGGGAAGGGAAAACGACCATGGACTTGGGGACAGGCATTGCGCTGCTGGTTGCATTTCTGGCGGTCGTCGTCTTGATCATCCGCGGGCAAAGCCCGATCATCATGCTGCTGATACTGGCCGTGCTGTGGTCGGCGATCGCCGGCATCGGCATCGACGACATTCAGAAAAAGATCCTCCAGGCCGGCGGCGTTGCATATGCCAGCGCCGTGATCATCATCGTATTCGGTGCCTGGTTTGCGCAGGTGCTGATCCAGACAGGCATTGCCGAGAGCGTGATCCGATCTGCCGTGGAACTCGCCGGCGATCGGCCGCTGGTCACCGCAATGACGATTACGCTTGTCACCGCATTGCTGTTCACATCGATGTACGGGGTGGGTGCCGCGATCGCGATCGGCATCATCGCATTGCCGATCATGCTCGGCCAGGGCATCCCGCCTTACATCGCCGCACCTGCGTTCACCATGGGGATCGGCGCCGGCACTTTCATCAATCTGGTTCAGTTCGGAACATTTCAAAAACTGTTTCCCGGCCTCAAATATGAAGCGCCCTACCTGACCTACTGGATCGCCGCCATGTGCGTTTACATTCTGGCGGCCTGGCTATTGGAATTCATCTACCTGCGAAACGGCGGCGCGCGTCGACTGGCGTCCGTCGATGTCGCCAATGCCGGGGAACCTGTAGTCCGCAAGCGAACGCCCTACTACACCTACATCGTGCCGATCTTTCCGGTACTCATGATCATGATCCTGAAATGGGAGATCATTCCGACCTTCCTGGTCTCGATCGTGCTCGCGCTGGTCCTGACCGGGCGCGATCGAACCTTCCAGGGCAGCATCAATCTCTTCAACAAGACGTTCTCTGACGCGTTTCCGGACATTGCCACCATGGCCGCGTTGTGGACGATCTGCGGCATGATCATCGTCGCGGGCCAGACACCTGAGGTCGCCAACGCGCTGAAACCGATCTTCGGGCCCGTACTGCCGCACACGACGCTGCAGGCCGCGATCTTCTTCGGGGTGCTCGGAGGCATCGGGAGCATCTATCGCGGGCCGCTGGTCGTGATCGGCACCGGCGCGGCATTGCTCGCCATCGTGATGACCAACAAGGACATCCCGATTCCCTATCTGTATTCGATCTGGCTGGCGCCCACGATCGTGCAAGGCAGCATGGACCCGACCAATTCGTGGACGCTTTGGACGATCGGACAAACCAAGGTCAGCCACGGGCAATTCCTCAAGACCGCCCTGCCCTTCGGCTGCATGATGGTCGCGATCAATTCGCTGATTTGTTACCTGATGCTGGGGTCGATCAACTAGCAAGGAAGATACGTTGACCGAACCACGCCCGCCTTCCCGCGCCTATCGCATCGGTATCGATGTCGGCGGGACTTTTACCAAGGCCGTGCTGATCGACAACGCGACGCACGAGGTGGTCGGCCGGTTCTCCGTGCTGACCACGCATTCGGACCCGCGCGGCGTCGCCAAAGGCGTGGTCGACGTCTTCCGCAATGTGCTGGAGCAGTCCGCCGTCGATCCCAAGGAAGTCATCTTCCTCGCGCATTCGACGACCCAGGCGACCAATGCGCTGCTCGAGGGAGACGTCGCAAGCGTCGGCGTGATCGGGATGTCGACCCGCATGGAGTCTCTGCTGGCCAAGAGCCAGAGCGCGATGAAGCCGATCGAACTTGCGCCCGGCCGCCACCTCAAGCCGGCGAACCGGTTTCTCACGAAGGAGACGTTAACCGACGACGTCATCCGCAACGCCATCGGAGAGCTCAAGGCGGAAGGAGCAAGGGTGATCGTCGCCAGTTCCGCCTTCGGCGTCGACGATAACGAGGCCGAGGAGACGGTGCGCCGCCTGGTGATCGAGGCCGGCCTGGCCGCGACCTGCGGCAACGAGATCACAAAACTCTACGGCCTGACCACGCGAACCCGCACCGCCGTCATCAATGCCAGCATCCTGCCGAAAATGATCGATACCGCCACCATGACGGAGGCGAGCGTTCGCGAGGCCGGCATTCAGGCGCCGCTGATGATCATGCGTGGCGATGGCGGCGTGATGGATATCAGGGAGATGCGACGCCGCCCCGTCATGACGATGCTGTCGGGTCCGGCGGCGAGCGTTGCCGGCGCCCTGATGTACCTGCGCGTATCCGACGGCATCTACTTCGAGGTTGGCGGCACCAGCACCAATATCGGCGTGATCCGGAACGGAAGGCCGACCGTCAAATACGCGCGCGTCGGCGGTCACGAGACCTATGTCAGTTCGCTCGACGTTCGCGTGATCGGGATCGCCGGAGGCAGCATGGTCCGCGCCAGGGCCGGCAAGCTGGTCGATGTCGGTCCGCGCAGCGCTCATATCGCCGGGTTTCCCTATGCCGCCTTCGCCGCGCCCGAGGATATCATCGATCCCAAAATCGAGTCCTTTCAGCCGAAGCCGGACGATCCAGCCGACTATGTCGTGGTGCGTTCCGGCAACGGCGCGCGTTACGCCATCACCAACACCTGCGCGGCCAATGTGCTCGGCTACGCCAAGCCCGGATTGCATGCCAGCGGCAGCGTCGAATCGGCGCGGCGCGCCATGGCGGCGCTGGCCGAGTTCATCGGCAAGTCGATCGAGGATACGGCGCGCGCCATTCTCGATATCGCCACCGACAAGGTCATCCCGGTCGTCGATGACCTCATTGCCGAATACAAGCTCGACCGCGACCAGGCGATGCTGGTCGGCGAAGGCGGTGGTGCCGCGGCCCTGATCCCGCACGTATCGGTGCGGACCGGCCTGCACCACGAAATCTCCAGGGATGCGGAGGTCATTTCATCGATCGGAGTAGCACTGGCGCTGGTGCGCGATGTGGTGGAGCGCATCATCCCCAATGCGCGGCCTGAGGATCTCAAGCGAATCCGCCGCGAGGCGTTCGAGGCCGCAGTCAGGCTCGGCGCCGCGCCTGACAACGTCGAAGTGACCATCGAGGTCGATCCAAACACGCATCGGGTCCGCGCCACTGCCATGGGGGCATCGGAAATGCGCGCGCGCCAGCGCCGGGACGAGGTCGGCGAGAGTGAAGCCCGGGAAATCGCGGCGAAGGCGATGGGCATCAGTCTCGAGCGCGTCGCGCTTGCCGCCGAAACGCCGCGCATGCGGGTGTTCCAGGGCGAGGTCGAGGAGCGAAGCTGGGGATTGTTCAAGAAGCGCCGCAGCCCGGTCCGGGCAGTCGACCTCGATGGCGTCATTCGCGTGCAGCGCAGCCACAGCGTGGTTCGTCCGGTCCAGGCACGGACGGCGCTCGATGGCTTGCGGCGGCTGTGGGAGGACACCACGATCTATAACGGCGACAGCACCATCACGCCGGACATTTTCGTCATCGTCGGGGGACAGCTGATCGACCTGTCGGGCGTGAACTCGATCGATCAGGCGATGACCGTTACCCGCGGCGAACTCGACGGACTAACCCCGGATGCCTCCATCGCACTGATCGGCATCCCGCCCTCGCAGGGTTTTTAGGCATGGCACTCGCGGCGACAAAGGCACCATGGCCCGCCGAATTCGTCACAGCCTCGCCTGAGACGCTGGGGCTCATCATGCTCGGGGCCGATCCCCACGCCGGCCGCCTGGAACGCCCCGCTCAATTGGCCGCCGTTGCCGATGCACTCGCCGACGGAACAGCGACGGCGCGAGCCTTGCAGGAGCGTTTTCCCGGCCGCACGCCGTGTGAACTGGCCCACGAACTTGGGCTACCGGTCGAAACGACAGATGACGATCCGATGGTCGGCACCCTCTGGCGGTTTGCGGAATACCGGCCGCGGCCTCCACGCATCGTGCTTTACAATCGCGGACTGGCCCCGCTCGAACGCACGCTCACCGGGAGCCTGGCAGAGGAACTGCTCGGTCAGGCAACGCCACGGCAAGTCTTTGTCGCCCATGAACTCTACCATCACGCCGAAACCATTCGATCGGACGTGCCGATCGCGCGGCGTCATCGGCCGACGCTGTTTCGAATTGGCAACTGGCATTGGCGCACCGGTATTGTGGCGCTGGCCGAAATCGCCGCCGGCGCATTCGCGCAGTCGCTTCTCGACCTGCCGTGCCACCCGAAAATACTGGATTATGTCGCTACCCGTTCACTGTCCAATCGCACGGTCGCATGAAACCGCGACCTGGCCACGCCCTGCTGCTTGCAGATTGACCCGACAAGTGCATCGTCAGTAGTATCGATCTTCAGGAACAGTGCAACATGGTCGCTTCAAACCAGGCCGGGATGTCTCCCGACGCGACGTCGGCTCTCGATTACGACGCCATCATCATCGGCGCCGGCATGTCGGGCCTGTATCAGCTCTACCGGCTGCGGGAAGAGGGAATGCGGGTTCGGGTGTTCGAGGCCGGGACCAATGTCGGCGGGACCTGGTACTGGAACCGCTATCCGGGGGCCCGCTTCGATTCGGAGAGCTATTCCTACGGCTATTCCTTCTCCAGGGAATTGCTTGAGGAATGGGACTGGTCCGAGCATTTCGCCGGTCAGCCGGAAACGCTGCGCTACCTCAATCATGTCGCCGACAAATTCGACCTGCGCCGCGATATCCAATTCGAGAGCAGGGTTACCGCGACGATTTACGACGAGGATAGCAGGAGCTGGGACATCGTATTGGAGAGCGGCGACCGCTTCCGGACACGGTTCCTGATCACCGCCATCGGCCCGCTCTCGACCCCGACGCTGCCGCTGATCGAGGGGCGAGATGCGTTCGCCGGAAAATCCTTCCACACCGCGCGGTGGCCGCATCAACCGGTCGATTTCGCCGGCAAACGCGTTGCCGTCATCGGCACCGGTGCCACCGGCGTGCAGACCATCCAGACGATTGCCGGCAGCGTCGGCCGTCTCACCGTATTCCAGCGTACGCCGAACTGGTGTGCGCCGCTTCACAACGGCAAGATCGACGCCGAGACGCAGCAGCGGATCAAGGCCGGCTATCCCGAGATATTCCGCCGATGCAAGGAGACGTTTGCCTGCTTCCTTCACACCCCTGATCCACGCGGAGCTCTCGAGGTATCGGATGAAGAACGCGAAGCGTTTTACGAAAAGCTGTACGCCGAACGCGGCTTTGGCATCTGGCAAGGCAATTTCAGCGACATCCTGACCGACCGCAAGGCAAACGCCACAATCAGCGACTTCGTGGCCCGGAAGATTCGCCAGCGGGTGAAGGATCCTGTTGTCGCAGAGAAGCTGATCCCGAAGAACCACGGCTTCGGCACAAGACGGCTGCCGCTCGAGACTTTCTATTACGAGGTCTACAATCAGGCCAATGTCGAGCTGGTGGACATCACGGAAACGCCGATCGAACGGATCACGCGGAAGGGCATCAAGACCAGCGCGAAGCAATACGAATTCGACATTATTATTTTCGCGACCGGATTCGATGCCATCACCGGCAGTTTCGACAAGATCGATTGCCGTGGTGCCAACGGAGCGACGCTCAAGAGGCATTGGCAGAGCGGGCCGCGGACTTACCTTGGCATCATGGTCGACCAATTTCCCAACATGATGATGCTGATGGGGCCGCATACGGCGCTCGGCAATATTCCCCGGAGCATCGAATACAGCGTCGACTGGGTTACCGGCCTGATCCGCTTCGCGCGGGAGAACAAGCTGACGCGGCTGGAAGCCACGGCAGCCGGCGTGGAATCCTGGACCGATCACGTCAAGGCGCTTGGCGTGGGACTGCTTTCCAATGAAGTCAATTCATGGATGACCGGAATCAATACCAACGTCGAGGGCAAACAGACCCGCATTATCGCGCGCTATAGCGGCAGCGCTCCGGCCTATCGCGAACGATGCGACGAGGTGGCGTCGCAGCGATACCAGGAACTCGCGCTGGCATAGACTGCCCGCGTTGCGATCGCATGCGAGCGCATCACGACGAGACCGGCCGGACAGAATGTCGGCAAGGCGAACGGCTTGCCCTAACGATCTCGTGTACCCGACCCGGCCTAGCGCCCCTTCTGCGGTGCACCGGGAGGGCCTGGACAAAAAATCGCGAAAACAACCCCATGCAAAGTAAAGTGAACCCCGGCTCGCACCACTCTTGCTGCGCTGCGTCCAGGGCAGAGAAGAAAAAGGCCCCAACCTGATCTCATCGCGCGCTAGAGTATCGACTCGCCAGGTTCAGCATTCGTCAGGCGATTTCCTCAACTTCGTTCGCGTGAGCTTCGAGTTCCGCCTGCATTCTGGGACCGATACGCATCGTCGACCGGGTGAAATGCTCCAGCAATGGCACGAGCAGGCGCACGACATGGAGTGGGCCTTCGGGCGGTGTGTAGATGACCCGATAAATCGGCCGGTCAATGACGCGTCGTAGATAGTCCACCGCTACGGCCCATTGAGCGGCCAATGGGGCGGCCGCCGCGGGCCGTTCCGGAATGTCCTCGAACCGGATCGACGGCGTCTTGCTCGAAACGATCCCGATTTGCCGTTTCACGCGGTCGGCTTCCGCGAGGCGATCGTCCCATCTTTCCGGTTCGCGTCCGCCATGCAGGAAGGCCACGCGGCTTTGCGCGACTTCCGTGACCGCGCGCTTCAGCGCCACCCGGCGGTCGTGATGGCATCCCCAACCGCCATTGAAAAAACGGCTTTCGAGGTTGTTCGGGTCGAACAGGAATGCCGCGAAGAACGGGATGCCATGGTCATTGGGGACATAGCGAATCACCAGCCGCAACCCGTTGCGGGCGGCGGTCTCGGTAATTTTGTAGACCTCGCCAGGCAGGCCTTCACCTGTGACCCGGGCGGAGCGGTTGCGGACGAACTCGATCGACCAGATGTCGCGCTCGATCAATTCGTAGAGCGCATGAATGCTGGCTTCCAGCACGCTGTTGCCGGACGCCAGGCCATTGCTCGACGAGCCGTAGAGTGCGGTGCCGACATCGGGCGCCGGATTGAACGCCAGTTCCGCCGGGATCCAGCCCTCGGCGCCGCTTTCCACATCCTGGGCGCGCGCGAGCAGCAAGGCCTGATCGCGAGCGGCGCGACGGCCGAACTTCGGCGCGAATTCGAAGATCGGGTCACGGCCCTCGCCAACGCCTGACAGCTCGGACGGCCAACCCCATCTGGTCTCTATTTGTGCGACGCCTGGCTCCGAGAAGTAGGACTCGATCGCTTCCATATAGGCGCCGACCTCCGATTCGATCGGAAGGCAGCCCTTGCCAAAAGCGTAGGCGTCGGTTGCCGACTGCAGCCGTTCACTGACGAAAACCGGAACGCCAAGGCGATCCATCGCCGTGATATCGCTGACCGCATGGATCCCGGCCAATTTCGCCCAGGCCTTCGCGTGGCGCAGGGTCGTCTGCGGTGGAACGATACGGGTGCTGGTGTGCAATCTTTCCACGCCATTCAACCCCGAAAGTGAAATTACCGCACTCGGGCAAAGCCATCGCCGCGCCGAACACAACCACAGCAGGCCGATCGCTACGCGATCGGCCTTCAGATGCGCGCTTGGTCCTTCTCGGAGAAAGCGCACCCCAAGCCGGCATTGTGGACGGTTTTCGTGCAGGGCATCCCCTGCGTTACCGGCCGCCCAATCTCAAACGCGCTCCTGCCAGCCAAAAAGCCAGCCTGGACCGAGTCCGCCGTCAATTCCGCCGGCGCCGTTTTCTCAGGCGTAGCATCTGGCGCGAATGGCGGGGTCGGGCTTTTTGGGATCGTCAGGATCACACGGCTCATCACCGTCGCCGTCGCCATCGTCCGGATCGCCGTCACCGGGCGGTGTAGAGACACAGTGAACGCCGGCCGCGTCGATGCGGGAGGCGAGAAGTTCTTCCAGTAGCGCGCTTGCTTTCTTCGACATTGTATTCTCCATCATGGGCCAAGATGCACGATTAGACTTCCCAGCGAAGCAATGCTCATATCAATCCGTCGGTATTCACCTCAATGGCTGAAGTAAAATCGGTGCCTTTGAAGATCAGGTGCATTTGACAGGGCATGCAGGGATCGAAGCTCTGAATTGCCCGCACGAGATCAATTCCGTGAAAACTGGCCGGACCGGTCCAGTTGGATTCGATGATCGGTGTATTCAACACGGCCCGCTCGCACGGGCCCAATTCTCCCCAAGGCGTTCGCGGGCCGCCGTTGATGCGCGATGGCACCGATACCTGATAGTTGCTGATCTCCGCGCCGGTGAGAACCGCCCAATGCGCCAGGAAGCCGCGTCCCGCTCCCCCGAAGCCGACGCCGAAGCGCTTTCCGGTTGCGGGAATATCAAAGGGAGTCGCCATGTCTTGTTCGCCGCGCGACAGCAGGTTCCTGGCGCGGTGGTAGTTTTCCAGCGTCACCATCAGGTTGAATGCGACCGCGTAGGCGCGGGCCCGGTTGCGCTCGAAGGCATTCCATATCCGCGGAACCTGCCATTCCAGGCGTTCGCTGGGAAGTTCGCCTGCGGGAACGTGGAGCACCAGGCTGCGGCCGGTGGACATCACGAATTTGCTGAACGGGATCTTTTGCGCCAGCGCGCTGATATAAAGCCGGGCATAGGCGCCGACCTCAAAGGTGTTGCGATTCCACACCGTGGCCGTGGCCCAGCTATACGGCCGCGAACCTGAATTCTTCTCGGGGTTGCGGTTGATCGCCTTGTTCCAGGGGTGATGTTGGCTCAACGGGTTGCCCGCCGGATCCTCACGGTGCGGGTGGCCCTGCCAGGCGTCATAGAAAGAGCGATCGACGAACTCCTCGACGCCGCTGTTGAGCCGGGTCAGATCGGTGGTGATAAGCTTGCCATCGATAACCGCGCCCGGTGTCGACCAGCGCTTCTCGCCCCAGCGGTCGCAATTTTCGTAGGTCGCGTCGTAATATTCCTCGTGATCCCACTGACCGAAGTCGATCATGTTCGCCGGGGCGCGGCCAAGCTCTCGAAAGGCCGGGTCGCACGCATAGAAGAAGTCGAAAACGTCGTCCCAAATCCGTGCGCAGCGCTTGGCGTAATCGATGAAGGGCTCGAGCTTTCGTACGAAGGCATCGAGTTGTTCCATGCAAAGCGTGAGGGAGACGCCGCCTGGGCAGATCGATTCGGAATGCGGATATTTTCCGCCGAGCAGGACATAGGCCGCGCGCGCCGTCCGCATCATACCGAGCGCTTCGACGAAGAGCTTGCCGGAACCCCGGTTCAGGTCCGTCATGATGGCGCCGACGGTCGGGTAGCCATGAATCGCGGCATGAGCGGCAGAGGTGCGTTGCGCCCTGGCCCAGATCTCGGGATTGGTGGCCTTCACCGTGTCCTCGGAATAATCCGGTCCGCACAGGACAAACAGGTGCATCGGGTTGTCGTTCAGGTACTGGCAACTCAGGAGCAGGTTGCGCGCGACGATGGCCAGCGGCGGCGGTCTGATCCCCAGCGCCATCTCCAGGCATTGCGCGGAGGTCGCCGCATGAACGCCGCCGCAAATCCCCGACGCCGTCGAACTGATGAGGCCGGCATCCTGCAGGTCGCGGTTGCGCAGCAAGGATTCATAGCCGCGATAGGTGGTGGCCACGGACCCGACATCCGAAACCTTGCGCCCGGCAAGATCGATGCTGCAATGGAGGGCAAGGCCGCCGCCGATCCGCCGGAACGGATCGGAGCTGTCCGAGGCCTGCACCGTGTTCATGTGCTCGATTTCGGCCAACAGAGCCTCGCCGGGGCCATGGCGGCCTGTCGGACGAGCGGTCGCTCCGGCGACGACGGGCCATTCGCGCTCCGGCAGGATGCCATCCGTCTCGCGGGATGTCGGGAGCGTCAGGCTTGTCATTCTCGGCGTCCCCCAAAATCGCAAAGTAAATGTCTTGCCTTCAAAGTGTTCGCAGGAAAACGGCGGAACACGCCGTCAGAGTACGCCAAGACGAAAGAGTGGATGGAACTCTTGCAACCAGTACGCTAATCACCCTAACATTGTGCTGGATCATGCGCAACAACTCGTGATAACGAATGATGGAGAGTGCGATAAGATCGTTTTAGGTCGCTAAGTTTTCTTGACGCCGGTGAAGCAATCCGTCCGGCGTTTGGATATGGGAAATTGGGGACGATGTACCAAAGCGCGGCCGGCACTGGGGCGATGGGGCTGCGGCACGGCGTCGAGACGGTAGAGATTCGCGTCCGCGGCACCGTGCAGGGCGTCGGTTTCAGACCCACCGTGTGGCGCCTGGCGAGAGAAAACCAACTTGTCGGGCACGTCCTGAACGACAATCGCGGCATCCTCATCAGGGCGACCGGCGAACAGGCGCGCATTGCCCGCTTCTTGAGCTGCCTGGAATCGAATCCCCCGCCGCTGTCGCGCATCGAAAGCCTCGATATCCATCGCCTTGATGAGATCGTGACATTCGAAGGCTTTTCCATTGCCGGCAGCGTTGGCGGCGAAACCCGCACCCAAGTCACCGCCGATGCGGCTACCTGCCCGGCCTGCTGGGCCGAGGTACTCGATCCCCGGGAACGGCGTCACGGCTACCCGTTCACGAATTGCACCCATTGCGGACCGCGCATTTCGATCGTGACCGGCGTGCCCTATGACAGGGCGCGCACGACCATGGCCGCGTTTGGGATGTGCCAGGCGTGCGCAGCCGAGTATCGCGATCCATCGGACCGGCGGTTCCATGCCCAACCGATCGCCTGTCCGGAGTGCGGGCCGAAGCTGTGGCTCGAACCGCTCGACGGCACGATGCCGGCCGATGCGCTGTCGCTCGCACCGCTCGATGCGGCTGTGGGTCAGATCGTGGAAGGCAAGATCCTCGCCATCCGTGGTCTCGGCGGATTTCATCTTGCATGCGATGCAACCAACGCGAGCGCCGTGGAACGGCTTCGCGCACGCAAGCGGCGATTCGGCAAGCCATTTGCGCTGATGGCGCGGGACGAAACCGTGATCCGGCGCTTCGCCGGGATTTCGCCGCGGGAATTGGAACTTTTGCAAAGTCCGGCCGCGCCAATCGTCCTGCTGCGCGCCAATGGGCCTCAGCGTCTGCCCGAGAGCGTCGCGCCAGCGCTCGGTACGCTGGGCTTCATGCTGGCCTATACGCCATTGCACAAGCTGATCCTGGAGAAGTTCGATGTTCCCCTGGTCATGACCAGCGGAAATATCTCCGATGAACCCCAGGTCACCGACAACAGAGAGGTTCGCGCCAAGCTCGGGGGTATTGCCGATAGCGCGCTTCTCCACGACCGCGACATCGCCAACCGGATCGATGATTCCATCGTTCGTGTCATGAGCGGGCGGGCGAGGACTCTTCGACGCGCGCGCGGCTTCGCGCCAAGTCCGATCGCGCTGCCGAAAAGCTTTGCGGACGCGCCGGAAATCCTGGCCTTCGGCGGCGAGTTGAAGTCCACCTTCTGTTTGATCAGGGACGGCGTGGCGATCCCGTCCCAGCATCAGGGGGATCTGGAAGACGTCGCGACATTCGACGACTACCAGAAGAACCTCGAGCTCTATTGCGAACTCTACGGCCATCGGGCGCGTGTCCTGGCGGCCGATATGCATCCTGAATATCTGTCGAGCAAACTGGCCAGGGAGCGCGCTTCGGGCGGCGCCGCCGTGCTGCACGATATCCAGCATCATCATGCCCATATTGCCAGCGCGCTGGCCGAGAACGGCCGAGAGCTCGAGGCTGCGCCGGTGCTCGGCGTGGTGCTGGACGGATTGGGATTTGGCGCCGACGCCACCCTCTGGGGCGGAGAGTTTCTTCGCGCCGATTATTGCGGGTTCCGACGCCTCGCGGCGTTCAAGCCGGTCGCGATGATCGGCGGTGCGCAGGCCATTCGCGAACCCTGGCGCAACACCTACGCGCATCTGGTCGCAGCCTTCGGCTGGGACCAATTCCAGCGCGATTTCGGCGGCCTGGAACTGGCGCGCTATCTCGCCGGCAAGCCGCGCGCAATCATCGATCGCATGCTGGCGACTGGCATCAATGTGCCCGTGGCCAGTTCCTGCGGCCGGCTGTTCGACGCGGCGGCGGCGGCAGCTGGGCTTTGTCCGGAGACCGCGCTGTTCGAAGGCCACGCCGCGATGCTATTCGAAGACCTGATCGATGATCAGGCGCTCGCCGCTGCCAGGTCGCGGGGCTTCTATTCATTCGGCTGCGAGAGGCTGCCGGAGACCGGCTTGGAAATTCTCGAGCCGCGCCCAATGTGGCGCGCCTTGCTGGAAGACCTGCGGTCGGCAACGCCGGTGTCCGTCATTTCCGCGCGGTTTCATCTCGGCCTTGCGATGTCGGTCGCGGATATGGCGGTACGGCTTGCGAGACAATCCGGTGCCGAGCCGATCGATACCGTCGTGCTCACGGGCGGATGCTTCCAGAACAAGACGCTGTTCGAAGCATGCGTCAGCCACATCGAGCAGTGCGGGCTGACCTGTCTTACCCAGTCGCAAGTCCCCATGAATGACGGCGGGCTGGCGCTGGGACAGGCGGCTATCGCAGCAGCCCGCGAGATTGCCGCACGAGCCGCCAGCTGAGGCCGCAAGCCAGGAAATAGGAGCTACGCCATGTGTTTGGGAATTCCAGGCCGGATCGTCAGAATTACGGACGCCGAGCGCAAACTCGCGCTCGTCGATGTGAGCGGCGTACAGCGCGAGGTGAATGTCGCCTGCGTCGTAGAGGATGGGCGACCGGTCGCGGACTGCGTCGGCTATTGGGTTCTGGTCCATGTCGGCTTCGCGATGAGCCGGATCGATGAAGAAGAGGCCGCCGCGACGCTGCGCGTGCTCAACGAACTCGGCGAGGTGCAGCAGGAGCTGGCGGCAATGGCCGGCACGGCGTGAAGTGGATCGCATCATGGCAAGCGACGATAACAATACGCTGAAGTCCCTTTATCCGTTTCTGCACGGCAGGAAGCAGGAGCCGCTTTCGATGAATGCGGCGCTGATGGAGGCGGTTGACGAGAAGGTCGGCCGTCATCGCGACGTCATCGGCGCGTTCTTCGCGAAGAATGGCCAGGCGGTCATCGATACCGCCGGTGCCATTGCCCGCGTGTATCAGCGCGACGGCAGGCTTTTTTCGATGGGCAATGGCGGATCGAGCTGCGACGCGTCGCATGTCGCCGTCGAGTTCCAGCATCCCGTGACCGCCGGTCGCCCGGCTCTGACCGCAATCGATCTGAGCGCCGACCGTACGATGCTGACGGCGGTCGGCAACGATGTCGGCTTCGAACACATCTTTGTCCGCCAGGTCATCGCTCAAGGCAGGGCAGGCGACGGGCTGATCGGCCTATCGACCAGCGGCAATTCCAAGAACCTGGTGAAGGCCTTCATCAAGGCCAAGGAGATGGGGCTGACAACGATCGGGCTCGCCGGAATGAGCGGCGGCGCGATGGCCACGATCGGGCTCGACCACTGCCTGGTCGTGGAAGCGGACAGCATTCACCGCATCCAGGAATGCCACGTGACGATCTATCACATTCTTTGGGACCTGGTGCACTCGCTGCTGGCTGATGACCGCGGCGCGCTGTCGTTCGCGGCGCGCGAATGAGAGAAGGGGAATAGCGTGAAATATGTCGACGAATTCCGGGATCCGGAAAAAGCTCGGACCCTGCTGAAGGAAATCACCGGCCTTTCCGCAAGGCTGCAACGCGGCAAGGCACGCCCCTTGCAGATCATGGAGGTGTGCGGCGGACACACCCATGCGATCTTCCGCTACGGCATCGAAACCATGCTGCCCGACGAGATCGAGCTCGTGCACGGACCGGGCTGCCCGGTCTGCGTGCTGCCGATGGGACGGGTCGATGATTGCGTCAAACTGACGGAAATCCCCGGCCTCATCTTCACCACCTTCGGCGATGCCATGCGCGTTCCCGGATCGAAGAAGAGTCTGCTGCAGGCGAGGAGCGAGGGCGCCGACGTGCGCATGGTCTATTCGCCACTCGATGCGCTACGCATCGCGCAAGAGAATCCGGACAAGGAGGTCGTGTTCTTCGCGCTGGGCTTTGAGACGACCATGCCAAGCACGGCCATGACGGTGCTGCGCGCGGAGGCCGAGGGCACTACGAACTTCTCCCTGTTCTGCAATCACATCACCATTATTCCGACGGTCAAGGCGATCCTCGATTCCCCCGAACTCGAGCTCGACGGTTTTCTGGGGCCTGGTCATGTCAGCATGGTGATCGGTAACGCGCCTTACGAATTCATCGCCGAACAATATGGCAAGCCGATCGTGGTCGCCGGCTTCGAGCCGCTCGATATACTGCACGCGCTCTGGATGGTCCTGAAACAGCTTGATGAAGGACGATCCGAGGTCGAGAACCAGTACGCCCGTGTTGTTCCCAGGGGCGGCAACCCTGTCGCGCTCGATGCCATCGGCAAGGTCTTCGAGCTGCGTGAGTTCTTCGAATGGCGGGGTCTCGGCTCGATCGATCATTCCGGCGTGCGGATGCGCAAACCCTACGAGATCTACGACGCCGAGAAGAAGTTCGCCATCCGCTCCATCAGGATTGCCGACCCGAAATCATGCCAATGCGGCGAAGTCCTCAAGGGAGTGATCAAGCCCTGGGAATGCAAGGTGTTCGGCACGGCCTGCACGCCGGAAACGCCGCTGGGCGCCCTGATGGTGTCGTCCGAAGGCGCCTGCGCCGCCTACTACCAGTTCGGCGACGTGGAGAAAATCCATGCCAAGCGCGCCGAGATCAAGAGCGCCGAAGCCTTGGTGGCGGGGACAAGGTCATGAATGTCGTCCAGCTAGCGCCCGTCTCGCCCACGACCAAGCGTAAATTGGGCCGCATTCACCTCCCCAAGGTCACGATGGCGCACGGCGGCGGCGGCAAGGCCATGCGAGATCTCATCGACGACGTCTTCGTCGCCGCATTCGATAACCCCACACTTTCGACGATGGAGGACCAGGCGCGCTTTCGCCTAGCCGATCTGGCTGCGCATGGTGACCGTCTGGCGATGACGACGGACTCCTATGTGATCCATCCGATACGCTTCCCGGGCGGCGATATCGGCAAGCTTGCGGTTTGCGGCACGATCAACGATCTGGCGGTCGGGGGGGCCAAGCCGCTTTATCTCAGCTGCGCAGTCATCATCGAGGAGGGGCTGGACGTCGATACGCTGCGCGAAATCGCCGGCTCGATGGCCCGCACTGCGGCCGCGGCCGGTGTCTCGATCGTCACCGGCGACACCAAGGTCGTCAACCGGGGGGCCTGCGACAAGCTCTTCATCAACACGACGGGGATCGGCGTCATTCGCGAAGGCGTCGAGCTTGGCGTCGGCCGCGTGCGGCCGGGAGACGCCATCCTGGTGAACGGTCTTTTGGGCGATCATGGCGCGGCCATCCTGAACGCGCGCGGCGACATGGCGCTGTCGACGCCGCTGGAGAGCGATTGTGCCGCCTTGCACGGACTGATCGACACCTTGCTGGCCGCGGCTCCGGGCACACGGTTTCTGCGCGACGCGACGCGCGGCGGCATCGCAACCGTGCTCAACGAAATCGCCGAAGCGTCGCAGATCGGCATCCTGATTCACGAAGAGCGCACGCCGCTGCGCGACGAGGTGCGGGGCTTCTGCGAGATCCTGGGGCTTGATCCGCTCTATCTCGCCAATGAGGGCAAGATCGTTTGCGCGGTGCCGCCGGATCAAGCCGAAGCGGCGCTCGCCGCCATGCGCCACCATCCGCTCGGCCGCGACAGCGCCATCATCGGTCATGCGACCGACGGCCGGCCGGGACGTGTGGTCATGCATACGGTGTTCGGCGGCCGCCGCATCGTCGACATGCTGGTCGGCGAGCAGCTGCCGAGAATTTGCTGACGTCGCCGCGGCAAGCAGCGACCCAAGGACTGGAACAATGCAGAAAGGGTCTCCCATGCAAAGCAATGACGCCGATGCCATCACGCCCGTCGACGCGACGGTCGTCCGCATCAAGGACCGCGGCGAGATCAAGGAGATTGATTACGACGGCGCCATGACCAGGCATATCGGGTCCTTGTGGTGGGGCACGGCGGTCGGCTACCGCGCCATGCAGGCCGCGGCCGAAGCCTTGTCCAGGGATGGGCTGTGGAGTCGTGACGATCTCTACGTCGTCGGCGCTCACCCCGGGCCGGGCGTGCGCGACGCGATCGACTATGTCACCGGCGTCGTCGGGCGCGACCGCTACAAAGTGGTTCTCGAACCGGACTGCGGCATGAAATGCAACAGCTCGATGAAGTTCGAATGGTGGGTGAGCGACGGCCGCAGGACGGCGTTCGTCAAGCTCCGCGAGGATTTCGTGCCGCGTGCGTTCTACGAGCTTTCCGACCGGCTCGGCACTCCCGCGGAGACCAAACAGGACAGGCGGCAGTTCGAGATTTCCAAGGTCACGCTGTCGACACGGATCTGGGCCGCGCCGCTTGGCCGCAACTTCAGCGTCGAGGTGATCGACCGGCCGTTGGCGCCGGGTGAGCTGCCTGCGGCCGTGCTGCGCGACGACTATTGGAGCGACCTCAAGACCAAACAACCCGAAGGCGTCGGCGCCTAGATTCTACAAGTGACAAAGGAGCGAATGATGAAGATCGATGCAAAATCCCGCAAGTTCGTCCTTGCACCGTTGCTGGCGGCGGCCGGTATCGGCGCGGTCGTGTCGTTGGCGCTCTATTCCGACGCCGCGACCAGCAACGCCGCGGCGGCGCAAACGCGGGGCAAGGCGAAGATGTCGAAGCATCGCGAGACGGACGCTCCCGGCGCCTCCGCGGTCAGTTTTCCCGCGCTGAGCTCGACACTGCCGTCCGATCTCCCGCGCGGCGCGACTATCACCGATGCGGCGGTCTTCGCATGGCAGGAGTTCATCGCGCTCAATTGGCCCGCCGCCAAGCAGACCGGCAAATCGGGTTCCAACACGCGCGGCGTGCCGGACAACAGCAAGAGAT
This sequence comes from Bradyrhizobium sp., assembly GCF_035484855.1. Lineage (GTDB taxonomy): Bacteria > Pseudomonadota > Alphaproteobacteria > Rhizobiales > Xanthobacteraceae > Bradyrhizobium. The sequence continues at coordinate 125,922 of NZ_DATHOP010000036.1, forward strand.
TTGGTGACGACAGCAGCGGCACCGATCAAGCCAGCCAGCCCGTCGTCTGGGAAACCTACCGCGGCAAGGTCGAGACTTTTCCGGGCGTCGGCGACCCGCCGGGCTACCCCAACGGTCCGTCGCAGGACTATGGGTTCGATGTTGGACCGCAATATGTCTATGGGACCAGGACGACCACGCCCCAGCCATCCGGAAATCCTCCAAAGCTGCAGAACAATCCCGGCGGCTCGCCGCTGGACGTACCACCCTGTCAGAATCCGGCGCAGTCCGTCGTGACGACGCCGTCCTATATAAATCTGGATGAGATCAACGAGATCGGCTTGAACTCGATGTTCGCGGGCAAATTGCCGGCTTCGATCCAGAACCCAACGGCCAAGAACGCCAATGCCGAGCCGCAATTGATCCGGTTCCTGGCCAAGGGCAATCGGACCTTCTACGACTATGTGGCGGCCAATCAGTTCTGGTATCAGGGCGCCGCGTTTGTTGCGGCGAAATCGAATTTCAGCACCGCCGCCGGCAACAACCAATATCCGGCGCCGACGCCCAACATCCAGTTGCCGCCCGGCACCGTCCTGGTGAAGGCGGCCTGGCGGCCGCTGGCGCAGGGCGAAAACGCCTCCGACTTCCATACCAAGACGGTCCGCTTCTATGACCGAAACGGGAACGCCACGACGGCCTGTTATCGCGAGCAGACCTGGGCGCTGATCGCGCTTCACATCATTCAAAAGACGCCGAACCAGCCCGATTTCATCTTCGCCACCTTCGAATATACCGGCAATATCCTGACTGCGGACGGCAAGCCGGTCGAGGACAACAACGGCAAGGAAATCAACGCGCCGCGCGGCGATGCCATGGATCCGCGACTGAACTACTTCGACGTCAACAGCAAGTATTACAGCCCGGACTATCCCAAGGGCATCATTGTGCCGCCGCAGCCACCGGCGCCGACGCCTCCGCCGCCATCACCGCCGGCGGGTGCGACGCTGCCGCTGGTTCAGCTGACCGGACCCTATTGCAAGGTAACGCGGACCAATGACAGGCTTTACTTTCAGGATCTCGACCTCGCCGCCAATCCCATTCCGCCGGCGAATAGCGGGGTCTGCGTGAACAAGCGCTACTTCCCGATCCCGCCGCAAATCCAGCAGGCGAATGAAGCGGCGCATGCCGCGCTCAGGAGCTATGGCGCGCCGGCGCTATGGCAGAATTACAAGCTGCTTAATGTCCAGTGGGAGCCATTCGACATCAGCGAAATTGATACCACCGGAGCCAATACCAGCCGGCTGGTATCGACCTTCAGCCTCGCCAACAGCGTGGTGGAGACGGACAACACGCTGCAGCAGTTCTTCGCCGGGTTGTTCTTTTATCCGCTTGCCAACAACGGCCTCTTCTTCAAATCGGCGTTCGAGATCGATCCGAACACCAGCAAGCCAATCCTTCCTCCAATCGGTCCTGACGCCTTCAATATCTATGGACCGCCCAGCGGCAGCGTTCCGTCGAACCAGTTCACGCGGACCAATATGGGCGGCTGCATGGGTTGCCATGGCCGGGCCCAGCGCGCCGGCACCGATTTCAGCTTCACCCTAGCGGGAGGCCCGGTGAAGGAGCCCGAATTTGCGGTCCCTGCCACCCGCGCCACCCCGACCGCCGCTGCCGTGCGGGACGTTGCGATAGGTTTCGACAAGGAGCGTCTGGAAAAGCTGCACGAGGCTCTTTCCGGACACTGACATGCCGGCAAGCGTGCTCCGCGCCGGCCGCGCGCGGAGCACGCAGCACCCATCCGGTTCCTGGCCGCGGCTGCCTGGAGAGGCGGCGCTTGAGGACGAAGTGGCGACCCGCGTGCTCTCAGCCCTGCACACCATCAGCACTTATCCATTTGATCCGGGTGTCCCGGTCTTCGCGCATTACCCGGCCATGAAGCTCGGCGACCTCGGGAGCGTGGACTACTTCGCCGCATTGCTGGCACCCATGGCCCACAAGGCGATCGTCGATGCGCCGCCAAAGGAGCGGGGCTGGGTGCTGACCTCGCCGCCATTGCGGGGCTTGCCCTGCGGCGCGAATCTGGTGTGCCGCGCGATCTTCGGCATGCTCGCGAAATCACTGCCGGATGGGCTGGCGCTGCGCCTCGACCCGATGGAGGTCCAGGGACCCAGGACGCCGATCGACAGCGAGGCCGCTTTCAAGGGCTACAACGAATACAGCAAGCATGACCTGAAGACGCGGCGGCAATTCTACATGGCGCGCGATGAGAGAGCGACCTACGATCTGGCCAATTTCGCAGGCCGCCGCGCGATCTTCGTGAACGACATCAACGTTACCGGCACCCAGCTCGCCTCGATCACGAAGCTTCTTCATGGGGCCGGGGTCGAGAGCCTCGACGTTCTGCTGATTGTGAATGTCGACCGCGGAATCGGATGCGCGTTTCCCCAGCTCGAGAGCGAGATCAACGCTTCAGGAATCGCCGATCTTGCGGAATACACGGCCTTCCTGCGCGATTGCGAATTCGAAGCCACGGGAAAATTGATCTCGCGGCTGTTGTCCCACGACACGGATGAACTTGCAGCGATCTTCGAAGCGCTTCCGCCTTCCAGGCGGCAGATGCTGCATCGCGCGATCCTCCGGGAGGACCTCTATGGAGGCGCGCTGTTCAGGCAAAAGATGCAGGTGGTGGAACGTGCTCTTCTCGATGGATGAGCGGTCCGACGATCTTTTGCAGCTCGAGGGAGGTTGGCGATGGCTATGTCTGTTTTCGATCTTGCGTATGAAGTGCCGATCATCGAGCGGAAGGTCTATGCCGGGCGCTATAGCCGGATGCCGTTCGACACGGCCGACCCGCGCCGGAACGAGCCTTTGGTCAGGCTGGAAACCGTCGGCGTCGCCTATGAGGCCCATCACGCCCGGACCGACGGCGGGAACTGGCCCTATTTCGGAGCGCTGCCCGGCGCCCGCAAGGATGTTTGGCTGCGCAAGACCGTTGCCGGGATGCTGGCCCAGGTCAACGACCGGCTCAAACCCTACCGCGTCGAGTTGATCGTTTGGGATGGATATCGCACCCTCGCCTGCCAGCAGGGAATGTGGGACTTCTTCTATCGCGAGGCGGTTCGAGCGACGCCTGATGGAACGCCGGCGATGTGGCGCGCGCAGGCGCTCAGGCATGCCGTCGATCCCAGCGATTTCAGGGAGGATGATCCGGCGACCTGGCCAACCCATGCCACGGGCGCGGCCGTCGACCTGTCGCTGCGCGACCTCCAGTCCGGGGACTACTGCGAACTGGGCGGCCGTTTCGAGGACATCAACGACATCGCCGCCACCGACTATTTCGAACGAAAACTCGCAAGCGGCGAAATCGCCGGTGACGACACGCGGCTGAAGTATCGGCGCCTGCTGCATTGGGCAATGAGCAGCGTAGGCTTCGAGAACGACCCGTTCACGTTCTGGCACTATGACTGGGGCAGCCAACTCTATGTGAAGATGACGCGTGTGCTGCGTGCCAATCCGGTAAAAGCCGCCTGGTACGGCTATATTGCACCGCCCTGAGCGATCATCGTATCGGCGGCCATTCGAACGACGGGACGTTGCCGCAGATCGCGAGCTTTGAAGCGCGACCGGTCGGCGCGTCGCCGAATCTCTTAAGCACTTGGGCATCTTCAAAAGTCCCGGATGACAGGTCGCCGCTGCGGCTGAACGCGATCGATCCCACAATGCCCTCTAGCCGCGACAGGTACTCCGCGCGGAGAACCGCAGCACTCGTACTTAGGCATTCGACCGGCTCGCCGGTCGCAACTCCGTCATCGTCGAAGCGGCCAGCTCGTCAGCGCCGGTTCAATGAGCGCGCTACGCCGCTTCGCGCAATCTCCACAGATTCGGATGGAAGCGATCCTAGCCCATACAGCCTATCGTGTGATGTCTCGGCTGCTAGGTTGTCGGTGTGGCCGCGTTGAGAAGGTTTGAGATAGCGGTGACAAGCTGGGCCGGGGCGAATGGCTTAGACAATATAACGCTGTTCGGAACGCCTTTTGAGGCCCAGTCTGCGGCGCTCGCTCCGCTCATGTAGATAACGGGATATTCCGGATCAATCTCGCGGACGTGACGGGCGACTTCCCAACCGTCGATCTTCCCTTCAAGATTGATGTCCGTCACGACGGCGCGGTATTTCTCCTTGTTCCCGTTCAACAAGGTCAAGGCCTCCTCGCCAGATGCGACGATGGCCGTGTTGAAACCTCCATCCCCAAGAGCTTCTTCAATGAGGACCTGAATTGAAGGGTCGTCTTCGACAACGAGGATGATGGGTAAGTCCAAAGCAATTCTCCCCCAGACCCCTGCCCGGGGCACTGCACACGGCTGTTAAGTTGCAAACAGCACACAAGTTCCCTTTCGCATCTGCGTATGCCAAAGAACGGCCTCAGCTCGGGGGCTGAGGCCAAGGGAAGGTCCACGGCTTTCCCACGACGACCACAAATGCGAACGTTGAACCGATATATCCAAAAGCTATGCCGATGATACGGACGACGGAGGAGGAATGGGACGCTTGGCTGCGCGTGCCATGGGATGAAGCGGAACCGCTTCAGCGACCGCTGCCGGACGACGCTTTGAGCGTCGCTCGGAGAGATTTTAAAGAAGATCCCGGGCCGGCCGCCGCCGTTTAGTGTCCCTTGCTCTCTGTGTTCGGGATCAGAATTTGACTGCGATCGGCTCGTCCACCCCCCCAGCTCGCCCATATTCGCACTGAAATCCCGCGCTGTTGTACGGCTTAACAGCTCAACTTTTTGTCCTTCCGCTCAGCTTCTCTGGCGCACTCTTCCCAAGTCTCAGCCATCTTCAACAACGTATCTTTGTCTTTCGCGCCGGTGAGTTTCGCCATCCGAATGCAGTCGGCTGCATATTCCCGGTACGTCTTTGCATCTTTCATCGTAGCCTCCTCAGCCAAGTGAAAACGCCCGAAAGGGGAACCTTGTTCGGAGCTAATATGATCCAGCGACAGTAAGTTAATATGGAACAAATCGCCCTGTAGCCGATTACAACACCAAATTGGGTTACCGAATGAAAAGACCTCTAAGAAAGTGTTCGAAGCGAAAGAAGGCGAAGCGTGGCTGAGACTCTTCAAATCATTTTCGATGTCCCTGCAGATCTTCGAAAATGGCTTTCCGTAAACAACGAACGCAATACAAGGGTGAATCATCCCAGTCCTTACCTGGTCTTCGACGGCACTCTCGACGAATGCATCGGGGAGTTCATGTCGAGACCCGCGACCCAACATCATTTCTATGAAATCCATACTGCTCAGCCAGGGAGAGTTAGTGAGCGCCGTTTTGTCGGCCGAACATATTGTTGAACTCGCGCGATTACGTGATTTTCTTTGAGGTCAAAGACTTTTGGCGCGCGGCTTGAATGCGCCGGGGTATCTTTCGAATTCAGGGTATTCGACGAGCCTATCTTCCCAAGTAGGAACAATTGTTTGGGTTCGCCGTTCAATCGAAATCAACCAAAGGGAGGACCACTATGGTTACGGAAGCAAGAGAAACTGGTTCGCTAATCGGCAGCGATAAGGTGGAAGGAACCGCGGTGTATGGCTCCGGCGACACCAAGATCGGGAAGATCGAGCGCGTCATGATCGACAAGATGAGCGGCAAGGTCTCCTACGCCGTGTTGAGCTTTGGCGGCTTTCTCGGCATCGGCGACGACTACTATCCCCTGCCGTGGCAGTCGTTGAAGTACGACACTAATCTCGGCGGATACCGCACCGGCATTACCGAGAAGCAGCTCAAGGGGGCACCGAAGTATAATAACGACAACTCTTGGAACTGGAATGATCCTGCAAGCGCGCGCTCGGTGAACGATTACTATGGCGTTGCGATATGAGGAAAGGCCTCTTGAAAGACCCTTAGGCTTCCGTACGCGGAAGCCTTTTTTCATCGCCTGCTCTCACCGGTTCTACGCTTTCGAATCTTTCCCCGACCCTCGTGAATTCTCGTTTTCGAGACGAGCGGCAAAGAAAAATATATCGCCCATCGCGCAAAGCTAGGAACGATCATCACGCCGCCGTATTGGTTTCGCGCTATCGTAATACATCATGACGGAGTGTCCGATGTCCGACAAAGACCTCAACGCGTTATTTCTGGATACGCTCAAGGATATTTACTATGCGGAAAAGCAAATCTATAAGTCGCTCCCGAAAATGGCTAAGGCGGCTACGTCGGACAAGCTCAGGGCGGCTTTTGAAAAGCATCACGCGGAGACCGAGGGCCAGATCGAACGCCTAGAACAGGTATTCGAATTGCTTGGCAAGCCCGCCCGCGGCAAAAAATGCGATGCCATTGAAGGCATTCTCGACGAAGGCAAGGAAATAATGGAGGAGTACGAGGACGAACCGGCTCTGGACGCCGGACTTCTCGCTGCGGCGCAGGCCGTCGAACATTATGAGATATCCCGCTACGGCACATTGAAATCGTGGGCCACGAAGCTTGCCATGAAAGACGCGGTGAAGCTTCTCGACCAGACACTGACCGAAGAAAAGAAGACCGACGACGCGCTGACGAAACTCGCCGATAGCGAGGTCAATCCGGTCGCTCAGGCAGCGTAAATAATCCACACAGTCCAAAACACCCAGGGGTCAGCGGATGATCGGCAGTTCGTGAACTGCCGATGGCTGAGGCTGTGGATGCATCAGGCTTTGAAAATGCAATTCGAGCGCGCCGCTCGGGAGTTTGCCCAATGGCGTGCCGTTCCGGAGAGCGAGAGGTCGCTAGCGCCCGCTTGGTGGTGGCAGCCTGCGTTCGAAGCGCGCGAACAACAGGAACGGATGTCACCGCTATGGTGCTTTCGCCTCGAACTGCCGCTCTCGTCCTCCTATGCCGCAGGCGCGGCGGTGCTGATGGCAGCGCTCGCAGATCAAACGTCTTTGCCTTGGCCGGATGAGTTTCCGCGCAAGATCAAGAAGGATGCTGACAAAGAGCCCCAGAAGCAGGGGTCTTGAATTACTTTTCGAGCAAGTAGCGGCGGCATTACCACCATAAACACCCCGCAAACCCCACTTGAAAAGGAAGTACTGCGACCCTGCGCGGGGCCGCCAGCCGGGGACAATTGCCGGCGGCCCCCTTCACCAGCCACTTCCAATTGCCCTGCCTCAACGGGCTATGACCGGCTGAGAAATATGCCTCGACCTAATCGTTTGTTCCGATCAGCCGGCTTAGGCTGCGGTGGTTGAACGCCGCGCTACTGCTTTGACTCCCCGATCAGGACCTCGCCGACTTAGGCTCATCCGCTCTTGGCACTGCAGGTGACTCGCTTTGGTCGCGTAGCGAGCGGTGGTCAATGCCACTACGTCCCAGTTCCTTGGGCCGGAACTTTCTGCGATCCTTATCGTTTATCGGTTAATTAGGAGGCCTGAAATGAACCAAAACCGCATCCGCGCCGCGGGCATCGTCAAGCGACCAGCTCTGGGGACACCCAGTTCGGTGGAGCAGGTCGTTGCGCCAACCGCCATCGAGCGCGCTCTTTCCGTTTACCAGCAGCTGCGGGAGCGCGATCAGTCGGTTTTACTACAGGCACGGAAAATCCTTACCCAGCATATCTACGGAATGATCGACCAAGGCGAGAACGACGAACACCGGCTGATAGTCGGCGGCCTAGTACATCTCAAGGCCATCGAGCGCGATCATCCTATAAAGTCCGCTCACAATTCGGAAAAACGCACGTAGTGGGCAGCACCCTCGTCGAAAGCGACGCGGTGCCGGAGGAACCAAATTGAGTTAGCTGATTTGATGCTGACCGGAAACGCTAACTAACGAGGACAAAATGGCCAAAGACGAACATAACAAAGCTGCTGAGCATCACGAGAATGCTGCCAAGGCTCACCGCGCCGCTGCTGAGCATCACGGCAAGGGAGACCATGCAAAGGGTAAGGAGCATGCCAATGTTGCGAAGCAACATTCCCAGACTGCTCACCAGCACACCGATCAGGCCCATTCGAAAAGCCAACAGCAGAAGTAGTTAAGCAAAAAGGCCCGGCCAATCAGCCGGGCCTTTTCATTGCACGGCAACAGAATCGGGAAGGCCATTATGGCTTCTCCCACCGCAGTGAGATCGCCGCCCGCTCGGCGAGCTACTTAGGATTCTCAGCATTGATGTGCAGGACGTAAAGAATTTGGGCAAATTCGTCCGTCACTTCCATGCGCCATTCCTGACCCGGCTGAAGCTTTCCGTCCAGGCCTTGCAACATTTGGCCAGCCATGACGGTAGCTTCGCGCCAAGCGGCGTGCGTATCAGGCAAATCTTCGCCCTCGTAATCGATCTCAGGCCGGTTATGATAAACGTGAAAGAAGTACCTCGGCATCCAAAATAAATGCCATTCCGCAACGACAAGTTCCGCTGGACCCTTACGCCGGCGCAGCGCATCCCTGGATAAAAAGCCTCAACTCCCACGAGGCCACCCCCTGTGCCAAGAACAAGTTCGTGCAATTGTTAACCAGCGGGCTAGGTGGTGCTAAAATTTTTTCTATAGCCCCTTGAAACCTTTTTGTGGTTTTATTAGTTCGGTTGCCGCCGGATGCCCAATGGGTCCGGTGCGGGCGTCGACGGATGTCCGACGCGCTGCTTGTACCCACTTTGCTCAATGGAGGATGTGGCTATGAGGAACTTCGACTTTACTCCCTTTTCGCGGTCGAGCATCGGCTTCGACCACTTGATCGACCTTCTGAACAATCCCCAGCTAGCGGAAGATCAGGGTGGCTACCCACCCTACGATATCGTTCGCACCGGCCCGGAAACCTACCGCATCGCGCTAGCCATCGCCGGGTTTACACCGGACGAGATCACCATCACCAGCCAGCAGAGTTTGCTGATGGTGGAAGGTCGCAAGGCGAATGAGGACGATCGGCATTACCTGCATCGAGGCATCTCGGCGCGAGCCTTCACGCGCCGATTCAATCTTGAAGACCATGTAGAGGTTGAACAGGCTAACTACGAAAACGGCCTGCTGCAGATTGATCTGGTCCGAAAGATTCCGGAAGCAATGAAGCCTCGGAAAATCTCGATCGGCACTCAGCCATCCAAATCGACGAAATCGCTTAACGCGGCTTGAGTCGGAACGGGTACGGGGCGGTTCTGCCTTCTCGAACCGCCCCTCAATGCAAATGGAGGGAAACGATGTCACTCAAGCAAAACCCCGCTGATATCGATGCGTTGTTGCATCCAGCCCGCGCATTCAATCACCCAATGGATGTCGTGAGAGACGACGACCTGACGCTGTATGAAAAACGTGCGATCCTCTCCTCGTGGGCATCCGACGCCTGTGCGGTTGAGGATGTTCCCGAGCTGCGTCAGCTATCGGGCATTGGTCCCGTCAAGTTCGATCACATTATGGATGCACTGCGCGAACTGGATTCTGAATTGCAGCGAAGAGCTAACCCAAATGCCAAGGGGAGCCCGCAGAAACGTCCAAGGTCCAGCCAATCCGGCGGGGTTTCATTTTTTTAACGACTTTGTCGCCGAGATAACAAGCCGTCCCAACTGACGACGCCGGGCTGTCAAACTCGCTCGCGCGCTGCCGATGGTGGGCAGCCCATTCCGGCCGCCAGTCGAGGATTTGATCGTTCAACCCATCATGCACGTGTCCCCGCATCCAGCGGACTATGCGCTCGGTCACCATACTCTCTGTCTTCTTCGGCTCGTGGCGGCCTTACTCCCTGCGCTCAATCTCAGCCGCCTGTGCGACATATTCGGCGGCTAATTTCAGCAGCTCAGCTTGCGTTACGGCGTCGTTGATCTTATCGGCGTGCCACCGACACTTCGCGGCCTGATCGCGCAAATAGTTTGAACGTTCGAACATGGGCCACTATGGCACATTGGACCGCGAAGCCCATGGCCAATAGCGCTCACTTTGGCGGTTGTAATCCCGGCGAATTGGCCCAATCGTCTAAATGAGACGCCGTGTCGGCCTGACTTGCTTTCTTGAGCAGGGTATCGCGCTCTGACCGGGGGGAAGCTTTTTGGCCCGTTCGCGAACCTCATCGGCCCATGCGGTGAGTCTGTCCTTAAGTGTTATGGTTTGCTTGGAGCGGCGGCGATGCTGCATGATACAACCTCGTGCTTACGGGTCCTAACCGTAGGGTTAATTTGCATTCCAATTCTAATATGCCGACACACGCGGATCGGTTCCATAGTGAACACAAACTCGAAATTAGGACACCGGGTTGATTCCGGACAGCACCGACTTGCCAAAAGAACATTTAGCGAACAGCAATGATGCTGCCACTCGTGACGAGCCTCGCCATGGAATTAAATCACATCAGGTGGCGCTACCTGAGGAGAAGTGCATTGGAGAGAACTTCCACAAGCTCAGAAACTTTTGCCGCGATCAGCACTTTGTCTCTCGCGGCACGGGCACGCCGTCACCTACCAGCACCAGTAATTTCAGATTTTCATGTTCGTCGAAGAAGAGCATGCCGAGACGCTTTGCAAAGCATTCGGCGGCGAGCGGATGCATCCATCCGAGAGAGGCAGCGGCAAACACTGGTCGCGGTGGAAGAAGGGAACGTACAAGCCGAACCCGCGGCGGCCGTATGATTTTTCTGATTGAAGGAGCAAATCATTCTCTGCACCGGATTTATTTTTCCGGAGCAAATTCGGAGCAAAATATTTTGTTCGCCCGCCCTAAACCAACGCTAAGTGCTTGAAAAGCTTGGTGGGCGCACCAGGGCTCGAACCTGGGACCCGATGATTAAGAGTCATGTGCTATATAATAACATCGCCCAACTGCCCCTAACGTCGATAGCGGGAAATGTCCGATAACCCACTATTTTTACTAACTTTTCTACAATCTGTTAGACTTTGAGGGTAATGAAGCATAAGTAGGGCTAACATCCCATCTGTTTACCCCGGCGTTACCCCCGAAAGAGAAGAGCACCATGGCCAAGCCGCTGACTGCAATCGCCGTAAAGAGCTTCAAGTCTGGTAAAGCGCGCCGCGAGATGCCAGACGGCGGCTGTCCCGGCCTCTACCTGGTCATCCAAACCAGCGGCCAAAAGTCATGGGCTCTCCGCTTCAGGCGGCCGAATAGCAAGCCCGCTAAGCTAACGCTCGGACCGCTTGATCAATCGGGCAAAGAGGCCTCTCCCCAGCCAACCATTGGTCACCCACTCACGTTGGCTTCGGCGCGCGCGCTCGCCGCAGAGCTTGGTAGGCAGCGTGCCAGAGGCCGCGACGTGGTCGCAGATCACGAAGCTGCCAAGAGCCGGCAGAAATTCGAACAGGAGACCCGAGCCCAGAACACTTTCGCCGGAGCCGTCAGGGACTTCATAGAGCAGTACGCGAGGAAGAAGACCCGCCGTTGGGAGCAGCAGGCACGACTTCTCGGCCTTAGGCCGGCTTCCAATACTCTTGAAATCATTCCTGGAGGACTAGCCCACCGCTGGAGGGACAAGCCGACCGTCGATATAGACGGCCACGACATCCACAGCTTGATCGACGAAACGCGACGGGGTGGCGTGCCCGGCCTGGAGCGGCGCACCGATGAACCCAGTGAGGCGCGCGCGAGGGTGATGCTGGCTTGCCTGTCGAAGATGTTCAACTGGTTGTTACAGCATAGAAAGGTTGAGAAAAACCCGTGCAGTGGAGTTCATCGCCCCGATCCGTCTAGGGCGCGCGATCGGGTCTTGACCGATGCTGAGATCGCGAAGTTCTGGCTCGCTACTGACACAATCGGCGGAACGTTTAGCCCGCTGCTCAAGCTCTTGTTATTGACGGGCTCCAGGCTCAACGAGGTCGCCGGGATGACACGGGAAGAGTTGAGTGACGACGGCCTGACCTGGAACATCCCAGGCTCGCGGACCAAGAACAATAGACCTCATGTGGTGCCTTTGGCGCCGCTGGCTCGAGACATACTCAAGAGCGTGACCGCTGACGCCGGATTGCTGTTTACGACTACTGGCAGGTCGCCGGTTAGCGGATTCTCGAAAATCAAAAGCCGTCTCGACAACTCCCTGTCGATCCCGCCGTGGCGGCTGCATGACCTACGCAGAACGGCTGCGACCGGCATGGCTGGCATCGGTGTCGCGCCCCACATCGTGGAGGCGTGCTTGAACCACGTCAGCGGCGCCAAGGCTGGTGTTGCTGGCACCTATAATAGGGCAGCATATGAACCAGAGAAGCGCGCGGCACTGAAGCGGTGGGCCGATCACGTTACCGGTACCGTCTCTGGTCGCACTACTAAGGTAGTGGCACTGCGCGGGCGGTCATAAGTATAACCATGCCCCCGCGTGACGAGGAACTTTCTGCTGGACTCTACATTCAACAGCGGATGTTGCCGGAGTGGCGAATCAAGAAGGCAAAACTTGTAGGCGACGCAGTGAGGTTGATTAAACCTGCCGCCCAGCAACGAGAGGCATGTCGAGAAGAGGTCGAGAAGGTTACCTTGGCTCTTGCTGGTGCCTATGGGTTGTTGGGCGCCAAGGACCAAGGCAAAACCAAACAGGGCAAGCAGGCTGCGGGGAAGGTCGCTAGGGCGTTGCGCGTTATGCGTATTGCGCTGAAGGATGACAAGCTTGACGTAGCCCTCAAGGCGTACCTCACAATGAACATTTCCCTGAAGACATTACAGGCGTTGGAGCGCCTATGCGAAAGGCTATCGCGAGCGTCCTCAGGAAAACTTCCCCGAAAGGTCGCAGGAAAGAAACGCCTGGCCGTAACGGAAGCCCTGACGCTGATGGAGAAATATTGCACGAGCGAAGCTAACAACGCGACTAAGGGAAGCAATTTCTGCAAACTGGCGGCGGTCTTGTACGGCGAACCGGACGCCGATCTACACAACCAGTGCGCCACGGCTCTGCGCATAGTCCGTAAAAAACGGGGTTGAAAATAGCCCCGGTATTTTTCGCCAGAGCGATCTAATTAGGAGGTCCCAGTTCGTAACAGAGGGACTTACCATGATCGCCAATTGCACAGACAAGCCCACGGGAACCCTCGGGCCCCGCAAGGCTGTTCCGATTCCAACCGACGCGATCTGGATCACCGCGAGGCAGGTTTGCCAGCGATACGGCGGCCGCTCGTCAATGTGGCTGTGGCGAAAACTTCGGAGCGATTCGAGCTTTCCCAAGCCAACATATTTCGGGCGCCTGCAGTTTTTCAAGCTTGAAAATCTCGAAACCTACGACCGCACCGTGATCGCACAGAACGACTCTGCTTAAGTCGCAAACACGGCTAGCCGTGTCAGCGATCAATTTTGGGAAACTGGCTTGCGTCGACCGCTCGGGGCGTACGCCAGTACGTGATGAGCGGATTCCAAACCAGCGAGCCGAAGGGATTCACAATGACGCACATTAATAACCGCCGAGGAACAGTAGCAGAAGCAACATCAGAGTCGGCGGCCGAGGCTGTCGATGATTTCGGGCCCATGACGCCGTTGCCCAAGAAGCAAACCGTTGCAGACGTCGACAGCGTCAACGTCCACCGCAATCGGCAACTACTGTCGTTCATAATGGCTGATCCATTAATCACTGCGGCTGCCGTTCCTGTGAGACCAAACAGATCATCCTAGCGCTACCGGAACACCTCGCCGTGCGGATCGGCCTTTCGCAGAATTACCTTGAGGACGTCAACAGTATGGTCGTTGCCTTGATCACCGAGATCGACGATGCCGACGTCAAGCGCGAACGAGAGAGCCCCTGCAACAATGAGATGGATGACGATGTGCCGTTCTGATCCTGCCGTTCACTAAGGCAAAACGAGGAAAAGGTCGTGACGATGATCGAGTTCAATCGCTCCAGATACCGAGGCTGAGCCTAACATGAGCGAGCAGGACAATATCGCAGTTAGCGGCGCGGGTAATGAACTTCCGCACCATGGCCCAGCTGACCATTTGGTGCCGCCCATGCGGGCGGCCGCACCGGTCGAGCTTTTCTGGCACAGGGCCGATGATGAGCGTGCAGCGCGACCGTGGCTGGTTAAAGGTTTGATCCCAGAATCGGGCGTCGGCCTGCTATCCGGGCAATGGGGCACGGCGAAGACATTCGCAGCAATTGACTTAGCCGGATCCATCATGACCGGAATGGATTTCGCTGGCTACCAAGTCGTTCGCCGGGGTGGCGTGTTGTTGGTCGCAGCAGAAGGCGCCCAGGAGGTTCCGATCCGATTGCAAGGTATTGTCGAACGAAAGCTGCGTCTGGACCCGTCAGCAGCGTCCAGCGCTGATCTCGACCAGCTCCCGTTTGCATGGATCGAGGAATGCCCCAGTCTGAAGAATGATGATGGCTTTGAGCGCCTTGTAGCTGCGACCGTGGCCGCGTCCGCCATCATGATGAAGAAGGCTGCTGTCGAGCTGGTTTTGATCATTATCGACACACTATCGGCGGTCGGTGACTTCGACGACCAGAATGCTGCCGCCGAAAGCCAGCGGATCATGAACCGGCTGGCCAGCCTGAGCCGGCGTACCGGCGCATTCGCCCTTGCAGTCGACCACTTCGGCAAGACCGCCGAGTCGGGAACACGTGGCAGCAGCACCAAGGAGGCATCCGCCGACGTGGTGCTGGCGATGCTGGCCGAACGCGACATCAGCGGCACGCTGGCCAACACCCGCATGGCCGTTCGCAAGTTGCGCGGCGGCTCGACTGGCGCCGTGACGCCATTCGATCTCGTTATGATCGATCTCTGCAACGGCGAAACGACCTGCGTCGTGGACTGGAGGGCCGAACAAACCGCTGAGAAGGTCGCCACGAGCTCCAAGGTGACGTGGCCAAAGGGCTTGAGGATATTCCGCGCGGCGATGCAAACGTCGATCCTCGACCACGGCAAGCCGACACAGCCCTACGGCAGCGGAGGTCCGACCGTTCAGGCGGTGGCGAATGCCTTTGTCAGGACGGAATTCATGGCGTCGTATCCGGCTGACAGTGAAACCCCGCGCGGCCAGAAGGCCGTAAAGCGCTCGGCATTTAACCGCGCAGTCCGCGATGCGAGGGAACGCACGTTGATCTGCTCGCGCGAGATCGATGCCGTCGATCACCTCTGGCTCACAGCCGACGATGGACCGGATCAAGCGCGAACGGAGCGCCAATGATCCATCCCATCAAATCGAGACCCCTTACGTGCGAACGAACGGGGGACTTTAGTGTCCCCCGTTCCGTTCGTTCGCACTCAGGGCGCGAACTGGTGCGAACTTTCGTCTTGTTGCGTTCGCAGCGTTCGTACCCTCTTGCAGACCTCGCTGAGACGCTGCGCATCGCCCGGCGCATGCAAATCATACGACGAAACCAACCAGTATCGGAATTCCATCATGAGCGTTGATCTACTCGGCGGTGCAGAACGCGGACGCACCCGGCCCCGCGGCTTTACCGACTGGAACCCGAACGGGGTCTCGCTGGCGTTGTTGGCGCAGGTTCGAGAGGTACTGCTCGAGTACTATCTGCCCTTGACCTTGCGGCAAGTGTATTACCGCCTGGTGGGTGCACACGGCTATCCGAAGGATGATCGAGCCTATGGGCGCCTGGGCGAGATGCTCAACCGAGCTCGAGGAGCCAAGCTGATTCCCGTGAACGCTATCCGCGACGGCGGTGGTACCAGGATCGATCCAGAATCCTGGCGGGACGCCGAACAATATCTGCATGCGGTCAGATCTCAGGCGTCGACGTTGCAGCTCGACCGCACCGAAGGCCAGAGCGTGCACCTGGTGCCGATATGCGAGGCCGCTGGCATGGTCCGCCAGCTCGCCCGCGTCGCGGAACAATATGGCGCGCCGGTCATTAGCTCGGGCGGTTTCGAATCGACCACCGAGAAACATGACTTCGCCGCCGAGCTGATCGATGACGGGCGCGACTGCGAGGTACTACATATCAGTGACCACGATCCCTCCGGCGCACATCTGTTTCTTTCCTTGTAGGAAGATGTAACCGCCTTCGCAAAGCATATGGGCGGCGTCGTCGAGTACACCCGGCTTGCTGTGACACCCCTCCAGATCGTCGACCTGCTCCTGGAAACGGCACCGAAGAAATCGACCGATGCCCGCGCCTTCAACGGCGAGACAGTGCAAGCCGAGGCCATTGCGCCCGACATGCTTGCGGCCATCGTCGACGAAGCCATCAGGGAACGCATCGACTATGGCGCTTGGAATCGCGTCATCGTGCTCGAGAAGGCAACCCACGAAGCGCTGATCAACAAACTGAAATGAGCCGGGATCATCGCCACCAAATAGCAAGCAGAGAACCGAGACTCTCTAAGCATATGGCCGCCGAGAGAACAAAATACAACTTATGCGGGTCCCAGTTGATACCAACCCACGACGGGTCGCGCGCGAGTATCGTAACAATCTAGCGCCAAAGTTGTGTAAGGCTACAACAACGAACGAAAACGAGGAGCTACCGATGAAAACTTTTGGCATTAATGCTCTCGCCGAACTGCTCGAAAAAGATCGCGCAACGATTGTTCGCGGCCTTCGAGGTGTACCTGCGGACTCGAAAGAAAATGGGCACCGGCGATGGCGCATGAGTACAGCGGTCGCGGCGATGGAACGGCACAAACGCGCCAATAGCGGCGGCGGCAACGACGGCGGCCAAGATCCTGCGCTGATGGCCCTATTCGCGAAATTCGATAAAGCCTATGACGCAATGAAGGCTCTGGAGACCGTGGAGGGCCGCCGCAAGGCGTCGATCGCACTGAGGCCGCTGATCGCAGAGACCAACGTCCTGATACGCGAGCGCGGCGTGGCTAATGGGCAGGATGCCGAACTCGTGCAGCTCCGAGCCGACAAAATCTTCTTTCTCTGCTTACGCGGCTTCGAGGCTCCCTGCGAGTGGACTTTGGACGAAGCGCATAAATTCCTCAGCTTTTGAGGTGAACTGGAACGGGCAATGCGAAAGCATTCACCTCATCGGAACGTTTACTCCTAATTCGATTGAGCCATTGAGGGCCGCGCAACATGAAAAAGAAACTGACGATCGTCGGCGGGTCCGAGCATGTAGGCGGACCGCATTGGCTGTCACCGACCAAGAAACGCCAAAGCCTGAAAGGGAGGCCGCTCGGCAGGCTAACGCCCGAAGAGCGTCACTGGCTCGCGACCGCCCTTGTCTCCCTGAAACAAATCTTCGAACAACGGGAAGCGGGCCGACTCGGAAACCAAGCATATTGTATCTTCGAGGTGGGGAATCTCTACGTACAATTTCTGGCGCCCTGGGACGGCGAGGAACTCCTGTGTGAAGTAGGTTCCGCAAAATCTGCTGCTCCAATTGCAACTGTCTTCGCGGCTAAAGTCAAAGCGTCTCTTCTCCGATTAGGTTTCGATCTACCAGGATTTTCGCCCAATTGTTCGCAACAGATCCAAATTAGAAGTCTTCGCGATCTCAGCAATGCTGCTCAGTTGGGCTTTGGGGTGCTTAAGCAAGTCTACCAGGTGAAAGATTTTGGCTCGGCGACATTCCGCACGAACATTCCTGAGCCTAAGGAAATAACGTGAAGTCGGCGACAAAACTTGGTCTTCTGCGCAAACGTTCTGTCAAGGGATCGCCATTGGGCTCGGAAATAATGAAGGCTCTGAAGAATATCCAGCTAGCCACCGAGCCAGCAGCTGACGATCTTGACGAGTGACCGCTTTGCGCCGATCGTGTTGAAAAAGTCCTTTTTCGCTTGTGACTGAAAATTCTCAGGACCGCTGGCGCGTCTCTCTCGCTGCGAGGTGAGGGTCCACATCAATTGCCACAAAAACGATCGCTGGCGCTCGTATCGATTCTACAGAGCCTTGCAGCGGCTGAAATTGCCAATCCGCTACATTTGCGAGATTTTCGGAGCCCCGCCATTTTCGAGTTTTTCAACATAATCTGCCAATAGCGGCCGGTCAGTACAAGGAGTGCGGGCGCGAAACCGCCGCTGGCGGCAATTGGATTTTGGCTCGCGGCTGGTCAGACTCTCCGCCCGATGCCGACCACATTCACGTCGCGGATGTTTTCGCGGATCGATAAACGCAGTGATTACGCGTCACCTGAGGCGAACATGGCGGAACCACAGTCGGTACTCTCTTGTCGTTTGGCCCCACCCTACGGACGTCCGCTGGCAGACGGACCCTTAGATGGATCGACATGCCAGCCTGGCCGGGACAGTCGCTTCGTCAGAAACGAAGACAGCGCTTCGACCTTGGCGCTGCGGGCACGCGCCGTCGGCGTAACGAAATACAAGCCGCCGAGGGCCATGGTCCAATCGGCAAGCAAGACTTCTACCTGGCCCGTCCGCAGTAGGTCGAAGGCAACGAACTCGGGCAGTTCGGCAATGGCGAGACCCGCAAGCAGCGTTGGAAGCAGGGCATCAACGTTGGTAACTCGTAACGGCCCGACTGGCGTGACCGTCACACTGTCGCCCGCCTTGTTCGTGAGGTGCCAGACATCGCGGTTGGCCCGATAGGCATAGCCAAGACAGTGATGGGCCGTGAGATCGTCAGGATGGCCGGGGCGGCCATAGCGCGCGAGATAGGAGGGCGCTGCGACGATGAAGCGCCGAACGACCGCCAACCGCTTGACGACAAGAGAGGAGTCTTCCAGCACTCCGACGCGCAGAGCTGCATCAAAGCCGGCGCCGATCAGGTCGATCTTCTCGTCGCTTAAATGCAAATCGACCGCGACGTCGGGATACTGTTGGAAAAAGTCGGGCAGGATTGGGGCCACCCAGTGCGTGCCAAATGACATCGGCACCGCGAACCTCACGACCCCGCGCGGGCGCCTCGCCGTCTCGATGGCGATACACTCGACTTCTTTCGCCTCGGCGTAGATGCGGGCGGCCCGGTCGGCGAGCCCGCGTCCGAAATCGGTCAGCGCCAGCCGTCTCGATGAACGATTGAACAGACGACCGCCAAGCTGGTCCTCAAGGCGCGATACCGCGCGCGATACCGTGGCGACTGAGACGTCCATGCTACGGGCCGCACCGGCATAGGATCGCTCCTCGGCCACCTTGGCGAACATGGCAAGTCCTTCGAAATCCGGAAGTTTCGGCATTTTGCAATCCTGCAACGGTGGCTTTCAGGATATTCTATTTTGAAACGATGTCCGCGACCACAGCTTTGTCCCACCCATCAGGAGACAGGTCATGGCACGCAGACTGGCAGGAAAAATCGCCGTCGTCACCGGCGGCACAACCGGCATCGGCTTCGCTAGTGCGAAGCGCTTTGCGGCGGAAGGTGCGCGCGTGTTCATCACGGGGCGCCGTCAGGCCGAACTCGACAAGGCCGTCGCCGCCATTGGCGGGAACACGACAGGCATACAGGCCGATGCCTCGAAGATGGCTGACCTCGATCGACTCTATGCGCAGGTGAAAGCCGATGCCGGCCGGATCGAGGTCCTGTTCGCCAATGCCGGCGGCGGATCGAACCTGCCGCTCGGGAGCATCACCGAGGAGCAGTATGACGATACGTTCGGCCGAAATGTGAAAGGCGTACTATTCACCGTGCAGAAAGCGCTGCCGCTGCTCGTCGACGGCGCCTCTGTCATCCTGACCGGCTCGACGGCCAGCATCGTCGCGATGCCTGCCTTCAGCGTCTACGGCGCATCCAAGGCCGCCGTTCGCAGCTTCGCTCGTCACTGGACGCTTGATCTCAAGGGGCGCCGGATCCGGGTCAATGTACTGAGCCCCGGCCCGACAAAGACGCCCGGTCTGCTCGACCTCGCCGGTGACGACCGGGCGGCGCAGCAGGGCATGCTCGATCAGATGGCATCGGAACTGCCGCTCGGCCGGGTTGCTGATCCGGACGAGATCGCAAGCGTGGCGCTGTTTCTTGCGTCGGACGACTCCAGTTTCGTCACCGGCGCCGAGCTGTTCGCCGATGGCGGCCAGGCGCAGGTCTAGCGGAGGCAGCGGAGAGCAGTGCATGTCGAACGGCATCGAGAGCCTGCTGGCTCGCAACCTTCGCGAGGTCTGCCCGACCCGTTGATCATGGAGACAAGGGATGAGCCAACAGCATAACATCGCCATTGCCCAGAAGCTTCTCGAAGGAATCGGCAGCGGCCGGGATCCGGGCGAGATCGCGGCCCTGTTCGACGCCGATCTCGTATTCGAGATCCAGGGCGATGACGGGGTGCTGCCCTGGATCGGCCGCAAGACCGGCCGCCAGGCGGTCGCCGATTTCATCCGCGATATCCGCGCGCTGACCGATCCCGTCAGCTTTGAGGTCGAGGACATCCTGGCCAGCGAGAACCGCGCCGCGATCATCGGAGCGCTTCAGACCCGAATCAAGGCCACCGGCAAGATCATCGCGACGCAATTCGCGATCATCCTGACAATCACAGGCGATGTCGTGACGCGCTACCAGATGCTGGAGGACAGCTTCGACGTCTCGAAGGCGGCGCGCACCTGAAACCGTAAATCAAAGACTTTTCAAATGTCGACGGAAATAATTTCGGCAAATGAGCCGGTTGCGATCGTCGGCCTGCCGGCGGGACGCCGGAGATGGGCCGCCACGGCAATTTTCACCGCCCTCGCGATGGCGTCGCTGGATACGGCGATCGCGAACATCGCTCTTCCCGCGATAGCGGCCGATCTCCATGCCGGCCCGGCCGATGTCATCTGGGTGGTGAATGTCTATCAGATTGCACTCGTCGCAACGCTCTTGCCGCTCGCCGCGCTTGGCGAAGTCGTCGGTGATCGCCGGATTTATCTCGGCGGCCTTCTGCTGTTCACGCTGGCGTCGCTTTTCTGCGCATGCGCCTGGTCGTTGCCGAGCCTGCTGACAGCGCGCGTGCTGCAGGGCCTCGGCGCCGGTGGTATTTTGAGTGTGAATACCGCTTTGGTTCGTTTCGTTTATCCGGGGCGGTTGCAGGGCCGGGGTTTCGGATACAACGCACTGGTCGTCGCGAGCGCCTTCACGCTCGGCCCGACGATCGCGTCGGCGATCCTCGCGATTGGGCCGTGGAGCTGGTTATTCGCCGTCAACATTCCCTTCGGCGTTGTTGCGATCTTGGTCGGTCTGAATACATTGCCGCGCACCCCGAGAGCGGCGCACACTTTCGATTTTCCCGGTGCGCTGATGGCTGCTGGCTGTCTCGGCCTTTTCACTCTTGGGATCGGGAGCGCGGCCCATCACGAGGGGCCTCGGCCTATATCGATTGAACTTGCCTCCGCCGCGCTAATTGGCTGGGCCCTGATCCGCAGACAGGCGGATTCTCCAGCGCCCGTGCTGCCGATCGACCTGTTTCGCAGACCAGTCTTCGCCCTGTCGACTGCCACCTCGATCTGCTCGTTCGCGGTCCAGGGCCTGGCTTTCGTCTCCCTGCCATTCTATTTCGAGGATATTCTTGGCCGGTCACAGGTCGAGACCGGCTTTTTCATGACCCCCTGGCCTCTCGTAGTGGCCATCATGGCGCCGATCGCCGGACGTCTATCCGACCGCTATCCCGCAGGCATTCTCGGCGGGATCGGTCTCGCGTTGCTCGGCCTGGGAATGGCGTTGCTGGCGATGCTTCCGGCGAACCCGCATGTTGTCAACATCGTCTGGCGTATGGCCATCTGCGGATGTGGATTTGGCTTTTTCCAAGCGCCGAACATGAAGGCCTTGATGTCCAGCGCGCCTTCTGACCGCAGTGGAAGCGCGAGCGGCATGGTTGCGACGGCACGCCTGCTGGGACAGACGATTGGAGCAGCACTTGCGGCACTCTGTTTCGGTCTCGTCGGTCGTGAGGGGGCCACGGTCGCACTGGTACTTGGTGCGGTTTTCGCCGCGGCAGGATGCGGGATCAGCGCCCTGCGATTGGTCGCGACCTCGCAACGCGGCGCTTGAGCCCCCCTAATTGTTTCCTATGCAGGCTGGATTTTTGACGTGTCGCGCGGTAGGCGGGCTGGCACTACGTGGGATCACCTTTTTGTGTATCGAACTCGGGCGTGGCGATGCCTACGTGTCGGATGTCCGATTTGTGATGTGCCTGTGATCACGGAAACGATAGTGCAACCAAGCTTTGATTTCGTCGGTACTCGGCAATTGAGCTTCGAGGAGTGGGCGGTTTCGACGTGCCGAGGCGACCACAAAGCGATCGACCCTAGTGCTTTTGCCGGTTGGATGCGCCCACTGGGCGTTTACGGAGTGCCGGCAGCCGCGATCAAGATCCATTGCGGGCCTACGGCGGTGGATCATGGCGATAATACTTACCGGTACGAGCGGACACGCCGCGACGTTCGGCTCGCTGACGTGGACTGGTACCATGCGCTATTTCAGGTCGCTGGTTGGTCAGGGGTAACCCAGAACGAGCACACGGTGCGACTCGCTGCAGGAGATATTGGACTCGTCGACGGGGCGCGGCCCTCGACGCGCATATATGCGAACGGTTCACAATGGCTATCGATTTATCTGCCGCGCCAGTCGCTCATCTCTCATCTCGGATACGAGCCGCGAGTCTGCTTATACGGGAGCGGCGGAACGACAGCAGCGCGCCTCCTCCGTCAGCTTGTTCTCGACAGCATCGGAGGCAAGGAATGCATAGCCGCACCGGCCGGCCCCCACATGCGGCTTGCCCTCTACGATCTGCTTGGCGCCGTACTTGCACACTCTGATCCGGGACCCGTGTCCCGTCATGCAGACGGGCTGTTCGCCCGCATCTGCAGTATCATAAAGGATCGCTGCGCCGATCAAGACTTCGGCCCTTCAGAGGTAGCAGCTGAAACGGGGATTTCGCTACGCTACGTCCAGAAGCTCTTAACGGCGCGCGGCTGTACCTGCGGCGAATTGATATATTCCATTCGTTTGGATCAGGCCGCGCGGCTTCTGGAACGCCGGGCGTTTCTCGGTACAAGTCAGCCTCTCAGCGAAATTGCCTATGCCTGCGGCTTTCGCGATTATGCTCATTTTGCAAGAAGATTCCGGCAGCGGTTTGGTCGTGCACCGGGCGCCCATGTCGAAGGGGGCGGTCTCTTTGGCAACCGGATAGTGCGTGCTGGTGAGCCTCCGTCGTCCGCTCAAAACTTCTAGCGCTCAGGCTGCATTGCTGTAGCTGAGTTGTATGCTGGCCCATGGACCGCCAAGTCACAGGCGCTACTTGACGAGGATTGCGAGCCCGAGGGGACCGAGGCCAGCTATCGAAGACTCGCTCGCCACGTCGCCGCACACGACAATCCACTGCGAGCCCGGCTCGGCGACCAAGCCCGCAATGCCAGGTCGGCTAATCGGCCAACCTGACTCCAACGCGATTTGGGAATCCGATCAGCAAAACCAGATCAGGCTCCACAACGCGTGGGCCGCGAACAGTGCGCGCTGGTACCCAGTGAAAGTGCGCGCTGGGCTCACGACTTCCAACCACCTGCGTTTAAATTCGTTCGTCGAGTTGATCCGAGTTGTGGTTCCCGCCTGCGCTCATAAGACGGCTTCGGTCTGTTGCAGGATGGCGGCTAAGGCGTGCGCGCACTCAACGCATCAACGCAATTGGTACATCCTAAACCGTGGGGACTGGAGATGCCGTTTGTAACCTTCACCGTCCGGCGCGGCCTCAGCGCCGCCGACAAGTCCCGCTTATCGGAGGCAATGACAGAAGCCCAGGCGGCCGCCGGCTATCACCGAGCCGACAGCTTTCACCGCTTTCTCGCGGTCGACCACGATGACCTTCTGGTAGATCCCCGCTTCCCCGACTACGCAACGGACAGAACCGACCGGTTCATGGTCGTTGAGGTAGTCATCTCCAGCGGGAGGCCGACGGGAACCGCCGCCACCATTGCGGACGAAGCGGTCAGACTGTTCGGCGAGCGCCTGCATCTCGCGCCTCAGGACATCCTATTCGTCTTCCATGAGGTGGAATCGAACCTCCCGCGCTTTCCTGCTGCGTCGATCAGTCCTGCGATTCGGAAACTTTGGTAGCTGCAATCCTGCAACGATGATTTGCAGGGATGGTCTGTTTTGGAATGACACCACCGGCCACAGATGTGGCTCACCCAATACAACAGGAGACAGGTCAATGAACGACATGGAGGAAATCGAGCATAACGCCGCGGGCGTGAGCCGGAGGTTCTTGCTGGGCGCAGGCTTGGGGGCAGCCGTCATCGCAGGTGGTGCGGTCAGGGCCGCAAACTCGAGCGACAGATCTTCTGCGGTCGACCACGGAGCCAACGATCCATTGCCATCTTCGGCGGTGTCGGCGAACCGGTCGATGTTTCCAGGGTTTCGACAGACCTTCGTGCGCACGCGCGGTGTGATGGTCGACGGCAAGCTCGCCGAAGGCGCGGTGATCAACACGTTGATCGGCGGCAAGGGGCCTCCGCTGCTGCTGATACACGGACATCCGGAAACGCACATCTGCTGGCACAAAGTCGCCGGCAAGCTCGCGGAACGTTTCACCGTCGTGCTGACCGATTTGCGCGGCTATGGGGACTCCAGCAAACCCGACGGTGGTGAGGAACAAATCAACTACGCCAAGCGCGCGATGGCGGCGGACCAGGTGCAGGTCATGCAGTCGCTCGGCTTCGATCGCTTTCAGGCGGTGGGCCACGACCGCGGCGGACGCGTGCTCCAATTCATGATGCTGGACCATCCGGAGGCGTTGGAGCGTGGCGTGGTGCTCGACATTGCGCCCACCGATCTGATGTACGCGCAAACCGACAAGAACTTCGCGACCAAGTATTTCTGGTGGTTCTTCCAAATCCAGGATGCGCCTTTGCCGGAGCGCTTCATCGGCGCGCTACCGGACTACTATGTGGAAAGCCATCTTGCGATCCAGAGCAAGACACACGGTGCCGTGACGCCGGACGCTCTTGCTGCCTATGTCCGCACCTACAGCGAGCCCGCCGCGATCCATGCAGTTTGCGAGGACTACCGCGCCGCAGCGGGAATCGACAGTCGCCTTCTGGCAGCGTCTCGCACCGCCGGCCAAAAGATTAGCCCGCCTTTGCTCGCGATCTGGGGCGGCAAAGGCACGGTCGGGCAGGAGTTCGATGTGGTGGGGCTCTGGAAGCAGGAGGCTGTGACGGTTTCGGGACATCCACTCCCGTGCGGACACCTGATCCCGGAGGAAGATCCAGACGGCCTCGTTGCCTCGCTTGACGACTTTCTGACCGGCTAATCCGCAAGGGGCAAAGAAACGTGTCGATGCCTGCAACGAGACATCCCACCTAGCCTTGAAGGAAGAGATATCATGATGATGAACCGACGCGCTTTTTCCACCGCCCTCGTGGCCGGTGCCGCAGCTTCGCTGATCTCCACGCGTGGCGTGGCCGCAAATTCAACTCCAGCGAAGGCAAGCAACGTCGTCTTTGTGCACGGCTTGTTCGCCGACGGTTCATGCTGGTCCGAAGTGATAGCGCGATTGCAGGCGGCGGGGCTCAACGCCACGTCCGTGCAAAATCCGCTGACGACGCTGCCCGAGGCGGTGGCTTCGGCCCAACGGGTGCTGGCGCGGCAAGATGGCCCGACGGTGCTGGTGGGCCATTCCTTCTCCGGGATGATCGTCACGGAGGCCGGTGTGCATCCGAACGTCTCCGCGCTCGTCTATGTGGCGGCACGCGCGCCAGATGCCGGCGAGGATTACGCGGCCCTCGCGAAGACTTATCCAACGCCGCCGGCGACGGCCGGGATCGTATTCGACGGCGATGAAGGACGCCTTTCCGAGCAGGCTTTCCTGCACGATTTTGCCGGCGACCTGCCGGAAGCAAAAGCCAAGGTGCTCTATGCCGTACAGGAACCATTCCACAAGGCTCTGCTGTCAGGCAAGACCACCCACGCGGCCTGGCGATCGAAGCCGAGCTACTATGCGGTTTCAACGGATGACCGCACGATCAATCCGGACCTTGAGCGATTCATGGCCAAGCGGATGGGCGCCAAGACCATCGAGGTGAAGGCCAGCCATCTCTCGCTGATCTCCCATCCCGACGAAATCACGCGGCTGATCCTCGAAGCCGCGGGACAGCAAACCTGACGAACCCAGCACATGCACAGCACGAAAGGAGCAAGGAGCCATGAAACGCTTTGGATCTGCCGCCTGGAACGGCGGCCTGCGTGAAGGCAAGGGCTCGGTCTCGACCGAGAGCCGCCTATCCCTACACGTTCTTCAGCCGCTACGATGAAAAGCCGGGCACCAATCCAGAGGAGCTGCTCGGGGCGGCTCACGCCGCCTGTTTCACCATGTCCTTCGTCAGACTACTCGGCATGGCGAACTTCGTGCCGGAGCAGGTCGACAGCAAATCGGAAGTCGTCCTCGACAAGGACGGCGATGGCTTTTCCATCACCTCGGTCCATCTCACCGTCACCGCGAAGATACCGGGCATCGACCAGGCCGCGTTCCAGTCAATCGCCGCAAAAGCAAAGGCTGGTTGCCCGCTCTCCAAGCTGATGAACGTCGAGATCGGTTTCGCGGCCACTCTTGCCCCGTAAAGTCTAAGGGACGCTCCGCCGATAACATCCGGGGCGAGACCAGGCCGTGGTGCTGCGGGGCGCTTCTTGACTTGAACGGCCCTTAAGGCGGCGCCGCTCGCCCTCGCAACATCGAGCGCGTCCGACAATTGCTCGCTGTGTCCACGGGCACGCCCTGGCGCTCGCGGGCCGAGGCCGACCGCGACCAAACACCTTCCCCTTCGCGCCGCCGCCCGTGTTGGGGAGGCCGGATGCTGGTCGTAAAGACGTTCAAAGGCCCGCGCCCGGCACGCTCGCCGTCGCCGAGCTCGTCAGTCTTTGCCTTCGTACTTGAAGGAGACTTTGAGCTTAGTGCGATAGGCTTCGACCTTGCCCTTTTCGATCACCAGATCCTGCTCGACGACCTCGGCCACGCGAAGGTCCCTCAGGCTCTTCGATGCGCGCTCGACGGCAGCCGCGGCGGCCTTCTCCCAGGATTCCGTGCTTGTGCCCACCAGTTCGACCACTTTGTAAACGCTCTCGGCCATCGCATCCTCCCTCGCC
>NZ_DATHOP010000037.1:0-7007 GCF_035484855.1 Bradyrhizobium sp.
GTGAGATGCGAGAACGGCTTCAAAATTGCTCCCGACCGGCCACGGGCGCGCGGCGAGAACCGCTTCATCACCAGCGCCTTGCCGACATGGGCCTCGGCGACAATCAGATCGTCGACATCGAGGTCATGATTGTTTTCCGCATTCGCGATCGCGGACTCGAGACACTTGCGCACATCGCGCGCGATGCGCTTGCGCGAGAATTCCAGTTCGGCGAGCGCCGTCGCGACCTTCTTGCCGCGAATGAGCTGGGCGAGAAGGTTGAGCTTCTGCGGGCTGATCCGCAGCGTGCGCGCCACCGCCTTGGCCTCGTTGTCGGCTAGATCGCGATCGCGTTTTTTCTTGCTCATGAACGTCTCCCGAAGCCCTACGAGCCGGATGCCGCAGCCGGCGCCGCGGCACCACCGGTGCTGCGCTTGGCTTTGCGATCCGACGAATGGCCGTAGAACGACCGCGTCGGGGCGAATTCACCGAATTTGTGGCCGACCATTTCCTCGGTGACGATCACCGGGATGTGCTTCTGGCCGTTATAGACGCCGAAGCTCAGGCCGACGAATTGCGGCAGGATCGTCGAACGCCGCGACCAGATGCGGATCAGGTCGTGACGTCCGGACGAGCGCGCGGCATCCGCCTTTTTCAGCAGATAACCGTCGACAAACGGACCCTTCCAGACTGAACGCGTCATGATCGCTCCTAGCCTTTCTTCTTGCGCGCGTGGCGGCTCACCATGATGAACTTCCCCGTCGACTTGTTCTTGCGCGTCTTCATGCCCTTGGTCGGCTTGCCCCACGGCGACACCGGATGCCGGCCGCCGCGGGTGCGGCCGCCAAGCGGGTGATCGACCGGGTTCATGGTCTCGCCGCGAACGTGACCGCGCCAACCCAGCCAGCGATTGCGGCCGGCTTTGCCGATCGAGATGTTCATGTTGTCGGGGTTCGACACCGCGCCGACGCTGGCAAGGCAGCGGCCGTTGACCAGGCGCTGCTCGCCGGAATTCAGCCTCAGGATGACATATTCGCCGTCACGGCCGACGATCTGCGCATAGGTGCCGGCGGAACGGGCGATCTGACCGCCTTTGCCGATCTTGATCTCGATATTGTGGACGATGGTGCCGACCGGAATGTTCGCGATCGGCATCGCATTGCCCGGCTTCACGTCGACATGCTCGCCGGCGACGATGCTGTCGCCCGCGGCAAGCCGCTGCGGCGCCAGAATATAGGCGAGCTCGCCGTCCTCGTATTTGACCAGCGCGATGAACGCGGTGCGGTTCGGATCATATTCGATCCGCTCGACCTTGGCCGGCATGTCGAACTTGCGGCGCTTGAAGTCGACCTTGCGGTAGGCCTGCTTGTGGCCGCCACCGCGGAAGCGCGAGGTGATGTGGCCGTTATTGTTGCGGCCGCCGGACGACATCTTGCCCTCGGTCAACGCCTTGACCGGCTTGCCGCGATGCAGACCCGTGCGATCGACCAGCACCAATTGGCGCTGACCGGGCGTGGTCGGATTGTATTTCTTTAACGCCATCGCCCGCTCCTTACAGTCCCGTGGTGACGTCGATCGTCTGGCCCTCTTCGAGGGTCACGATCGCACGCTTGGTGTCGGACTGCTGGCCCAAACGGCCCTTGAATACTTTCCATTTGCCGCGACGGCGCAGCGTGTTCACGCTCTTCACCTTGACGTCGAACAGCTTCTCCACCGCTTCCTTGATCTGCGGCTTGGTCGCAGTCATGGCGACCTTGAACACGACCTTGTTGTGTTCGGAGGCGTTGGTGGCCTTTTCGGTGATGAGCGGCGCGACGATGACGTCGTAATGGCGCGGATCGGTGGTCGTCATTTGAATCGCGCCTCCAGTGCATCGACGGCGGCGCGCGTGAGCACGAGCTTATGCCGCCGCATGATGTCGTAGACGTTGATGCCGGCGACCGGCAGCACGTCGATATTGGGAATGTTGCTCGCTGCGGTGCGAACGTCGGCGGAGACTTCGGCGCCGTCGATGAACAACGCATTAGATACGCCGAGCTTGTCGAACTGGCCGCGCAGCGCCTTGGTCTTGGCTTCCTTCACGGAGAGCGCATCGATGACGAGGATGCCGCCGTCTTTCGCCTTCGCCGACAAAGCGTGACGCAGCGCGAGCGCGCGGACTTTCTTCGGCAGGCCGATCTCATGGCTCCGCGTATGGGGGCCGAACGAACGGCCGCCGCCGCGGAACAGATTGACCCGCGCCGAGCCGTGACGGGCGGAGCCGGTGCCCTTCTGTCGGTACATCTTCTTACCGGTGCGGTGCACGTCGGCGCGGTTCTGCACCTCGTGGGTGCCGCGCCGGCGCTTGGCGAGCTGCCATACGACGCAGCGATGAATGATATCGGCGCGCGGCTCGAGCCCGAAAATGGCGTCGGACAAGGTGACCGAGCCGGCCGCTTTGCCGTCGAGGGAGGTGACTTTGAGTTCCATCACGCACCCTCCCCTTGGCTCGCCGGAGCACCTGAACCGGCCGGCGCGTCCTGACCGACCGAAACCGGCGCGGTCGATTCGTTGTCGGCAAGCTTGAACTTGCCCGGCTTCGGCAGATTGGTCGGCGGCTTCTTCTTCACCGCATCGCGCACCGTGATCCAGCCGCCATTGACGCCGGGAACGGCGCCTTCGACCAGAATGAGCCCGCGCGCGACATCGGTCTGGCGCACTTTCAGATTGAGCGTGGTCACGCGGTCGACGCCGAGATGACCTGGCATCTTCTTGTTCTTGAAGGTCTTGCCGGGATCCTGGCGGCCGCCGGTCGAACCGATCGAGCGGTGCGAGATCGACACGCCGTGGGAGGCGCGCAGACCGGCGAAATTCCAGCGCTTCATGCCGCCGGCGAAGCCCTTACCGGTTGAAGTGCCGGTGACGTCGACGAACTGGCCGACCACAAAGTGGTCAGCAGTGATTTCGGCGCCGATCGGGATCAGCGCGTCCTCGGTGACGCGGAATTCCGCAAGCTTGCGCTTGGGCTCGACCTTGGCGACGGCGAAATGACCGCGATCGGCCCTGGTCGTGCGCTGTACCTTGCGCTGGCCGGAGCCGACCTGCAGCGCGACATAGCCGTTCTTCTCTTTGGTGCGGTGGCCCACCACCTGGCAATTGCCGAGCCGCAACACCGTAACCGGCACATGCTCGCCGGTCTCGGTGAAGAGACGCGTCATCCCGACCTTTTGGGCAAGAACCCCGGAACGCATTTCTCTCTATCTCCAAACCTTAGAGCTTGATCTCGACATCGACGCCGGCGGCGAGATCGAGTTTCATCAGGGCGTCAACCGTTTGCGGCGTCGGATCGACGATGTCGAGCAGCCGCTTATGCGTGCGCATTTCGAACTGTTCCCGGCTCTTCTTGTCGACATGCGGCGAGCGGTTGACGGTGAATTTCTCAATCTTGGTCGGCAGCGGAATGGGTCCGCGCACCTGCGCGCCGGTGCGCTTCGCCGTATTGACGATCTCGCGCGTCGACGCATCGAGGATGCGGTGATCGAACGCCTTGAGCCGGATTCTTATGTTCTGGCCGTTCATGGTCCCGTCTCTCTGCCTCGTCATCGCCGGATTCAGGTCCGGCAATCCCAACTAATTCGCACGCACTGTGCTCATGAGATCGAGATGGCCGGGACGAGGCCCGGCCATGACGATGCGTTGATCCCTACTCGATGATGCTGGCCACCACGCCGGCGCCGACGGTGCGGCCGCCTTCGCGAATGGCGAAGCGCAGTTTCTCTTCCATGGCGATCGGCACGATCAGCGTCACTTCCATGGCGATATTGTCACCCGGCATCACCATTTCGGTACCTTCCGGCAGCGTCACGACGCCGGTCACGTCGGTGGTGCGGAAATAGAACTGCGGGCGATAATTGGTGAAGAACGGCGTGTGGCGGCCACCCTCTTCCTTGGTGAGGATGTAGGCCTCGGCCTTGAACTTGGTGTGCGGCTTCACCGAACCCGGCTTGCACAGCACTTGGCCGCGCTCGATTTCCTCGCGTTTGGTGCCGCGCAGCAGACAACCGACGTTGTCGCCGGCCTCGCCCTGATCGAGGAGCTTGCGGAACATTTCGACGCCGGTGACGGTGGTCTTGGTTGTCGGCTTGATGCCCACGATCTCGACTTCCTCGCCGACCTTGATAATGCCGCGCTCGATACGGCCGGTGCAGACCGTGCCGCGGCCGGAGATCGAGAACACGTCTTCGACCGGCATCAGGAACGGCTGATCCTTCGGACGCTCCGGCTGCGGGATATTGGCGTCAACCGCCTTCATCAGCTCCAGGATCGCGTCATGGCCGAGCTTCGGCTCTTTGCCTTCGAGCGCCATCAGCGCCGAGCCCTTGACGACCGGAATCTTGTCGCCAGGGAAATTGTACTTCGAGAGCAACTCGCGGACCTCGAGCTCGACGAGCTCGAGAAGTTCCGGATCGTCGACCATGTCGACCTTGTTGAGGAACACGACCAGCGCCGGCACGCCGACCTGGCGGGCGAGCAGGATGTGCTCGCGGGTCTGCGGCATCGGGCCGTCGGCGGCGCTCACCACCAGGATCGCGCCGTCCATCTGCGCCGCGCCGGTGATCATGTTCTTCACATAGTCGGCGTGCCCGGGGCAGTCGACATGCGCATAGTGGCGGTTCGCGGTTTCGTATTCGACATGCGCGGTCGCGATGGTGATGCCGCGCGCCTTCTCTTCCGGCGCCTTGTCGATCTGATCATAGGCGGTGAAAGTCGCCCCACCGGTTTCCGCCAATACCTTGGTAATCGCCGCCGTCAGCGACGTCTTGCCGTGATCGACGTGACCGATCGTGCCGATATTGCAATGCGGTTTGGTGCGGTTGAATTTTTCCTTAGCCATGGGGCTCTCCGTTCCGGCTCCTGCTTAATCCGTTTGACTTTGGTGTTAGGCGAACTTCGCCTGGACTTCCTCGGCGATTGCCTTCGGCACTTCTGCGTAGTGGTCGAATTGCATCGTGAATGTGGCGCGCCCCTGAGACATGGAGCGCAAGTTGTTGACGTAAGAAAACATGTTGGCGAGCGGCACCATCGCCGAGATGACGTTGGCGTTGCCGCGCATGTCCTGACCCTGGATTTGGCCGCGGCGCGAATTGAGGTCGCCGATGACCGACCCGGTGTAATCCTCCGGCGTCACCACCTCGACCTTCATGACCGGCTCGAGCAGCACGGGGCCGCCCTTTTGCAGCGCCTCGCGCATGGCGCCCCGCGCGCAGATCTCGAAGGCCATCGCCGACGAGTCGACGTCATGCGAGTCACCATCGACCAGCGAGACTTTGATATCGACGACCGGGAAGCCGGCGAGCACGCCGGAGCCCAGCACGCCTTCAAGGCCCTTCTCGACGGCAGGGATGAACTCCTTCGGCACCGAACCGCCGACGATCTCGTTCTCGAACACAAAACCGGCGCCCGGCTCGGACGGCTCGGCCACGATCTTGATCTTCGCATATTGGCCGTGGCCGCCGGTCTGCTTCTTATGGGTAAAATCGACAGTCGCCGACCGCGTCATTTTCTCGCGGTAGGCGACCTGCGGCGCGCCGATATTGGCATCGACCTTATAGGTGCGCTTCAAGATATCGACCTTGATGTCGAGATGAAGCTCGCCCATGCCCTTGATGATGGTCTGGCCGGATTCCTGATCGGTGTGAACACGGAAGGACGGATCCTCGGCCACGAGCTTGGCCAGTGCGACGCCGAGCTTCTCCTGGTCGGCCTTCGACTTCGGCTCGATCGCGATCTCGATGACCGGCTCGGGGAATTCCATCTTTTCCAGGATCACCGGCTTTTGCGGATCGCACAGCGTGTCGCCGGTGCGTACCTCTTTCAGCCCGGCCAGCGCGACGATATCGCCGGCATAGGCCTCCTTGATGTCTTCACGATTGTTGGCATGCATCAGCAGCATGCGACCGACGCGTTCCTTGCGATCCTTGGTCGAATTCACCACGCCGGTGCTGCTCTCGAGTTTGCCCGAATAGATGCGGCAGAACGTGATGGTGCCGACGAACGGATCGTCCATGATCTTGAATGCGAGCAGCGCCAGCGGCTCGTCGTCCGATGACTTGCGCTCGACCTCGTTGCCCTTGAGATCGACGCCTTTCACCGCCGGCACGTCGAGCGGCGACGGCAGATAGTCGACGACGGCATCAAGGAGCGGCTGCACGCCCTTGTTCTTGAACGCGGAACCGCACAGCACCGGAAAGAACTTGCCTTCAATAGTCGCCTTTCGGATCAGGCGCTTGAGCGTGGCGACGTCAGGCTCCTTGCCATCGAGGTAGGCCGACATCGCGTCATCATCGAGCTCGACAGCAGCTTCGACCAGTTTCTCGCGATATTCCTTGGCCTGATCCAAAAGGTCGGCCGGAATTTCGACGTCCTGATATTTCGCGCCGAGCGTCTCTTCGTCCCATACCACGCCGACCATGCGGACGAGGTCGATCACGCCCTTGAACGTGTTCTCGGCGCCGATCGGCAGCTGGATCGCCACCGGCTTGGCGCCGAGGCGGTCGACGATGTCTCTCAGGCACAGAAAAAAGTCGGCGCCGATCTTGTCCATCTTGTTGGCGAAGACGATGCGCGGAACGTTATAGCGGTCGCCCTGCCGCCAGACCGTCTCGGTCTGCGGCTCGACGCCCTGGTTGGAATCGAGCACGCATACCGCGCCGTCGAGGACGCGCAGCGAACGCTCCACTTCGATGGTGAAATCGACGTGGCCGGGCGTGTCGATGATGTTGAGGCGCTTGCCGTTCCACTGCGCAGTCGTCGCGGCGGACGTGATGGTGATGCCGCGCTCCTGCTCCTGCTCCATCCAATCCATCGTCGCGGCGCCTTCATGCACCTCGCCGATCTTGTGGTTCTTGCCGGTGTAATAGAGGACGCGCTCGGTGGTCGTGGTCTTGCCGGCATCGATGTGCGCCATGATGCCGAAATTGCGATAGTCCTCGATCGGATTTGTGCGGGGCATGGGGATTTATCCTTCGCTGTCTCTTTGTTTCACCAGC
>NZ_DATHOP010000038.1:0-2247 GCF_035484855.1 Bradyrhizobium sp.
AGCTTGCCGTGACCGTTCGACGCCGCGACGTTCATGGTCCAATGGCAGGCGCCGCTGACATTGCAGGTGCGGCCTGCTTCCAGGGTCTGATAGGCCCCGACCTTATTGCCGATGTGATGACCTTTGCCGGAGCTTGAATCCATGGTCTCGCGGAATTCGTAATCGAGACCTTCGGCAGCGAAATAGCCCTTCTCTTCGGCGACCCATTCATGCAACCGGAAATGTGGTGCGACGACGAACTTGGACATGGCGGCTTCCTCCGTTCGAGAGATTTTTGCTCTGTTGGCGAGGAGAGTACCGGGTCGAATTGATTTGATCATCGCGGCAGGCTGAAATAGATTGTCAATCAATGATTGACAATCGGGCCTCGAATGGATCGCTTTGAGAACACTCGCGTTTTCGCGGCCGTGGTCGAGGCAGGAAATTTCACCGCCGCTGCCGAACGGCTCGGCATATCGCGGGCCGCCGCCAGCAAACACGTGCTGGCGCTTGAGGAGCGCCTGAGCGCCCGCCTCCTCAACCGCACCACGCGCCGCGTCAGCGTGACGGAAGCAGGCCGCGCCTTCTACGAGCAGTGCCGGCGCATCCTGGCCGATCTCGAAGAGGCCGAGAGATCGGCCGGCGAGCTCCACAACGAGCCGCGCGGCGAGCTGCGCATCATCGCGCCGACCAATTTTGGGCTGGCCGAGATCGGGGCCGCGATCACCGACCTCGTCCTCGCCTACCCGCGCCTGCGCATCAATCTGACCTTGAACGATCGCGTCACCGATCCGATCGAGGAAGGCTATGACATCGCCATCAGCGTCGGGCGGCCGCGCGGCACGTCATCGAGCCTGATCGCGCGCAAGCTCAATACATCCCGCCGCATTCTGTGCGCGGCACCCGACTATCTGGCGCGGCGTGGCACGCCGCGGCATCCGGAAGACCTCGCGCAACACGCCTGCCTGACCTACAGCTATTTGGACACGCCCGACGAATGGCACCTCATCGGCAATGACGGCGAGCGCGTGGTGAAAGTCAGCGGGCCGATCGTGACCAGCCACCGCGAGGTTCTTAAGACCGCGACGGTGCGCGGCCTCGGCATCGCTTACGGCCCGGTGATTTTCTTCCGCGACGATCTCAATGCCGGCCGCGTCATCGAGGTGCTGCCGAAATTCAAATTGCCCGAAGCAACGATTTACGCGGTCTATCCGGCGGGCCAGCAGCGCTCCGCCAAAGTGCTCGCGTTCAACGACTTCATGACCCGTTATTTCGCCGCCGCCGGCGTCGGCGGCTGATCGGCGCTAGCTGCTGCGCAGCCAGGCAACGACTTCCTCGGCATTCTTGTCCGGCGGGAACACCGGATAGAACACTTTGATGATGACACCGTCGTCGATCACGAGCGCCATGCGCTTGAACAGCGTCATGCTGGAGGTCATGAAGGTCGGCAGCTTCATGGCGTGTCCGAGCTTGAGCGCGGCGTCGGACAGGATCGCAAATGGCAGGTGCAGCCGCTCGACGGCTTCGCGCTGATAATCGCTGTCCTGCGTCGAGAGCCCGTAAACATGGGCAACGCCGAGCGCTTTGAGATCGGCGAAATGATCGCGAAAGCCGCAGGATTGCGGCGTGCAGCCGCGCGCGCCGGGTATCTCGTTCCAGCCCGGCGGCAGATCGACGCCCGGCACGCCGGTGCGCGGATAGATATAGAGGACGGTGCGGCCTTTAAGTTTCGCCAGATTGACGGCATCGCCATCGGTCGCTGCGAGCGCGATGTCGGGCAATTTCATGCCGGTGAGGTGCCGCGCTCCGCCGTCGTCTCGCGGCGCCGGGATATCCAGCGGCAGCACCGTCGGATCGTGCCTGCCGGGAGCTTCCTGCATCTGCGCCTCCTATGGCGATTGAGCATGATCCTTGCGGAAAACCGGTTCCCACCCTCGGATCAAGTCCGGGGGCATGCTTTTCCGGATCACGCTCTATGAAGTGTAGGACATGAACTCCATCAGCGAACCGTCGGGATCGCGGAAATAAACGCTGGTGCCGGGGCCTTTGGCGCCGAAACGCTGCATCGGTCCGTTCTCGATCGCTATGCCGTGGCGTTTGAGATGAGCCACCGCATCGGCGATCGGCCCCATCCATTCAAAGCACAGATCGCTGTTGCCCGGCGCGACCGGAAGCCGCGCCACTTCGGCAGGCTTCACGCCGGGCCCATGGACGTTGAGCTGCTTGTCGCCGAAGCGATAGGCAAAACCGGCCGGCCGCTCGACCAGC
>NZ_DATHOP010000039.1:0-17577 GCF_035484855.1 Bradyrhizobium sp.
TCCACGTCTTTGCTGCTCCCCAGGCAAAAAAAACGTGGATGGCCGGGTCAAGCTCGGCCATGACCAAAAAGAGATTTTTTTCAGGTCGATAGAAAGAACCTCAAAATACCGGATGCATTTCCGGTCATCCTACAACGGCAATTCCGGCTCGCGTCGCGCATTCCGCTTTGCGGTTGTCGCCGAAGGCGACGCCGCGGAGCGCACAAAGCTCCAGCGGACGCTGGAGGCCTGCTGGGAATCCTGCCGGATCACGATCTGCGCGGTGCGGCGCGGGCCGTCATTGCCGGCCAGGAACACGCTGTCTTCCAGTTCGACCTTGTCGTCGAGCGCCTCGAAGGTCCAGACGTCGCGGTTCGGCAAGACCAGCATGACGCCGCGGGCGTCGGAAAGCCGGCTCGCCTTCACCGACGGATGCAGATGAAACCGTACCGCATAATCGGTCTCGTTGCCCTTGATGCGCGCGCCCGGCGCCGGCGACACCGTATCCTCGCCGTCGAGCCGCGTGCCGTCCTGGGCGACCATCAGCACGCGGCGATGGATGACGCCGAACCGGTCCAGATAGCCGTCATGGGAGGTGGTCAGCAGCACGCCGTTGGCGACGGCCTCGCGATAGCTTTCGACGTTCGACGGCCCGGAGACGACAGGCGCGCCCTGCAGCAGCCGCTTCATCGCCGACAGCTCGACGAATTTGCAGGACGACGTCTCGTGGAAGGTCAGCGTCGAATGCGCCGCCGTCGAGCGGGCAAAGGTGCGCCAGTTGTCGCGGCCGGTTGAGGGCATGCCGCAATTGATGACGATGCGGCTCGGTCCCGACGATAGCTCGAACGACAGGCACCCGGCATGGGCGTCGTGGCTGACGCTCGGCGGCGGCGGCGGGCCGGTATCCATGATCACGGCCATCGCGCTTGCGTCGAGGCGCTGATAGCCGGTGTGCGGCATGTTCGCCATCGGCGCGCCGTGGGTGTCGTCATAGGCGAGCAATGTCGCCAGCAGATCGGAGGGCGCGCTGCTCATGCCGTTGAACAGCGCAAAACTGCCGTCGCCGTGCCGGAAGAAGCGCAGCATCGGCATCATGCGGTCGATCGCGTTCAACAGCGCCGGCGGCGGCGCGATATTGCGGGCGGCAAAGGTCTGCCGCAGCGGCAACAGGTCGATCAAGAGTTCGATCAGCGCGCCGGGGTTGCGTGAAATGTGCCCGCCATCGGGCAGGATCTGCCGCTGCAATTCGTCCGACAGCTTTCGTGTGGCGGCGCGGATGTGGCGGGCCTGGTTGGCCAGGCACAGCGAGGCGTAGCACAGCGCGATCAGGACCTGCAGTCGCGGCACGCCGTCGATGTCCATCATGGTGTAGCGCAGATAGCGGATTTCGCGGGCAAGGCCTCGCAAGTACCGCCGGTAGAATTTGCCGTCGGTATCGCCGAGCACCAATGGGGCCTGCGACAACAGCGAGATGACGCGGCGCGCCAGCACGTCGGCGCGGCGGCCGGTCGGGCGCTTGCGCGCCAGATTCGAAAGCCAGTCGTCGACCAGCGAGCGCGCATTGGCGCGGGTCAGCGCGGTGTCGGCAGCGCGCAGGTGCCGCAACCAGCCGAAGCCGAGCAGCGCCACTTCCCAATCTTCCGACGGCGGCTCGAGGTCGAAGATCGAGCGGCCGTGGCAGGTCACGATCTTGCCAGCGAACACGAAGCGGCCGGCATAGATCTCGGCCGCGCGGGTGGCATCCGCAGTGCGCAGATCGTGCGGGGCGATGATCAGCCGGTCGGTGCGGCCCGGCCACAGCCGCGACAGCGCCACCGAGCCGCCGCTCGCGCGCGCCATCATGTTCCGCGCGAAGCGGCCCATGATCAGCGTCGAGATGCGTCTGCGTTGAGCGACCGACACGCCTGCCCTGGATTGGAGGATTCCGATTTGCGAATCCTTTTAATCCGGAAACGCCGCCAAGACACCATCTTGAAAGCGCGCGAATCAGCGCAACGGCATGAAAATCCGGTGTGAAATCAGGATTTAACCAGCCGCGCGGCGTAAAAGCCGTCGAGCCCGCCCAGCCGGGGGTCCTGATGCGGCAGGTGGCAGGGCAGCGTCCGCAAATCGCCGTCAGGGGTGAGGATTTCGACGAGGCCCGCGACCTCGCTGGCCGCGATCGGCGCGCGGCGGATGGTGGGCTCAGTGGCGAGCAGGCCTTCGACCACCTGTTCGCCCTCTTCCGGTTCCAGCGAACAGGTGCAATAGACCAGCGTCCCGCCTGGTTTCAGCAGCGCTGCGGCCTTCTGCAGCAGGCGTTTCTGCAGCGCCGTCAGCGCGCCGATGTCGGCCTCCTGCCGCAGCCAGGCGACGTCGGGATGCCTGCGGATGGTGCCGGTCGAGGTGCAGGGCGCGTCGATCAGGATAGCGTCGAAGCCCTCGCTGGTTCCCGGCCACTCGGCGGCATCGGCGACCACGGTCTCCGCCTGCAGCGAAAGCCGCGTGAGATTGTCGTTGAGCCGCGCCATGCGGCCGACCGAGCGGTCGACCGCGGTAACGCGCGCGCCGGCCTGGACCAGCTGTGCCGTCTTGCCGCCGGGTGCCGCGCAGAGATCAGCCACGGTCTTGCCGGCGACGTCGCCGAGCAGGCGCGCCGGCAGTGCGGCGGCGGCGTCCTGCACCCACCAATGGCCTTCGGCAAAGCCCGGCAGCATGGTCACCGAGCCCTGCAGCAGCGTGCGCACGGTTCCGGTCGGCAGGATTTCGCCGTGCAGGCGGGTAGCCCACTGGTCGGGATCGGATTTCGCGGTGATATCGAGCGATGGGTCGTGGCTGAGCGCAACCGCGATGTCGCGCGCGACGCTCTCGCCGTAATGGACGCTCCAGCGCTTGAGCAGCCACGGCGGAATATCGAGCGTCTGCCCCTTGACCTCGTCGATCAAGGGCTGCCCTTCGCGCGCGCAGCGGCGCAGCACGGCGTTGACGAGGCCGGCATATTTGGCGGCGCGCCGGTCCGATTGCACCAGCCGCACCGACAGGTCGACCGCGGCATGGTCGGGCACATCCATCCAGAGGATTTGCGCAGCCCCGATCAGAAGCGCGCTTTGCGCGCGCGGCGCGTCGGTCGGAATGCCGCGGTCGAGCAGCCGTGACAAGAGATGACCGAGCGTGCCGAGCCGCCGCAGGATGGTCGCCACCAGCCGCCGCATCAAAGCACGGTCGCGATCGGACAGCGTCTTCACGCCGGGATGCGCGGTAGGTCCATCGAGCTGCTCGTCGAGAGTGCGGTGCTTATGCAGCACGCCGTCCAGAATATCCGCTGCGATCCGCCGCGCCGCGAGACCGGGCACCTCGGATGGCAGTGCAAATCGTTGGGGGGGCATGGAGCGGGAACATCTCGGGAGATTGGATGGCGATTCGCGTTTCAGTCTATGCCATCTGGAGCAACAACACCTGTGCCACGGCAATATGCCAAACATAAGAATCGCCCTGGCGATTTCACGTTCGCGGCATCATCTGTAGGCGGGAGCCCTCAGGTAGAGCGCCGGAGAGCTGGAATGACTGATGATCCTGCACGGCCGGCAACGGCCCCATCCGAACCGGAGCGCAAACAGCTTGCGCCGGCGGCCCAGCGTGCGCTTGCGGAGGCCGAAGCGCGCCGGCAGGCGGCGGAGGCCGCCGCCAAGCCGCTGCCTAAGGAGTTCCAGGGGCCGAAGGGACCGGAACCGACCCGCTATGGCGACTGGGAGAACAAGGGCATCGCGTCCGATTTTTGAGGCGAGAAAACAGAAAAGCCGCGCAACCGGCGCGGCTTTTTCTTTCGTCATTCCGGGATGGTCCGAAGGACCAGACCTGGAATCTCGAGATTCCGGGTTCGGTCGCTGCGCGCCCGCCCCGGAATGACATTCATGATCTCAGCGCGTCACCACCACCCTCGTGCCGACGGAGACGCGCTGGTAGAGGTCGGTGATATCCGGGTTCAGCATCCGGATGCAGCCGTAAGAGACAAAACCGCCGACCGAGCCCGGCATGTTGGTGCCGTGGATGGCGTATTCGCCGCCGGCCAAGGTCATCGCGGCGACGCCCATCGGATTGCGTGGCGAGCCGCCCGGGATCACGTCCGGCATCGACGGCTTGTCGTGCTTGACTTCGGCGGGCGGTGACCAGGCCGGATTGCGGTACTTGCCGTCGATCCGGGTGGTGCCCGCCCACTGCTTGCCCGCCTTGCCGACGCCGACCGGATAGCGCACCGCGTGATCCTGATCGACCACCAGATAGAGCCGGCGCTCATTGGTCTTGATCACGATGGTCCCCGGCGAATAATCGCCCCGGAAGCCGACCACGTCCGGCCGCGCCTGCGCCGCCGTCGACATCAACATCCCAGCCCCGATGGTGGCCGCCAGCGCCACCGCAATCCTCAACGACATCAATCGCTCCATTTCCGCTTCGCTCGGCCCCTCCGGGGCGTGAAATTCGATGCAAATCCCGCAAGACCCACAATTTGCCGCCGGTTTTGCCCACGTATTGTTAACCGCTTGCGTTAACCAAGAGGTTTCCGCGAGGGCTGCACCGGGGGTCCAGCAGGGCTGAGGGAAGGAAAAGTTCGAAACAAAGTAAATGCCCGGAAAACAACACTCGCCGAAAAACGTACTGGCGGGGCGGGGTTGTCCCTGGCGATTGCGTGGGGCGGGATTGGTTCGGGTAGGGGGCGTCGCTGCCGCAAGGCTACGCTCCCTCGCCCCACTTCGGCGGGGCGAGGTCTGCAGACGTTGATCGTGTCGTCGATTCGTTAAGGCAGGCCGGATGTACTACCGGACGAGGATCATTGGCGCGGTATCTTCGATCACGCTCTCGACTTCCGGGAATCGCGTGATCTCATCGGCGAGCTCTTTGGTGGTGACGATCGAAACGATGCCGAAGGAACTCGGATCGCCGATTTGCACAAGTTCGTAGCGACGGTTGGTCCGATCGACATAATCCATCAGATGCTGGAAAAACGCCTTGCTCGACGCGACGCCGCGCTCGACCACTTGGCCGCGCGTCAGTGGTGACGGCGTCGGCGGTCGACGTCGCGCGAGCGTGACGAGGAAGGGTTTTGCCTCCTCCTCCAACGCATTGTGCCCTGCACCAAAAGGATAGAGATTCATAGCCATGGGTTCCACCATACGGGGCAAATATATGACTTTTCCTTAAACAACGCCAGTCCGCTCATCGAAACGGGCCAGCCCCGCCCCCACCCGGTGGGCCGGCTGGGCGGGCAGCGGCAGGCAAGTTCCCATGACGATTTGCCGAATCTCGGCCGCCGACGCGCCCGGTCTTG
Source organism: Bradyrhizobium sp. (assembly GCF_035484855.1). Lineage (GTDB taxonomy): Bacteria > Pseudomonadota > Alphaproteobacteria > Rhizobiales > Xanthobacteraceae > Bradyrhizobium. The sequence goes on from NZ_DATHOP010000039.1 coordinate 5,282, forward strand.
CCGCTCTATGTAAGGCAGCAATACCAGTCACATAAGGGGCCGCCATGCTGGTTCCATTGGAGGCGCCGTAATAGGACCGGCCGTCACAGTCGCGCTCGGTGCATGAAAAGACGTCCACGCCATAGCCGACGACGTCCGGCTTTTCCGCCTCGATCGGCCCGCGGATATCGCGCCGGTTTCCTGAAAACGACGCGACGTCATGAGAGAAGCTGACCGCGCCAACCCCGAGGGTCTCGCCGAAAGCGGCCGGATATCCGTACGTATCCTCCCCGGCATTGCCTATCGCAGCGATGGTCAGCACGTTAGCCTCCATAAGATCCTGGATGACATAACGCATTGCCCGGATGCGGGTTTCATATTCGGCGGGGGTAATATCGCCCGGCGCGTTCGCGGCCAAAGCCAGCGACAGGTTGACCACGGCCGGAAGGTGCTGGTTTTCGTCTTTTGCAAACCTCTCCAGCAGCCATTCCAACCCCTTCACGATCCGCGTCAGGGTCGTCAGCGTCCTTTCGCTTTCGATCACCGAGGCCATGTAGAATTTCGCGCCCGGCACGATCCCGCGCGTTTTTCCAGAAATTATGCCGCTGACGTGAGTACCGTGATGATCGGTGTCGAAGCCGAATACGTCGCGGAACGGCCAACCCTGGCTCTTCGGGTAGTTGCCGATGTACCGGAAGTTGACAGTCTTGCCTGCAAACTCATCGTGCCCGGCATCGACGCCGGTATCGAGCGCGCCGACCAGCACCCCGCGACCGTCGATTCCTCCCTTGTGGGCGCGAGGAATGCCGCTTTCCTCAGACCACGGCACCGCGGCCAGCTTCTCCGCGGCTTCCTTGCCTGTGATCCGACGAACTCGAATTGACCTGCGTCCTCCGGTTCGCGAAAGGCGGCGACGGTTACGCCGAGCATGTCCAGTTCTTCGAAGACGCCCGACGCATGCTCCCGCTCATGAAGATTGGCCGAGGCCGGCTGATACCCGTGTCTGGCGAGGGCCGCGGCAGCGCGCGGTTCGACATAGGCAAATCCAGAGCGGAGCGCGGCGGCCCGCGCAGGCGTACCTTGCTGACGAGTTCTCCCTTCCAGGCGTGGAATGAACAATCCACGGCAGCTGTAGGAATCCTGCAAAGCCATTTCCCGGGCAGGGTCGGTGGACACCCTCCGCACTGGAGCCGCCGCCATCGCTTGCGCTGTCATCGAGGGTCCCCTCCGGTCCGATAGCCAACACAAAGAGGATCGTCGCTCAAAAGTTGCAAAGATTCAAGTCGCATAGCGCCTCGGCAACAAGAACATCGAGACGATCTTGGCGACCGAGCGGTCGGTCTCAAATTTTCTTGTTCTGCCGGTGTTGCAGGAGATCGTCGACCACCGCGGGGTCGGCCAGTGTCGAGGTGTCGCCGAGGCTGCCCGGCTCGTCCTCGGCGATCTTGCGCAGGATGCGGCGCATGATTTTTCCGGAGCGGGTTTTGGGCAGTCCCGGCGCGAACTGGATCTGATCGGGGGAGGCGATCGGGCCGATGTCCTTGCGCACCCACGCCACCAGTTCCTTGCGCAGGTCCTCGCTCGGCTCGACGCCGATCATCAGCGTCACATAGGCGTAGATGCCCTGGCCCTTGATGTCGTGTGGATAGCCGACCACGGCGGCCTCCGAGACTTTCGGATTCGCCACCAGCGAGCTTTCGACTTCGGCGGTGCCCATGCGGTGGCCGGAGACGTTGATGACGTCGTCGACGCGGCCGGTGATCCAGTAATAGCCGTCGGCATCGCGGCGGCAGCCGTCGCCGGTGAAATATTTGCCCTTGTAGGTCGAGAAATAGGTCTGCTCGAAGCGGGCATGGTCGCCATAGACGGTGCGCATCTGGCCCGGCCATGACCGGGCGATGCAGAGATTGCCGCTGCATTCGCCGTCCAGCACCTTGCCGTCGGCGTCGACGATTTCGGGCACCACGCCGAAGAACGGATTGGTTGCCGAACCGGGTTTCAATTTGGTCGCGCCGGGCAGCGGCGTAATCAAAATGCCGCCGGTTTCGGTCTGCCACCAGGTATCGACGATCGGGCAGCGCTCGTCGCCGACCACGCGGTGATACCATTCCCAGGCTTCAGGATTGATCGGCTCGCCGACCGAGCCGAGCAGGCGCAGGCTCTTGCGCGAGGTCTTCTTCACGGGATCGTCGCCGGATTGCATCAACGCGCGGATCGCAGTCGGCGCGGTGTAGAAGATGTTGACCTTGTGCTTGTCGATGACGTTCCAGAACCGCGAATTGTCGGGATAGTTCGGCACGCCCTCGAACATCAGCGTGGTCGCGCCGTTGGCGAGCGGCCCGTAGAGGATGTAGCTGTGGCCGGTAACCCAGCCGACGTCGGCGGTGCACCAGTAGATGTCGCCGTCGTGATAGTCGAACACGTATTGATGCGTCATCGACGCGAACACCAGGTAGCCGCCGGAAGTGTGCAGCACGCCCTTGGGCTGGCCGGTCGAGCCCGAGGTGTAGAGGATGAACAGCGGATCCTCGGCGTGCATGTGCTCGGCCGGGCATTCCGTGGTCACCATCTTCGCGGCCTCGTGGTACCAGAGGTCGCGCGAGGGATTCATGTCGATCTTGGAGCCGGTGCGCTTGACCACGACCACCCAGTCGACCCCGCCGGTCTTGGCGATCGCGGCATCGACATTGGCCTTCAGCGGCACCTTCTTGCCGCCGCGCAGGCCCTCGTCGGCTGTTATCACCACTTTCGACTGGCAGTCGTTGATGCGCTGGGCGAGGCTGTCGGGGGAGAAGCCCGCGAATACCACCGAATGGATGGCGCCGATCCGCGCGCAGGCCAGCATCGCATAGGCCGCTTCCGGGATCATCGGCAGGTAGATGGTGACGCGGTCGCCCTTCTTGACGTTGCGGGTGCGCAGGATGTTGGCCATCCGGCAGACCTCGTCGTGCAGCTGCCGGTAGGTGATGTGCTTGGATTCGGCGGGATTGTCGCCCTCCCAGATGATCGCGGTCTGGTCACCGCGCTTCTCCAGATGCCGGTCGATGCAGTTCCAGGCGACATTGAGCACGCCGTCCTCGAACCATTTGATCGAGATATGGCCGGGCGCGAACGAGGTGTTTTCGACCTTGGTGAAAGGCTTCATCCAGCCGATGCGCTTGGCCTGTTCGGCCCAGAAGGCGTTGGGATCGCTGATCGAACGCGCATACATTTCCTTGTATTTGGCTTGATCGACCCACGCCCGCTTGGCCCAATCCGCCGGCACGTCGTAAATTTTCTCGGACATTTTACCCTCCACCGTGGCGGCCAGTGCACGCGAGACACCGCAAGCCGTCTTCATTGTTGCGGCGATTATGCGTCCGGCCCGATGGCGCCGACAAGCGGAACAAATAGGACCTTCGGCGGAGCTTTCGCTTGCGCCGGATCAATTCGAAGGCCGCGGACGAGCCCTGCCGCGGCCACGGCCCGTTCATCACGTTCGCGTTTTCCGGTAGTCAAAAGGCCGCATGAGACCGCTGCGCTCCCAGCGAACGGTAACTAGTAACCTCTGGCGTCGGGCGGCGGGCTGGCGCTCACGGCAAATACCCCCTAAATGGCCACCCCGGGGCGCGAGCCCCCTGCCGGAACAAAACAACAATCGCCGGCATTAGCAGGGTGTATCAGGAGCAAGGCGTCTAAAGTCATGATGGATCAGCAGAATTTCGAGCCCGCACCGCGGCCCGCTTCCGCCGATCCTGCCGTGGCTTTGGCGGAGGCGCTTGGCCAGCTGCCGAAGGCGCCGGTCGCCAAGCCGAAACCGGGGGCCTCCGTGGAAGCGCTGGCCGCTGATCTCGGCCTGACGCTCGGCGACCAGAACCAGCTCACCATCCGCCGCATCAAGCGCGGCAAGAGCTATTCCTTCGTGCGCGCCAACGGCACGGCGATCAAGCACACTGGCACCATCCGCCGCCTGCACTCGATGGCGGTGCCGCCGGCTTATGAAGAGGTGCGCTATTCGCCCGACCCGAATTCGCATCTGCAGGCGGTCGGCCGCGACGCCGCCGGCCGGCTGCAATACCGCTATCATTCCGACTGGGAAAAAGTCCGCGAGCATCGCAAGGCGCATCGACTGGCGCGGCTGGTCGCGGCGCTGCCAAAGATCCGGCGCAACGTCTCGATGCACCTGTCGGGCGATCAGCCGACCCGCGAATTCGCGCTGTCGGCTGTCATCGAACTGATCGCGCGCACCGCGATCCGGCCCGGCAATGAATCCTACGCCCGCCTCAACGGCACCCGCGGCGCCACCACGATGCTGAAGTCCAATGTGACGCTCGAAGACGACTGCGTCGTGCTGACCTTCAAGGCCAAGGGCGGCAAGGCCGTACGCAAGGAATGCGACGCGGCGAAACTGGTGCGCGCCATCGGCATCCTGCGTGACGTTCCCGGCAAGCGCATGTTCCAGTATCGCGATGCTTCCGGCACCGTGCGGGCTGTTTCCACCACCCAAGTGAATGCCTTTCTGCGCGAGATCGCCGGCATCAAGATTTCGCTGAAGGATTTTCGCACGCTCATGGCGTCCGCCGTGGTGCTGGAATCGCTGTCGCGGATTTCGCCGGCGGCCAGCGCCCGCGGCCGGCGCAAGCAGGTGCTCGAAGCCGTCCGCGCCGCCGCGGACGAACTGTCGAATACGCCCGCGATCTGCCGCAAGAGCTACGTCCACGACACCATCGTCACCGCCTTCGAAGACGGCATCCTCGAACGTTTTGCCGCGACCATGAAGGGTTACCGCTCGCAGTCCAAGCGCGAAGCGCTGCTGGCGCAAGTGGTGACGGCCGCGGCGGCGTAGCGCTTCCACCGTCATTGCGAGGAGCGCTTGCGACGAAGCAATCCATCTCTCAGCGATTGCCGGACCATGGATTGCTTCGCTGCGCTCGCAATGACGAGCCTTACAATCCGCCCATCTTGCAGACGATCTTCCACTCTTCCGTCGTTACCGGCTGCACCGACAGCCGTGAATATTTCACCAGCGCCATATCACTGAGCCGCTTGTCGGCCTTGATCGCGGCCATCGTCACCGGCGTCTTCAGCGGCTCGTCCGCCTTGATGTCGACGCACACGAACTTGCCGGTCTTGTCGGTCGGGTCGGGATAGGCCTCCTTGATCACCTCGGCGATGCCGACGATGTCCTTGCCCTCGTTGGAATGATAGAAAAAGGCGCGGTCGCCCTTCTTCATCTTCACGAGGTTTTGCCGGGCGGTGAAATTGCGCACGCCGGTCCAGGCTTCGCCCTTGGCGCCTTTTGCCACCTGCTGGTCCCACGACCAGCTCGAAGGTTCGGATTTCACCAGCCAGTAATTCATGACGCCCACCACTCTGCCCGTCGTCATGGCCGGGCCTGTCCCGGCCATCCACGTCTTTCTATCATCAAGTTATCAAGACGTGGATGCCCGCGACAAGCGCGGGCATGACGAGGGAGATCTATCCCTCCGCCTTGAAGGGGCGCGTCAACAGGCTCTCGATCGCCGCATCGATTGTCAGCGCGCCGCTCAAGATCGCCGCCACCGCCTTTGATACCGGCATATCGACGTCTTGCGAAGCCGCCAGTTCGACCAGCACCGGCGCGGTGAATTCGCCCTCGGCAAGCTTGTCCGCTGGCCGCGCTTCGCCGCGGCCGAGCGCGATGCCGAGCGCGAGGTTGCGCGATTGCGGGCTGGAACAGGTCAGGATCAGGTCGCCGAGCCCCGAGAGCCCCGCCATGGTCTCGCCGCGCGCGCCGCAGGCGCGGCCGAGGCGGACAAGTTCAGAAAAACCGCGCGTGGTCAGCGCCGCCTGCGCCGAGGGACCGAGCTTTCTCCCAACCGCGATGCCGGCGGCGATCGCCAGCACGTTCTTCGCCGCGCCGCCGATCTCGACGCCCCTGATGTCCGTGGTGTGATAGGGCCGGAAGGTCGCAGACCCCAGCGCCTGCACCAGCGCGCGCGCCAGCTCTTCGTCCTTTGCCGCAAGCGTCACCGCCGTGGGCAGGCCGCGCGCCACATCCTGCGCAAAACTCGGTCCCGAAAGGATCGCAGGTTGCGCGCCGGGCGCAGTTTCCGCGATCACCTCGGTCATGAATTTGTGGGTGCCGCGCTCGATGCCCTTTGCGGTGGCGATGACCGGCGTGGCGCCGGCGAGATGCGGGGCAAGCGCCGCGACCGCCGCACGCAATTGCTGCGCCGGCGTCGCGATCAGGATGATGTCGGCACGCGCCGCCCGCGTGATGTCGGCGCTCACGGCGATGCCGGCGTCCAGCCGCGCTAGCGGCAGTTTCGGATTGACCCGCGTGCCCGCGATTGCGCCGGCGCGCGCCGCGTTGCGTGCGTAGAGCAAGACCTCGCGCCCCGCCCGCGCCGCTACTGATGCCAGCGCCGTGCCCCAGGCGCCCGCGCCGATCACCGCGACGGAGTTGAACGGCGGCATCGGCGGGACTCAGTGCGCTCCCTCGCCCCGCACTTGCGGGGAGAGGGTTGGGGTGAGGGGCTGCCTCAGCAAATTCTGAAGCTGAGGAGCGCGCGGAGAGTCCCCCTCACCCGGATCGCTGCGCGATCCGACCTCTCCCCGCAGGCGGGGAGAGGTTAAGATGCACTCGCGGCGTGATTCATTTTCCATCTAAAATCCCGCGCGCGTATTGGCGAATTTCGTCGGCGCCTTGGCGTTTTCATCGAGGAGCCAGCGCGCGCGGGGCGCCGCATCCATCGCATCGGTCATCCCCAGCGCCAGCCGCTCGGCGCCGGCCCAGGCGATCATCGCGCCGTTGTCGGTGCAGAGCGCGGGCGGCGGAATGATCAGCGTGGTCTGCGCCTTCGCCGCGACGTCCTGCAATGCGCCGCGGATCGCCTGATTGGCGGCGACGCCGCCAGCTGCGACCAGCGCACGCGGCGGCCCGAATTGTTCGTGGAACAATCGCAAGCCGACGCTGAGCCGGTCCGCCGTCGATTCCAGCACGGCGGCCTGAAAACCGGCGCAGAGATCGCGGATGTCCTGCGGCTCCATCGGATTGAGCCGGGAAGCCTCGTTGCGCACCGCCGTCTTCAATCCCGACAGCGAAAAATTCGCGTCAGGTCGCCCGAGCATCGGCCGCGGCAGCGAAAATCGCGAAGGGTCCCCGCCGCGCGCCGCGCGCTCGACCTCGGGGCCGCCCGGATAAGGCAGCCCCAGCATCTTCGCGACCTTGTCGAAGGCTTCGCCCATGGCGTCGTCGACGGTGGTGCCGAGCCGCACATATTGGCCGACGCCGATCACGGCGACGATCTGGGTGTGGCCGCCGGAGGCGAGGAACAGCAGATAGGGAAACGCCAGCGCGCAGGTCAGCCGCGGCGTCAGCGCGTGCGCCTCGAGATGATTGACCGCGATCAGCGGCGTGTCATGCACCATCGCGATCGCTTTTGCGGTCGTCAGTCCGACGATGACGCCGCCGATCAGGCCGGGGCCGGCGGCAGCCGCCACGCCGGAAAGCTGCGCGAACGAGACGTCTGCCTCCTTCATGGCGGCCTCCACCAGCCGATCGAGCACGTCGATATGGGCGCGCGCGGCGATTTCGGGCACCACGCCGCCGAAGGCTGCGTGCTCCTCGGTCTGCGAACGCACGATGTTGGACAGGATTTTCCCCGACCCGTCGCTGGAGCGCTCGACCACGGCGGCCGCGGTTTCATCGCAGGTGGTCTCGATCCCCAGCACCAGCATCCGCGCGTCGTTACCCAATGTGAGCCCTTGCGTTGGCCGTCAAATCGGCGTTTTTGCCTCATCTCCGGTAGCATTATGGGGTCGCAAGGTGCAATCGCCCGCGGCTACCAAAACCCCTTTCGATGGAAGCGTGAGGCATGGCCGTTCTCGTCACCCGCCCGCAGCCCGACGACGAGGCCACGGCCACAAGCCTGCGTGCGAGGGGTTTTGAGGTGCTCAAGGCGCCGATGCTGCGGTTCGAACCGGTGGCGTTCCAGGATGACGCTGAAATGCGCTACGGCGCGGTGATCGTGTCCAGCGCCAATGCGTTGCGCGGCGTGGAGTCGCAGCTTGCGGGTAAACCGCTGCTCAAACTGCCGCTGTTTGCGGTCGGCGAGCGGACCGCCGCCGCCGCCCGCGGCATCGGATTCGAGAACGTGATGACCGCGAACGGCGACGCCACGCGGCTGCGCGATCTCGTGCTCAAAAGCGTCAAGGCCAAGGCACTGAAGAAGACGAGCCCGCTGCTCTATCTGGCCGGCGCCGACCTGGCGCAGGATCTCTCCGGCGAGCTCGGCGAACGCGGCTTTACCGTGGTGACGCAGACCACCTACCGGATGGTGCCGGTCGCAAACCTGCCGGGCGAGGTGCGCGTGGCGTTTGCCGCCAACGGCATCGAGGCGGTGCTGCATTACTCCCGGCGCAGCGCGCGGGCCTTCCTCGAGGCGGCGCGCTCGGCCGGCGTCGAAATATCGGCGCTTTCGGTCCCGCAATGCTGCATTTCGGATGGGGTCGCAACCGTCTTGCACGACGCCGGGGCGACCCAGGTAATGGTAGCGGCCTCGCCGGACGAAAATGCCGTGTTCGGGGTGTTGGATCGTGCGTTGCGGCGCTGATCGCGTTAAAGAGCGTTTTCAGGCGAAGTGGACACCGGTTCGCGTCAAGAAAACGCGTCAAAACCAAAGATTAATTCTCGGTTCTGATCTAATCAGAACCGAGATACCGTCCGATTCTGGTAACCGCCGGCTGAAACCATAAGGGAACCGTCAATGGCTGAAGACAGCCCCCAAACCATTGAACCGGAAGCCGAATCGGCCCGCGCCAAGCGCCCGCCGCCGACCATCGATCTGGAGGCGACCGAGGTGTCGGGCGCCCCGGATGCCGCCACCGACGGGGAACCCGGCCAGTCTTCGCGGCGGCCCAAGGAGTCTGCGATTTCGACCTTTCTGATCGCCGCGGTGACCGGCGCTTGTGCCGCCGCGCTGGTGATTGCGGTCGCCGGGTCACTGGGATGGCCGGGCCAGACCGCCGCCCCTGCGCCGCCCGCCGCGCCCGCGGTCAATACGGCCGCGCTCGACGATCTCGCCGCGCGCGTCGCCGGCGTGGAGGCCAAACTCGGCAAGCCCGCGGCACCTGCGCCCGATGCAGCGCGCCTCGACGCGCTGGAGAAATCGCTTGCCGCCTTGCGCGGCGACCTCACAGCTTTGCGCGCGCAATCCGACAAGCTCGCCGCCGGCGTCAACGAGCTGAAATCGGCGCCGCGCGAAGCCGCCGCGGCGCCTGATCTGTCGGCGGTCAACGATCGCATCGCCGCGCTGGAAAAGACCGTGCGCGCGCAAACTAGCGAGATCGCGCAAGGCAGCGAAAAGCCGGCCGATGATTTGGCGCTGCGCCGCGTCGTGGCGGCCGCCATGCTCGATGTCACGGTGCGGACCGGCGAGCCCTTTGCCGCCGCGCTTTCGGCGGCGAAATCGCTTTCGCCGAGCCCTGAGATGTTGAAGCCGCTGGAGGAGTTTGCCGCGACCGGCGTGCCGAACCAGTTCAACCTCAGCCGCGAGCTATTGGCGCTGGTGCCGAAACTGTCGCCGCCGGCGGCGGAGAATTCCACCACCGGCGCCGGCCTGGTCGAGCGGCTGGAGGCGGGCGCCTCGAAACTGGTGCGCATCGAGCGCACCGATACGGTCGGCAACGATCGCGGCGCGGTGGTTTCGCGCGTCACCGCGGCGGCGCTGCGCAATGACTACAACGAGGCTAGGCGCGACCTGATGACGCTTTCGCCCGAAGACCGCGCGGCGGCTCAAGCCTGGCTCGACAAGGCCGACGCGCGCGATGCCGCGCTTGCCGCATCCCGAAAATTCGCGGCCGAGGCCATGACGGCGCTGGCGAAACCCGCGCAATAGGATTTCGATGTACCGCATCATTCTCTTTCTGCTGTTGATCGCGCTCGCGGCCGCCGGCGCGGCCTGGGTGGCCGATCAGACCGGCAATGTCGTGCTGTCAACCGCCGGCGTGAAGGTCACGATCACGCCTGCCGCGCTGGCGCTTGGCGTGGCCATCCTCGCGGCGATCCTGTTGTGGGCGATCGCGAGCGCGCTGTGGCGCATGCCGGAAAAGATCCGCCGCCGCCGGCGCGAGCGCCGTCAGGTTCGCGGCCGCCACGCCATCACCCATGGCCTGCTCGCGGTCGGCCATGGCGATGCCGCCAAGGCCCGCGCGCATGCCGAGGTCGCGCGCAAAAATGCCGGGGACGATCCGCTGGCGCTGCTGCTGCACGCGCAATCGGCGCAGCTCGAGGGCGATCGCGCCGGCGCGAACCGCGCCTTCCGCGCCATGACCGAGCGCGAGGACACCAGGCTGCTCGGCCTGCGCGGGCTATTCATCGAGGCGCAGCGGGCCGACGATCCCGTCTCTGCCGTGATGATCGCGGAAGACGCCTTGAAGATTTCGCCGGCCTCGACCTGGGCCTCGCAGGCGGTCTTGGGATTCCGCTGCGCCAGGGGCGACTGGAACGGCGCGCTTGCGATCCTCGACAACAATCTCGAATCCGGCCTGATCGACAAGAATGCCTTTCGGCGCCAGCGCGCCGTGCTGCTGACGGCGCGCGCGCTGGAACTGGAAGCCGTCGACCGCGATCTCTCGCGCGACAGCGTCATGGAAGCCGTGAAGCTGGCGCCGACGCTGGTGCCCGCCGCGGTGCTATCGGCCAAATACGACAGCGAGGCGCATCAGACGCGCCGCGCGATGCGCATTGTCGAGGCCGCGTGGCTCAAGCAGCCGCATCCCGATCTTGCGGATGCCTATGCGCATGTGCGGCTGGGGGATTCCGCGCGCCAGCGGCTGGTGCGGATCGAGACGCTGGCCGCGAAAGCACCCGGCCATCTCGAAAGCGCGCTGGCGCTGGCGCGTGCCGCGATCGACGCATCCGAATTTTCCAAGGCCCGCGAGGCGCTGGCGCGGTTCGTCGACGCGCCGACCCAGCGGGTGGCGCTGTTGATGGCCGAAATCGAGCGCAGCGAACATGGCGACAGCGGCCGTGCACGGGCCTGGACCTTGCGCGCGGTGCGCGCGCTGCACGATCCGGTGTGGACCGCGGACGGCTACGTCAGCGACAAATGGCGCCCGGTGTCGCCGGTGACCGGACGGCTCGACGCGTTCCAGTGGCAGACTCCGGTGGCCTCGCTGCCGTCCGACAGGGCCGCCGCAATCGAGGCAAAGGAATTCAACGAGGCGATGATGTCGACGCCGCGCCGCGTCGAGCCGCCGCGCGAGGCGGTGGTTGAGGAAGCGCCGGCGCCGGTGGCGCCGGCAGCGCAGGACAATTCCCCGGCCGCCGCGCCGGTAAAGCCGGCCGTCGTCGAACCGGCCCAGGCGGCAGCGCCAGCCCCCGCAGCAGAGCCCTCCCCGCCGCCCGCCCCCTCCGCGCCCGTGACTTCAGCGCCCTTGTTCCGCGCCCGCGCCGATCTCGCCAAGTCAAACCCCTCGCCCGTCCCGCCGATCGTTCCCATCGTCCGCGCCCCCGACGACCCCGGCATCGACGAGGAGCCCGTGAGCGATGAATTCGCCGAACCGATCAACCCGCCGCAAGGCCAGGCCAGCGGCTGGCGCGGATTTCTGGCGCGCTGGGGCGGTTAGAAGCGGCTAACTCGCTTTTCTTGTCATGGCCGGGCTTGTCCCGGCCATCCACGTCTTGTTGCGCCTCGTCAAGACGTGGATGCCCGGGTCAAGCCCGGGCATGACGAGCCCGTATAGCTCGCTCGCGTTATAATAATTTCAGAGATCCCCGCGTCCGAAGAGTTTGCTGCCCGCGGCGGTCCGCGACATCGCATCCCGGCAGGGATCGCTCACCTCCGCCATGTGCGATTTGATGCAGGCCCTGATCCCGCCGGTGCCCGGCACAACACCGGCGCACAGTTTCGCGACATCGGCCTTGCAGACCTTTCCGGTCACCGCCACCGTGTACACGCGCCCTTGGCAGCTTTCCGACAGCTCGGTCAAATGCGCTTTGACGCAGGCCTTGAGCCGGCCTTCGCCGGGCGCAATGCCGGCGCAAAACTTCTTGATATCGCCGGCGCAGGGCGCACCTGTCTCCTGCGCCACCGCGGCAGAACCGGACAGCAGCAGCGCGGTCAATATAACAAGCCCGGATCGCATTCCTGTCATCTTGGATTCCCCTGTCAGATTCAAAAAGCGCATTGCGATATATCCGAAATCCGGCTTTAGCAGTCTGCTGAAAAAGCCCTCGTCAGGGCCTACGGTTGATGATTCAATGTATATCATGAATCGTCGGGGGCTCGCATGCGGGGCAGTTTTACGGATCAGGGCGGGTTGTTTTCGTACATCTCGCCGGAGACGCGAGT
>NZ_DATHOP010000040.1:0-9534 GCF_035484855.1 Bradyrhizobium sp.
TCTACGGCATGCATCGCGGCACCGTCGGATTCCTGATGAACGAGTTCTCGACGCTGGACCTGCACGCCCGGCTTGCGGCCGCCAGGGAATCCCTGATCCATCCGCTGCTGATGCGCGCCACCGACGTCCACGGCGTGGTGCATCTTCACCACGCCATCAACGAGGTCTATCTGTACCGCCAGACCTACCAGGCGGCGCGCCTGAGGATATTGATCGACGAACGCGAACGGATGCCGGAGCTGATCGCCGACGGCATCCTGGTGGCGACGCCGGCGGGATCGACCGCCTACAATCTTTCGGTACAGGGGCCGATCATCCCCATCAACGCGCCGCTGCTGGCGCTGACCCCGATCAGCCCGTTCCGCCCGCGGCGCTGGCGCGGGGCGCTGTTGCCCAACACCGCCTATGTGGTGATCGAGGTGCTCGAAGGCGACAAGCGCCCGGTCGCGGCAGTCGCCGATCACGACGAGGCGCGCGACGTCCGCCGCGTCGAGGTCTTGTCCGACAAGACCATTTCGATGCGGATGCTGTTCGACCCCGGCCACAGCCTGGAAGAGCGGATTTTGAGCGAGCAATTCGGGTATTAAAGCGTCCCAAGGCTTCAGGCAGCCTCCGTGTTCTCTCGACGTTGCGGAGAATACACCCCTTAATTACCGCATGATGTGCGGCGATTATACTTGGTTCTGCGGGGACTAACTGCCATAATTTCCGCAAGAGGTGCGGAGAATGGCCGGATATATCCACGAATTGCGGAATTGGCCCAAATTCCGATGGGACCAGCACGGCCTTGCCAGGCAACTCGCAATCGTCCGGCATCGCCAGGGCCGCCTCATTGGCCGCATGCAGGAGCTCGGTTTTCCCCTCCGGGAAGAGGCCGTCCTGCAAACGTTGACCGAAGACGTAGTCAAATCGAGCGAGATCGAAGGCGAAATCCTCGACAAGGAACAAGTGCGGTCTTCAATCGCACGCCGCCTTGGCATCGATGCGGCCGCATTGCCGTCCGCCGACCGCAATGTGGAAGGCGTGGTCGAGATGATGCTCGACGCCACGCAGAAGTACCAAGAAGAACTCACAAAGGAGCGGCTGTTCGGTTGGCACGCATGCCTTTTCCCAACGCGGCGAAGTGGCATGAGAAAAATTATCGTTGGCGCATGGCGCGACGAAAAGTCGGGGCCGATGCAGGTCGTCTCCGGTCCTTCTGGTCGCGAGCGCGTCCACTACGAAGCGCCCCCCAGCCGACGGCTCGACGCAGAGATGCAAGTTTTTCTCGACTGGTTTAACGGCGAGGATGATACCGACCTGGTCCTGAGAGCCGCCCTTGCACATTTATGGTTCGTCACCATCCATCCGTTTGAGGACGGCAACGGACGCATCGCGCGCGCCATCGCCGACATGTCACTCGCCCGCTCGGAAGCGAGCCCGCAGCGCTTCTACAGTATGTCCGCGCAGATCCGGATCGAGCGCAACGCCTACTACGACATCCTGGAATCGACGCAAAAGGGCGATCTCGATATAACGCCCTGGATGGAATGGTTTCTGGGGTGTCTCGACCGTGCCTTCGATGGAGCCGAAAAAACTCTCGGCAGCGTTTTCGCGAAGGCCGATTTCTGGAAGAAGCATTCGGTCGCGCCGCTCAATGAGCGTCAGCGCGACATCGTCAACCGCCTGCTGGATGGCTTCGAGGGCAAGCTTACGTCGTCAAAATGGGCAGCAATTGAAAAATGCTCGCCCGATACGGCATTGCGCGACATTTCCGATCTGGTGGCGCGGCGAATACTGATCAAAGACGCCGGAGGTGGCCGCAGCACCAGCTATTCGCTCGTTGGCGAAGCAGACTCGTGATAGCGGGTGGCGATACGCCAACAATGATCACTTGCCGTAAGCCTGCGCGATCTGTCCGACCAGTTTCGCCCAGGGCATGTCCATTGCCTCGTAGACGGCGCCGGCCTCCGGGCGTGCATTGTCTTTCAGGATCTCGACCATCAAGGTCGCATAGTCCGAGACGATCACTCCGGCCTGCAGCATGCGCAGGAGGCCGGCTTGGCGCTTGGTCTCGCTGAACGTTCCGGATGCATCGACGGCAACATAGGCGCCATATCCCTTGCCGACCGCGGTGATGGCGGGAAACGCCGCGCAGACTTCGAGCGAGATGCCGGCGAAGATCAGCTTCTTGCGGCCGGTCGCTTCGATCGCGCGCGCGACCCCTGCATCATCGAACGCGTTGACCGACGAGCGGTCCACGATCTGGATGCCAGGCAGTGCGGCCACGAGTTCCGGGAAGGTCGGACCCCACATGCTGTCGCGCGCGGTCGTGGTGACGACGATCGGCAGTTTCAACGCCTTGGCCGCTTTGGCCAGCGCAATCACATTGTGCTTGAGTTCTCCGGTCGAATAGTCGCGCACCCCGGTCATGAGACCGACTTGATGATCGATGAGGACGAGCGCTGCGTTATCGGACGTAAGCGGTTCATAAGCGCGGACTTGGTCTGCCATGACATTCTCCTGACGTGAGAAGGGTTGAGATGCGCCGCTGATCGGCGCTCGCTCGGGGATGAAGATTAGTGGCTGGACGAACGGCCAAGAAGTCGGCAATAATCGAACCTATAGTCCAATAGATTGGACGATGGGCCGTCCGATGCTCGACCTCAACGACTTCTTCTACTTCGTACAGGTGGTTGATCGGGGTGGCTTCACCGCCGCCGGCCGCACGCTCCGGCTTCCGAAATCGACTCTGAGCCACCGCATCCGCCAGCTCGAGGCGGGCCTCGGGGTTCGGCTGCTCAACCGCACGTCACGGCGGTTTGGGATGACCGATGCGGGGGCCGACTTCTATCGCCATGCGGCGGAGATGCTGCAGCAGGCCGAACAGGCCGAGGCCTCGATACGGCATCGGCTGAATGAACCAATCGGCACCGTGCGCTTCACATCGGGCATGGCCACCATGCAGTTCGCGTTGCGCGAGGTGGTCGCGGATTTTCTTGTCCGCCATCCCAGGGTCAACGTCGTCGCGCATGCGACTGACCAAAACGTCGACATCGTCGGCGAGAACTACGATGTCGCGGTCAGGGCGCATTCAGACCCGCTTCCGAGTTCCACGCTGGTCCAGAGGACGCTGGCACCGGCGCCGTGGCTGCTGTTCGCAGGGACCGCCTACCTCGACGCGAACGGCTCGCCCAAGACACCCGAGGATCTCCGAAAGCATTCATCGCTTTTCATGATGCGCACCGGGGTTTCCCCAATCTGGCGGCTTCGCCATACAAGCGAGCGAAAGGGCGAGGTTGTCATGCCGCTAACGCCGCGCCTCATGAGCGACGACATGGTCGGATTGAAGCAAGCGGCGATCGCCGGGCTCGGCATTGTCGCGCTGCCCGGCTATGTCTGTCGCGAAGAACTTCGATCAGGAGCGCTGCGCAGGGTATTGCCGACGTGGCATGCCGGTGATTCGACGTTGACGGCACTGCTGCCTTACCGGCAAGGCCTCTTGCCTTCAGTCCGCACCTTCATTGAGCACCTGGCGGTTCAACTTCCGAAGGCTGTGGCGATGTAGCTCACGGCTCCAAAGCGGACTCCGGCAAGCCATCACAAGGCGCGATTGCAAGTTCACGCCCCCAGCGACCTGGATTTCCATCTGGCCTGGGTGGCAACCGCAACCATTCGTTAACCTGCGCCGCGATATGGTTAACGCCGGGTATACCGTCGTTTTCCGGTCCACCCGCAGGGCATGGCCATGTTTCGCATCGATTTCAACAAGCTGCGATTTCTCCTGTGCGACGACAATCCGCACATGCGCCGCATCTTGCGGACGCTGCTGCATTCGTTCGGCGCGCGCGAGGTCTATGAATCCGAGGACGGCGCGACCGCGCTCGAAATGTACAGCCACTACGTCCCCGACATCGTCATCACCGACTGGTCGATGCCGATTTTCGACGGCCTCGAACTGGCGCAGATGATCCGGCAGCCGGAATCCAAGGGCAACCCGTTCGCGCCCATCATCATGCTGACCGGGCATTCCGAGAAGCGCCGCGTCACCGTGGCGCGCGACGCCGGCGTCACCGAATTCCTTGCGAAACCGATCTCGGCCAAGGGCCTTTATCAGCGCATCCTCAACGTCGTCGCCAATCCGAGGCCCTTCATCAAGACCAAGACCTACTTCGGCCCGGACCGCAGGCGCAACACCAGCAATGCCTATATCGGCCCCGAGCGCCGCGTCGGCGGCGAGGTGGAAGTGATGCAGCAGCCCTCGCTGCTCGACAAGGCCCGCTCCGCCGTCTAGCGGCGGGCGGACCCAGGGAAACCAGCATGGCGAACCAGAAACGCGACATCGAGGTCAAGGCCTTCGCCGACCATCACGTGATCACGCAGCCCAATCCGCTGCGCAAGGTGCTGCGACGGGTCGGCGACAATGATCACGACGATCCCGTGGCGCGGGCGGAAAAGGCGCTTGCCGGCCTGTCCGGCGAATTCAAGAACTGGATGGCGGTCGAGGCCGACCGGCTGTCGGCGGCGCACGCCGCGGTTCTCAGCGACGGCTTTACGGAAGAGACCCGCGAGGAGCTGTTTCGCGCCGCCCATGACATCAAGGGCGACGCCGCCACCTTCGGATATCCGTCGGCGGGTGCGGCCGCCGAAAGCCTCTGCCGGATCATCGAACACGCGCCCGATCTCGACGAGGTGCCCCCCAACCTGATCGAGCACCACATCAACGCCATCCAGGCAATCGTGCGCGAGCGCACCAAGCTCGACACCGTCTCGACCGCAAGCGTATTGAGCCGGCAGTTGCGCGGCATCGCCGACGAATACCTCACCCACGCCAATCGCGACCGCCCGGAGCACCTCGAAGCGATCCTTGCGCCGAGCATCGTGCCGGGTGAATGAGGTAAGCGCCGGGGTTTGAGCGCGGGTCCGGCGCCCCGGCCGCGTTCCATTATGTTTCTGCCGAGCAATACAAATCCTGGCAATGTATCTGCAAGCAATCTAAAGCCTGTGGAGTGTTGCGGTTTTGTCACAGCCTTCAGGGAACCCAATCGCTAATAATCATGCAAATTTTTCCAAGGAGAGATTTGTATGAAAAGGGTTTTTCTGAGTGCTGCCGGTTTCGTTGCGTTGGGTTTGGCTGGCTCAGCAGTTGCTGCTGACCTTGCGCCCGCGCCCGCTCCGGCCCCGGTTTACAGGGCACCGGTGGTGGCACCGCCGCTTTATAACTGGAGCGGCTTCTACATCGGCGCACATGTCGGCGGCGGATGGGCCGGGAATCAATCGACCGAGATTGCCCCGGGAACCGCGGCTTTTCCGGTCGGTACGGTGTTCACCAAAAACAACCTGAGCGGCGTGCTTGGCGGCGTGCAGGGCGGCTTCAACTGGCAAGTCAGCAGCTTCGTCGTTGGCGTCGAGGGTGAATATTCCTGGGCGGATATAAATGGCAGTGCGACCACGAACAGTGTTGTGCTGCCTGCGTTCTCGAGCACGGTGACCGCCAATGTCAGGGATCTTGCGCTGGCGACCGCGCGGGCCGGATTTGCTGCGGACAACTGGCTGTTCTACGTCAAGGGCGGCGGCGCCTGGGGACATGACAATTCGAACGGCGCGAGCACTGCAGGTGGGGCACCGTTTGAAACATCCAGCACCAGCACCGATCGTGCCGGGTGGATTGTCGGCGGCGGCGTGGAATGGGGCTTTCTGCCCAACTGGTCTGCAAAACTCGAATACAACCACGTCGACTTCGGTTCGAAAAACGTGGCGGTTATCGGCACGGCCACGGGAACATCGTTTGTGAGTTCGTCCCAGACGCTCGACATCGTCAAAGCCGGGGTGAATTATCGCTTCAACTGGGGCGGCCCTGTCGTCGCGCGATACTGATCTTTGCGGGCCTTTCCGGCCTGAAAGCGCCCCCCCGAAGACGCTACGCCGCGATCAGCTCGTGCTGGAGCGGCGCTACGGCCTCTTCCGACATCAGCTCGTCGCAGAACATGCGGGCTTCTTCGCGCGCCGATTCGGTTGCGAACCGCCGCAGCAGGATCAATAGCGGCTCGGCGGCAAGCGGATCGGTCGCGCAATGCGTCAGCACGCGCTCGACCATGCGGCGCCGCAATCGGGCAGCGCCGCCGAGCGTGTCGACATAGCCGGTTTCATGGCTGACTTCGAGCGCCATGCGGAACGCGGCGAAGGTCGATTCCGGCAATCCTGCGCGCTTGAGCAGCGCCTGCAGGCTGGCGCCGCCGCGATCGTGCAG
This sequence comes from Bradyrhizobium sp., assembly GCF_035484855.1. Taxonomy (GTDB): domain Bacteria; phylum Pseudomonadota; class Alphaproteobacteria; order Rhizobiales; family Xanthobacteraceae; genus Bradyrhizobium. Next base: position 6,230 of record NZ_DATHOP010000040.1, read on the forward strand.
CAGCGCGGAGACGCGCGCCCGCGGCAGCTCGGCCAATTCCGAAAGCGCATGATCGAACAGTTCGAGATTGCCCGACAAAAGCGCGCGCAGGATCAGCCCGGCGGTGAGCTGCCCGGTGGCGCGCAAATGCGCTACCAGCCCGCGCATGTCCTCGCCGCGCGAGCGCGCCGCGATGTTGACGGTGGAGCGATCACGCGCTTCGCCGGCGATACGGTCCGCCCGATCCGGCGACAGCCAGTTCCGCGCGACCACGAATTGCGCCAGCGTATCCGACAGTTTGGCGACCAGCGCGACCCGTGTCGCCGCCGGCAGATCCTGCAACACCAGCATCGATTCCCGGATCGCGGCGAGATGGCCGTGGCGCTCGACGATGCGGTCCCAGGAAAATGGCGCCAGTTCAGCGTAGGCGTTTTCGATCAGCTCGAGCGCGGCCGCGGCGGAACCAACTTCGGCGATCGCGGCGCAAACCGACGCCGGCAAATGGATGCGGCGGGCGATGGCGCATTGCATCTGGCAATCGCCGGTCGCGATGATGTCGACGAGGTCGGCATCGATCAGAAGCGGGGAATGTTCCAGCACCGGCAGCGCGACCGAGGGCTGGTCGAGCGACAACGCCTGTACGATTGCAGCCGGCGCTTCCGCGCTGCGGGCAAACACCTCGGCCATGGCCTGGCGCACCAGCGGCGAAGCATCATCGAGCAGCATCAACAGCGCGCCTTCGGCGGCGGCGTGGTCTTCTTCACTGAGATCGGAAATCAGCCAGGCCCGCGCCAGCGACCGCGTCGCCTCCGCCCGCTCGCCGGCCGGCGCGCTCCTGATCCAACTGATGAACTGCCGAACGATCATGGTCCTGCCGGCTTACGCAACCAAGACGGCACCGCGACGCGACGCCACTGTCATACAAAATAAACCACGACGCTTAATAAAGCGTTCACCATAAATGGCTGGTTTTATTGACGTTTTGTTAAGGTGGCGAAGGCTGGGCAAGCTCCCCAGCCGTCCGGGCTAGCTGAACGTGCCGTTGCGGTCGCTGAACAGGTCAAGCGATTGCGGCGCCTGCACGGCGGGCGCTTGCGCCGGCGACGGCGCTGAATTCACGTCTGCAAGCGACGTTGCCTGCGCAACTGGGGTTGCTGACGCAACCGGGGACGCCTGCGCAACCGAGGTCAGCGACGACGAGTTGCCCCACAACTCATGCACCGTCGGCGAGATCGGCTGGGTCCGGTCGGCAGCCTGGAACAGCGAACGGAAAACCGGAACGCCCGGCGCCGAATTGTCCGTCGCGGGCGACGCGGATGCGGTCGTGACCGGGGTCACCGCGCGGGCGTCCGGGAAAGTCGACAGATAGGCCGCATTGTCGACCGGGGCTGCCGCGGGCGTTGGTGTTGCGCTGGCGACCGCCACATTGGGTTTGATGTCGCCGCCGACCGAGGCCATCGCGCTGCGCGTCGCCTGGGAGCTCGCGGCGCCGGCGTAGCGCGCCGACAGCACCGAATAGACTTCGGAGGTGCTGCGCGCGCGTCCCGAGTGGTCGTAGAAGATCGAGCGGTTCGCCGAGGCCGCGTTCGGAAAAATCCGCGCGGCGGTAGCGTTCGGATTGTCCTCGGCGCTGGTGATCAGCTTGGCCGCGCCGCCGACCCCCATGAAATGCGCCATGTAGAGTTCGCCGTCGGTCGGGCGCCGGCCGAGCTTGCCGGTGAGTTTGAAACTGTTGGACTGGGTCAGGACCGCCGCCATCGAGGACGCTGCCGCGGGATCGTCGCGCAGCTTCATGATGGCTTTTCGCGCGGTGGGATCGCCGACCGAGTAGTCGCCGGAGCGGGATTTGGTGATGGCGTCGGCATATTTGCCGTAGCCGAGCAGGTTGCCGGCTTCCTTCACGGTGCCGAGCCAGGTCTGCTCGATGAATTGAAACAGGCCGTGCGCCGAAGAGCTTGAAGCCCCCGCCGTCGGATTGAAATCGGATTCCATCTTGGCGGTGGTGAGCAGATATTCGAAGCTGGTGCCGGTGGTAGAGGCGGCCTGCTTGATCGCGCCCGCGACGCGCACGCGCGACGGATCGGCACCTGCCGTTGCCGTGGCGTTAGAAGTGTCAACCGACATATGTTGGTGCCCCGCTCCCCGCGAAACGCCCGCCCTGGCCTGTCCGAGAGCTCCCACTAACGTTCAGGCCGCCGTCACACTGCAGCGGCTATGGTTAATGGCGGGTTAAAGGGTTCCAACCACCGTCATTCCGGGGCGCCGCCAGGCGAACCCGGAATCTCGAGATTCCGGGTTCGTGCTGCGCACGCCCCGGAATGACGGGGTTATTTCCGATAAACGTCCTTCGGATCGAACAGCCGCTCCGCATCCACGAACGACAAGCGCGCAGCCCCCTCGCCTGCCTCGACCTTGCGGTAGAAGCACGAGCGGCGGCCGGTGTGGCAGGCCGCGCCCTTCTGCTCGACCCGGATCCAGACCGCGTCCTGATCGCAATCCATCCGCATCTCGACCACGCGCTGGGTCTGACCCGATGTCTCACCTTTGCGCCATAACGCGTTGCGCGAGCGGCTGAAGTACCAGGCTTCGCCGCTCGCGATCGTCCGGCGCAAGGCCTCGTCGTTCATGTGCGCGACCATCAGCACCTCGCCGGTCGCCGCATCGGTGGCGACGCAGGTGACAAGGCCCGCAGCGTCGAATCCGGGCTTGAGCTCGAGCCCTTCCTCAATGTCGTTGATTTCGGATGACGGTGACACGGCTAGCCCTCGAATTGAGGCGAGGGTCAGCGCAGCGACCCTCGCACCATGGACAGGAAACGCGCCTGCTCCGCCGGATTGTCGCGGAACATGCCGGTGAAACGGCTGGTGAAGGTCATCGCGCCATGCTTGGCGACGCCGCGCACCGACATGCAGGTATGCTCGGCCTCGATCATGACGGCAACACCGCGGGGTTTCAGCACCTCGTCGATCGCAGCTGCGATCTGGGCGGTCAGGTGCTCCTGGGTCTGCAGGCGGCGGGCGAAGATGTCGGTCAGCCGCGCCAGCTTCGACAGTCCCACCACCCGTTCGACCGGCGTATAGGCGATATGCGCCTTGCCGTAGAACGGCATCATGTGATGCTCGCACTGCGAAGTGAATTCGATGTCGCGGATCAGCACGAAATCGTCATAGCCGGCGGTCTCGCCAAAGGTGCGGTCGAGCACCGTGGCGGGGCACTGGTGGTAGCCCTGATAGAGTTCGTCGAAGGCCTCCACCACGCGGCGGGGCGTATCCAGCAGCCCCTCGCGTCCCGGATTCTCCCCGATATAGCCGAGCAGGGTCTCCACC
>NZ_DATHOP010000041.1:0-53191 GCF_035484855.1 Bradyrhizobium sp.
ATTCCCTTGAGAACCGTGGTAGACCACCACGTTGATAGGCCGGGTGTGTAAGTGCGGCAACGCATGTAGCTTACCGGTACTAATCGTTCGATTGGCTTGATTGCTCTCATTTTCAGTGTCCATAGTTTCCTTGTCATTGCCGGGCTTGACCCGGCAATCCATCGAAACAGAGACCTTTGCTTGGCTTCAAGCGTGGGTCCTCGGGTCAAGCCCGAGGACTGCGCTCGAATGCTTCGCATTCGAGCTTGCTTCGTATCTTTGTCCTTCGCCGGCCTGGTGGTTCTAGCGAGGAGCTTGAACCCGATCCCATCCCGAACTCGGCCGTTAAACTCCTCAGCGCCAATGGTACTATGGCTTAAGCCCTGGGAGAGTAGGTCGCTGCCAGGCCTGCCAAGGACAAAGCAATTCCTCTTTACGTGTCATGATCAAACAAAACGCCGCTTCCCCTTCGGGGAGGCGGCGTTTTTATTTGCCCAATTCCCTAACGCTTAGGAGCCTGTAACCATCACTTCGAAGAGAAATAATTTGAACACTGTCGCCGAGCTTTGACCGTAGGCGTGAGATTAGATTGTCGAGACGTCGATCGTCGTGAAAGATCTCTCGACCCAAAACATGAGTATTGAAATGTTCTCGGTCTATTTCATGATTCTCGATTGTGACTAGATGGCTAAGTAGCGCGTGCTCGGTGGGGGATATCTTTACTCTTTGGCCAAGCTCGTCGGTTAGTTCTCGACTCCCAACAACGAAATGCCACCGCCCGATCTCAAAGATGCGATTAGTGTGAGCGAACGCAGACATAAGGGAGGGTCGAATCTTTTGGACCCTACGCCAAAGGGCGATAACGCGCGCTTGAATAATCGCGGGGTCTGTGCCTTTGGCGATGTAGTCATCGGCGCCGTCCGTCAAGGATTCAGGCGATTGAAAATCTACGGGCTCTGAAGAATAAACGATTAAGCCCGCGTTCGATGATTGAGAAATCCGTCGGATTATTTCGGCACCGATTCGTTTGTCTGCAATCGGTGTCAGTGCGTCAGTCAATTTCAAATCTATGACGTAAATGTCGATAACGTTCTCATTCAAATAACGATAGATGTCCTCGGGTTCAGTTACAATTTGGACGGCAAATTTGACCGGCAAATGCCCCTTGTCCGAGCCTCGGGTGAGAGCACGCTCAAACGCCTCAGCATTATCTCTGTTATCATCGAGAATGAGAACCCGTGGAAATCTAGCCGCTCCCAACGTTTGAGATGCCGACGATAAGTCAGATTGAACGGCCGGTGTCTTTACCAAGGTTAGGTCCAGTTAGCTCCGCATGAGTCGATGTGATGACGACCCTGATTCGCGAGCTAATACAAGGGTCCAACCCTAAATTGTTTGGGACCATTGCAAAATTGCCCATCCAAACACAACCGGGAGGGCAGCTTGCTCCGGCCCTACACCAGCTAGGAGCATTCGGGTGGAAAGTGTGACGCAGTAGCCTGCAAATGAGAGTAGAATTAGCACTCTAAACGGATCAGACACGGGTTGTCTCCTTTGTATGGATTGTCGCAATTGTATGAGACCCATCTCTATCGGACCCATCGTTTCGATTCCGTTAACGGGCAGCCGCCTTTCTCTCGACCGGCCCCAATTCCAGTTAGAGCCGGTAACTGAAAGGGTATTCACTGGGGCTTTCGGACTGTTGCCCCTTTGGTTATGACTTCTTGGGGCAGTCGATCTCCGCAACCGTTAGCGATTCGCTATACGCCAAACGCGGTTTCCCCTCGGCGGCGTTTTTTGTTGTCCCGGATCGCCGCAAGGCGAGCGAGGTGCGGCGCAATGTCCGCCCTGGCGCCGGTGCGATGGCGTGGACACAGTCCTTAAGGTTGTGGTATAGTGTAGCACTACCTTGGTAGGGGTAGCCATATCTTCCGACCTAGAGGGAGAATTTCATGGCCAAGCCTGTCTCGATCTCCGCGAAAAGCATTTCCGCCGCCGCCAAAACCAGCGTCACCAAAGCGATCGGCCGGCACAAGGCGGCATTTCCCCAGCCCGACTACCGCCTCGGCTTCATCCCGCCCTATTGGTGGTGCGGTTTCATCGTTGAAAATGCTGACGGAAAGCTCACGGTCGGAGAGGCACAAACGCTTGCCGCCGACGTCCATTCCGGCATCGCTGCCGAGGTGCCCTCCGTCAAGGGAGCCATACCCGGGGCGATTTTCGGCGGCGGACACATCATCTGCGGTTTCTTGCCGCCGCCCGGCATCGATCTGCTCGAAGAGTAGACCCTGTGGCACGGGCCGAGCAGCCGCTGAAATGTCCGAGCGCGCAGCCCGGCATGGGCGATGTGCAAATCCTCGGCGTCATCTCGCGCGACGCCGATGAGCCCCGGCTGGCCTATCTCGATGAGGCGCTGCCGGCGACCCCGCCTGTGCTCGAACTCGCGGCGCCGCTGGACGTGTCCCAGGTGTTCCGCCTGTCGGCGCGTTGTGAAGAACGGAAATGCACGCATTTCGACGGGGTCGATTGCCAGCTCGCGGTTCGGATCGCCAAAATGCTGCCGGAAGTGGTCGACCAACTTCCAGCCTGCAACATCCGGCGCGACTGTCGCTGGTTCCGTCAGGAGGGCCGCGCCGCCTGTCTGCGCTGCCCGCAGATCCTGACCGGCAACCACGAAGCCGACGAGGTGCTGCGGGAAGTCGCCGGTGTCCCGAGGTTGAGCCGCTGACCGCTACCGGGTTGCCGGAAGCCCGCTTCTGCCATTCCGATCCCAAAACGCCGATTCCCTCAGGAGTTGGCGTTTTTTTGTGCGCAGCGCCCCCGCGGGCGTGCGATCTTCGGTCATGATCGGCCGCTAGCGTAGCCGCCGAGTTCATTGGCCGTTCATTTCAAAACCCGTACCCAATACCGCCTTCGATCTTCCAAAACCCCGTAGCCCGAGGAGACTCCCATGCGTCAGTTCGTTCGTCCCGCCATTGCCGCGCTGAGTATTGCCTGCCTTGCGGTCTCGCTCGCCGCTGTAACCACCGACAGCGCGCTGGCGCAGGCCAAGCAGCAGATGGCGCCGGCCCCGCAAGGCGCCCCGCCGGCCGTGAAACAGATGGCGCTGACCGAAAAGCAGGTCCAGGGCGTGCTCGCGGCGCAGAAGGACATGGACGCAATCACCGACAAGCTGCCCGACAACGTCAAGCCGGACGCCAAGGTCACCGCCCAGCTCGACGCCGTTGCGAAGAAGAACGGCTTTGCCTCCTACGACCAATACAACGACGTGCTCGACAACATCAGCCTGGTGCTCGGAGGCTTCGATCCCGCCTCAAAGAAGTATGTCGGCGCCGAGGCCGTGATCAAGGCGCAGATTGCCGAGGTCCAGGCCGACAAGAAGATGTCGCCCAAGGACAAGAAGGAAGCGCTCGCCGACCTCAATGAGTCATTGAAGACGCCGGCGCCGGTGGTCGAGAACAAGGGCAATATCGACCTCGTCGGCAAATACTATGACAAGCTCTCCGAAGCGCTCGGCGGCCAGCAGCAATAGGGTGCCGGCCAGAACGCACGCTGCTTCAACCGTCATTGCGAGCCAACGGGTCGCGCGAATGCGCGCCCGATGATAAACTCCGCGAAGCAATCCATCTTTACCGGAACATGGATTGCTTCGTCGCTCCGCTCCTCGCAATGACGGAAAATTTTACATCGCCGCGCCGAACCGCGCTTCCATCGCGCGCCGGACCTTGACGGTCTCGTTGCCGGCATCGATTTCGACGTCGCTCCAGCGCACCACCGCGCCATGGGCGACGTCGTTCCTCAGCTTCACCCGGTGCGCGAGCCCGATCGGCAGCGCATCGGCTTTGAGGCTCGTGGCCGCCGGCATCAATTTGCCCCACACGGTATAGCCGCCTTCGCCGTCGAGCATTTCGCCGGCGCGCAAACTCCGCTTTGCAATGGAGGCGACGTCGCCGCGAAAACCATGCGGCTGCCCGGTCGGCTCGCCACGCAATGCCGCCGACAGGATCGAGATGTTCAATTCCAGTCCGATCAGATGATACGGCTTGTACATCGCCGCATAACGGCCGCTGGCATCGGTCTTCAGGCCGTATTGCCTGAAACAGTCGGCGGCATAGTCGTTCGGCGCCTCCAGCACGACATAGACGCCCCAGCGCAGATCCCGGAATACCGGCCGGCCGTCGCGCTCCAGCGATGACACCACTTCCACCACGCCGGATTTTTCCAGCACGCCGCCAGCCTCGCGCGGCCGCATCACATGCGGCAAGTCGTCGACGCCGCAGGGCGGAAACAACAGCCCGTCGGTCGGCACATCCAGTCCGGTGGCGTTCGCGATCGCCGCCATTTCGATCGCCGATTTGGTGCCGTCCAGAAACGAGTTGAACATCTGCGGGTTCATGCCGGCCGACTGCGCCTCGTCCGCCGACAGCCCGTAATGGCCCCAGACCCCTGCCGGCGTCACGTCGTGATAAGCGGGCAAATATTTCGTGCCTTTGCCGGCGGCGACGACGCGGAATCCGGTGGCGCGCGCCCAGTCCACCATCTCGGCGGTGAGCGCCGGCTGGTCGCCATAGGCCAGCGAATAGACCATGCCCGCTTTCCGGGCTTCCTCCGCCAGCAACGGCCCCGCCAGCACGTCAGCCTCGACATTGACCATCACGATGTGCTTGGCGTGCGCGATCGCCGCGCGGGCATGCTTGATGCCGACCGCGGGATTGCCGGTCGCCTCCACGATCACGTCGATATTGCCTGACGTTGCCTTGGCCGCGTCGGCGGTGAAGGTGGTCGCCGCGATTCGCACCGCATCCCAGCCGACGGTGCGACAGGCCTCGCGCGCGCGCTCTGGATCGAGATCGACGATCACGGGGACCTCAAGCCCCGGCGTATGCGGCACCTGCGACAGGAACATCGAGCCGAATTTTCCCGCCCCGATCAGCGCGACGCGAACGGGCTTTCCGGCAGCAACGCGGGCGTTGAGGAGGTGGGAAAGGTTCATGGAGGTGATCCGGGTCAGGCTTGCTCGCGAGAATCTGCTCTGTCGTCATGGCCGGGCTTGTCCCGGCCATCTATGTCTTCCTTGCTGCTACGTTCGCAAAGACGTGGATGCCCGGGACAAGCCCGGGCATGACGGCTTGGCTTGATCCCGACGCGTTACTCCGCTGCCTGCCGGTGCGCTCGCGCCAGCCGCAGCAGCGCGTCGTCGTCCACGGTCTGGATCGGCGCGAAATCGCGATGGGCGATATATTCCGGCCGTGTCGGGGTGCGGATGTAATTGGAAACCGCGTTCAGCGTCAGATAGACGATCTTGCGCGGATAGGGCGTGATGTTGCCGGCCGAGCCGTGCACCAGATTGCCGTGGAACATCAGCATGCCGCCGGCCTTGCCGGTCGGCGCGACGATGCCGCCTTCCTTGACCAGCCGCGTCACGGTTTCCTCGTCCAGCGTCCACAGCGGGTACGAGGTGGTCTGAAGATCATGGGACGCCTTGAGATCGCCGGCGTGCTGGCTCTTCGGCACCAGCATCAGCGGGCCGTTGATAGGCATCACCTCGTCGAGGAAGATCGCGATATTCATGGCGCGCGGCAGCGGCATGCCGTCGTCGCGTTTCCAGGTGCCGTAATCCTGATGCCACTGCCAGACGTCGCCGGTGAAGGCGGATTTGGCGTTGATCTTGTACTGGTGCATGTAGAGCTTTTCGCCAAAGATCTGCTCCACCGGATCGATCATGCGCGGATGCGCGCCGAGCAGGCCGAACGCCTCGTTGTAGAGATGGGCGGCAAAGGCGGTGCGCGGCGCGCCGCTCTTCTCGCGCCACACCTCGGGTCGCTGGGTGCCGTAGATACCCACGGCCTCCTGCGCCAGCAGGGCCACTTCCTCGGCCCGGAACAGTTCGGGCAGGAACAGCCAGCCCTCTCGATTGAAATCGTCGATCTGCTGCTGGGTCAGTTTCATGGCTTCCTCCTTGTTCTTCAGCCGATTTGCCGGAAGTTTACCGCAACCGGCCCGGCAAGTCGCGGCCTTCGTCAGTTAGAATTTGCAGCCTAGCTGCTTGAGCGCTTCGTCGACCCAGGCGCGGTCCATCGAGCGACCTGCCTTCAGGTCGGCGAGCGTCTTGTCCTCGGCCTTCTTCTTGGCGGCGGCGGCCTGATAGACTTCCTCGACTTCATCGAAGGGAATGCAGAGCAGGCCGTCGCCGTCGCCGATGATGAGATCGCCGGGCTCGATCACCATGCCGTCGATGGCGATCGTCCTGCCGATTTCGCCGGGACCGGATTTGTAGGGTCCGCGATGGGTGACGCCGGCCGCATAGACCGGAAAACTCAGGGTGCGCAATGTGTCGGAATCCCGGATCGAACCGTTGATCACGATACCCGCGAGCCCACGGTTGATGGCGTGGCTGACCATGATCTCGCCGATGATCGAATTGGTGAGATCGCCGCCGGCGTCGACCACGACGACGTCGCCGGGGGAAGCGATATCGAGCGCCTTGTGCACCATCAGATTGTCACCGGGGCGCGTCTTCACGGTGAAAGCCGGACCGCCAAGCACGCCGCCGGCATGATAGGGCCGCAGCCGCGGCCCGCCGCCGGTCATCCGTGACATGCAATCGCTGACATTGGCGACCGGCAGCGGCTTGAATTTCTGCACGTAGTCGGGGCTGACCCGGCGGGCGATGGGTTTTATCGAAAATCCGATCATTTAAGCCTTCTCCATCGTCTTCTTGCTGTCACGGTTTGCCAGCCGGCTGAACACGCGCCTGGCATTGCCTTCGAATATCTTGGTCTTGTCCGCCGCCGACAGCGGAAGCTGGTCGATGTAGCGTTTGGTGTCGTCGAAATTATAGCCCGTCTCAGGATCGATGCCGGGGACGGCGCCGATCATCTCCGAGGCGAACAGGATGTTGTCGACCGGGATCACCTTGGCGAGCAGCTCCTGGCCGGGAAGGTGATAGACGCAGGTATCGAAATAGATGTTCTTGAGCAGGTGATCCTTCAACAGCGGCAGTTTCATCGCCTGCGCCAGCCCGCGGAAGCGGCCCCAGTGATAGGGCACGGCACCGCCGCCATGCGGGATGATGAGCTTCAGCTTCGGGAATCTCGTGAACACATCCGAGGTCAACAGCTGCATGAAGGCGGTGGTGTCGCCGTTCAGGTAATGCGAGCCGGTGGTGTGGAACGCCGGGTTGCAGGCAAAGCTGACGTGGATCATCGCGGGCACGTCGAGTTCGACCATCTTCTCGAAGATCGGAAACCAATAGGGATCGGACAGCGGCGGATCGGTCCAGTAGCCGCCCGAGGGATCGGGGTTCAGGTTGCAGCCGATGAAACCGTGGTCGCGGACGCAGCGCTCGAGTTCGGCGGTCGAATTTTTCGGCGAGACGCCGGGGCTCTGCGGCAGCATGCAGACGCCGACGAAATTTTCGGGAAACAGGCCGCAGACCCGGTGGATCAGGTCGTTGCACGCGGTAGCCCACGCTTCGCTGGTCGTGGCGTTGCCGAGATGGTGCCCCATGCCGGCGGCGCGCGGCGAAAAGATCGTCAGATCCGTGCCGCGTTCGCGCTGCACCTTGAGCTGGCCGTTGACGATCGAATCGCGGATCTCGTCGTCGCTGATCGGGGGCCGCGGCGGCGCCGGCGCACCCTTGCCATGCGCTTCGATCTGCGCCTGTCTCCACTGTTCATGCTGTTTCGGAGCCGTCGTGTAATGGCCGTGGCAGTCGATGATCATCGCGTGCTCCCTATCAACCTTCTTGCGGGTTTCTTCATAACGGACTCCCTTGAAGAAAGACTAGCACCGGCGCCATGGCTTTACCAACCCGCAGCCACGTGGTGCGCCATGCGGCAGCGCCGTTACGCTTCCCCCAGGAACGCCAGCACGATCTCGCAAAATTCCTGCGGCGCCTGCTCGAACATCCAATGGCGGGCGCCCGCAATCAACGCGGTCTGCGCGCCGGGCACGTGCGCCGCCAAGGCGCGCAGCACCACAGGTAGGGCACCCGGCGTGTCGGCGCCGCCGATGAACAGCGTCGGCGTCTTGATCGATTCCGCGCCGGACCGGGTATACGGCTGACGATTCTCGCCGACTTGACCGATCAGGGTATAGGCATTGTCGCGCAGTTGCTGTTTCGACAGGGCAGGCAGGCGCGCCCAGGCGCCGTCGCCATCGATCATGTCGCAGAAGATCGCCAGCCCGCCGTCGATATCGCCCCGTTTGATCATTTCGGCTGAGCTCACGATCCTTGCCGCACGCGGCGAAGGGCCAAGGTCGGCCGCGGGATCGAGCGATCGGTCGAGTTCGCCGCCAGGCTCGGCCAGCACCAGGCGGCGCAGCAATTCAGACCGCTGCTCGGCGATGCGAAACGCGATGTGTCCGCCGCGCGAATGGCCCATCAGGTCGATCGGGCCGGCATCGAGCCTCTCCAGAAAGGCGATCATGTCGGCGACGTGCTGCGCCATCAGATAATCGCCGCCGACGCCGTCCCAGTGCTCGGGGAAAAACCGCCTCAGGCTGACCGGGATCACCCGATGTTTTTTCGACAGCGGTCCGTAGACCGCCGACCAGGTCCGGAAATCGCCGAGCGTGCCATGGACGCAGACCAGCGGCGGCCCGGCGCCGATCTCGAGATAGGCCATGTCGTAGCCGTTGACGGGAAGGGTTTGCATGGGAGGGCTCGGGAGATGGTGGGGCGGGGAACGGTGAAGCAGTTATTTCATGGAAGATAGCGTGTGCCCATAGGATGGGGTCATTCCGGGATGGTCCGAAGGACCAGACCCGGAATCTCGAGATTCCCCGATGCGCAATTGCGCATCTGAGGTTCGCGCTGCCGCGCGCCCCGGAATGACGGAAACATGGAACGGCCCGAAATTTTCCCGGAATCCGGGTGGATCGCAACAATTTCCAAGCCTAGATAGCACCCAGGGACCAAGCTCAACCCATGGGGCGATCTGATCTGGAGCCAGCCATGACCGGACACAGCTTTGCAATCTTCGACACCGCGATCGGCCGCTGCGGCATCGTGTGGGGCGCACGCGGCATCAGCGGCGTGCAGCTGCCGATGGGCAACGAGGACAAGACCCGGACCCGCATCCGGCAAGTCCACGGCGACATCGCCGAGGCGCCGCCGCCGGCCGAGATACAGAACGCGATCGACGGCATCGCCGAGCTGCTCGCGGGCAAGCCGAACGATCTCCGGGATATCCCGCTCGATCTCGACGGCGTTCCCGAATTCAACCGCGGCGTCTACGACATCGCCCGCGCCATCCCGCCGGGCAAGACCATGACCTATGGCGACATCGCCAAACGGCTCGGCGGCGTCGAGCTGTCGCGCGATGTCGGCCAGGCGCTCGGGCGCAATCCCTGTCCGATCGTGGTGCCCTGCCACCGCGTGCTCGCCGCCGGTGGCAAGCCCGGCGGCTTCTCGGCCAATGGCGGCGTGGTGACAAAACTGAAGATGCTCGCCATCGAAGGCGCGGCCGTCAATCACACCCCGAGCCTGTTCGATTAAGCGGATGGGTTTCTTCTCCCTCTCCCCGTTCTTCACGGGGAGAGGGTCGGGGTGAGGGGCTGTCTCAGCGAGCGTGACTTGTTGAGAGTCCCCCTCACCCGAAATTCGCTAACGCGAATTTCGACCTCTCCCCGCGAGCGGGGCGAGGTGGGCTCTTACCGCCCCTTGAAATCGGGCGGCCGTTTTTCGTTGAAGGCCAGCACGCCTTCGCGGCGGTCTTCGGTCGGAACCATGCGGTTATAGGCCTCGATCTCGAGCGCGAGCCCGTCCCGCAGCGATGACTGCAGGCCGCGGTGGATAGAAAGCTTGGCCTGGCGGACGCCGATCGGGGCGTTGCGCGCGATGCGCGATGCCGTGGCGAGCGCTTCGCGCAGCAGGTCGGACGGCGGGAAGACTTCGTTCACGAGCCCCCAGGCGTGGGCTTGCGCGGCCGAAAATGGTTTTCCCGTCAGGATCAGTTCCTTGGCGCGGCGCTCGCCGACCGCGCGCGGCAGCGTTTGCGTGCCGCCGCCGCCGGGCATGATTCCGAGCGTGACTTCGGTGAGCGCGAAGCGCGCGGTTTCGGCGGCGTATAGGAAATCGCAGCAGGCGGCGATCTCGCAGCCGCCGCCATAGGCAGCACCATTGACGGCGCCGATGATCGGCACGGGGCAGTCGATCAGCGCCCGCACCATCCGTTCGAAGATGACGTGCTGGCGCGTCCACGCCTCATCCGTCATGCCGCGGCGCTCCTTGAGGTCGCCGCCCGCGCAGAACGCCTTGTCGCCAGCTCCGGTCAGGACGATGCAGCGCAGGCCACGGCCGTCGAGCGCGACGTCCTCGAAATAGCGCACCAGATCGAGGCCCATCTGGGTGTTGAGCGCGTTGGAAAAGCTCGGCCGGTTGAGCCGAACGATCGTCACATGGTCGTCGACCCTTCCCAGCGAAAGGGTCTCGAATTCAGGCGATTCCGCACGCGTACTCACACCGCCTCGCAGGAGAACCCGTCGCCCCAGCGCCGGATTCGCCCCGCCGAGGGCGAGGGGAAATGCGCGGTGCAGCACACCGTATCGGTGTCGCAATAGCGTTCCATGAAATTGCGCCGTGTCGTGGCCGCCTGCAACTGATCGACGTCGAATTTCGCCGACAGTTCGGGGTAACGCGCCTGCAGCGGCGAGTGCATCAGATCGCCGCTGGCAACGGCGGCGTCCCTGCCGCGGCCGAAGCTGAAGGCGACATGTCCCGGGGTATGGCCCGGGGTAGGCAGGATGCGCACGTGATCGCCGATCTCGAAATCGTCACGCACGATCTCGGCCTTTTTGGCCTCGACGATCGGCAGCACGCTGTCGCCGAACGGCGGCACTTCCGCCTTGGCATTCTGCTCGGTCCAGTAGTTGAACTCGGTCTTGCCGAACACATAGCGCGCGTTCGGAAAGGTCGGCACCCAGCGGCCTTCCTCCAGCCGCGTGTTCCAGCCGACATGGTCGACGTGCAGATGCGTGCACATCACGAAGTCGATTTCGTCGACCGAAAAGCCGGCCGTGGCCAGCCCGCGCATATAGGTGCCGTCGGTCTTCATGTTCCATTTCGGGCGCAGCGGCCGTGGCTTGTCGTTGCCGATGCAGCTGTCGACGAGGATGGTATGGTGCGGCGTCTTCACGATGTAGGACTGGAAGCACAGGATCAGCACGTCGTTTTCGTCGATCGCGCCGGCCTCGCGCAGCCACGGCCGGTTCTCCGCCAAAACGTCCGCGGTCAGGCCCGGTAGCAGGTCCAGCGCCGGCAGGAAGGTGGTTTCCTGCTCGATGATGCGATGGATGGTGAGATCGCCGGCGGTGAATTTGAGGCTCATGGCAAACTCTTTTCCGTTCAGGCCGCCGGCGGCAGCGAGATTTTCACCGAGGGCCGCGCCAGCATTTTCTCGTGGAAGGCATCGAGCTTCGGATAGGCCTTGCGCCAGCCGCAGTCGGCAAAACGGAAATCGGCATAGCCGAGCACGCAAGTGAGCGCGATCTGGGAGATATCGAGCGGCCGCGCCAGCATGTCCGCCTGTTTCTCGAAGCGCGCCATGCCGCTCCAGGCGCGGTTCCAATGGTCGTCGCCCCAGGCCTGCCAGCGCAGCGGTTCCGGGCGCACCATCTTCTCGTACCGGCACAGCAGCATCGAATCCAGCATGCCCTGCAGCAGGGAATGATCGCTCTTGACCTTCCATCGGGCGGCGCCGGATGCCGGAATGAGCTTGCCGCCACCGGCGAGGTCGTCGAGGTATTCGACGATGACATAGGAATCGAGGATCACCTCGCCATTATCGAGGATCAGCACCGGCAGCTTCTTCAGCGGCGTGATCTTCGAATAGTCGTCATTGGGCTGTCCCGGCACCACGGCCGCCGGCATGAATTCGATTCTGTCGATCAGCCCGAGTTCGATCGCGGCAATGCGCACCTTGCGTGCGAACGGCGAGGCCGGGGAGTAGGAGAGTTTCATGGGGTCGCCCTTTGAAATGCTGAAACAACCACCGCCGTCATCCTGAGGAGCCGCGCACACTTCGCGCGGCGTCTCGAAGGATGGTCGCGGGCACCGAGCCAGTCATCCTTCGAGGCTCGCCCGACTACGCTGGTGCGTCGTCGGGCTCGCACCTCAGGATGACGACCAGCTCACGCCGCGACGATTTTCTGCCGCTGCTCGCCGAGGCCCTCGATGCCGAGCGTGACCACGTCGCCGACATTGAGGAATTTCGGCGTTGGCTTCATGCCGGCGCCGACGCCGGGCGGGGTGCCGGTGGTGACGATATCGCCCGGCAGCAGCGTCAGGAACCGCGAGACGTAGGCGATGCACTTGGCGATGGTGAAGATCATGGTCGAGGTCGATCCGGTCTGGCGGCGCTCGCCGTTGACGTCGAGCCACATCGAGAGCTTCTGCACGTCCGGGATCTCGTCCCTGGTCACCAGCCAGGGGCCGAGCGGGCCGAAGGTGTCGTGCGACTTGCCCTTGGTCCATTGGCCCAGACGCTCGAGCTGGAAATTGCGCTCGGAGACGTCGTTGCAGACGCAGTAGCCGGCGACGTAATTGAGCGCGTCCGCCTCGGCGACATATTTGGCGCGGGTGCCGATGATGGCGGCGATTTCGACTTCCCAGTCGAGTTTGATCGAGTCGCGGGGCTTCTCCACCGGATCGTTCGGGCCTGACAGGGAGGTGTTGGCCTTGAGGAAGAAGATCGGCTCGGTCGGGATCTGCGCGCCGGTCTCCTTGGCGTGATCGACATAGTTCAGTCCGATGGCGACGAATTTCGAGATGCCGGTCACCGGCGCGCCGATCCGCGGGGTGCCGCTGACCGCGGGGAGCGAGGCGGAATCGAGGGCGGCGAGCTTGGCCAGCGAGGCCGGCGCATAGGCCTCGCCGTTGAGGTCCTTCACATGCGCCGACAGGTCGCGCAATTGGCCGGATTTATCGATCAGGCCGGGTTTTTCCTGGCCGATGGCGCCATAACGAACAAGCTTCATTTGGTATCACTCCCTGGGTGGCGTTTGCTTGAATGCTTCTTGGAACAGCGCGCGGGGAAATTCAACTGCCCAGCCGCATGGCAGGGTGGCTCAAACGACGAATTTGAAGGCATCTCCGTCGCGCCGGATGTGGCCGGCGTTGAAATGGCCGCCGATCACAAGTGTCGGGGTGTCGGCGAAGCGGGAGAACAACTCCCGCCGCGTCGCCGCCGACTGCCGGGGATCGGAATCGGCGGTCGACGACCAGTCGAGATGCGCCATCTGGCAGGGGTGATGGGCGACGTCGCCGGTAAGGAGCGCCTGCTCGCCGTCCGACCGGATCAGGATGCTCATATGGCCCGGGCTATGGCCCGGTGTCGGGATCAGGGTGATTTCGTCGGCGATGCGAGCGTCGCTGGCGACGAGGTCGGCTTTGCCGGCGTCCGCGATCGGCTTAACCGAGTCGTTGAAAACGGCTTTCTGGTAGGGTTCCTCGCTATGGTCGCGCCAGTGCTCGTATTCGCTTCTGCCGAAGATGTAGCGCCCATTGGCGAAGGTCGGGACCCATTGGCCGCCTTCGAGCCGGGTGTTCCAGCCGACATGGTCGACATGCAGATGGGTGCACAGCACGGTGTCGATGCTGTCGGGCGCAAAGCCCGCCGCCGTCATGGTTTCGAGGTAGGGTCCCTGCCGGTTATTCCAGGTCGGCACATTGCGGCCCTGCTTGTCGTTGCCGAGCCCGGTATCGACCACGATCCGGCGCGTCGGGGTCTCCACGACCAGCGAGTGGATCGACATTTTCAGCCGGCCTTCCTCGGTGGCGAAATGCGGAATGAGCCAGGGTGATTTGCGGATTTCCTCGTTGCTGGCGAGCGGCAGGATGAAACGGGTGCTGCCTGTCGTCTCCAGTTCGACGATTTTCGTGATTTTGACCTTGCCCACCTTCCAGATCATCCGGCGCTTCCCCATGTGCTGGTTTTGTTGGGGTGAAAGATGCTGGTTTCCGTGCCCCCGCGCAATGGATCATCTCGCAGGCCTGCGCGTTGACGCGGCATGCCAATCCTGGGAGCGCCGCAATGCCAGAGCTAGCCGTCTCGGTCGAAAAGGTCGCGTTTCTGATCGAGAAAATGCGCGAATTCGACGTCAAGGAGGGGGCGTCCGATCCGGACTCCGGCTCGAATGGCGCCGACGACAACATGATCGACGTGCTGGACGACAACGGCGACGACCCGGTGGTGCGTGAGATCACCGGCTTCATCAACGCCATGACCGAGGACGAGCAGATCGATCTGGTCGCCCTGATGCGGCTCGGACGCGGCGATGACGGGATCGAGGAATGGGACGAGCTGCGGCGCGAGGCGGCCGACGGCTACAACGACCATACCGCAAGCTATCTGCTCGGCGAGCCCCTGGTCAGCGATTATCTCGCCGAGGGCCTGGACGCGTTCGGCCTGACCTGGAACGATGAGCGCACCACGCCGGTGTGATGATAACTTTTCCTCTCCTCGCCTGCGGCCGCCTGCGGGGGGAGCCATTTGCCGATATTGGCTGCCACAGTATCGGCAATCTAAGGTATAGTCACGTTTCAATACCATTTAGGTCGCGATAGACTGTCCATGGCGTATCTTCAAAAGAAGAACGGATGCGATTGCGCGAATTTTTGCTGCGTTTAGGAGCGCGGCGACGACCGTGCGAACTCTAGGATAGTGAGCCTGAAGCTTGGGTTCGTCGCCGCGTGGAGAAAGACATCGGGTCCAATAGCAATAGGAGTTGGGACAATGTCCGCAGGTCCACTTGGTGACGCGCCACTCTCATACGCGTCTTTGGTCGATCGAATTGTGGCGAGCCG
Organism: Bradyrhizobium sp.; assembly: GCF_035484855.1. Taxonomy (GTDB): domain Bacteria; phylum Pseudomonadota; class Alphaproteobacteria; order Rhizobiales; family Xanthobacteraceae; genus Bradyrhizobium. The sequence continues at coordinate 14,789 of NZ_DATHOP010000041.1, forward strand.
AGCGACCCCGATAATATTCATCTGCTTTATTGTGCTGACATGGGCCGCCAGATTTGGCCTCCTCTCTGTTGCTTGCGGATTCGAAAGCGCCCGAACAGCTGAATGCCATCTACCTGAAGCAGGACAGCTAATCCTGATTTCGAACGCGTTAGGGGAGTTAGTTAGCGTTCTACTCGCGACGTTGATGTTGGGTACAATATTTATCGTACTTACCCGGCGCGAAGAGCGCCGCGTTCTCTTCGCCGAGTTGCCACAGCCAAGGATAGCTTCGACCGTAGTCAAAGCTGCAACTGGCACAAGGGCGTGGCACTATAAGGGCGGCACCGGGACCTTCTTCAAGGCAGCGACGCTTCCGGCACTTGCAAGAGCTGCCGAAAATAATGCCGCAATTATCAATGTTACCATCCAAATAATAGATCCACGCGACACATCATTGTGTGAGTTCTATGCGGAAATGCAACGGAAGAACAAGAGCCGTAGCCCGGTGGAAGGAATCCCATGGAGCGGCGCACTGGTTCGGCAGCAGAGCCTAGCTACAATTCTTTCTGTATTCATCTACGCATATGAGGAGCCCCGTCTAATACTTGATGTCTATTTGTATGATAGAGCATCTCATTTTCGGTACGACATGTCCGACAGCGTCCTTATTGTAACGCGCGAGCAGCCCACAGCTCCCGCCATCAAATATACCCCGGGCTATTTCTATGAATCATACCGCTCGGAATTGGAGCTAAGTCGAAGCCAAAGTTATCGAGTTGCTTTTCCGAACGGCCTTATGTCAAGGCGAGAAGAACTCAACGCCAGCAAAGCACGTCAGTTGATAACCGAACTTGGCTTCGCCGTCGCATTCTCACGAGAAGATTATCAGCGCGCAGCAGAGTACGCGAGGTCGCCGACGAGTTCGTTTGCATAGGTCGTCGATGCAGACCGCTTATCATTGTAAAGAGCTCGATGATGCCCAATTCAGAATTGAAGGATTTCGTTAATAAAGCGCCTCAGCTTATTGGGGCTCTACGTTCTCGAATTGTTTCAACGAGCCCACCAGATATGTTTGTTCATCCTCTCGGTTTTTTGTATTTTGAGCTTTTTCGTCAGCAGTCGCTGACGGTGCGACTTCACATTTGGCCTGGCCGCACGCTTCGTCAGACGATTCACGTGACTCCAATACACTCGCATGATTGGAAGCTTCAGAGCTTGGTGCTTTGCGGCACGATTACTAACACCGTACATTGCCTTAGAGGCAGCAGCATTGACCCAACTCATCGCGTCTATAGGGTATTTCACAATGAGAATATTGATTATCTAGTGCCAACTTCGCAAGTTGGCACCGTCGTGGAAGGATCCGTTACGCGCCTGTTTCAGAGTGACGCTTACGTCGTCTCGGCAGGGGAACTCCACAGCACCGAGGTGGACGAAGCCACCATTAGTGCGACACTGCTTCTGGCTACGCACAGCCCAAAGTTATCTGCACCAGAAGTGCTCGGACCACTATCCGGTCGCCCTTACACTCACCGCCGGCCTCGCTGTACTTCCGATTTTGCGCTCACAGCAGTTGATACAGTCCTGAGTTCTTTAGTGAACTCATGATTCCGTGAAATGTATCACGGTCCGTTGGCGATGGCAGAAATTCGCTTGGCAGACGAAGTATCGGCCTGCGATTTCCGGCCAAACTTTCAAAGCACCGCTACAAACGTGACATTGAATATGATGAGGCTCTACCGCGCGCAGTCGACGATGACGGTGCCGAGCTTGTCGCCTTTTTCCACCGCGAGATGTGCCTGCACGGTCTCCGCAAGCGGAAACTGCGCGGCGATATTGTGGATGCGCGGTCCGGCGGCGAGCCATTTCGAGATATCGGCCTGGGCTGCGGCGTGCAGTGGCCGCGGCAGCGCGGGCAGCACCAGCGCGCGCAGCGCGATGCATTTTTCCATCAGCTCGCGTACCGGCAGCGTGGGAGTGCGATTGCCGTTGGTGGCGTAGATGGCGATCGTCGAATTCATCGCCATCAGTTTCAGCGTGGTAGCGAGATTGCCGCCGAAGTCGACATCGACGACGCGGTCGACGCCGCGCTTTTCGGTGAATGCCATGACTTTGGCGGCGACGTCCTCGGTCCTGTAGTTGACGACGAGATCGGCGCCGCCGAGCCGCGCTTCCATGTCCTTGGGTGCCGAACTGACGGTGGCGATCACCCGCGCGCCGGCCGCTTTCGCCAGCTGCACCGCATAGTGACCGACGGCGCCGGCGCCGCCGGTCACCAAAACCGTCCGGCCCGCGATCGGGCCGTCGCCGAACAGGCAGCACCACGCGGTCATGCAGGGGATGCCGAGCGTGGCGCCGGCCGCAAACGAAACATCATCCGGCAGCGGCGTCACCAGGTAATCGGCGAGCGAGATATATTCCGCCGCGGTACCGAAGGCGCGGCCGTTGCGTTGGCCGTTGAAGAACCAGACGCGCTGGCCGACGCCAAAGCGTGTCACGCCCTCACCGACCTGGTCGACGATCCCGGCGCCGTCGCTGTTGGGGATCACGCGCGGATATTCCATCGCGCGATAGCTGCCGCCGCGGCGGGCGACATCGGAGGGATTGACGCCGGAGGCCTCCAGCCGGATCCGCACCTCCCCGGGTCCAGCCTCGGGCGTCGGCATCTCGCCAAAGGTCAGGACATCGGGCGCGGCGCCGGTTCGCTCGTACCAGACCGCCTTCACAGCGTGCCCGGAAACGCGCCGCCATCGAGCAGGATGTTCTGGCCGGTGATGAAACCCGCCTTGGCGCCGCAGAGGAACGCACAGGCCAGCCCGAATTCCTCAGGCTCGCCGAACCGCCCGGCCGGATTGAGCTTCGCCCGCTCCGCCATCACTGCTTCCACCGACATACCGCGTTTCTCGGCCTCGGCCTTTCCGGTGCCGCGCAGCCGATCGGTATCGAAGGGACCCGGCAACAAGCCGTTGATGGTGACGTTGTTGATCACGGTCTTGCGGGAGATGCCGGCGACAAAGCCGGTCAGGCCGGCGCGAGCCCCGTTGGACAGGCCCAGTATCTCGATCGGGGATTTTACCGCGGCGGAGGTGATGTTGACGATGCGGCCGAATTTCCGCGCCATCATGCCGTCCACGGTGGCCTTGATCAGTTCGATCGGGGTCAGCATGTTGGCGTCCAGCGCCTTGATCCAGTCGTCGCGGGTCCAGTTGCGGAAATCGCCGGGCGGCGGCCCGCCGGCGTTGTTGACCAGGATATCCGGATCGGGACAGGCTTTCAGGACGGCCTCGCGACCCGCAGGCGTCGTGATGTCGCCGACGATCTCGGTCACGGTGACACCGGGATTGGCCTTGCGGATTTCGGCCGCGGTCTTGGCCAGCGCCTCGGCGCCGCGCGCGGTCAGCGTGACATGCACGCCTTCGTTGGCCAGCGCGATCGCGCAGGCTCGTCCCAAGCCCTTGGAGGATGCGCAAACGATGGCGCGGCGGCCCTTGATCCCTAGATCCACTGTCTCACTCCCGTTATGTCGGATGATTTTTGAAGTCCGGTCCGCATCATCTTAGCGAAACCAGGCGGCGCTGATAAGGGAGCGGCCACGGCTGAAATGCATATCAGAGGCAATCCCGGGCCTAAATCCGCCGGTCTTTCCTGAGCCGATCGATAAAGGCCACGGCATCGGGCGGCAGCGATCCAAGACCTTTTTGCCCGGCCACCGACAACAGCGGCCGTAGCTGCGATCCGGCGAGGTAGGCCGGCTGGCGATCGGCCGGCACCAATTGGTCGAAAACCAGAACCAGCGTCACCGCGACCAGGCCGACGCGGACCGCGCCGAGCGCGGCACCTGCGAGGCGGTCGCCGATCCCGGCGCCCGGCCCGATGGTTTCGTCGAGCGCCATGCGCATCAGTTTTCCGAGCGCCATGCCGACGATCAGGAAAAACAGGAAGAACAGCAGCGATCTCTGCGCCCAGGTCGAGCCGGGCTGGTCATCGATGCCGGGCGAGACCAGCGACATCGCCCAGACCGCGATCGGCATCGCGACCAGATAGGCCAGGATCGTGACCGCGCTGCGCAACAGGCCGGAATTGAAGCCGAGGACGGTGGCAACGACCAGGGCGGCATATACGGCAGCATCGAAACTGTTCATGAGCGACAAATCCCACTTCGCGGAGTCGGTCATGACCGGTCTATTCGACGTCTGTAAAGAAATCATTCCCGACGCCACCATGCTGGAGCCACCCACGCGATCTTCGTCATCCTGAGGCGCCCGCCGCCTTCGGCGGGCCTCGAAGGATGGGGCCACGGGCTGTCATCCTTCGAGGCTCGCAAGCGCTCGCGCCTCCAGCGATAACGGCGAAGCCGTTACGCGGGGATGACGTTCGATGGACTGCACATTTCAGATTTGAACTAATCCGACAGCGTTTCCTTAAAACCCCTCCGATATCCAGCCCCAAGCGGGGTATCGCTTGAGGGCATCATCATGAGAATTGTTGTCTGTTTGGGATTTTTGCTGGCGGCAACGGCGGCCAACGCGCAGACCTATACGACGGTCGTCAATCGCGAGGCGAATACGGTGACCACCGTCGGACCGACCGCGACGGCGACCACCACGCAGGTCGCGCGCACCTCGACCAGCGCGACCTACACCACGACGGTCGTTCGAAATCCCGGCGGCTATCAGCCGATGGGCGCCAGCGGCTACAAACCGATGGGGCATTGACGGTCCGAAAAGACGTGGTCCGGCTATTCTCGGATGCGCCGACGGAATCTACCACGTCGGGACTTGCGCGAGGATGGAATTGTGCCGCTGATTTGCCCGACGTGTCAAAATGTTTTCACGCGCAAAGCATTCATGCCGGCGACGGCAAGCTACTTTGCATGGGGTTGTTTTCGATATTTTAGTCGGAGCGAGCGCCGCGTCGGTCCTGCGGCTGTCTGCGGCGCCGTCACCCCCGCATCTCGGCCTTGATCATGTCGGCGGCCTTCTCGCCGATCATGATGGTCGGCGCATTGGTGTTGCCGCCGATCAGGGTCGGCATGATCGAGGCGTCGACGACGCGCAGGCCTTCGAGGCCGTACACCTTCAATTTCGGATCGACCACCGCTAGCGAATCGTTGACGCCCATCTTGCAGGTGCCGACCGGGTGATAGACCGTGTCGACATACTGGCGCAGCGTCTTTTTGATGTCGTCGTCGCTCTCGACGCCCGCGGTGAAGACGTCGGAAGTCTGCATTGCCTTCAGCGCGGGTGCATCGAGTAGCCGTCTCGTCATCCTGAAGCCGGCCACCATGGCATGGAGATCGGCCTCTTCGCCGAGAAAATTCGGATCGATCGCGGGCGCGGCGAACGGATCGGCGCTTTGCAGCCAGACGCTGCCTTTGCTCTTCGGACGCAGCAGGCAGACGTGGCAGGAGAAGCCGGTGCCCCAGCGCGGCTTGCGGCCGTGATCGGACACCATCGCCATGCAGAAATGCAGCTGGATATCGGGCACGTCGAGGTCGGGGCGGGTTTTCAGGAAGCCACCGCATTCGGCGATGTTCGAGGTCATCGGTCCGCGCCGTTCGCGCCGGTATTGCGCGATCCCCTTGAAGATCCGCGCGATGCCGCCGAACGAAAGTCCGGCGAAATGGGGCGCATCCGAAGTAAAGCCGAAGACGAAATCCGGATGGTCCTGCAGGTTTTGTCCGACGCCGGGCAAATGATGCCGGCTTTCGATGCCGTGCTTGGCCAGTGCCGCGCTGTCGCCGACGCCGGACAGCATCAGGAGTTGCGGGGTCTGGAACGCGCCGGCGGAGAGGATCACTTCGCGGCGGGCGCGAATTTGCCTGATTTCCTTGCCCTGGCGGAATTCGACGCCGACGGCGCGCTTGCCCTCGAACAGGATGCGGGTGGCCTGCGCGTTGGTTTCGACGCGCAAATTGGCGCGTGTCGCCATGAAAGGATGAATGTAGCCGCGCGCCGCGCTCCAGCGCTCGCCGTTCTTCTGGGTCACCTGGTAGGTGCCGAGGCCTTCCTGCTCATCGGCATTGAAATCCTCGCGGATGCGGAATTGCGCCTCGCGCGCCGCCTGCAGGAAGGTCTCCCGCACCGGATTGTCGGAGCGCGAGCCCGAGACGTGCAGCGGTCCGCCCTTGCCGTGATACTCGCCGTCGAGCTCTTCATTATCCTCAGAGCGCTTGAAGTAGGGCAGCACGTCGGCATAGGACCACCCGGTATTGCCGAGCGAAGCCCACTGATCGTAGTCTTGGCGGTGGCCGCGGATATAGACCATGGCGTTGATCGCGGACGAGCCGCCGAGCGTCTTGCCGCGCGGCTGATAGCCGATGCGGCCGTTGAGGCCTGCTTGCGGCACCGTATCGAACGCCCAGTTGTTGACCTTGCCGGACACCATCAGGATCAGCGCTCCGGGCGTGGTGACCACCCAGTTGTCGCCGGAGCCGCCGGCTTCCAGCAGCGCCACCGAGGTGTTGGGATCCTCCGAAAGCCGGCTCGCCACCGCGCAGCCGCCGGAGCCGCCGCCAACCACGACAAAATCGAATGTATCCGTCACACCTGTTTCCCCCTTGAAGACTTTTGTTGGTTCCAATCTCTGCCGTCATTGCGAGCGAAGCGAAGCAATCCATGGCGCAGCAAGCGGAAAGATGGATTGCTTCGCTGCGCTCGCAATGACGGTCACGACATGAATCGCAGCATCTTTTCCAGCCGCGCGATCTTCGCGCCATAGGGCGGGTAGAGATCGGCCAGCCGGTTGAACGGCGAACGATAGAACACCGGCTTCAGCTTGCTTAGATTGTCGAAACCCCATTGGCCGTGATAGGCGCCGGTGCCGGACGCGCCGACGCCGCCCATCGGCTGGTAAACTTGCGTGAAGTGAAACAGGCAGTCGTTGACGGTGACGCCGCCGGACACCGTGCGCGCCAGCACCTGATCGCGCGCCGCATCGTCCTTGCCGAACCAGTACAGCGCTAAGGGCCGGTCATGCCTGTTGATGTAGGCGATCGGCTCGGCTGCCTCCTTGTAGCCGATGACGGGCAATAGCGGCCCAAAAATTTCCTCCTGCAGGATCGTCATGTCTGATGTCGCATCGAGCACGATGGTCGGCGGAAACTTTCGCCTCGACTTCCATGCCGGATCGTCGGCTTTTGCCGGCTGCAGGATCCGCGCGCCCTTGGCGACGGCGTCAAGCAGCAGGCCTTCGAGCCGCGCGTAATGCCGCTCGGAGATGATCGAGGTGTAATCCTCATTGGCGGGATCGGTGCCGAACATCCGGCGCATGCCGGCCTGCACCATCTCGGCAAACTCTTGCAGCTTGGCTTCCGGCACCAGCGCATAGTCCGGCGCGATGCAGGTCTGGCCGGCATTGAGCAGTTTGCCGTAGGCGATGCGGGTGGCGGCCTCGGTGAGATCGGCGGAGCGGTCGACGATCGCGGGCGATTTGCCGCCGAGCTCGAGCGTAATCGGGGTCAGATTGCGCCCGGCTGCTTCCGCCACCAGGCGGCCGACGCGGGTCGAGCCGGTGAAGATCAGGTGATCGAAGGGGAGCGATGCAAAGCTCCTGGCGATATCGTCCTCGATGCCGGTCACGACGATTTCCGTGGCCTCGAACTTGGCCGCGATCGCCTGGTTCAGCAGCGCGGAGAACCGCGGCGTCAGCTCGCTCGGCTTGATCATCACCCGGTTGCCTGCGGCGAGCGCGCCGATCGTGGGCGCCAGCGTCAGCTGCAGCGGATAGTTCCAGGGCGCAATGATGCCGACGACGCCGAGCGGCTGCGGGATCAGGCGATTACGGGCCGGCATGAACTGCAGCGCGGTCGCAATCCGCCGCGGCGCCATCCATTTCTTCAGGTGTTTTGTGGTGTGCTTGATCTCGCCGAGCAGGAACATGGTTTCCGCGAACAGCGTCTCGGTGGCGCTGCGATGGCCGAAATCCGCGGAGATCGCCGCCTGGAAAGCGGCCTCGTTGTCCGAAACCAGCGCGCGCAGCCGCGCCAGCCGGTCGAGCCGCTGCGCGAGCACAGGCTCGGGCTCGCCCCGCGACAGTTCGAACATGGCGTGAAAGGCGTCATCCAGGGCGCCTTGGCCCGGGCTTTTCAGGGACTGATCCATGGCGTTTCCTCAAATCCTGCTTGGCGGGGAGGCTCCGCTTTTGCGGAACTTCTGGCAAGGGTGCTGTTGCAGCGGCTTTCGCGCCCGCAAAAGGTGCAATTTGAGCCATTCCGGCCGTCATAAAATCCTCAAAACACCGCTCACGCCCCTTTCCAAAGCCCACCCGCATTGGTACATACCGGCCGCGACCCAGGGGCATTCGCTAGGGGTTGCCTTCTCAGGAAGCCTCCGGACCGGAAGCGACGCCCAGGCGTTGGCCAAACCCGTTTCGGCATCCGGTTTTTCGGCGAAGCGCACGCAACGGTTTATCGCGGGGTGGAGCAGCCCGGTAGCTCGTCAGGCTCATAACCTGAAGGTCATAGGTTCAAATCCTATCCCCGCAACCAGACTTCGATAGCGATATCGGTGAGATGGCCCGCCTTGTGCGGGCTTTTTCATGGCGCAGGCATTGGAGGCGCAACCTGCAGCCGGTAAAGTTGCGTTGCAAGAACGGCAACTCCGGTTGCCGGCCAGATCGGGCAATTTGCCATGACCAAGCTCCTTCCCCCGCAGGAAATGCACTGGCCGGAAGATGCTCTGTTCACGCTCGGCCATTCCACCCTGCCGATCGAGAGCTTCGTGGCGGTGCTGCGGGCCTACGGCATTGAACGCCTCGTCGACATCCGCACCATGCCGCGCTCGCGGCATAATCCCCAGTTCAACGACACCGCGCTGGCAGCCAGCCTTGAGGCGGAGCACCTCCAATATATCCACATGCCGGCGCTGGGCGGGCTGCGGCATGCGCGGAAGGATTCTCCGAACACGGGCTGGCGCAACGCCGGTTTTCGCGGCTATGCCGATTACATGCTGACTGAAGCGTTCCAGGGCGCGCTCGAGCAACTCATCGAGATGAGCCGCCGACAGCGCGTGGCGATCATGTGCGCCGAAGCCGTGCCGTGGCGGTGCCACCGTTCGCTGGTCGCCGATGCGCTCGGTGGCATGGCGTCTCCGTGGTCGAGATTTTGTCGGAGAGCAGTTACCGGATGCACAAGCTCACGCCGTTCGCGCAAGTCGAGGGAATGCGCATTATCTATCCACCGGAGCAGGCTCCATTACTCTAGTCCGCATCGCCGCGATCACCTGTCACTCAGCTTCTTCAGCGCCGGCCCCTTGTGCATGGCGACGTGATCGGTCTTGTCGCTTTTGATTTCGTATTGCGGGTCGTCCTGGCTGGCGTGATGCGTATAGCCTTTATAGTCCACGTTTCGCGTATGGACCCTGATAATCCTGCCGCTGACTCGCCCGGCCTCGGAATTCCAGGCAACGTGATCGCCGACCTTGAAGCGCTTTGCCATTTGATTCTCCCGCATACGAAAATGGCGCAAGCATCAAACATGCCGCGTTCTGGCGTCGGGGAGAAGGCTTTAGCCAGCCGGCTTGCGAGGCTCAGACGGCAACGATGAAGATGGCGGCCGATCACCAGCGCGTCGCTCCCTCAAGTCCTCTGCGGCGCCTTTTTATTTTTGATGGTGACGACAAACTATCTGTGCTTGTATATGTAGCATAATACATCCCGAGCCTGGTTTTTAGACTGCGCCTGATGCGAATGCTGCATTGATATTTCTGGTTGGGTTTCATCCATCGACCGGCCCCGGCCGCGCTGCAAACGGGAAAATTCGTGATGGCGCCAAACCGCATCATGTTCATCCGCCATGCCGAAAAGCCCAATGACACCTCGAAGGCGAAGGGCGTCATGGCTGACGGCACAGAGGACAAGGAAAGCCTCATCGTCAGGGGATGGCAACGCGCCGGCGCCCTGGCGCGATTTTTTTGCCCGGTGTCGGGCGCCCGCGACCTGATACCGGCGACGGTTTTTGCCGCGGGGGTTGCCCACGGCAGCAAGAGCGAGCGTCCGTTCGAAACGGTCACGCCGCTGATCGATTTTCTCTCGCAAAACGGCGGCGTCAAAGTCAACGACAAGCACTCGAAGGATGATCTGAAAGGCCTGATGGACGATGTACTGCAATGCACCGGAACGATTCTGGTGGCGTGGGAGCACACCCTCATTCCGCAGCTTGTGGCCTTGCTGCCGAACCCGCCTCCCGTTCCCGGCAAATGGCCCGGTGGTCGCTTCGACATGGTGTGGATCGTCGACAAGGCGGGCACCGGCTGGACGTTTTCGCAGAAGCCGCAGTTCTTGCTCGCCGGCGACAGCGCAAGCCCAATCACTTAACCGGCAGACGGGAGGGGATCACCGCCCTGACGTTCAGCAGCGGCCGGGAGATTCGCCGCTTGCCGAAGGCCGCATTTGAAGTACGATCCGCGCGCTCGATAGCCCCTAAAAACAAAATGGAGAATAAAATGCCGGGTCGCGCGCGTGTCGTCGTGGCGGTTCTTGCCACGGTTACCCTCTCGAGTTCAATCGGCGCGGCGCTGACCGCGCCGGCACTCGACTACGAATATTTCAAGGCCCGCGTCGAGCCGGTGTTCCTGACCAAGCGGCCGGACCATGCGCGCTGCTACGTCTGTCATGCCGAGAGCAACAACGCTTTCCATCTGGAGCGGCTGGCGCCCGGCGCAAGCGTCTGGACCGAGGAGCAATCGCGAAAAAATTTCGAGACGGTCTCGCAGCTGGTCAATCCCGGCGACGCCGCGACCAGCCGGCTGTTGCTGCATCCGCTGGCGCCGGAAGACGGCGGCGACGTGTTTCACTCCGGCGGCCGCCAGTTCGCCTCCAAGCGCGATCCGGCCTGGCGAACGCTCGCCGCCTGGGTCAACGGAGCGACGCTCGCTTCGAAGAAGCCGTAGCGGCGGAGCCCGGCGCATCGGGGATGACAAGCGTGTTGATGCGCTTTGGCACCTCGCCGACCGGCACCACCGCGACCACCTTCATGGATTTGGTATCGACCGCCGAGACCGAGCGCAGGCCGGCGTTCGAGATATAGACCGTCTTGCTGTCGGGCGTGAACGTGACCCAATTGGCGACCGCCGATATCGGGGCATGGCCCGGCAACTTGAGCTGCGGCAGCGCGACCTCGCCCACCAGCGACAGGTCCGCGAGCGAATAGACATAGACTGCGTTGTTGGGGATGCTGGTCACCCACAGCGTCTTGCCGTCTGGCGCAACGCCGATGCCGTGCGAGGGCGCGGTCGCGCGATCGCCGTCGGTCTCGAACTCGGACTTGGCCGCGGGCAGCTGAATCCGCGCCACTTCCTTGCGCGCGGCGAAATCGATCACCGCAAAACCGTTCAGGTCGGACAATTGCACGAAGATCCGTTTGGTCGCGCCATCGGGGCCTGCTTCGATCGTCATCGGGCGAATGCCCTTGTCGAACTGCACTTCCCAGACCGGCGCTTCCGTGGCGAGATCGATGATCGTGACGATCTTGGTGCGGATCGAACCGGTGACCGCGTATTTGCTGTCGGGAGTCACATAGACATTATGCAGCCTGCCATTGACCGGCACGCTCTTGGTGCGCGTCAGCGTCACGGGATCGATGATGTCGAGCGCGCCGGGATCGCGGGCGATGCCGGCCACGATGCGGCCGTCCTTGGCCACCGCGATGTTGTTGGGGTGCGCGCTCAATTCCACCTTCTTGAGCAGCTTGCCGGTCTTGCGGTCGAACACGTCAAGCGTGGAGTTCAGTTCGTCGCTGACATAGACCCGGGAGCCGTCGGGAGAAAAGTTGATGCCATGGGCGCCCTCGATCCCCTTGATCTGCTGCACCACCTTGTTGGTCGCGGGGTCGATGACGTCGATACTGTCGCCGGCGCTGTTGGTGATGTAGATGCGGGTCAGCCCGGCCCAGGCCGGAATGGGCGCAAGCACCAGCAAGAGCGACAGGTGACGTAAGATGCGGCGGACGTTCATGGCGGGCGAGCTCCCCTTTGTCTGATTTTGCCGGTAGCGTAGCAGCAATCGGCCGGACGGCAAGGTGCCGCCCGTGCCAACGCGCATGACGTCAGCGCTTGGCCGGTGCGCGCGATTGTGCGGTGTGCAGGAAATCCACGGCCGCGGCCAGCGCCTTGTCGTCCTTCGGATCAGGCGGGATGTAGGATTGCGAAGCGACCTGCTCCACGCCCTGGCCGTGCAAATGCCCCGACAGCAAGGCTTCGCCGAGCGGCGCGCTCTTTTTCTTGACGTCCTCCGGTTCGTCTTGCAGCACCTCGATGTCGGGCACGATACCCTTGGCCTGGATCGAGGTGCCCGAAGGCGTGAAATAGCGCGCCGTCGTCAGCCGCAAGGCGCCGCGATCGGTCCCCAAGGGAATGACGGTCTGGACCGAGCCCTTGCCGAAAGACCGCGTGCCAATGACGGTTGCCCGCTTATTGTCCTGCAGGGCGCCGGCGAGGATTTCCGATCCCGAGGCGGTACCGCCATTGACCAGGACCAGTATCCGCTTGCCTTTGGTCAGATCGCCCGGCTTGGCGCTGAAATGCTGGTTATCCTGCGCATTGCGACCGCGCGTCGAGACGATTTCGCCGCGTTCGAGCAGGTCGTCCGATACCGACACGGCGGAGCTCAGCAATCCTCCGGGGTTATTGCGCAGGTCGATGATGTATCCCTTGAGATTGTCGTTGGCGACCCGACCGGCGATGTCGGCAATCGCCTGCTTGAAGGTGGCGTCGGTCTGCTCGTTGAACGTGGTGATCCGGATATAGCCGACGTCGCCGCCTTCGATCCTAGAGCGCACGGCGACAACGTGAATGGTGTCGCGAACGATGACGATGTCGAAGGGGTTTTCCAGTTTTTGACGGACGATCTTCAGCTTGACCCGGCTGTTCACCGGTCCGCGCATTTTCTCGACCGCCTGATTGAGCGTCAGTCCCTGAACCGACACATCGTCGACACTGACAATGACGTCGTTCGCCAGAACTCCGGCCTTGGCGGCCGGCGCACCGTCGATTGGCGAAACCACCTTGACCAGCCCGTCGGCCATGGTGACTTCAAGTCCGACCCCGCCGAAGGTGCCGCGGGTTTGCGTCTGCATGTCACGATAGGCATTCGCATCCATGTAGCCGGAGTGCGGGTCGAGCGATGCCAGCATGCCGTTGATGGCGACCTCGACGATGTGGGCGTCTTCACTGCCGGAGGGCCGCTGGTTCATGATCGCCAGCGCAGTGTCATAGACGGAGTTGAGATCGCCCCTGGAATTATCGTTGCCGGCGGAGCGCGTCTCCTGCGGCGCCGCGCTCGAAATCTGCTGCGCCGGCGGGAACGCCCTGCGCATGGCGGCACCGGCCGCGACGTACAGGTCCTTGTCGTTGCGCGGCTCGACGAAGTTCTTTTCGACCTGCGCGACGACGAGGTTGAACGGTTCGAACAGCTTTTCAACGTCGGTCCTGGTCAGGCGTGGTGCGGCCGGCCTGGTCTCCGGCACCGGTTTCGGCGTCGCCAGCGCGACCTGACTGTTCTTGAGCTCGTCGCGGCGGGCGCGCGCGAACGGCCCATAGATGCTGCCGCCATATTGCTGGATGAAAGTCTCGATCACCGCCAGGCTCGTGGTGTCGCGGGTCGCGGCCCAGGCCTGCACGGCATCGTCGTTGTTGCCCGCAGCCGGCGCGTTGGCCGCAGGTGCCGGCGGGACGAAATAAAAGCTGCCGTCGATCGGCGAACTCGAGACCCAGGGCTGCTGCGAGCCGCCGGTGGCGTGCTTTACCGCGAGCCCGACCTCGTTAAAGGTCTGGAAGATGTCCAGCCCGCTCTTGCGTATGGTTGCCGCGAGCGCCCTGGTGTAGGGGCTGTTGCCTTCGCCGTCGAGCGCGACATTTCCAGGCTGGGTAGCAAAGGAAATCAGCGTTCCCTCGGGCGCGCGCATCTGCGCAAGCCCGCCATCGGTCGCCCGCAGGCCACGGCCGCCGAACGGATTGTTGCGGCATGCGTCGAGCACGACGAGGTTGAGCTTGGTGCCCGCGGCTTCCATCTGCCGAAGCACGAGATTGACATCGACCATCTGGAAATCGACGTCGGCCTCGCGGGTCGGATTGGCGCCCACCGGCACGAGATAGTTCGAATTGTGTACCTGAACGCCATGGCCGGCGTAGTAGAACATCCCGACATCGGCCCCCTGCAGCGTTTCGCCGAATTTCTGGACCGCGAGATCGAGGTTTGCCTTGTCCAGATCGAGCTGCGCGCCGTCGCCGATCAGCGTGAAGCCGAGCCCCTGCAACGTCGTCGCCATCAGCATGGCGTCGTTGCGCGGGTTCTCCAGTCGCGACACATTCTTATACGCCGAATTGCCGATCACCAGCGCAACGCGCCTGTCGGCCAGGGCCGGGAACGCAATGATCACAACGGCAAACACTGTTGCGATCAGCAGCATGGCGCGGCGAATCATCAATAGCCCCTTGAGAACGCTATCTTCGGATACCTTTGGTACGCTTGCGAATGTTCGCGCCTTTCCGGTCGACTTGCAAGACCGGCGCAGGGCCGGGCATTGATCGGCCGTTCGCCGGACGGCGGATACGGCTCTTAACTTTGCCGGTTAACACTTGGTCAGGCCGGACGGTCTATAGATGGGCCGCGAATGAATATTGATCCGGACCGGCGTGTATTCGACCATGAGCGCAGACGTCATTGAGCCATCGGCAAATGCGGCGCGGCTGCGCGAAAAACCGTCCGCGGCCAAAAGCTGGCTCAAGGCCATCGAATTGACCTCGCGCATCGAGGCCGATCCGTCGCGGTTGTTCGCCGACCTCGTCGAGGATTGGTCGACCAAGCAGCCCGACCGTCCCGCGCTGGTCTCGGAGAGCGGGACCTTCAGTTACCGGCGGCTCGCCGAGCGGATCAACCGCTATGCGCGCTGGGCGCTGGCGGCCGGCATCGAGGCCGGCGATACCGTTTGCCTGGTGATGCCGAGCCGGCCCGATTACATCGCCGCCTGGCTCGGCATCGGCAAGGTCGGCGGCGTCGTGGCGCTGATCAATACGAAGCTGCTCGGGCTGTCGCTGTCCCACTGCATCAATGTCGCGGACGCCGATCATGTCATCCTCGCCGACGAATTGTCGGATCTGTTCGAGACCGCACTGCCCTATCTGAACCGCGCGCCGAAAATCTGGATCCATGGCGGCCCCGGCCATGAGGCAAGAATCGACCTGGCGCTGGATCGAATGGATGCGGGCCCGCTGTCACCGGCCGAACGGCGTGATGTCACCATCAACGATCGCGCGCTGTTGATCTACACCTCCGGAACGACCGGCCTGCCCAAGGCCGCCAGCATCAGTCACCGCCGCATCCTCAACTGGGGCGGCTGGTTCGCCGGATTGACCGGGGCCTCGGTCGAAGACCGGCTGTATGATTGCCTGCCGCTCTGTCACAGCGTCGGCGGCATCGTCGCGCCCTGCAGCATGCTCGCCGCGGGGGCATCGGTAGTGTTGGCGGAAAAATTCTCCGCGAGCACTTTCTGGCACGACATCGTGCGGTTCGATTGTACGCTGTTCCAATATATCGGCGAACTCTGCCGCTATCTCCTGAAGGCGCCGCCGTCGGAATACGAAGCCAGCCATCGGCTGCGGCTCGCCTGCGGCAACGGCCTGCGCGGCGACATCTGGGAGGCCTTTCAGGCCCGCTTTTCGATTCCCCACATCCTGGAATTCTATGCTGCGACCGAAGGCAATTTCTCTCTGTTCAACGTCGAGGGCAAACCCGGCGCGATCGGCCGGATCCCGCCGCTGCTCGCGCATCGCTTTCCCGCGGCGATCATTCGCATCGACGAGGAAACCGGTCTTCCCCTGCGCGGCCCGGACGGGCTTTGCATTCCCTGCTCGCGCGGCGAGGCCGGCGAAGCCGTGGGGCGGATCGGCATCGCCGATCAGGGCGGCGGCCGCTTCGAGGGCTATACCGATGCGGGCGAGACCGAGAAGAAAATCCTGCGCGATGTAAAGGCTGAGGGCGACGCCTGGTTTCGCACCGGCGACCTGATGAAACTCGATGGTGAAGGCTTCTTCCATTTCGTCGACCGGGTCGGCGATACCTTTCGCTGGAAGGGCGAAAACGTCGCGACCTCCGAGGTCAACGAAGCCGTTGCCGATTGCCCCGGTGTCACCGATGCCGCAACCTACGGCGTGGCGATTCCGGGCGCCGACGGCCGCGCCGGGATGGCAGCGGTGGTCGCCGGCGACCGCTTCGATCTCGTCGAATTCGGCGATCATCTCGCGCGCCGGCTGCCGGCCTATGGCTGTCCCGTCATCGTCCGCTTCTGCGCCTCGCTGGATACCACCGAAACCTTCAAGCTGAAAAAGCGCGAGCTCGCCCGCGAGGGCTTCGATCCGCGCCTGGTGAGCGATCCGCTGTTCTTTCGGGACCCGAAATCCGGCGCCTATCGTCCGCTCGACGCCGCGAGCTATGCCAGCATCCTCGACGGCTCGATCCGGCTATAGTCTCGTAAAACCGTCGGCGCTCCATGCTTCGCTGCCGACGCCGTGATGGACGAAGAACAGGCCGTCGGGGTCGTACTTCTGCTTGATGGCGAGCAGTTTTGGATAGTTTGGGCCCCAATAGGATTTCTGCCAGTCCTTCTCGAAGAAACTGCTTTCCGCGACATAGGAACCGGGATCGGGCGCGACCTTCCTGAGTTCGGCGATTGCGCTCACGATCTTGCCGGCATGCTGGCGGGCATCGGCGAGATCGGGCTCATGGCCGCGCAGGCCGGGAAAAGCCGGCTGCGCTTCGCTGGCGATGATCGCAAGAGCGAAGGCATCAGTGACGGCCGGATTGGTCGCGGTGTCCCTGCTGGCTGCGATAGCCTCGGCGCTTCCGCCGGCGAGGCCCTTCTGGAAGTGCAGTTCGACGGTCGAATGCCCGGCCGCAGCCAATAGCGCATCCGCGAGTTGCGGTTGCTTGTCGGCCTTCAGCAGCGAAGCGGGCAGCCAAAGGGATTCAAAGCCGTGGATGAAATGGCCGGCCTCGCTGAGATTGGCGGCCCAGAACACATTGTCTTCCGACGCGCCCGGACGATCGTCGGACAGTATCGCGCCCGGCGCGCGCGCCTTGATGACGGCCGCATTCCAGCGCAAGCGCGCCGGACCGACGCGGATGGAAGGAGCATGCGTGAATCTAAGATCGCCGGCGGCCTCGCGTACCCACGCGATGAAGGGCTGCCAGAGCGCTTCGGTTTCCTGCTTGCCGAGACCCTGGGATGACAACTGGATTTCGAGCCGGTTGCCCGGCCGGATGTTGACGATTTCGCCCCAATGCGGAGTGTGCAGGCATTCGGCGTAGAAACCGACGAAGCGCCGCAGCAGCCGGCCAAAGGCCGCATCGGAAGCGGCCTCGATCGTCATGTTCACGAAGCCGAAAAAGTCCGGCAAGTCGTGGGTGCGTAGCGTCACCCGCGTCACCACGCCAAATGTGCCGCCGCCGCCACCCCTGAGCGCCCAGAATAGATCGGAGTTTGTGCAGGCATTGGCGATCCGCACATTGCCGTCAGCGGTGACGATTTCCGCTTCGAGCAGGCTCGCCGCCGCGGTGCCGTAGCGTTTCGAATAGCTGCCAAAACCGCCGCCCTGGACGAGGCCGGCGACGCCGACGGTCCCGCAGCCGCCGCCCTGAACGTAACGTCCGCCCCTGGTGGTCACTTCGTTGTAGGCATGCATCCAGATCGCGCCGGCGCCGACGCTCACCGCCGGTTGCGGCGGCCCGCTGCATCCCTGCGCGACGAACGAATCATGCAGCGCGATCTCGTCCATGAAGCGCGTCCAGATCAAAAGCGAATCCGGCGCGTTCGAGGTGCCGAGATAGCTATGCCCGCCGCCCTTGACGACCAGCCGCAGATGATTTTCGCGCACGAAGTTCACCGCGGCCACGACATCGCGGGTCTCTCTCGCCGCGACCGCGTAGGCGCTGGGTGTCGACGTCCATGCATCGACCCAGCCGGTGGTCTGGGTCAACGCCACCTCGTCGCGAATGTAATAGGGGTTCTTCAGCTCCCTGAAGACGGTTCGGCAGGAATCGCCAGTGGGTTCGCCTTCGCAGGCTTTCAGGGGCGACTGGACCTCGATGAGGCGGCCGCCGGTTTGCTGCTTGAGCCGGTCCCAGTCCGCCGCGGAAGGCCAGCCGGCATCGGAGGGGCGCAGCCGGCGAGGGAATGGACCGCCTGAGGTTTCAGCCGCCCGCGCGGATGCCGAAAAAGGCGTTGCCAGAAATCGCCCGAGCGGCGCCAGGGCTGCGCCGATGAGCAAATGTCGCCGGTTCATCGAACCCTCACAGCCCGTGTCAGTGCTCGCTCGCCACGCCTGGCGGAGATTCCCGGATATCGCGAAATCGAAGCATTTCGGCAAGCCTGATGTTTACCAACCAACGCAAAAGTTCGCACCGAGGCGGCCTTATTTCACATTTGCGCTCTATCATGGCGGCTCAGTTTCAACGAGAAGGCGCCACCACCATGTCGGTAAGGTTAAGGATTATTTCAGCGATGCAGCGGGTCGCGGTCGAGCAGCAGGTGACGTTGCCGCCGCTCGACGACGATCTGTCCCTGCACGAGACCGGATTCGATTCGCTCGGCTTTGCGATCCTGGTGGCGCGGCTCGAGGACGATCTCGGCATCGATCCGTTTACCATATCGGAGGACGCGGCGTTTCCGCTCACGGTGGGCGACTTCGTCCGGGCCTACGAAAATGTCCCCGCGTGAAATCTTCACGCTCCGGGATTATCTCGGTCCGGAGCTGAAGGGCCGCACCATTTCGGATGCGCGGCGGCTCGTGTCGCTGACCGATAGTCTTGGGCAAACCTGCCTGGCCGACCGGCTCGGCGAGCTGTCGCGGCGATCGGTGCTGCTGGCGGTTTCCGATCAGCTGATATCGGCGATCGCGATGACGGAGCTCGACGGCGTGGCGCGACGAATGCTGCTGTGCCCGCCCGATCTCAATGCCGAGCACGTCAACGCGCTGATCGAGGATGCCGGGATCGATGCGATCGTGACCGACCATCCCTCGCGCTGGGCGGATGCCGACATCTACCTGGTGCTGGCGGCGCGGGTGCCGGAACGGACGATCAGAAAGGCGAAGAGCGAGCGCGCCACCGAATGGCTGATGCTGACCTCGGGCACCTCGGGCGTACCGAAGATCGTCGGCCACAGCCTCGAGGCGTTGACCGGCGCGATCGTCGCCGACGGTCCGGCCCGCGGCGCTCCGCCGGTGTGGGCGACCTTCTATGACATCCGCCGCTATGGCGGCCTGCAGATCTGGCTGCGCGCCATTCTCAGCGGCGGCTCGATGGTGCTGACGGAGCCGGGCGAGGCGCTCGCCGATCATGTCGCGCGTCTCCACGCTCGCGGCGTCACCCACATCTCCGGCACGCCATCGCATTGGCGCAAGCTGCTGATGAGCGGATCGGCCTCGGGCTTTTCCCCGCGTTATGTCCGGCTGTCAGGCGAAATCGCCGACCAGGCCGTGCTCGACGGCCTGCGCCGCGCATTTCCGGATGCCTCGATCGGCCACGCCTATGCCTCGACGGAGGCCGGCGTCGGCTTTGCCGTCAATGACGGTCGCGAAGGCTTTCCCGCTTCGCTGCTCGGGACGCGCGACAGCGTCGAGATGAAAGTCGAGGACGGCTCGCTGCGGATCCGCTCGACGCGGACCGCGCATGCCTATGTCGGCCTTGGCGCGGCTCAGCTCGCCGACGCGGACGGGTTCGTCGACACCGGCGACATGGTCGAGCTACGCGGCGACCGCTATCACTTCGTCGGCCGGCGCGGCGGCATCATCAACATCGGCGGCCTGAAGGTTCATCCTGAGGAAATCGAGGCCGTCATCAACCGCCATCCCGACGTGCGGATGTCGCGCGCCCGCTCCCGCAAGAGCCCGATCACCGGCTCGATCGTGGTCGCCGATATCATTCTCGCCGATGGCTGCGACGCGAGCCGCGGCGGCGAAATCCGCGAAGCTATCCTGGCCGATTGCCGCGCATCGTTGCCGCCGCACAAGGTGCCGGCCACGATCAAATTCGTCGAGGCTCTCGACATCACGGCGGCCGGAAAGTTGGCGCGATCAGATGCATAATGTCGTGGTGACCGGGGGAAGCCGCGGCATCGGGCTTGCCATCGCGCGCAGGCTGGCTACCGCCGGCTACAACGTGATCGCGGTGGCGCGGCGCGAGAGCGACGAATTGCGCCAGGCGATCGGCGACGTCGTGAAACAGGGCAGGGGCGGCCTGCATTTCCGCGCCTTCGATCTTAGCGAGATCGACGCCATCCCGGCTTTCGTGAAGGGCGTGCGCGACGAATTCGGCGCGATCTACGGCCTCGTCAACAATGCCGGCATCGGCACCGAGGGCCTGCTCGCCACCCAGCACAACACCGAGATCGAAGCGCTGGTGCGCCTCAACGTCACCTCGCCGATCATCCTGACCAAATACGTCGCGCGACACATGATGGCCGACGGCGAGGGCCGCATCATCAACATGTCCTCGATCATCGCCACCACAGGCTATAACGGCCTGTCGGTCTATGGCGCGACCAAGGCGGCCGCGACGGGTTTTACCCGATCGCTGGCGCGCGAGGTCGGCAAGCTCGGCATCACCGTGAACGCGATTGCGCCGGGTTTTATCGACACCGAACTGACGCAAACGCTTTCGGAAGATCAGCGCAAGCGCATCGCCGGCCGCAGCGCGCTACGCCGATTGCCGCAGACCGATGACGTCGCCCGCATGGTCGAATATCTGCTCGGCGAGGGCGGTCGCAATATCACCGGCAGCGTCATGACCATCGACGCCGGCAATACCGCGTAGATCAGCCGACACGTAAGTCAGCCTGACGTGTTCTACGCCCCACAAGGTGCAGACAAACGCCCAACTTTGTGCCATCAATCAGAACGTTCTGCTGGTGGCTCCAAAAATGATCCGGCGCGATTTGTCCGGGTCAATCAAGTCCTCTGGGTTTGTTCGATTGATCGGTTCTGTCGCGTCAGTCAACTTCCCAAGCGAGGGAGCAAGCCATGATTCGTTCCGATATGCGCCCGGCCTCAACCGAACGTCACCACGCGATGGATGCGAACGCCGATGGCGGCAGCATTCCGATGTCACAGCAAGACGCCGGCGATTGCCACGGCCACGAGATGCATCTTCAAAAATTCGTGCGGTTGACCGGCTGCCGCGATCCCGATGCGGGAAAGCACCACGCCGTGCATCCGCTGCAATAGCGTGCCGCTGCCGTGAGGCGGCCAACCGATCCGCGACGATCTTGTTCCCTGATTTTATTGAGCGCAGTATCGCTGCCCATGGCGGCTCAAGACCGCAATGGGAGGTTTTGCGATGGCAACGCGACGGGATTTTGTACTTGGCGCAACGGCCGCGGCGGCGCTGCCGCGCCTGATTAGTTCCGGCATCGGCGGACCGGCATCCGCCGCCGAAGCGCCGAAAGCGAATGACGGCAATTGGGATCAGGGGCAGCTAAAACATTTGCTGCCGACGGTCAGCCACGACCGCTTCCTGATCAAGGCCTCGTTCGATGCCCCGCAGCTCACAGCCCCCGAGCTCGAGGTCGGGTCCAATCGCGTGCGCGGGCAGATGAACTCAGCCGGCGGCGAATTCTGGCAATTCGACGTGACCGGGCTCAAGCCCGCCACGCCATACAAGCTCGCTTTGAGCGGCGCCGGCGGTCGCGCGCTGTGCGAGCCGTGGTCGCTGTCGACCTTTCCGGCGCCGGACGCAACGCCTGAGCAACTGCGGCTGATGATCTACACCTGCGGCGGCGGGCATGACGCGTTGAATGAGGGTTTGCCGGCCGGCAAGATCAACTGGCTGCCGTCGGCGCTGCGTCGCAAGCTCTTGGCGCGCGGGCTGTCCTTCAACCCGGATGCGCTGATCGCCAATGGCGACCAGATCTATTGGGACTTGCGCGCGCCGCAGGCGTCGAAGGGCAGCGGAGCCTCGCCGCAGGGCGAGGCGATTGCCGGCATCTTCGATCGCGCGCAGCCGGTGTTCGGCACGCCAAACGAGGCGGTGTTCCGCCGCGCCACCGCTCCGCAGATCATCCCGCAATACGGTGCGCTGTTGCGCTCGACACCGGTGTTCTTCATGCAGGACGATCACGACTATTTCGACAATGACGAGGCGACCGACGACATCATCACCTTTCCGCCCGATCATTTCATGCTGGAACTGGCCCGCGCCACGCGGCAGCTGTATTATCCGGAATACCTGCCCGACGAAAATCGCCCGCTCGGACTTCCCGGCGCCTCGGCGCCGGACCGCCCGCCCGGCGTCGCCGAAGCGTTCGGCACCTTGCGCTACGGCAAGCTCGCGGAAGTCCTCTTGTACGACATCCGCCGTTCGCAGACCCTGAACGGGCCGAGCGCGGTGTTTGTCGACGGCACGGTGGAGAGCTGGCTGAAAGCGCGGATGGCTGACCGTGAGGTGACCCACGTCGTCAACATCCCCTCCAATCCGCCGGGATGGAGCGCGGGCAAATGGGGCGAATGGTATCCGGACATGCTGGGCAAGGACGGCAAGCTGACCACCGAGATTGCAAAGCCCTATTGGCAGACCGGCTGGCTCAAGCAGCACGACCGGTTGATGCAGGCGGTGGCCGCGATGCCGGGCCGGATTCCGCTGGTCATCAGCGGCGACCTCCACGCCATAGCCGAAGGCCGCATGATGCGCAGCGGCGCGCTGGATTTCTCCAAAAATCCGATCGAGGTGATCCTGTCGGGTCCGCTCGGCACCGGCGATCGCGGCTGGCCGTCGGCCTTCCGCGGCATCGGCGCCTCGGTGCCGAACCACCTGCAGGTGGAAGAGAGCCTGAAACCGCTCGAGGAAAACGGCTTCATCATCGCCGACTTCACGCGTGACGCCATCACCATCCGCTACTTCCGCTTCAACTATCATAAGCAAGCGCCCGACGTGATCGACACGCTGGAGCCGTTCCGGACGACGGAGCTGAGGCGGGTTTAGTGTCTCCTCATGCCCGGGCCTGTCCCGGGCATCCATGTCTTTGTCTCACCTAAGCAGGAAAGACGTGGATGGCCGGGACAAGCCCGGCCATGACGGGTCTGGTCTCGACGCTTGCCGGGCTCAATATCCCTTGCGCGCATAGATCTCATAGAACGTGACGACGATCTCGAACGCGATCAAGATCACCACGATGATCTCCAGCCGCAGCGAGCGCTTGGTGTCGATGATGTCGGAAAGCGTGGTCGCGGTGTCGGCAATCACCGCGAGCTTGCGGTTCAAGGTCTCGACCCGCTCGCTGAGTTCGTATTCGTCTTCCAGCCGCGCATAGAGCCGTTCGAGGTCGGGCCGGTCCCACAGCACGTCCGGCTTCTCGCCGACCGCGACGCGGCCGGACAGGCGATGCTGGACCAGCAGCGAATTGCCCAGCAGCTTGAGCAGGTCGGTGCGGTTTCGCGAGGTCTTGCCGAAACGTCCGAGCTCGCGGGCAAACGGCTCGATGGTGTCGAAGACGTTGGCGACCTGCCGTTCGTCGCGTCCGAGCACGACGCTCTTGGCGAGCGCGTCGGCCACCACCAGCAGCCGTTCCAGCGAGAATTCCCTGACCTGGATGGGTCCGCCGACCGGGATCGGTTCCTCGGCCTCCTTGGCAACCTGGATCTTCGCCGTCTCCTCCTCGGGCGGGGTGATGTTGCCAAAGGTCCGGGTTTGCAGGCGTTCGAGAAAGTCCGCCTCCTGCGCAGCCGAAAGACCGATGAACACCGCAACGCCATAGCGGAACAGCACGGCCAGCCCGTTGTCGCCGACCCGCACCGCCATCGGCGCGCTCGACAGCACCTGGCCCTCAAAGCCGGCCGTATTGATGCGGTCGCCGATCAGGAGCGCGTGCGCGGTCAGTTGCAGGGCCGTTGGATTTGAATCCGGCATCCCCCACACTTAGCAAGCGGACAAGGGATTTTCGATGACCCCCGCGGCGATTTACTCAATCCCCTCCGAAGAAGCGGCGGCGAGTAGCCTCGTCGCAAGGAGAGTCTGGGCCGACGCCAACGATATCGAGGGCGCGGGTTCGGTCCGCAATAAGTCGTGTGAGCGCGGATTCCCGCGCCGCAGCGGCGACAAGACCGGGATGGTAAAAGAGTGCCCTTGCCCAGCCCGTCAGGCGATGAATCACGCCATAATGGCGATCGTGCTCCTCAGCATAGCCATCCATCGCCTCGGACCAGTCGTCGGATGCGAGGAGCTTGTCGGCGAGTACCCGGACGTCACGCAGCGTCAATGACAATCCGCAGCCGAACGATGGGTCATTCGACGCTGCGGCGTCGCCGATCAGGACCAGGCCAGCCCGGTGCGGGTGGCTCACCCAGGTATCCGTTGCATCGTAAGAAGCGAGGGGCCCAGCTGCGCGTGCGCCTTCGTACCACTTTGCCGGAGCGCCAGCCGCGATGCTGGCGGTCACAAAGGAAGGAAAATGTGCCTCACCGCTCAAAGGAACTGCGGTCGAATCTCTGGCATCCTTGTGAATGGAGACGTAGGCCCGGAAGCGACCTGCGCCGAGCGGAACCGTCAAAGAGAGCATGCCCAGGCGCGGATTTAAAGAAGCGCTCATCCGGTCCCCCGGAGCCGCAAGGCCCTCCATCAAAACTCCAGCGATCACCATCCCTTCGGGATCACGCTCGACGTGGAAGCCGCCCCACCGACGACATAGGGAATTGCGGCCGTCGGCTCCCACGACGAGACGAGCGCGATAAACCCTCTCGCCGTTTCCGTCCTCATGAACGCGAACTCCAGGCAGCCCCTCCGAAACCAACTCGACGGCACGCGCGCCTCGCCGTACCGTCGCCCCAGCGGCGGCGGCCGCGCCGATCACCACCGACTGCATGTCCGGGTGATAAAAGTTGAGCGATCCCGCGCGATGCGGTGAGGTCGTTACGAGATCCCGCCGTCCAAATTCCGAGAAGCCTACGAGCTGGTCGGACCAGTATCGGACTTCGTGGCCGCAGGTCTCCAGCAACAGCTCGTAAAGCCCGAGCGTCCGCGCTTCGGCGACGCCCCAACAATGCATCTGCTCGCCGCGCACGCGGTCGCGGAACGCGACCTCGCGCTCAAGGACCAGGACACGCATTCCGTTCTCGGCCAGCCGTTTCGCAAGCGCAGCGCCGGCGAGTCCACCACCGACCGTGATCACATCGTAAGCTTCAGCCATGCCAGGTACCGAAACGATGACGCCAAGGCCATCAATACACGAACTGCCGCACAATAATGATCCTACCAGATGCACACGGCAATCGGTTGTGTTCGGTTCTCCTCAGTGCGTTGCTTCCACAAATGTCGGCATGTCGCGACCCGATACGATAAACTCTCAGCTGACTGTCTGGCGTTCATCAAGTTCGCATCAATCCGCATTTGGCTGAGCGCTAATGAGTCCACGCCCTAGACCGGGATGACTTTTCTTCGAATCGTCATCCCGCTCTATCTTTTTGTTTGAGCATGATCTTTTCGGAAAACCGGTTCCCACTTTTCCGGATCATGCTCTAGTTTGAACCCGCCGCCACCAGATCGTCGATCCCGATGGGAAAACGACGCACCCGGATGCCGGTGGCGTGCCAGACCGCATTGGCGATGGCGCCGGCCGAGCCGGTGATGCCGATTTCGCCGACGCCCTTGATACCGAGCGCGTTCACATGGGGATCGTGCTCCTCGATCATCAGCGCCTCGAGCCGCGGCACGTCGGCATTCACCGGGACGTGGTATTCGGCGAAATTGGCGTTGATGATCCGCCCCGAGCGCCGGTCGATGACGGCCTGTTCGTGCAGCGCAAAGGACATGCCCCAGATCATGCCGCCATAGATCTGGCTCTGCACCATGCGGGGATTGATGATCCGTCCCGCCGCGAACGCGCCGACCATGCGGGTGACGCGGACTTGACCCAGATCGGGATCGACCTTGACCTCGGCGAACACGGCGCCATGCGCATGCATGGCGTAGTTGGCCTGCGCCGCCGGATCGATGGCGCTTTTGCCGCGGGCTTCGATCTGCGCAAGGCGAGCGCGCTTGAGGATATCGGCGTAGCTCTCGCTGCGTGTTTCGTCGTCGCGGCGGAACAGGCGGCCGCCGCGCGCGACCACGCCGGCATTGCCCGCGCCGAATAATGGCGAGCGCTCGTCGCCGGTGGCGAGATCGGCGAGTTTGGCGATCACCGCCGCGCCCACATTGTGAATTGCCATCCCGGCGGTCGCGGTGTGCGCCGAGCCGCCGGCGATGCCGGCGTCCGGCAGGTCGGAGGTGCCGGCCTTGAACTCGACCTGTTCGAGATCGAGCCCGAGGCCGTCGGCCGCGATCTGGGCGAGCGCGGTCCAGGCGCCCTGGCCCATGTCGTGGGCGCCGGTTTCCATTACCCCGGAGCCGTCGCCGCGCACCACCGCGCGCGCCTCGGCGGCGAACATCAGCGCCGGAAAGGTCGCGGTGCCGATGCCCCAGCCGACCAGCAGGCCTGCCTCGTCGCGCATTTGTCGCGGTGCGAGCGGGCGCTTGGCCCAGCCAAAGCGCTCGGCGCCTCGCGCGTAGCACTGGCGCAGCGCCTTCGAGGAGAACGGCTTGCCGGAAATCGGCTCGACTTCGGCATAGTTACTGATGCGGAAGGCGAGCGGATCCATTTCGCAGGCCCATGCCGCTTCGTCGATCGCGCTCTCCAGCGCAATCGATCCGGTGGCTTCGCCCGGCGCCCGCATGAACAACGGCGTGCCGGTGTCGATCCGGACCGCCTCGTGCGAGGTGGCAATCGCCGGGCTCGCGTAGAGCGTATGCGAGGCGTCGGCGGCCGGCTCGAAGAACTCATCGAAGGTGCTGGTCGCGATCCTGGCGTGATGATCGAGCGCGGTCAGCTGTCCCTCGCTATCGACGCCGATGCGAAGCCGCTGACGGGAGGGCGAGCGGTGGCCGACCGGCCCATACATGTGCTCACGCCGCAGCACGAGTTTCACCGGCCGGCCGACCAGCCGCGCCGCCAGCACGCCGAGCACCTGCGGCCCGGACATCAATCCCTTGGACCCGAAACCGCCGCCGAGGAACGGGCTGCGAATGTGGATGTTTTCCGGCGGGATGCCGAACAGTCCCGCAAGTCGCATCTGGCCCATGGCGAGGCCCTGGCTCGGCGTATCGATAGACAGCCGATCGCCGTCCCATGAAGCGACGATGGCGTGCGGCTCCATGGCGTTATGGTACTGGGTGGGCGTTTCATAGGTCGCATCGATCCGCTTCGAGGCCGCCGCCAGACCCGCTTCCACATCGCCCCGCCGCATCTCGGCCGGATTGCCGACGCCGACCGCGGGCGGCACGAAAGCTTCCCCGCCATCAAGCCCGACGCGGGCCGGCAACGCGTCGTAGCGTGGCGCGAGCAGCGCCACGCCTTCGGTCGCAGCCTCCAGCGTCTCGGCGATGACGACCGCGATCGGCTGGTTGGCGTAGCGCACCCGGTCGTTCTGCAACAGCTCCATCCGGAACATGAAGGGATTGGTCTTGGCGTCGGGGTCTTCCGCGAGCGGCGGCCGGTTGGCTGTCGTCATGACCTCCACCACACCAGGGTGGTTCTTCGCCGCCTGCACGTCGAGGAATGTCACGCGGCCGCGCGCGATGCCGGAGACCGCGAGAACGGCATGCAGCATGCCCGGCGGATGGTTGTCCGCGGCGTAGCGGGCTTCGCCCTTGACCTTGAGGACGCCATCGCGGCGGGTCAGCGGCTGTCCAATGTTCGACCCGTGCCGCGCATGGGCGGGCGTTTCGGCAAGTCTGATCTCAGGCATCTTGCAAGGCTCCGGAAACGGATGCGAAAGGCGAGGCGGGAAGGGCGGCAATGCGCGCGGGCGTTCCCGCGGCGGCAAGCGTGAACGCCCGCACGATGATGCGCCTGGCGAGTTCGATCTTGAAAAGATTGTCGCCGGAAGGCTTTGCGTCGGCGAGTGCTGCTTCCGCAGCGCGCCGGAAGGCGGCGGGAGTGGGATCGGCGCCTGCCAGCGTCTCTTCCGCCGCGCGCGCCCGCCATGGTTTGGCAGCGACGCCACCGAGCGCGAGCCGCGCTTGCCGAATCTTGCCGGCTTCGACACGCAGCGCGGCGGCCGCTGACACGACGGCGAAGGCGTAGGAGGTACGTTCGCGCACTTTCAGATAGCGGGCGTGCGCGGCGAACGTGCGAGCCTCGGCCGGCAATCGTAATGCGACGATGAGATCGCCGGGCTCAAGCAGGTTTTCCCGTTCCGGCGTATCGCCGGGCAGGCGGTAAAACGCCTCCAGCGCTATTTCGCGCCGGCCGCCTCGGCCTTCGATTTCGACGACGGCGTCGAGCGCGACCAGCGGCACACAGAAATCCGAGGGATGCGTGGCGATGCAAGCCTCGCTCCAGCCGAGCACGGCGTGCAACCGGTTCTCGCCGCCTCGGGCGTCGCAACCGGTGCCCGGCGCGCGCTTGTTGCAGGCGCTGGCGGTGTCGTAAAAATACCCGCAGCGCGTCCGTTGCAGGAGATTGCCGCCGACGGTCGCGGCATTGCGGAGCTGCGCCGATGCTCCCGACAACAGCGCTTCGGCCACCGCGGGATAGGATCTGGCAAAGCCGGAATCGTGCGCGAGATCGGCATTGCGAACCAGCGCGCCGATCCGGAGGCTGCCGTCGGGGAGATGCTCGATGCGGTCGAGCCCGGGCAGCCGCGTGACGTCGACCAGACGGTCCGGACGGGTGATGCCGCCCTTCATCAGGTCGAGCAGGTTGGTGCCCGATGCGAGATAGACGGCACCCGGCTTTGCCGCGGCGGCGATGGCCTCCGGGACAGTCGTCGGCCTGACATATTCGAAATTTTTCATGCGGAGCGCCTCTGGTTGACTGTCGCGAGAGTTTGCTGCGCCTCGAGCACCGCTTCGGTGATTCCGGCATAGGCGCCGCATCGGCAGAGGTTTCCGCTCATGCATTCGCGAACGCGTTCGGGGTCGTCGCCGGCTTGCGCTTCGTCGATCAGTCCGATCGCGCTCATGATCTGGCCGGGCGTGCAGAAGCCGCACTGGAAGCCGTCATGGGCGATGAAGGCGGCCTGCACCGGATGCAGCTGGTCACCGCGCGCGATGCCTTCGATGGTGAGGATATCGGCGCCGTCATGGCTGACCGCCAAGGCGAGGCACGAATTGATCCGCCGGCCGTCGACCAGCACCGTGCAGGCGCCGCATTGGCCGCGGTCGCATCCCTTCTTGGTGCCGGTCAGATCGAGATGCTCGCGCAGCAGATCGAGCAGCGTGACGCGCGGGTCCGATAACGCGACGTCCCGCCGCGCACCATTCACGGTAAGGCTGATGGAGAGGTTCATGCAGGGCTCCGATCAATGCTATGGTCGAACATCAATGCCGCCGGCGAAGCGGATCGGCGGACGTGTCGCGGCTAGACACTCGGACGCATATACGGAGGCACCCTCCGTTTTCAAGTGAGGGGACGACCACCATATGATGCAGGGAAAGGGGAGCGGATTTCCTGAAAAGATCATGCTCCAACAACGAGATGAGACCACGATCCGGCCAGAGGTAATAAGATTGTGATCAAGACGAAGTGAGATGGCAGCCCCCTCCGCAGCAATGGTTCGAAAGCCGCGCGCCGACGCGATCCGCAATCGCGAGCGGGTTCTGGAGGCTGCGAAGACCGTGTTCAGCGCGGGCGGTCCCGAGGCGAGTCTGGAGGCGGTGGCGAAACGGGCAGGCGTCGGCATCGGCACGCTCTATCGCCACTTCCCGACGCGCGAGGCCCTGTTCGAGGCGGTCTATCGGCGCGAGGTGCAGCAACTCGGCGAATTGGCCGAAGCGTTGAAGAGCGAGGCCGACCCGGTCGATGCCTTGCGCCGCTGGCTGCGATCCAATGTCGAGTTCGTCGCCACCAAGAAAGGCATGTCGGCGGCGCTGGCGCTCGCGGTGCAAAGCACGTCGGAACTGACCGCTTTCTCGTTCGACCGTTTGACCAAGGCCGTCGGCGCGTTGCTGGACCGCGCCATCGCCGCCGGCGAGATCCGCGCCGACATCAGCCCGGAAGACCTGCTGCGGGCCCTGGTCGGCATGTGCTACTTGCACGACCAGCCCGGCTGGCAGAAGAGCGTGGTGCGGCTGCTTGATGTCCTTGTCGATGGACTTCGTGTGCGAAGCGGGAGCGCGAAGGGAAAGCCAGCGCGGCGTGGTTCGCAGAAGAACCGCAAGTAAAGATCAGGTAATGGCGATAGGGAGGCGAGATCGCGTCACGTGAACCCCGATATCACCTACCCCGTATCTGTTTGACCATTCCACCAATCCGGATCATCTCGTACCCATGACCATGTCAGGCGGTAGCGACGGCTTCTACGGCACCATCCCGGTGTTCCGCGGCTTCACGAGCCTGATGGACCCGGCGCTGTATGCGCCGTTGCCGGACGACTGGTCGATCGGCGTCGCCGATATCGTGGAATCGACCAAGGCGATCGCGGAAGCGCGCTACAAGGCGGTCAACATGGCCGGGGCCTCGGTGATCGCGGCGGTGACCAATGCGTTCGACGGCCGCGAGTTTCCGTTCGTGTTCGGCGGCGACGGCGCCAGTTTTGCGGTCGCGCCCGGCGATCTCGACCGCGCCCGCGACGCGCTGGCGGCGACGGCGGCCTGGGTCAAGGAGGATCTCGATCTCGCGATGCGAGTGGCGCTGGTGCCGGTCGCGGCGATCCGCGCGCAGGGCCTCGATGTCCGCGTCGCCCGGTTCGGGCCGTCGGCGAATTTGTCCTATGCGATGTTTTCCGGCGGCGGCCTCGGTTGGGCCGAAGCTGCAATGAAGCGCGGCGAGTTTGCGGTCGCAGTCGCCCCGCCCGGGACGCAGCCGGACCTCACCGGCTTGTCGTGCCGGTTCGAGGAAATCCCATCCGTGCGCGGTCTCATCCTGGCGGTGCTGGTGGTGCCCGCGCGTGGCGCCAGCACCGACGCCTTTCGCAGGGTGATCGAAGACGTCATCGCACTGGTCGAGCGCAGTCCGGATGCGGGGCGGCCGGTGCCGCCCGGCGGGCCACCGCTGAAATGGCCGCCGGCCGGCGTCGACTACGAGGCGCGCGCGCAGCGCGGCGGATCGCTGTTGAAGCGGCGGGCCGGCGTGCTCGCCCACACCCTGTTTGCCTATGTCGTGATGCGCTTCGGCATCAAGGTCGGCGGCTTCGTGCCGAAGACCTATGTGCAGCAGGTCGTCGAGAATTCCGACTTCCGCAAATATGACGACGGCCTGCGCATGATCCTCGACTGCTCGAGCGAGTTGGAGCGCGCGTTGACGCAGCGCCTCGAAAAGGCTGCGTCCGACGGCATCGTGCGCTATGGCCTGCATCGGCAGGACGCAGCGATGATGACCTGCTTCACGCCGTCGGCGCTGCGCAGCGACCACGTGCATTTCATCGACGGCGCCCGCGGCGGCTACGCCTCGGCCGCGACCGCGCTGAAGGCGACGGCGGCGTGAGCTAATCGGTGCAGGGCTCCAATTTCACCTCGCCCCGCTTGCGGGGAGAGGTCGAAATTCGCGGTAGCGAATTTCGGGTGAGGGGGACTCACCGCGCATTCGGTATTCGTGGAGGCAGCCCCTCTCCCCGCGAAGAGCGGGGCGAGGGGGAAGGGTCCATCGCTTCGAACAGCCGAATCCCGCTTGACTCTTCCCCGCTTCTGATTCGACTCCGCACCGCCTCTCACGTTAAGGATTCCGCCGCCAAACGCTGGCTTGTCGCGATGCGTCAAACTTGATCTAGTGATGCCGTTCGGCGCTCCACGCGAGATATTGCGGTGAACGAAGCCGGAGAGCATAGCAGTCACCGATTCGGGCGCGATTCGTTCCGGACTCGTTCCAGAGCTTAAGCCGCGACCCCCATGCGTCGCATTGTGAAACACTCCCCTCCCTCATGGCGACCGCAGAAACTCAATAAAAATGGCCTTTTCGTCATCGTCCTTTGCATCTCCTCACGAACGCGCGCCAGGCTCTGGCGTCACCGCCGTGCTTGGGCCGACCAATACCGGCAAGACCCATCTCGCCATCGAGCGGATGCTGGCGCATTCCTCCGGCCTGATCGGCCTGCCGCTGCGGCTGCTCGCGCGCGAGGTCTACAACAAGATCGCCGATCGCGCGGGTGCGGATTCGGTCGCGCTGATCACCGGCGAAGAAAAGATCAAGCCGAGGAATCCAAGGTTCTGGGTCTCCACCGTCGAAGCGATGCCGCGCGACCTCGACGTCTCGTTCCTCGCCGTCGACGAAATCCAGATCGCCGCCGACCTCGAACGCGGCCACGTCTTCACCGACCGCATCCTCAACCGCCGCGGCCGCGACGAGACGCTGCTGCTGGGTGCTGCCACCATGCGCCCGATCATCGAGCGGCTGCTGCCCGGCGCTTCCATCGTCACCCGGCCGCGGCTGTCGCAGCTCGAATTCGCCGGCGACCGCAAGATCACCCGCCAACCGCGCCGCACCGCGATCGTGGCGTTTTCGGCCGACGAGGTCTATGCGATCGCGGAGCTGATCCGCCGCCAGCATGGCGGCGCCGCCGTGGTGCTGGGCTCGCTCTCGCCCCGCACGCGCAACGCGCAAGTGGCGATGTTCCAGAACGGCGACGTCGATTACCTCGTCGCCACCGACGCCATCGGCATGGGGCTCAATCTCGACGTCGACCACGTCGCCTTTGCCTCCGACCGCAAATATGACGGCTATCAATTCCGCCGGCTGAATCCGTCGGAATTCGCGCAGATCGCAGGGCGCGCCGGCCGCGCCACGCGCGACGGCACTTTCGGCACCACCGGCCGTTGCGCGCCGTTCGAGCCGGAGCTGGTGAACGCGCTGCAGAACCACACCTTCGACAGCGTCAAAGTCCTGCAATGGCGCAACTCGAAGCTGGATTTTTCCTCGCTCGGCGCACTTCAGGTGTCGCTGGCGCTGACGCCCAGCCATGACGCCTTGACCCGCGCGCCGATCGCGGAGGATTTGCGCGTGCTCGATCACGCCGCGCGCGACGCCGACGTGCGCGACATGGCGCATGGTGCCAGCGCCGTGGAACGGCTGTGGGACGCCTGCCAGATCCCGGATTACCGCAAAATCGCGCCCGCCGCCCACGCCGAGCTGGTCACCACTTTGTTTGAATTCCTGATGAAGAAAGGCCGCATCCCCGACGCCTGGTTTGCCGCCCAGGTCGACCAGGCCGACCGCGCCGACGGCGATATCGACACGCTATCGGGCCGGATCGCGCAAATCCGCACCTGGACCTTCGTGGCCAACCGGCCGGACTGGCTGGCCGATCCCGACCATTGGCAGCAAATTGCCCGGGAAGTTGAAAATAAATTGTCCGATGCACTGCACGAACGGCTCACGGAGCGTTTCGTTGACCGCCGTACCAGTGTATTGATGCGCCGCCTGCGGGAGAACAGCGTTTTGAATACCGAAATCGGCAAGACCGGCGAAGTCACCGTCGAGGGCCATGTGATCGGCCGGCTCGACGGATTTACCTTTGCGCCAGACGCCGCTGAAGCGGGCTCCGACGCCAAGGCGCTGCAGGCGACCGCGCTCAAAGCGCTGGCCGGCGAGATCGACGCGCGCGCCGAGAAGCTTAGCGCCGCCCCCGACGATGCGTTCGTGCTGACGTCAGACGGCACCATCCGCTGGACCGGCGATGCGGTAGCCAAACTGGTCGCGGCCGACGACAGCCTGCATCCGCGGCTGCGCATCATTTCCGACGATCGGCTCTCCGGCGCGCCGCGCGAAGCCGTGCAAACCCGGCTCGAGCTGTGGCTGAAGACGCATATCGAAAAGCTGCTTCTGCCCTTGTTCGACCTCCACAAGGCCGAAGACATCACAGGAATCGCGCGCGGCATCGCGTTCCAGCTGATCGAGTCGCTCGGCGTGCTGGAGCGCTCGAAGATTTCGGCCGAGATGAAGGATCTCGACCAGCCGTCGCGGGCGTCGTTGCGCAAATACGGCGTGCGCTTCGGGGCCTATCACATTTATTTCCCGGCGCTGTTGAAACCCGCGGCGCGGTCGCTGGCCTCGCTGCTGTGGGCCGAAAAGCACGACAATGTCGACATGTCGGCGCTATCGGGCGCGCAGCATCTGGCGGGATCGGGGCGCACCTCGTTTCCGGTCGACAAGACGCTGCCGCGCGATGCCTATCGCGTGCTGGGCTACCGGCAATGCGGCGAGCGCGCGGTGCGGGTCGACATATTGGAGCGGCTGGCCGATCTCATTCGCCCCGCGCTGGCGTGGCGCGAAACCTCGCCCGGTGCAAAGCCCGCCGGCGCGTTCGACGGCCGCGGCTTCGTGGTGACGCAGGCGATGACCTCGCTGACGGGATCGGCCGGCGAGGACTTCGCCTCGGTGCTGCGCGCGCTCGGCTACCGCATGGAAAAGCGCCCGCCGCTGCCGCCGAAGCCGGCGGTGACCGAGGCACCGGCCTCGGAGACACCAGTGGCCGCTGACGCTAACCCCGATGCGCCGCAGGCCGGCCAGGCGCCGCAGGCCACCGAAGACAGCGCAGCCCCGTCGGCGACCTTGTTGCCGGACATCGCGTTCTCGGTCGACGTGCCCGAGAGCGAGCCTGCGGCCGTCGCAACAGAACCCGCGCCCACCGCCGTTGAACCGCAAGGCGAGCCGGCGGCGATCGAGGCGCAACCGGAGCCGATGAGCCCGGTCGAAGCCGTGGAGGCCGAGGCGCAGGCGGAAGTTGAAGCAGCCGCGGAGATCGAAGCGGTCGACGCCACCGAGGCGGCTACCGATGCGGCGCCAGTGGAAGTCGCCGCGACCGAAGCGGTGCCAGCAGAGGCCGCTGCTTCCGACGCCGCCCCGGTAGAAGCGGCTGCCGCCGCGCCCGAGACGCCGGCAGTTCCCGAAATGGTGGAAGTCTGGCGCCCCGGCGGCCGTTCGGAAGAACGCCGGCCCCGTCCCGATCGCAGCCGTCAGCGTCACCACGGGCGTCCCGCCGAAGGCGCCGAACCCGCCGCCGCGTCAGGCGAAGGCGGCGCGCCCGCAGCGGCCGAACGGCACCGGCGCGGACGGCGCGAGCGTCAGAACGAGTTCAGAAAGCCCCGTCCCGACGCGCCGGCGGACGCGGTCGCAGCCGTCCCCGCGGAGGGCGCGCCAGCCGACGCCGCGCCGGTTCGTGAACCGCGCGAGGACCGGGGCCGCCCCTCCCGCGAGCGCTTTGAAGGCAAGGATCGCGACAAGGGCCGCGACGGCGACAAGTTCGGAGGCAACCGCGACAAGCCTGGCCGCGACCATGGCGGCCGCGACAAGGGCCGCGATCGCGACAAGGGCGGCCGCGAGAGCGGGCCGTCGCACCGCCAATATGCCACGACCGCTGCGCCGCGCGAGCGCGACCGTCCGGTCGATCCCAATTCGCCCTTTGCCAAACTCGCGGCGCTGAAAGAGCAACTCACCGCCGGCCGCAAGGATGGCTGAACTGGTATGGTTGTGAGCGAACCGTCATCCTGAGGTGCGCTCGGCGGCGCAATTGCGCCGCTGACTTGCGCGCCTCGAAGGATGGACCGTGGGGATAGTCATCCTTCGAGGCTCGCCGAAGGCGGCGAGCACCTCAGGATGACGGAGATTGTGGTGTCGATTGGAACGCCAGCGTCTCGATAAATGGCTGTGGCACGCGCGCGTGGTGAAGGCGCGCACCAGCGCCGCCGCCCTGGTCGAGGCCGGCCATGTCCGCATCAACGGCGTGCGCGAGACCGCGCCCGGTCACAGCGTGAAGGCCGGCGACGTGCTGACGATCGGGCTCGATCGCAGCGTCCGCGTGCTCAGGATCAAGGGATTTTCCGAGCGGCGGGGCGACGCGCCGGCTGCCCGCGTGCTGTACGACGATTTGCAGGGGCCGAGGGAATAACTATCTGCAAGCTGCATTTCAGGCGGCAGATAACCGCTCAAAAACGCTTGCCAAGAGCGCCGTGCTTCCCTTGCGGCTAGAGGGTTCCTGCGCTACGCAAACCACTCGAAATCGATCCGTTTCGGAGTTCTGGATGACTTACGTCGTCACTGAAGCCTGCATCAAATGCAAATATACCGACTGCGTCGAGGTCTGTCCGGTGGACTGCTTCTACGAGGGCGAAAACATGCTGGTCATCCATCCCGACGAATGCATCGATTGCGGCGTATGCGAGCCTGAATGCCCGGCCGACGCCATCAAGCCGGACACCGAACCGGGCATGGAGAAGTGGCTCGAGGTGAACACTGAATACGCCAAGAGCTGGCCGAATATCACCCAGAAGAAAGAGTCCCCGCCCGACGCCAAGGATTTCGAGGGCGAGGAGGGCAAGTTCGAGAAATATTTTTCTCCGAAGCCGGGCGAGGGCGACTGACCGGGAACCGGTTTCGACTTAACCCTGTTCCCGGTATGTGGCCAAAACCCCGCCCAAACGCCCGCCACAGGGCGTAAATCATTGATTTTTGCGGAAAATGTGCTATATTGGGCACATTATTAGCCGAATCCGTCAGCCCGCTCAGGGCCCCTATGGGTTCCCGTGAAAACCATCGAACAGGGGCGTGGCAGTTCCGCGCACAGGCTGTGTCACAGAAAACGCGTAAAAAGAGTGTTTCCAAGGTCTCCAAGAAAGCTGCCGCGGCCAGCCGCGGTGCAACCAGGGGCCGTGCCCGCGATGCCCGGGCCGCCACCAAGGCCTCGGCTGCAAAACCCTCGAAAAACAAAAGAAGCGCAATGCCAAACAAGACTGCAAAAACTGCCGCGAAAGCGACGGGTTCGAAGGCCAATGCCTCGAAGGTCGCTCCCAAGACTTCTGCCAAGACTTCCGTCAGCAAGACTGCCCCGAAAACCGTCGCCAAGGCCCCTGCGCACAAGCCTGTCGCGCACAAGCCGGTCGCCGCCGTCAAACCGGCCGCCAAGCCCGTGGCTGCCGCGCCGCGTATCGAGGAGCCGAAGAAGGTCCTGACCCAGCGCCAGGGCTTCAAGACCAACGAATTCGTGGTCTATCCCGCCCACGGCGTGGGCCAAATCCTGGCCATCGAGGACCAGGAGATCGCCGGCGCCAAGCTTGAGCTGTTCGTGATCAATTTCATGAAAGACAAGATGACGCTGCGGGTGCCGACCGCCAAGGTCGCCAATGTCGGCATGCGCAAGCTGTCGGAGCCGGCGCTGGTCAAGCGCGCGCTGGAAACCCTGAAAGGCCGCGCCCGCGTCAAGCGCACGATGTGGTCGCGCCGGGCCCAGGAATACGAAGCCAAGATCAATTCCGGAGACATCGTCGCGATCGCCGAAGTGGTGCGCGATCTCTATCGCTCGGAATCGCAGCCCGAACAGTCCTACAGCGAACGCCAGCTTTATGAAGCGGCGCTCGACCGGCTGTCGCGTGAAATCGCCGTCGTGCAGCACGTGACCGAAACCGAAGCCGTCAAGGAAATCGAAAGCCAGCTCGCCAAAAGCCCGCGCCGCGGCGCCAAGGCGGAGACGGAAGTCGAGGCCGAAGGTGAAGCCGATGCGGATTCCGACACCGAAGGCGACGATGCCGCGGTCGCGGACGAGGCGGCGTAAGACGGCCAACAGGTCGGAAAGACAATCAAGGCCCGGTCGCAGGACCGGGCTTTTTTGTTGGGCTGTCGCTCACCGGGTATTGCGCCGGGCTTCCCAGTTGTACGTGGCCCATGTAGTGATGGGTCGATGCTTCGCTATCTCCTCATCGCTTTCCAATTGACGCTGATGATGGCAGCGCCGGCCGCGAGAGGCGCTGATCTCGTCATTGATGGCGTATCGCTTCCCGCGGACGCCAGCGTGGCCTCTGTTGCGAAATCCGCCACCGACCTGCAGCGGCGCTGGAGCGGGGTGTGGACCGGGGCATGGAATGGCGCCTTCAAGCATATCCTGCTGGTCGAACGCATCGGCGAGGATGGCGCAGCCGGCGTTGTTTATGCCGAGGCCGACAATCCCTATACCGGCGCGCCGGCGAGCTGGTGGCGATTGGACGCGGTGGTGTCCGGGCGCACGCTCACCGTGACGAGACCGGCGTTCATCGCGACCTACGAGATGGATGACGAAGGGCAGTTGAAGGCCTTCTTCAAGGGCAGCCGGATCGCCCGTGCGGCGATGAGCAGAACGGACCTGGCTTCGCTGACCAAACCCGGTGCGGTCGTCGCCTGGTCCCGCGGTACATCCGAATTGCTGCAAACGGATTTGGTCGAAGATGGCAATCCGGTCCGGCTGGAGACGGTGATTTTCAAGCCTCCAGGGCCGGGGCCGTTTCCGCTTGCGGTGTTCAATCATGGCTCGACCGGCGGAACTCCGACGCCCGAGCTTGCCAGGCAAAGCTGGGCCTCGCTCGAAATCGCCGATTTTCTCAACAGCCGGGGTTGGCTCGTGGCCTTTCCGCAGCGTCGGGGTCGCGGAAAATCCGATGGATTCGATGATGAAGAGTTCAGCCGGAACGGCAAGCCCGGAAATACCTGCGATACCGGCACCGCGC
>NZ_DATHOP010000042.1:0-10097 GCF_035484855.1 Bradyrhizobium sp.
TGCCGCCGGCGACGTCGAGCAGGGCAAACGGCGCATCGCTGCGCGGCGGGTTGAGCGCGTTGATCATCAGGTCTTTCCAGACCCGGTGCAGGCCGACCGACATCAAATCGTTCATCAGGTCGTAACGCTGTGCCACGCTGCGGAAGACGTCGTTTACCAGCGTCTGTTTGTCCCCTAACGGCACCTCCCTGAAGCCGAAATGCGTGGTTTCGTCAGGCTGATTCATGTCTTTACGCCCTCAAACTCGCGACTGCCGGACCATAGCGCGCCAGCCGCAATGGCGCTATCACGTCAGCCCCTCAAGGTGAATGCCGCGCATGCCCGAATTACCTGAAGTCGAGACTGTCCGCCGCGGCCTGCAGCCCGTCATGGAGGGTTCAAAAATCATCAAGGCCGAGACCCGGCGCAAAGACCTGCGGTTTCCCTTCCAGAAGGACTTCGCCGCGCGGCTGGAAGGCCAGACCGTGACTGGTTTGGGCCGTCGCGCCAAATACCTGATGGCTGACCTCGAGTCGGGTGACGTGCTCTTGATGCATCTGGGCATGTCGGGCTCGTTTCGCGTCATCAAGAATGAAAATCAGACAACGCCGGGCCAATTCCACCACGCGCGCAGCGAAGATCGCACCCATGACCATGTGGTGTTTCACATGTCGTCGGGTGCCGCGGTGGTCTTTAACGATCCGCGGCGGTTCGGCTACATGAAGATCATTGCCCGCAAAGCGTTCGAGGATGAGCCGCTCCTGAGCGGCCTCGGCCCCGAACCGCTCGGCAATGAATTCGATGCAAAAATGCTGGCGCAGTCATGCGCCAACAAGAAGACCAGCCTGAAGGCGGCGCTCCTCGACCAGCGCGTGGTCGCGGGGCTCGGCAATATCTATGTCTGCGAGGCGCTGTATCGCGCGCAGCTGTCGCCGCGACGGCTGGCCGCGACCCTGGCGACCAAAAAAGGCGAACCCACGGATCATGCCAAACGTCTGCTGGGAGCGATCCACGCGGTGCTGAACCAGGCGATCAAGGCCGGCGGCTCGTCGCTGCGCGATCACCGCCAGACCTCGGGCGAACTCGGCTATTTCCAGCACTCGTTTCAGGTCTATGACCGCGAAGGCGAGAAATGCCAGACCGCGGGCTGCGGCGGCATCGTGCGGCGATTTACGCAAAACGGCCGCTCGACCTTCTGGTGCCCGAAATGCCAGAAGTGATGCGCGGCATGGACAAATGACGATAGGATGCGCACGCGCGCCGTGATGAAAAGCCGATGGACACTCCGAACATTCAGACCAGGCGACTGATCTTGAGGCCGCTGGCGCTTTCGGACGCGCCGGCGATCCAGCGCCATTTCAACAATTGGAACATCATCCAGAACCTGCCCTTCGTGGTACCGTGGCCCTATCCCGATGACGGTGCGGAGCCCTTTATCCGGCAGCAATTGGAAAAGATCGCCGCGGGCGAGGAAATCTATCAATGGGTGCTGGCTCTAAAATCCGGTGACGGCGAAGCGATAGGAAACATTCGCTTTACCCCCAAGCCGGACCAACCTACAGGCAATCGCGGATTCTGGCTCGCGGAGCCCTACTGGAACAAAGGGTTGATGACCGAGGCCATCGCAGCCGTGAACGATTTTGCCTTCCGAACGCTCGGTGTCGAAAGCTTTTACGTCAGCAACGCTGTTTCCAATGTGGCCTCACGCCGGGTCAAGCAAAAGACCGGCGCCGAATTCGTCGGCTACATCGAGCTCCCGCATCACAATGGCCAGACGAAATCGGAAAGATGGAGAGTGACCCGCGAAAGCTGGCTGGGCCGTAGCTCAAACAGTTTCCGCCGGTGAACACGGGATGTTATGCATCGCCGCGTGCAGAGATAGAGGGTGATACTCCATGACCGCTAATTGGCGCGATCGCACGGCCACCACGTTCGAGTGCCGGAAGCAGCCCGCGTCGGGCAGCCGCGGCATGGTGGTCAGCAATCATCCGCTGGCATCGAGCGCGGGTGCGGAGATGCTCGCCGCCGGCGGCAACGCTATCGATGCCGCGATCGCGACTCTGTTCACGCTGACCGTGGTCGAGCCGATGATGGTCGGGATCATCGGCGGCGGCATGGCGCATATCCGGCTCAGCGACGGCAGCCACCGCTTCATCGACGGCCAGAGCACGGTCCCGCTGGCGGTGCGGCCGGATACCTATCGCTCGAAGCCGGGTTCGGCGCATGACGTGTTCGACACCATCGGCGACGAAAACCTCAACGGCCCGAAGGCGGTCGCGGTACCGGGCTCGCTGAAAGCCTGGTGCGAGACGCTGCAACGATTCGGCACCCTATCACTCGCCGATGTCATGCAGCCCGCGATCAAGCATGCCTCGCGCGGCTTTCTAGCGACGCCCTATCTGCACGAATGCATCGTCGACGGCGCGCAGGCGATGCTGAAGGACAAGGCGATCTCGGCGATCTATCTGCCCGAGGGAACGCCGCTGAAGGCCGGCGACCGCGTGGTGCAATCGGAATATGCGGAGACGCTGACCACTATCTCGCGCCACGGCGAGGCGGCGCTGTATCACGGTCCGCTCGGCGACGTTCTCGTCGATTATATGAAGGCGCATGACGGCTTTGTCAGCCGCGAAGACCTCACCTCTTACAAAACGGTCGAACGTTCGCCGATCCGGGCCGATTATCGCGGCTGGGCGATCCTCGGTCCGCCGCCGCCCGCGGCTTCCGGCGTGCACATCGCGCAGATGCTGAATATTCTCGAGGGTTTTGACATCGCCGCCCTCGGCTTC
Source organism: Bradyrhizobium sp. (assembly GCF_035484855.1). Taxonomy (GTDB): domain Bacteria; phylum Pseudomonadota; class Alphaproteobacteria; order Rhizobiales; family Xanthobacteraceae; genus Bradyrhizobium. Next base: position 2,769 of record NZ_DATHOP010000042.1, read on the forward strand.
GGCACGCCGGCGACGATCCATCTGTTGGCCGAAGTGCTGAAGATTGCCTTTGCCGACCGCGCGGCCGCCAGTGGCGACCCGGATTTTGTCGGCGTGCCGGTGGAACGGCTGACCTCAAAGGATTACGCCAGTGAGCGACGCCGCGCCATCGACCCAAAGCGCGCGCAAAAATGGGGTGCGGGCGTGGCGCAGCTCGAGGGCGCGCACACCACCCACATGACCGCGGCCGATGCGTTTGGGAACGTGGTCGCGACCACGCAGACCATCAACAATCTGTTCGGCGCCAAGATCCTGATTCCCGGCCTCGGCACTGTCCCGAACAATTACATGAACCTGTACGATCCCCGACCCGGCCATGCGCTATCGCTGGCTCCGGGCAAGCGCGTCACGACTTCGATGTCGCCCGTGATGGCGCTGCGCGACGGCAAGCTCGCCTACGCGCTTGGGCTACCCGGGGGAAAGCGGATCTTTCCGAGCGCGCTACAGGCGCTGCTCAACCTGATCGATCATGGCATGAGCCTGCAGGAAGCGGTCGAAGCGCCACGGGTCTGGACCGAAGGCAACGCGCTGGAGGTCGAACGGGCGATTCCGGAAGCGGTCCGGGCCGAACTGAGGTCGATCGGCCATGAGGTAGTGGCGATGCCGACGGTTGCCGGCGGCATGAACGCGATCCAGTTCGGCGATGACGGCCGGCTCACCGGCGCCGCCTGCTGGCGCGCCGACGGCACGCCGATCGGCCTGGCCGGCGGCCTCGCGCGGGCAGGCGTCCGGTTCAGCCTGAGGTGAGCATGCGCGAGCCTCCGTACGGCAACTTGAGCTTCCGGACGGGTCGGCTTGGCAATCAATTGAAACATAAGCCCTGCCGTTGAAGGCTATTTTGAACAGGCGAGGTCTTGAATGCCCGCACCCTCCTGGAGTTAAATCGCGTCTGGGCGACGAATTCAGAGAAGGAAAAAGGGGTCTGCCATGAGTCTCGTACGGGTCGCGGCATCGGTCGCAATCTTCACACTCCTGTCAGCGGCTTGCGCAATGGCCAAGCCGATCGTTACCACTGGCGAAACGAACTTGAGGAAGTCGCCCGGCACTGACAGCGAAGTGCTGACCCTGATTCCGAAGGGGACCACCATCGAGGTCGGCAAGTGCACCAACGGATGGTGTGAGGCGTCACTGGACGGCAAGGACGGTTTCGTCATCGCCCGCAACGTCGGTATGGCAGCGCGCCGGCCGCCGCCGCGCGGGCCCGGGGGCGACGAGATGGTCGAAAACATCGGCCCACCCGAATATGGCCCAAGGCCTGGTTATGTCGCCGGGCCGCCGGTCTATTATGGCTATGGACCCTATTACAGGCCCTATCCCTACTATTACGGCTATTACGGCTGGGGCTGGGGACGGCGCTGGTAGCCGCTCGCCTATTTCCGCACGCAGATCACGCGCACGACGGAAGCCTTTGCATCCGCCGATCCGCCGGAAGCGTTGACGTCGTTGGTCTTCAGAAACTCCCGCACCGTGTCGGCCGATACCAGCACCGCCTGTGCGGCGGGCGTGGCGGTCGCCGGTCCTGCGACCAGCGCCGGCTTCAACAGCGCGATGCCGGCGAATTTGCCGTCGGCATCGAGCGCGGCCGCGCCGGAAAAGCCGAGCGCCGGCGGCGGCGACAGCGCGACGTCGCCGTCGCCGCCGATCTGCGCCGCCGCTGCCTTGACGCTGCTGGCAGCCGAGCCGCCGCCCTGATTTTGCGGATCGGCGATGCCGAAGAGGTCGACGGTGGATTTCGCCGCGCCATTGCTCAAGCCCAGCGGTTTCAATCCGCGTGCGCCGTAAATGCGCAACAGCGCCAGGCCGTGGTCCTTGTCATCGGCGACCTGATCGGCGCTGCCGAAGCCGCCGATGGTGATTGCCAGGCACCCGTCGGTGATCTCGCGGTCGGCCACGATCGCGCCGTCGTCGCTGACGACCACGCCGGTGCCGTATTCGACGGTCTTGCGCGGCGGCGGGCCGCTGCCTGATGGGAACGGGTTGAACGCGCTCGACATCGCGATCACCACCGGCTCCACGGTGCCTTCGGTGGCCTGGTCGTAGAGAATGGTCAGGATGCGGACCTCGTCGCCCTTGAAGGTGCCGCGCAGGTAAAATTTCTTCAGGCCCTGCATGCCCGACAGCACGAAGAAATCCGGTTTCACCACGGTATAGTCGATCGCGCGGCCGGCGGGTTCCTTCTTCTCCTGCTCGGCGAGCTTTGCGCTGGTCGGGTTGGCCTGCTTGCGCCGCGCCAGCTGGATCTGGATGGTGCCGGTGGGGGAGGTCCATTTGGCGCCATTGGCGTCGGAGGATTGCTGCGGCACCAGTTTTGTCGGCACGCCAAGCCGGGCGCCGGTGCCGGCCTCGGTGACGATCTTCCAGCCGACATTGTCCTGCCGCCGCCGCGCGGTTTCCGCCAGCACGCTACGCTCCTGCGGATTGAGCACGCCGGTCTGCTTGCCCCCGCGTTGCTTCTGGAATTCCTTGATCGCCGCGACCATGCGCTCGCTGACGTCGCCGGTGATGGCGCCGTTGTACTGGCCGACCCAGGCGAGATCCGACTGGATCGCCAGCCGCTCGGCCTGCGCCATGGCGTTGGCGGTATCGGCGGGGGTCTGCAACCCGGGCCGGATCGGAACGGTCGCGACCGCCTTGGGCTTGCTGCCGGCGGTGGTGGGCGCCGTCATCTGCGCATGGGCGGAGACGCCTGCGGCCACCAATATCAATGTTGCCGCCAGCATCGATCTCATGAGAAGTCTCGGGGTCATTGACGTCGGCGCAATTAAGCACATCTGCTTGGTCGGCAACAACGGGTCCGGGGTTCAGCAAGGGATGGCAAAACATCGGTCATTGCGAGACGCGACTTGTCCGCCCGAGCTCAACGAGCGAAGGCGGAAGCGGCGAAGCAATCCATTGCTCCGTTTTGCTGCGCTGCGTATGGATTGCTTCGCTGGCGCTCGCAATGACGGCGAGTGCGCGGCGCAACTGCGGGATTCAATCGCGCCATGCTGAGTGCCGACGAACTCGAACGCTACGCCCGTCATATCGTGCTGCGCGAGGTCGGCGGCCCGGGCCAGGCGGCGTTGAAGGAAGCGTCCGTGCTGGTGATCGGCGCCGGCGGCCTCGGCGCGCCGGCGCTGATGTATCTGGCGGCTGCCGGCGTCGGCGCGCTCGGCGTGGTCGATGACGATATCGTCTCGCTGTCCAACCTGCAGCGGCAGATCATCCACGCAACGCCGGATATCGGCCGACGCAAGGCGGACACCGCGGCTGAGCGGATTCATGCGCTCAATCCCCACGTCCGCTTCGCGGCGCATGCCACGCGGCTCGATGCCGGCAATGCGATGGAACTGATCGGCAGCTACGATTTGGTGCTCGACGGCTCGGACAATTTCGAAACCCGTTATCTGGTGTCGGATGCCTGTTTCCTTGCCGAAAAACCGCTGATCACGGCCGCGCTGGGCCAGTTCGACGGCTCGCTGACCACGATCCGCGCCCACGAGAAGAACGAGGCCGGCGAGTTCAACCCGACCTATCGCTGCCTGTTTCCGGAAGCACCGCCGCCCGGGACGGTGCCGGCCTGCGCCGAGGCCGGCGTGATGGGTGCGCTCGCTGGCGTCCTGGGATCGATGATGGCGCTGGAGGCGATCCGCGAAATCGTCGGCTTCGGCGAGGGCCTGGTCGGACGGCTGTTGATGGTCGATGCCCGGGCGATGCGGTTCGAGACGCTGCGCTACGCGCGCGATCCGCTCAATCCGCTGAATGGCGACGCGCTTGTCATCACCGATCTGAGCGCGCATCGCTGAGTTTTTATATGACCCATTCGCTCGATATCGGAGCCGCACTGTTGATGCCCGCAGGCGTTCTGCAGCCTTTCCCGCTGCGCTTTCGCCGGGACGATCTGCACGTCATGGCTTTCTTCAAGGGCCACCCGAAATACGAGGCCGTCGAAGCCATGATCCAGGTTCGGACCGATCGTGGAAATTCCATCCGCGCGATCATCACGCGGCACGACCAGACGCAGATCGACTACGTCAATGACGACGCGCTACTTGCCGCGCATCGCGGGAGTGATCGGGAGTGTTATCGCCGTCAGATCGATTCGGAGTTGGAATCATTGGCCGAGGGGCGGCGGGCGCGGTTGGAATTTCGGTCGCAGGCAGGTGAGCGCGTCGCTCTTGACATGGTCAGCGCCGGTCAACCCGATGTCAAACGTGGCGGATTGTCCGATCCCGGCGGACATTCCGCCGGCAGCGCCTTGCCGCTGATGTGGCGCGGCGCGACCACGCTCGCCGGTCCGCGAACGAAAGTAACGATCGACGGTGTTGAATACCCTGTGCCTGAAAAGATTCGCGCCGGGCCATTCGTCGCCCATGAGGGATACTTCACGGAACGTCATTCCATGGGGGCCATCCGGTCCGGAACGGTCAGCGCAAGGCTGCTGAAAACGCCGGATCGTCTCGATGTCGGCGCCGAATGGGTTCTTCAGCACGATGACGACGAGACGACCTACCGGGTGACGGCGCGTGGCGGCGACGGAATGCTGTGTATCACCAAACTTGACGGCGCCGGCGAAACGATCACGGCGTATGCAATCGAGGACAGGCTTGCGGTGACGCGGATCAGTCTACCGGCCGACGCCGGCTCAACAGATGGCCTTGTTCTGGCCTTCGGCCGGGATGCCGGTTTCAGCCTGTCGATCGAAGGCCAGCCGGATATCGTCTCCGGCGGCGTGCACCTCGCGGAGCGGCCGGACGGCTCGGTCATCAGCCTGAGGCCGCTGCAGCCAGCCTGGGCCGTGGCCCGGATTGTGCGCGTCGCCTGTCTGCGGGCCGGCGATCGGATGAGCTTCGTCACCACGATAGGATCGGCCTAGAAGCGACGCGCTCGCGATCACCGATCAAGCGCGCCGCGGGGAACCGGATAACGGCGCATCGAAAAAATCCGCGCTTCGCCGCATGTTGAATGAAGAACAAGTTTTGGCGCTCATCCCGATTTCCAGGACAACGCTTTACTGACTCGAAAAAAGTCCGCGTTTCGCGGTCGGCCTACATTTCGGCAAACAGGAGATGTTGGTTTGAAAGCGACGTCGCGGATTGGCAGAGCGCGGTTGACGAGCGCGATCCGTGGCGTGGCCGGAGCAACGGCCGTCGCCCCCGTGCCTCAAGCTAAATACGGCCGGCTAAGCGATGTCCGCTGTTGCTCGCATAACGGACTCAAATCGGACATTGCGTCATGTCGGGTTTGTGCCAAAAGCGGCCGTGAGCAGACTGCGATAAGCTAGCGCCGCGGCGTCCTTCCGCGGATGCGGTCGAAGCCCTGCTTGATCGCGGCGAAGCGCTGCTCGATGAAGGCCTCGTGCTCGGTGTCGGTGAAGATGTAGGGCCAGTCATTTTCGATTGCCTCGCGTACCAGCTCGCCGACATAGAGAGGATCGATGCCAAATTTGTTGATCCGCTCCTGGAGTGCCTTGACAATATCGGCGATCGGTCCCTCCGTCGGCGGACTGCCGATCTTCTCGACGATCCGCTGCGGCACGTTGCGACGAAAATTAAAGATCTGAGTGCGGACAACGCCCGGACACAGGACGGATACCCCGATTTTCCGCGGCGCGAGCGCCTTACGCAGTCCTTCGGACAGAGCCACCACTCCATATTTGGTCACATCATACTGCGGACTTCCTCCAGCGATCAGCCCGAAGACGGACGCCGTGGAAACAACTTGCCCTCCTTCGCCGTGCGCCTCGATCAGCGGACCGAAAATCTCGATGCCCCAAATCACCGACATCAGATTGACGTCGAGAACCCAATTCCAACCCGCATCTGTCCAATGACCATAACCCCGGCCGCCGGCGACCCCCGCATTGTTGACCAGAATATGGACTTTTCCGTAGCGCGACACGGTGGCATCCGCTGCGGCTTGGATGTCTGCTTTAAGCGATACATCCGCTCTCACGCCGTCAACGTCGGCGTTGGTAAGTTTCAATTTCGCTACAGCCGTTGCTAACGCCTCTTCCTCGATGTCGCATAACATGACATTCACCCCGGCATGCGATAGCGCCGTGGCGATCCCTAATCCGATGCCTGATGCTGCTCCGGTGACGAAGGCTGTCCGTCCGGTAAGGTCCTGCATGTGCGTGTTTCCGTTGCTTTTGCAATTGGCCTTGGCAGATACCTATGCGGGTTCGCTGAGTTTATCGAGCTTCGGCTCAAGGCGTCCACTCGCCTTAACCATGGCCGGATCATCTGGATGCGGCGGGCCGCGTGCCACGGCCGCTTTGGGTCAAAATCGGAAGTCACAGTCATGAAATGCGACTTCCGCTGGTCCCCCAACAGCGGACTCTGAGGGAACATCCGGCCACTTCCGTTTCGTGCCAATACCGGAAGTCTCCCTTGGGCATATCGAGATGGCTTAGGTAGACTCGTCGGCTCATTGGCGGGCCGCTCGGTGCGAGGACGACCATCGTAATTTCCGCGGTCTGGTAAGGAGGTCACAAGACCCAATCAAACTGACTTCGTCTTCAGCCTGCTTTTCAGATAAATCCGGGTCATCTCGCGCAATTCTTCGATGGCCCCCGGACGAACGCTTTGGTCTGCAAGGTCCGAGAAAGCTGCCATCGTCTTCATATTGCCGAGTATTACGACGGCCATGTCTTGCGCCTTGTCGGAGGTCAGTCCCGGGCTGCGCAGCGTCAATGTCCGGACGATATGCTTGTGAATGGATCTGCTGAATTCACCGCGCTTCACCGACAAAACTTCGGGAATTTCCAACAATCGTTTCATCGTCGGCCCTGCCCCCTTGTGGAGATCGACCATCAGATCCAGCAAAAAATCAGCGAGCGCGGAGATGGATAGCGATTGAATTCTGGAATCAAGTTCATCGAAGGCGTCGTGAACGCCCTCGTGGTAATGCGCGATCAACGCATTCGCCAGGACTTCCTTGTTGGGAAAGAAACGATAGAGCGAACCAATTTTGGTGCTCGACCTTGCGGCGATCTCGGCCATCGTCGCCGCCTCATAACCCTTCTCGGCGATGACGGCGGCACCCGCCTTCAATATGGCGGCGACACGCAGTTTCCCGTTGCGCCGTTGCGGCGTCCTCGCTTGCGGAACTTCACTAGGTCTTGACATAGTTGAGGGCATGCTCAATTATCGTGTTATGTGAGTATGTACTCAATTAACGCAGCTGAAACACCGAACGTCAACCCAACAGGCGAAAAACCATGCTTGAACTCGATCCCAAGACGACCGCACTGGTCCTCATAGATTTCCAAAAAGGCATCATGGGGCACGGACTCAGTCCACTCTCGGC
>NZ_DATHOP010000043.1:0-26407 GCF_035484855.1 Bradyrhizobium sp.
AGCTCGTCGGCGACAAGCCGAAAGTGGCCGTGATCTTTGAAAACACCGCGTTCGGCACCTCGACCTCCAACGGCCTGAAGGAACTGGCGCCGGGCGAGGGCGTCGAGATCGTGATGTTCGAGCCCTATTCGGCTGGATTTACCGACGCGAGCCCCTTGATCAACAAGGTCAAGTCCTCGGGCGCCAATGCGCTGTTCTCGGTTTCTTACCTGAACGACCTCATTTTGATCGTGCGGACCGTCAAGCAGTTCGGCCTCAACGTTTCGATCAACGGCGGCTCCGGCGGCTTCGTCATTCCGGACTTCTACAAGAATGTCGGCAAGCTCGCCGAAGGCTTGCAAGGCGTCGCGCACTGGAACCATGACGTCAGCGACAACGCACAGAAGGTCAACGCAGAATTCAAGAAGCGCACCGGCGATTTCGCATTCGAATATGCCGGCGGCCTGGTCGCGCAGACCTTCATGCTGGCGGACGCGCTGGAGCGCGCAGCCTCCGCCGATCCACAGAAGGTCCGGGAAGCGCTGTCTACGCTCGATGTATCTTCCGGCTATGCGGCGATGGCCCCCGGCGGCAAGGTCAAGTTCGGACCCGACGGCAAGAACATCTACGGACACCCGGTCGGCGTGCAGTGGCAAAACGGCGACCTCGCCAGCGTCTTCCCGAAGGAAGACGCCCGTGCGCCGCTGATGAAAATCTAGAGCCGGCCAATACGATGTGGGAGACAGTGGCCCAGGCCGTGATCAACGGCCTGCTCATCGGCGGGATTTACGCCCTCGTCAGCATCGGCGTCACGCTGATCTTCGGCGTCGTCAAGATCGTCAATTTCGCCCAGGGCGAATTCGTGATGATCGGGATGTACATCTCCTTCTTTCTCGCCAACCAGTTCGGCGTCGATCCGCTGCTGTCGCTGTTCGTGACCATGCCGGTGCTGTTCGTGATGGGCGTCCTGATCCAGCATTTCCTGATCCGCCGGGTGCTGGGGCCAAACGACATGCCGCAGATTTTTCTCACCTTTGCGCTGTCGCTGCTGCTGCTCAATCTCGCGCTGATGCTGTTCACGGCGAACTATCGCACCGTCCATACCTCCTATTCCGACGCCGCGTTTCATGTCGCGGGCCTCTACATTCCCGTCGCCAAACTGATCGCCTTCGTCGTCGCGATGCTGCTGAGCGCCGCGCTCTGGGTGTTCCTGCACACCACCGATCTCGGCAAGGCGATGCGGGCGGCGGCGCAAAACCGCGACGTGGCGATGCTGATGGGCATCAACCCCAACCGCGTGTTCTGCGTCGCGCTCGGCATCGCGTTGGCGCTGGCCGGCGCCGCCGGCTCGCTGCTGATGCCGTTCTATTCGGCCTATCCTTTCGTAGGTCAGGTCTTCACGCTGATGGCCTTCGTCGCCGTGGTCATGGGCACGCTCGGCAATGTGCTGGGCGCGCTCATCGCCAGTCTGTTGATGGGGGTCGCCGAGTCCCTGGGCATTCAATATATCGGCGCCGACTCCGGATTGATCGTGGTGTTCGCGCTGCTGCTTTTGACCCTCGCCATTAAACCCACCGGGCTTGGAGGCAAAGCGCGATGACCACGCAGCGCCTCCACACCCGCAACCTCATCTTGCTGGCGATCGGGATCGCGGTTGTCATCGCCTTGCCGCTGGTCGTCACAAGCTCGTTTGCGATCGACATCTTCATCCGCATCCTCTTGTTCTCCTTCATCGGCGTCGCCTGGAACCTGATGGGCGGCTATGCCAAGCAGCTTTCGCTGGGGCACGCCGCCTATTTCGGGCTGGGCGCCTACACCTCGACCATCTTGCAGATCGATTTCGGCATCTCGCCCTGGATCGGCATGATCGCCGGCGGCGTGGTCGCCATGCTGGCGAGCCTGCCGATCGGCTGGCTGTGCTTTCGCCTGCGCGGTCCCTATTTTACCATCGCAACGATCGCGACGGCGCAAGCGCTGATGCTTATCTTCCTGAAATTCCGCGATCTGGCCTGGGGCGCCGAGGGCACCACGATTCCCAATCTCGGCAGCGCGCCGCTGATGATGCAGTTCGAGACCAAGGCGTCTTATTATTATGTCGTGCTCGGCCTGCTCCTGCTCGGGCTCGCGATTACCTGGGCGATCGAACGCTCCTGGATGGGCTACTACCTCGTCGCCATCGGCGAGGACGAGGACGCGGCGGAAGCGATCGGCGTCAACGCGCCAAAGATCAAACGCGACATCTATCTGATCAGCTCGTTCCTCACCGCATTGGCCGGCACCTTCTACATCCAGTACATTTACTTCATCGATCCCCCGACCGCGTTCTCCTTCAACATCTCCATCGAAGCGGCGCTGGTGTCGATCGTCGGCGGCATCGGCACCCTGTGGGGTCCGGTGATCGGCACGGTGCTGTTGGAGACGACGTCGACCCTGCTGCAGAGTTGGCTCGGCAGCTCGATCGGCGGCGTGCAGCTCACCGTCTACAGCCTGATCCTGATGGCGGTGATCCTGTGGCGACCGACCGGGCTGATCGGCCTGTTCGGCGAAGCCTGGCGGCGCATCAGCCGCAAGCCGGTGCGGGCGTAAGGGCACACCATGGCAGATGCGCTCGTCATACGTGGCCTCAACAAGCGCTTCGGCGGCCTGCGCGCCGTGCAGGACGTTAGTTTTACGGTGAGGGAGAACGAGACCCTCGCCTTGATCGGACCGAACGGCGCCGGCAAGACCACGAGCTTTCATCTCATCACCGGTTTTCACCGGCCGGACTCCGGTTCAGTCTCGGCGTTCGGTCGCGACATCACCGGCCTCAAGCCCCATGACATCTGCGCCCATGGGCTGGTGCGCACCTTCCAGGTGGCAAAGCCGTTCGGCGCCATGACGGTGCTCGACAACGTCATGACCGGCGCGTTTTTGCGCGACAGGCATGTCGCTGTCGCACGCGACATGGCGCGCGAGGCGATCGAGTTCACTGGCCTGTCGGCGCGAATGCTGACCGCGGCCAAGGACCTCACCACCATCGACCAGCGCCGGCTGGAGATGGCGCGGGCGCTGGCGACGCAACCCAAACTGCTGCTGCTCGATGAGGTGATGGCCGGGCTCAATCCCGCCGAGATCGACCAAGCGGTGGCGCTGGTCGGCAAACTCTCGCAACGCGGGCTCACCATCGTCATCGTCGAGCACGTGATGCGCGCGATCATGGCGGTCGCGCGCCACATCGTGGTGCTCGATCACGGCCAGAAGATCGCCGAAGGCAGCCCAAAGGAAATCGTGGAGAACCCCGAGGTGATCCGCGCCTATCTCGGCTCCTACGTGCACCCACCGACAGCAGGAGAGATCTAGAGTGCTCAAGCTACAAGGCATCAGCGCCAGCTACGGCTCGGTGCCCGCGATATCGGATGTCTCGATCGAGATCGGCGAAGGCGAAGCCGTCGGCCTGCTGGGCGCCAACGGCGCCGGCAAGAGCACGACGCTGCGCGTCATTTCCGGCCTCGTGAAACTCAAATCCGGCAATGTCACATTCGACGGCATCGATCTGAGATCGCTGCCGCCGCACCGGATTCCGGAGCTCGGCATCGCCCATGTCCCGGAGGGACGCCAGGTCTTTCCCGAGATGACCGTGCATGAAAATCTCGAGATCGGCGCCTTCGTGCCGAAGGCCAAGGCCGAGCGCAGCCGCACGCTGGAACTGGTCTACGGCATCTTTCCGCGGCTGGCCGAGCGCCGCAAGCAACTCGCCGGCACCATGAGCGGCGGAGAGCAGCAGATGCTCGCGGTCGGTCGCGGCCTGATGCTCAAGCCGCGGCTGTTGATGCTCGACGAGCCCTCGCTCGGCCTTGCGCCCGTGATGACCGACGTGACCTTCGAGAAGATCGGCGAGATCCACAAGATGGGTACCGCGATCCTGCTGGTCGAGCAGAACGTCAGCCGCGCGCTGTCGCTGGTATCGCGCGCCTATGTGCTGGAAAGCGGCAACGTCATCATGCACGGCACCAGCGCGGAGCTCGCCGGCAACAAGCAGGTCCAGGCCGCGTATCTGGGGATCTGACGCGGCATATTGCGACCACAAGACGCGACACACATAATCTCTCAACGTCGTCCCCGCGCACGCGGGGACCCATAACCACAGCCGTTGGCGATTGCACGAAGGCCGTCGAACAGCGTCTCTCAAAACAAAGGCCGCGGCATATGGGTCCCCGCGTTCGCGGGGACGACGCATCGTGTGATGCGTTCGCCACCGGGTTCAAACCCCCGGGTCACGTCATCCGGTGCAAGGCGCAGATCTTGTTGCCGTCGGGATCGCGCAAATAGGCGATATAAAGATTGCCCGTCGGGCCTTCGCGCACACCCGGCGGGTCTTCGCAGGTCTTGCCGCCGTTGGCGATGCCGGCCGCATGCCACGCGTCGGCCTGCGCAGGAGAACTTGCGGCAAACCCGATGGTGCCGCCGTTGGCGTGGCAGGCCGGCTTGCCGTCGATCGGCTTCGATACCGAGAATACCCCGGTCTTGGTCATATAGAAAATGCGATGGCGGTCGACCCGCGCGGGCGGAATATCAAGCGTCCCAAGCAAGGCGTCATAGAACGACTTGGCCTTTTCCAGATCGTTGGTCCCGATCATGACATGCGAAAACATCCTGTATTTCCCTCCTGTTTAATCAGCGAGCGATTGAAGCCGCTCTCCGCCCGATCTTTTACGGAATCAACACCGGCTGCGCCAGTCCAAAGGAGAAATTGGCGTGCCTTCAGCCCCACTCAGCTCACCGCCGTCCGCCGTGGCTCGACGATCTCGAACATCCGCGGAAATTCGTCCATCAGGCCCATCAACTCGCCAAACCGCATCGCATTGCCGGTGAATTTGATCTTGCCGGCGTCGACCGCCTCCGGAAAGGTCGTCTGCTTCGCGATCACCTCATCAAACGTGACGCGCGCCAGCGTAAAGCCGGCATCCGCCGTGGCGGCTGGGGCGCCCTCGACATAGGTCAGCGCACTGTTCTCCAGGGTCAGAACAAACATCTCGCCGGTATCGGTAAAATTCCAGTTCAGTACGATGTGCTTGCCTTCGGCCTTTGGGCCGTTGAGCCGGATACCGAGCAGGTCCCACAATTGACCGGTGCGCAACGCGGCGACCGTCTCGCGCGGCATCGGCGGACGCGGCGAGGCCTTCGGCATGCCCTGCCGCAATTCCTGTGCGCCGAACAGATAGGCGTTGCGCCAGGTCGCGCTTTCGGCGGCGTAACCGAGCTGCTCGAACGTGTCGGCGAGCAGCGCGCGCGCCGCCTGGTTCTCGGGATCGGCGAACACCAGATGGCTGGCGGCCTGCGCCACGAAACGAAATTCGCCCTTCGCAAAATCAGCCCGCCCGCGCGAAAGGATCGCATCCGCGCCGCCCATATATTCGACATACTTCTTGCCGGATTCAACCGGCGGCAGCGGATCGAGGTTGGCGGGATTGGCATCGTACCAGCCCAGGTATTTCTGATAGATCGCCTTCACATTGTGCCGGATGTGGCCGTAATAGCCGCGCCCATGCCAGGCGCCCTCCAGGCTCGCCGGCAATTTTATCGCTTCCGCGATCTCGGTTGCCGTCAGCCCGTGATTCATCAACCGGATGGTCTGGTCATGCGCGAACTTGTAGAGATCGCGCTGCTGGCGGATCATGGTGTCGATGCGCTCGGTTCCCCACACCGGCCAATGGTGCTGGCCGCACATCGCATCAGCCTTGCCGCCCCACATCTGCAGCGCCTCGCCGAGATATCCCGACCAGGCCAGCGCGTCGCGCACGTCGGCGCCGCGGAACGGCAGCAGATTGTGGAAATTATGCGTGCAGTTTTCGGCGAGGTTGAGAAGCTTGTAGCGCGGAATGAAAAAATGCATCTCCGCCGGCGCCTCGCTGTTCGGCGCCATCTGGAATTCGAATTCAACCCCGTCGATCACGCGCTTGTCGCCGGTCGCCATGATCAGGTCGGTCGGGCGCAGCAGCTTGACCGAGCCAGCGGCCATCGACTTGCCGAGCCCGCAATCGACCTGCCCGCGCGGTCCCTTGGCGAGCAGCGGCCCGAACTGATATTGCGCGCGCCGCAGCATCGCCGGCCCCGCGATGATGTTTTCGGAAACCGCGTGCTCCATGAAGAGATTGGGCGCGATGATCGGCACGCGGCGTGAGGCCAGCATCTCGTCGTCGAGCACGCCGCATGCGCCGCCGTAATGGTCGGTGTGGGTGTGGGTGAAGATCACGGCGGCGACCGGGCGCCTGCCGCGGCGCTTGAAATAAAGCTCCATCGCGGCGCGCGCGCCTTCGATCGAGGTCAGGGTATCCACCACGATCACGCCGCTGTCGCCCTCGATCAGCGTCATGTTGGCGATGTCGAGGCCGCGGATTTGATAGACCCCGGGTACCACCTCGAACAGGCCGTGGTTCATGTTGAGCCGCGATTGCCGCCACAGGCTGGGGTTGACGGTCGCCGGCGCAGTCTGCTCGGACAGGAAGCCGTAGGGCTTCAGGCTCCAGACCACGCGCCCTTGCGGGTTGGTGATTTCAGCGTTTTCCAGCGTGCCGAGAAAGCCGCGCGAGGCATCGTCGAAATCGCGCGTGTCCGAAAACGGCAGCGCGTTGAGCATCGCATCCTGCAGAGCGACGACCGAGGGTGAAGCGTCCTTGGGAGTTTCCTTTGGCGCGTCCTTGGATGGTTCGCTGGTGGCTGTCTGGTTCATGGTGTCGTCCTTCTCAACAGATCGCTCATTGGTCATGGCGGGGCTTGACCCGGCGATCCACGTCTTTCTTGCTGCCACACTGCCAAGACGTGGATGCCCGGCACAAGGCCGGGCATGACGAACTCGGCTCCGGAATCACGTCGGATGCGCCGCGAGATAGGGCGAGTCCGCAATTGTCCATGGCGGCATCGCCTCCATGCGAAAGATCTGGCGCAAATGCACTTCATCGGGCCCGTCGCCAATCCGCAACAGCCGTCCCCACGCCAGCGCCTGATGGATCGGCGTATCGTCGGAGCCGCCCATCGCGCCGAACACCTGCATGGCGCGGTCGGCGATCCTCTGCAGCATCGCCGGCACCGCGACTTTTATGAGCGAGACGTCGCGCCATGCGCCGTGATGGCCGGCCTGATCGAGCCGCCAGGCGCAGCGATAACAGAGCAGGCGCGCCTGCTCGAGCTCGACGCGGGATTCCGCGATCCAGCGCTGGATCATGTCATACTGGATCACCGTGCGTCCGAATGCGCAGCGTTCCGCCGCGCGCACCATCATCAGTTCGATCAAGAGTTCGCACAAGCCGATCGAGCGCATGCAATGATGGATTCGCGCCGGCCCGAGACGGACCTGCGCCACCTTGAAACCTTCGCCTTCCTGGCCGAGCAGGTTCTCCCGAGGAATCCGGACATTGTCGAAGGCGAGTTCGCCGATCGGCGCGGTGTGATCGACGCAGCCCATCCAGCGCAGCGGCCGCACCAGCCGCACGCCCGGCGCATCCATCGGCACGATGACGCAGGAATGGCGGCGGGTGCGGTCGGCATCCGCATTGGTCACGCCCATCACGATGAGAAAGCTGCAGCGCGGATGGGCGGCGCCGGTGATGAACCATTTACGCCCGTTGATGACGTAATCGTGGCCGTCCCGGATGATCGTGGTTGCGATGTTGGTCGCATCGGAGGAAGCCACGTCCGGCTCGGTCATGCCGAAGGCCGATCGGGTCTTGGCTTCGAGCAGCGGACGCAACCAGCGTTGCTTCTGCTCCCGCGTGGCGCAGTTCTGCAGGGCGATCATGTTGGGCACATCGGGCGCCTGGCAATTGAAAGCTTCCGGCGCCCAAAACAGCCGGCCCATGATCTCGGCCAGCGGCGCGTATTCGAGGTTTGAAAGCCGCGTACCCGGCTCATCGTCGGCGAGTTCGGGCAGGCCGAGATTCCACAAGCCCGCGTCGCGCGCCTTCTGCTGGAGTTCGACCATGAAGGGCGGCGCATCGCTGGCCTGCGCGGTGTGTTCGAGCCAGGCACGATGGCGCGGCAGCACCTGCTGGTCGAAGAATGACTGCAGCCGTTTTCGCAATGCCTCGGAGGTTGCCGACAGCTCGAAATCCATGGGGCCTTCCCTCTAGTGGGCGGTATATAATCGTATATCGATACATAATGCAAATTCGTTTCGATATATTGACAAAACTGTAATATTGTTCATTATTCCTGAATGGTACCGACATCATCGCCCCAAGGTATTTCGGAGCTTTCCCGGTCAGGCGACCCGATCGATCCGTCGTTCGCAACCACGCTGGCGCATGGGCTCGATGTGCTCGCCGCTTTCCGCAACAGCAGCGGCTCGCTGTCGAACGCCGATCTTGCAAGCCACACCGGCCTGTCGCGGCCCACGGTGTCGCGGCTGACCTACACATTGGCGCAGCTCGGCTATCTCAAGCGCGACGCACGGGGGCGTTTTGCGCTCGGCCTCGGCGTGCTGGCCGCCGCCTACCCCGTGTTGTCGGCCTTGAAGGTGCGGCAGCTGGCGCGGCCCCTGATGCGCGACTTCGCAGCCTATACCGGCGGCACCGTTTCCATCGCGATGCCGTTCGGCCTCGATTTCATCTATGTCGAAACCTTGCGCACTACGGATGCCGTGCCGCACGTGCCCGACGTCGGCTTCACAGGAACGCTCGCGACCACCGCCGTCGGCCGCGCCCTGATGTCGCTCGCCACCCCGGATGAAGTCCAGCAATACCTGCAGGCCGTCAAATCGGAGCGTCCGGACGAACTGGACCATGTCGAGAAGCGGATGCTGCCCGACATCGAGTCGTGCCACGAGCGCGGCTTTGCGGTTTCGCTCGGCGAATGGCGGCGCGAAATCTTTGGCGTCGCAGCACCACTCTATCGCAACGAAGCCGGTGACCGCCTCTCCGTGAATTGCGGAATTCCCTCGTTTCGCTTTTCCGCCGAGCAGATCGAGCGCGAATGCGGGCCACGGATACTGGGGCTGGCGCGAAGCATAAAGTCGCTGGTGGAAAATAGTTAGAGAAAGTCGTCATGCCCGGGCTTGTCCCGGGCATCCACGTCTTCGCTGCATGTGTAAGAAAGACGTGGATGGCCGGGACAAGCCCGGCCATGACGAAAAAAGTAAGGCACGGGAGGAAACAATGAATGGGCTGAAAACGCTTGGCCTTGCCGCGGGCATCGCCGCATTGCTGCTGGGCAGCGGTGCGCGGGCGGAGAGCGATTTTCCCAACCGGCCGATTCACGTCATCGTGCCCTACCCCGCCGGCGGCATCGTCGACATCGTCGCGCGCGCAATATCCGAGCAGGTCGGCCGCGACCTGAAGGTGCCGGTCGTCATGGACGACAGGCCCGGCGCCAACAGCAATATCGGCACCGCTCTGGCGGCGCGCAGCGCGGCCGACGGCTACACCTGGCTGGTGACGGGACCGGCGGTGCTGGTCAATCCTGCGCTCTATGCGGACGCCGGCTGGGACGCGATGAAGGATTTCAAATGCGTCGGCGTCGCGGTCTGGAACCAGAGCGTGGCGCTGGTGGATCCCGCGATGCCGGCAAAGACCCTCGCCGAATTCATAGCACTGGCGAAAAGCAAGCCCGGAGAATTCAACTTCGGCAATCCCGGCACCGGCTCATCAATCGACTTGACCGCGCAGAAACTGTTCCAGGCGGCAGATATCAAGCTGGCCAATATCGGCTATAAGGGCCAGCCGCCGGCGCTGGTCGATCTGATGACCGACCGGATGCATTTCGAAATCGTTTCGCTGGCACTGGCGCTGCCGCACATCAAGGACGGCAAGGTCAAGCCACTCGCCGTATTCACCGAGAAGCGCGTCGCCGACCTGCCCGACGTGCCGACGATCGCCGAAGCCGGATATCCCGGCGCGTCCTACGTGTCCTGGTATGGCATCTACGTGCCCTCGGCGACGCCGCAGCCGATCGTCGACAAGATTCACGACGGCATCAACAAGGCGCTGCAAAATCCGGACGTGCAGCGCACGCTATCGGTTGCCGACATCCCTGGCGCGCCGATGCCGCTTGCCGATCTCGCGAGCCTGATGACGGCGGATTACGGGAAGCTGACGAAGGTGGTCAAGGATTCCGGGATGAAGCCGCAGTAGTTTATTCTCGTCATGGCCGGGCTCGTCCCGGCCATCCACGTCTTGCTTTCCAAGGCGTTGAAAAGACGTGGATGCCCGGGACAAGCCCGGGCATGACGGCGCGGTAGTCGCAGATAATCTCGTCATTGCGAGGAGCGAAGCGACGAAGCAATCCAACTTGCTTCCCTAAAACTGGATTGCTTCGCTTCGCTCACAATGACGATTACTTCTTCACCTTGCTGGCGTCCATCTTGATCGAGGTATCCAGCATCTTCGTCGTGAACGCGTCCTCGACGTTGAACGGCTTCTCCATGCCGAGATAGGTCTGCACCAGTTCGTAATCCTTCTTCATCCGCTCGCCGTCGATCCAGCCGAGCGCCTTGGTGGTGGTGAACTCGTCGGTCATCAAGAACTTGATGCGCTCCCACTGACGCAGCTGGTTTTCCTCGTCAAGGCCGGAAACCTGGTCGAGCAGCGCCTTCAGGCAGGGCGCGACGTCGGCGACGCAGGCGGCGAACGCCTTCTGGCTGATCTTGACGAAATCCTCGACCAGTTTCGGGTTTTTCTGCAGATACGCGCCGTTGACGATCAGCGAGTTGCCGTAGGGGTTGAGCCCGATCTGCTTCCAGTTCAACGAGCCGAGATCGCTCCCGAACACGATCTCCTTCTGATCCTGCTCGTTATAGAAATCGCTGATGATATCGACGGTGTGGCTCTTGAGCGATGCGATCTTCGCGGTCGGCCCGACATTGACGAAAGTCACCGAGTCGGGCGCGATACCGGCCGCCTTGGCGAAGGCCGGCCACATCACCCGCGAGGCGTCGCCCGGCGGGTTGCCGATCTTGTGGCCGGGAAAATCCTTCACTCCGTTCACGCCGTAACTCTTCAGCCAGTAGAAGGTCTGTCCGGTGTTGGCGTAGATGCTCATCAGTGCCACGTCGTCGGCGCCCTTGCTGCGCGCCACCAGCATGGTGGCGAGATCGGCGATGCCGAACGGCGAGCCGCCGGAGCCGACCTTCAGCGCCGAGACGCCGGAGCCCTTGCCGACCTCGATGGTCAGATCGATGCCGGCCTTCTCGTACCAGCCCTGCGCCTTGGCGTAATAGAACGGCGAATGGTCGGCGGTCGGCGCCCAGTTCAGGATCAGGTTGACGGGCTCGGCGGCCTGCGAGGGAACGGCCGGCGCGGTCAACGCGAACGCCAATGCGGCAATTCTCAGAACTTTCATGCCAACCCTCCTCGCTTACCGCCGTCCCGACAGCCTTGTCGCGGCCCTTCCGCAGGTTTACCAATGCAACAAGGGAAGCACAAAATTGTCAACCGTCTGGTTGGAAATGCCGAAACAACGATCAACTGGCAAAACGCCGCAGCGGCGCGACCCCGTCGCCACACGGAAAAAGCTTTTGACGGCCGCGCGGCGCGAATTCGCGCGCCGCGGACTTGCCGGCGCGCGGGTCGATGAAATCGCCGATCGCGCCGGTGTCAACAAGCAATTGGTCTATCATTATTTCGGCGACAAGGATGCGCTCTACCTGGCGGTACTGGAATGGGTCTATGAGGAGATCCGCGCCCAGGAACGCCAACTCAACCTCGAGGGACTGCCGCCGCAACGCGCCATCCGGAAGCTGATCGAGAGCTCGTTCGACCACCTCGCGCGGCATCCGGACTTCATCGTGCTGCTCAACGACGAGAACCGCAACGGCGCCAGGCACGTGCGCGCTTCGCTCAAGATCGAGGACATGCATTCGCCGCTGGTCAGCCTGGTCTCGAAGATCCTGAGGGAAGGCGTGCGGGAGGGCGTTTTCCGCAAGGGTATCAACCCGGTGCATCTCTATATCTCGATCGCGGGCCTGAGCTATTTCTACTTCTCCAACACGCCGACGCTGTCGGCTATCTTCGGCAAGGACCTGTCGAGTGCCGCCGCCCGCCGCGCCCGCCGCAGGCACGTGGTCGATTTGGTGATGCAGGCGCTGCGGCCGTGACCACATTTTGTCATTCCGGGGCGATGCGAAGCATCGAACCTGGAATCTCGAGATTCCGGGTTCGCGCTAACGCCCGCCCCGGAATGACAAAGCGGACACAATCAACCAAATGGTTGAAAGGATGACGGGATCGCGTTAGATTTAGCGGTACTCGCTGTAGCGAGACAACCCGGAGACCAACTTGTTCACAGATGGCCTGCGCCCGGCCCGGACCTTTGCGATCATCCTGATCGTGCACCTAGCCGTGATCTTGCTGTGGCAGGTGCTGGTCGACGCCTTTCACGTGCCGAAATTCATCCTGCCCTCGCCGCTCGCCACCCTGGCGACGCTGGGTTCGGCAAAATATGCGTGGGCCTCCAACCTCGCCGTGACCGCGGTGGAAATCCTCGGCGGTTTCGCGCTCGGCGCTCTCGTCGGCGTCACGCTCGCGGTCGTGTTCTGCTGGTCGCCGCTCTTGAGCCTGATGTTGCTGCCGTTGTTCGTGACCTTGAACATGATCCCGAAGGTGGCACTCGGCCCGCTGTTCATCGTCTGGTTCTCCTACGGCATCTTTGCCAATATCCTGATCGCGTTCTCGATCTGCTTCTTTCCGATCCTGCTGACGACCGCGCGCGGCCTGAGCGAGGTGGAACCGGACCTGCTTGATCTCGTAAAATCGCTGCGCGGCTCGCGCTGGACGCTGTTCCGCAAAATCCAGTTGCCGGGCGCGCTGCCTTACGTGTTCTCCGGCATGAAGGTCGGCGCCATTTTGGCGGTTGCCGGCGCCATCGTCGGCGAATTCATCGCCAGCGAGCGCGGGCTCGGCTATCTGATGATCCAGGTGCAGTCCTCGCTCGATACGCCGGCGATGCTGATGGCGGTGGTGCTGCTGACGCTGCTGGGAGTCGCGCTTTATGGGTTGGTGCTCGGCTGCGAGCGGCTGTTCGTGGTCCGCGACGTGCGGCTGCAATGAAAAACAACACGGGACGAAAAATGCTGCTGACGCGCGACACCTTGCCGAAGACAATTCCTGACATCGCAGCACTGGATGAGTTGCTGTGCCGGCCGAGCCAGCCGCTGATCGACGATCTCAACAAAATCGACGGCGACATCATGATCCTCGGCGTCGCCGGCAAGATGGGGCCGACGCTGGCGGGCCTCGCCAAGGCCGCCGTGCCCGGCCGCCGCGTCATCGGCGTGGCGCGCTTCAGCGAGCCGGGGTCGAAAGCGTGGCTGGAGGCGCGCGGCATCGAGACCATCGCCGGCGATCTGCTCGACGAAGCCGCGATCAAGCGGCTGCCGAGGGTGCAAAACATCGTCTTCATGGCCGGCCGCAAGTTCGGCGCCGAGGGCGACCTGTCGTTGACCTGGGCGATGAACGCGCATGTCCCAGCGCTGGTCGCGCAGGCGTTTCGAGATTCGCGGATCGTGGCGTTCTCGACCGGCTGCGTCTATCCCTTCGTGCCGGTCGATGGCAAGGGCGCGGATGAAAATCTCGCGCCCAATCCGTCCGGCGAATATGCGCAATCCTGCGTCGGGCGTGAGCGCATGTTCGAATATTTCTCGCGCCAATTTTCGACGCCCGGCCGGTTGTTCCGGCTGAATTATGCGATCGACATGCGCTACGGCGTGCTGCACGACATCGCGACCAAGATCGTCGCGCGCGAGCCGATCGATGTCAGCCTCGGCCATGTCAATTTCATCTGGCAGGGCGACGCGTCTGCGCAGGCGTTGCGCTGTCTGGCGCATTGCGACACGCCGACCTCGCCGATCAATGTCAGCGGCCACGAGATTCTGGCGGTGCGCGATCTCGCCGCAAGACTCGGCGCGCGGCTCGGCTGCGAGCCGATCATCGTGGGCCGCGAGGAGCCGACCGCGTGGCTCACCGATACCTCAAAAGCGGTCAAGATGTTCGGCCTGCCGATCGTCGACACCGAACAGCTGATCGCCTGGACCACGGACTGGGTGGCGCGCGCGATGCCTAGCCTCGGCAAGCCCACCAAATACGAGGTGCGCGATGGCCGCTATTGATCAGGCCGAGATCGTCCGGCTTGGTGCTGCCGACGCACGCGCGGGGCTAGCGTTGTCGACCGAAGCGCACTGGAACCAGAACGAATCCGACTGGCGGTTCTTCCTGACCAAGGGAGACGTGTTTGGCGTGCGCGACCGTTTTGGCCTCCTGATCGCAACTGCCGCGCTGTTGCCCTACTCGTCTGACAATGCGTGGATCAGCATGGTGCTGGTGACGGAAAGCTGGCGCCGCCGGGGGCTCGCGACAAGATTGGTCGACGCCTGTCTCGCCGCAGCGGCGAAACAAGGTTTTACGACCTGGCTCGATGCAACACCGGCGGGGGCGACCGTCTACGGCCCACTGGGATTCTTGCCGACGTTGCAGCTGCGGCGATTGCGGTTGGAGAGCACCAGGGCGGAAGCGGCGCCGTCATTGTCGGCCTGCGATATCGACGAATTCATCGCTCGCGACGGCAGCGCGATGGGTTTTGACCGCGGCGTACTCCTGAGAGAACTCAGTGGACGCCAGGGGTCGCGGCTATTGTCGAACGGCAAAGCAGCCGCGCTGGTGCGCGACGGCCGCAAGGCGCGGCATATCGGCCCGGTATTCGCTAATCGGCCGGAGCAGGCGCTCGCCCTCGTCAACGCAATCGTACGTTCGGAAGCTGCGACCTTCCTGATCGACGCCGTCAACGAGCAGGAAGATTTTTTGCAGGGCCTGACACACTCGGGCTGGAACATCGAGCGACCGTTTCAGCGCATGCGGTTCGGCCGCACTTCAGCGCAAACCGCAAAACCGCCGTTCGCCGTCGCCGGCCCGGAATACGGATAGGGATTTCGTGTCATGCATCATAGCCAGATGAAATCCGAGGTACGGCGGCTGATCGCCGACGGCACGGTGATCCCCGCCCATCCGCTGGCGCTCGACCAAAGCCGCAAGCTCGATATCGTGCATCAGCGCGCGCTGAGCCGTTACTACATCGACGCCGGCGCCGGCGGGCTCGCGGTCGGCGTCCACACCACGCAATTCGCAATCCGCGACGTCGGCCTGTACCGGCCGGTGCTGGAACTCGCCGCCGAAACGGCTGATGCCTGGACCAGGCGACCGCTCGCAATGGTCGCAGGTCTCGCCGGCCCGACCAGGCAGGCGGTTGCGGAAGCCGAAATCGCGCGCGGCCTCGGTTATCATGCGGGCCTGCTCAGCCTTGCCGCGATGAAATCGGCCTCTGAGCACGAGATCATCGCCCATTGCGAAGCAGTCGCGCGCGAAATTCCGCTGGTCGGCTTTTATCTGCAGCCGGCGGTCGGCGGCGTTATCCTCAGCACCGATTTCTGGCGGCGCTTTGCGCTGATCGACAATGTCATCGCCATCAAGATCGCGCCATTCAACCGCTATCGCACGCTGGACGTGCTGCGCGGCGTCGCCGCCGCGGGCGCGCTCGACCGCGTCGCGCTCTATACCGGCAATGACGACCACATCCTGCTCGATCTGACCTTGCCGTTCGACCTGCGCGACAGGGGCGTCACCACCCGCGTCCATATTCGCGGCGGCCTGCTCGGCCACTGGTCGGTATGGGCGGCAAGCGCCATAAGACAATTCGAGATGTGCCGCGCGGCGCGGGGCAAGGCCGCATTGCCGGCCGATCTGCTCGCGCTCGATGCCCGCGTCACCGACTGCAACAGCGCCTTCTTCGACGTCGCCAACAATTTCCACGGCTGCATCGCCGGCTGCCACGAAATCCTGCGGCGGCAGGGATTGATGGCCGGCATCTGGTGCCTTGATCCCGCCGAGGGCCTGAGCCCCGGCCAGATCGAGGAAATCGACCGCGTCTGCAACGCGCACGCGGATCTGAGCGACGACGATTTCGTCGCCGCCAACCTCGAGAAATGGCTGGCATGAGCGAGCCGCCAGACCCCTTCATCCGGCTGCGCAATGTGCGAAAGGTCTATCGCTCGCGCGGCCAGGAGTTTCTGGCGGTTTCCGACGTCACCATGGACGTGCAGGAAGGCGAATTGATCTCGCTGGTCGGCCCCTCCGGCTGCGGCAAGACCACCGTGCTGAAGATTCTTGCAGGCCTTCACGAGGCCGACGGCGGCATCATTAGAATCGGCAACGCGCGCACCCCGTTCGATCCAGCGCGCGACATCGGCATGGTATTCCAGCAGGCGCTGCTCCTGAAATGGCGGACCGTCCTCGACAACGTCCTGCTGCCCGCTGAAATCGTCGGCCTGCCGATGAAGGCGGCGCGCTCGCGAGCGCGCGACCTGCTCAACCTCGTGGGCCTCGCGGGCTACGAGGACAAATACCCGCAGCAATTGTCGGGCGGCATGCAGCAGCGCGCCGCGATCGCGCGCGCCTTCATCCATGACCCCAAACTGATCTTGATGGACGAGCCGTTCGGCGCGCTGGACGCATTGACGCGCGAGCAGATGAACCTGGAAATGCTGCGAATCTGGCGCGAGAGCGGCAAGACCATCATCTTCGTCACCCACTCGATCCAGGAAGCCGTGTTCCTCGGCTCGCATTGCGCCGTCCTCACCGCGGGGCCGGCGCGGATGGCCGAATATTTTCCGATTCTGCTGCCGTTCCCCCGTGCGCTGCCGATCAAGACCACGGACGAGTTCGGCGCCTATGCGCGGCGGATTTATGCGAGCCTGGGGCTTGGATCGAGCGCCTAGGGCAAACGGTGGCAGCTACGTCTCCTTGCGACGCACCATCCGCGACCTTCCGCAGCGCAAGGCGTAACAATTGCCTTCATTGACGCATCATCGGAAAATGGTATCATTTGTTACCAATCCGCGGAGGCTGCCATGTTGCAATCCGTTCGCCGCCCGAGCGGCAAGGTCTATACCTGCGATGCGATCGAGATGGCCTGGGCCGCGATGCCGCGCCCCGGCCTCTACCAGAAGGTGGTGCGCGCGGACGAGGCCAAGGGCCGCTATCTCGGCCTGATCGCTTTCGATCCGCTGACCCGCATCGGCCTGCATCAGCATCTGGGAACGGCGATCAGCTATTTTCTCGACGGCAGCCTGCATGACTATGACAGCGAAGCGGTTCGCGGCCAGGCCGGCATCAATCTGAAGGGCGCAACGCACGATGCGCTGGCCTACAACCGATGCATCATCGCGGCGCGGCTGGAGGGACCGGTTCTCTATCCCCGCGCCGACGGCGCCGAGGCGCGTGTCCACACCGGCGCCCGTGCCGCCGATTTCGTCAATCCCAATCCCGAAGCGCCGCCGGAAATCAACGTCACGGTCGACACCCTTCGCCCGTTCGCGACGACGATCGGCGGCGTGAGCCGGCGAATGATCTTCGACTACCGCGAGACCGAGGACAACCGGCGCTTCGTGCAATTGTCGCTATTGCCCGGCGCGCGCATTCCAGTGCACCGGACCCGCGACCTCGTCGAGTTTTTCGTCATCGCCGGCGACCTCACCATCAACGGCGTGAAATCGGTGGGCGGTACCTTCGCGATCGTAGAGCCGGGCACGGAGATCGATGTGAGTTCGGAGTTCGGCGCAAAAGTCCTGGCCTGGGCCGAGGCGCCGATCGATTGGGCGGACGGCGCGTCACGGCCGGACGTCTATGGCTTCTGAATTGCGCTTACGTCTTGGGGTCCGGCAGCGTTCGGACGTGGGCGATCAACTTGTCGAGCGTCGCGACCAACGCCCGGCGTTGCGCCGGATCCAGCACGGCGAACAACGCCGCTTCGCGCTCGTGCGCGCCGGGGGCGATCCGGTCGAAAACAGCGAGCCCCTTCCGTGTCAGGCGGAGCGCCGCGCGCCGCTGGTCCTTGTCGTCGGTCGTGCGCTTGAGATTGCCGGATCGTTCCAGCGCGCGGATCGCCCGGCTCACGGCCATCTTGTCGAGGCCGAGCATCTCGGCGATCTCGGATGCGGCGGCGCCGGGACGTCCCGCGACCGTGAACATCACCCGCCATTCGGCGAGCGTTATCTTGTAACGGCGCGCATAGAGCCGGCCGAACGGGCGCGCCGTGAGATTCACGAGCACGAGAAGTTTGAGGAAGGCGGAGCGATCTAGCGCCAGCATGAGCCTTCATATCGCCTAACGGTGCAATGGCGCCAGCCCAACGATAAGCGTTTGCGAATTCTCAATTTCGCAAGAGTGGGGAAAACAGGAGGAAATCGATGTCGCTTTCGCAGGCGATTGCGCCCGACCGTCACGTCGACCGGGCCGGGCTGTGGGCGGTGTTCTTGTCCAGCCTCGGCGGGGCGCTGGAATTCTACGATTTCATCATCTTCGGCACCTTCGCTGCCTATCTTTCGAAGGCCTTCTTTCCGGCCAACGACCCGACGGTCTCGCTGCTCCTGACCTTCGGACTGTTCGCCGCCGGCTATCTGGCGCGGCCGGTCGGAGGCATGGTGTTCGGCAGCCGCGGCGACCGGGTCGGTCGGCGTCACTCCTTCCTGCTGTCGCTGGCGACGATGTCGATGGCAACGATCGCGATGGGGCTGGTGCCTTCCTATGCGACCGGCGGCATCGCCTCGACGCTGGCCTTCATCGCCCTGCGCCTGATCCAGGGCTTCTGCCTCGGCGGCGAACTGCCGGGCGCGATCACCTATGCGGTCGAGGTGGTTCCGCCGCAGCGGGCGACGCTCGCCTGCGGATTGGTGTTCGGCTGCGTCAGCGCGGGCGTGCTGATCGCGACCGCGGTCAACCTGGCGCTGAGCAGCAATCTCTCGGCTGAGGCCATGCAGGACTGGGGCTGGCGCATCGCGTTCTTCTTCGGCGGGCTGTTGGGCGTCGGCAGCTGGATGCTGCGCCGCGCGCTCGAAGAGAGTCCCGCCTTCCTGCGCATGCGCCAACGCCTGACGGAGGCGGCAGCGGCTGGACAGAGCGGCCGCGGTCCGCTCGCCGAGCTTTTCGAAAACCATTGGCGGCGGATCGTGTTGGGCATTTGCGCGACCTGCATCGTCGCCGCCTTCAACGGCCTGTTGTTCGCGCATATGGGCGCTTATCTCGGGCGCACGCTGAACTATCCGCCGCCAAGCATCGGCGCCGCGTTGAACGCGGCCAGCGCCGCCACGTCGGTGTCGCTGATCGCCGCCTGCTGGATCGCCGATATGGTGCCGCGCCGCTTCGTGTTCCAGCTCGGATGCCTGGCGATCGCGCTCGGCGCCTTTCCGGCCTATTCGGCGATGGTCGGCAAGTCGATGCCGCTGCCGATGCTGTTCTTCTGGATCGGTCTCGGCGCCTGCGGCACCCACGGAACCTTCGCAGCGATCCTGGCCGACCTGTTCCCGACCAAGGTGCGCTTTTCCGGGGTTGCCTTCTCCATGAATATCGGCGCGGTGATCTTCAGCGGCATCGGTCCGCTGCTCGCCACCTGGCTGATCGTCAAGACCGGCCAGTTGACTTCGCCCGCCTACATTATCGTCGGCTCGGCAATTCTGTCGTTCTTCGCGGCGTTCCTGCTGCCGCGCTATAGCGGTCACATCGGTCGCGAGGATTGAGTCTGACTCCTGCGCAAGGCACGCTAAAGCGTCAGGTCTCATTCAACCACTTCGTCGGCAAGCGCCAGCACCGTCGCTGGAATGTCGAGGTTGATCGATTTTGCCGTCTTGAGGTTGAGCACGAACAGATAGCGCGTCGGTTGCTCGAATGGCAGCTCGGCGGGCTTTGCGCCCTTGAAGATCCGATCGACCATGGAGGCGGCGCGTTCGAACGATTCCTTCAGGTCCGGCCCGTAGGACATCAGGCCGCCTTCGTGCACCAGCGGGTCGTATTCGTAGATCGCCGGCAGCCGGTGCGTGGCGGCATAGTCGAAGACGCGCTTGCGATTGAGAACGGTGAGCGAGTCAGAGACCATCAGGATGGCATCCGGCGGCTCACGATCCATCACGGCAAACGCCTCGTTGAAATCGTCGGGCTCGCGGACTCCCACCGCCTGCACTTCGACCCCCATCGCCTGGGCCGCCTTCGCCGAGGCGTCGTAGCGCAGCGACATCCCGAGGTCGTCCTTGTTCCAGAGCATCGCGACCCGGTGAAGTCTTGGCAACAACTCCTTGAGCAGGCCCAGCCGCTTGGTGCTGAGTGTCGTCGCGACATCGGAGATGCCGGTGATGTTGCCTTCCGGCCGCGCCAGATTGGTCACAAGGCCAGTCGCGACGGGATCACCGACGCCGAACGCCACGACGGCGGGAATGCCGGCGACCTTGGCCGCGACCGCCGCGGGATAGCCAAAGACCACGATGGCGTCGAGCTTGGCTGCCTTCAACTCGTCCATCAATTGCGGAAGCGGCGTCGGTTGCCCGGGCGTCCCATGAGGTCCCTCGAAGGCCAGATTTTGTCCAGGCAAATAGCCAAGCGAGGCTAGTCCAGCGAGCAGAAGTTTCGCGTAAGGTGCGGATGGCGGCAAAGGGCCGCCGGGACTGACGAGGGCAGTGCGAAGAACCTTGGCCGGCGTCTGCGCAGCGATCGCGCGGGGCGCGGCAAGCGCCGCGGTGCCAAGAAGGACTATGAACTCGCGCCTTTTCATGAATGCCTCCGTGTGATGTGGTGATCCTAGCAGGCGGCTGCCGGCAACGGCACTAAATCGCGCACGATCAAGGTCCGTTGCCAGAAATGTGACGACTTCGGACCGTCGCATCGCTAACCGCGGCCCGGCATCACCATGTTGCTGATCGTGCAGGATCGCGACCGGCGTCTCGAACGAGGTGGCCCTTGAATGGTCAGACGATCTTCTCGTCGGTCACCGGCGAAGTAACCACCAGAAACACCAGGTCGACAAGACCCGAATTCGAGATCGCATGCTCCACGCCCGGCGGCAGGAAGATAAAATCGTGCTTGCGCACCACGTGGTTCTTCCCGGCGATCTCCATCAGCCCCTCGCCTTCGAGCACGTGATAGACCTGCTCCTGCACCTGATGCTTGTGACGCGCGACATGCGCCATCGGCTGGTACATCGAAATCCGGTAGTCGATATGACGAGAGCCGGCGGTCTCCGGCATCACCAGCGGTTTTGACAGCGCGCCGCCAAAATGATTGGGAAATTCGCGCCACGGTACTTCGGCGATGTTGCGGATGAAAGCGCCGCTGTTTTCCGATACCATTTTGTTTCCTCTCGTGTCAGCGCGGACCAATGTTACCGTCTTTGCAGGAAGCCGATAGCCTCTCGGCCCGCAATGTGTCCAAAAACCAGCGCGCGCAGCACCGCGACCGCATTCGGCGCGGTGCCGTAAAAATGTCCGGTGGTTTCTCCGGCGGCGTACAGCCCCGGGATCGGCCCCCGTTCGCTCAACACTTCCGCTCTTTCGTTGGTCGCCAGCCCTCCAAAGGTATAGGCAATCGCGCCGACCAGGGGATAAGCGAGATATGGCGGCTTTTCGATCGCGCGCGCCCAGTTCGATTTCGGCGGCTGCAGCGTCGCGGCCGCCGCCAGGCCATCGCAACGCGCGGCGTCGAACCGCGCGGGGTCGCCGGTCGCGGCGGCATTGAACGTCTCGATGGTTTCTTTCAGTTGGCTCGTCGGGACTTCGATCTGCACCGCGAGAGCTTCCACTGAATCGGCTTGATAGGGCGGCACTTCCGACCGAATCGCGCGCTCAAAACCGTCGATGTCGAACAGCCTGGAATCGAGGATCGCATAGGCGATACTGCTCGGCCGGGCAAAATGGATGTCGCGGGCAAACGTCTCCCAGGTCTCGTGCATCAGGCCGCCGCCTTCGTCGAAGAAGCGCCGCCCGTCCTGATCGACGACGATGCCGTAGGGATAGACCAGCACGACCGGCGCAGAATTCTTGCTGCGCGGGTCGACCGGCTCGATATGCATACCGTTCCAATCGCCGGAAATGCTCGCGCCGTGATCGGTCGCCACGCGGATGCCGTCGCCGGTATCGAACTGCGTGCCCGGCGAAATCGGCCGCAGTGTCTCGGCACGGGGCCCGAAATGCGCACGCATCATCGCGGGGTTGGCCTGGAAACCGCCGGTGGCGAGAACGACGGCATCGGCATTCAGCGTGGTGGTGATGCCGTCGCTGTCCTGAACGGCGACGCCGCTGACGCGATGGTCCTCCCCCATCACCAGCCGCGTCACCGAGGTTTGGTAGAGAACCTTCACGCCCGCGCGTTTGGCGGCGGCGGCGAGTTTTTCGACGATAGCGCTGCCGCCACCGACCGGCTGGATGCGCGCCGGGCCGGTGCTGAGATAATAGAGCGGCGTGATGAATTCGACGCCGTGTCCTTGCAGCCATGAAATCGTCGCGGTCGCCTGCTCGGCGAGCGCGCGAAAATAGCTGCGATCGGCCAACCCGCCGGAAGCCCTGAGCATGTCGTCAACAAAGCCGGGATCGATCCGGTCGGGCGCGTCGAGCCGCATGTTCGACGGCGACCAGCGTGTGTTGCCGCCGGCGTCAGGCTCCCGCGCCTTCTCCAGCAGGGTGATCTCGATCGACAAGCCCACACTTGGAGCTCGCTCCGCAGCTGAAACAGCAGCGGCGAGCCCGGCCGCCCCGTGCCCGACGACAATGAGTTGTGGAGGGGTTCGCGGCATCGGCGTACGCGGCTCAGGTGACCAGCGCGCCGCCGTCGAGATAGACGATCGATCCCGTCATGAAGCCGATGGTCATGAAGGCGAGGATCTGGCGGGCGACATCCTCGCCGACGCCGACGCGGCCGACGGGGAGGCTCGCGGCGGTCTTGGCCAGCATGTCGCGGCGCGCGGCTTCCGGCATCGCGGCGCGGATCGGGGTGTCGATGATGCCCGGCGACACCGCGTTGACGCGCACCGGTGCGAGCTCGAGCGCGAGCGCCCGGGCCAACGATTCCAGCGCGCCATTGGCAACGCTGACGATCGCGGAATTGGGCCGGGGCCGAATGCTCAGGAAGCCCGAGACCAGCGTGAGCGATCCGCCGGCACGGATTTCCGCTGATCGCGCGACCCGCCATGCGCCCCAGAGTTTTCCTTCCAGGGTGCCGCGGACGTCTTCCATCGCCACCGTCTTGAACGGGCCGGTCTTGAGCTGCGCCGCCGTGACCACGACATGATCGACCGGGCCGCAGGCGCGGAACAAATCCTCCACGCTCTTGTCGCTGGTGACGTCGGCCGGTATCGCCCTGGCGCCAATCGTGCCGGCGACCGCATTCAGGCGGTCAGCGTTGCGGGAGGCGATGATGACTTCGGCCCCCTCGCGGGTTGCGAGTTCCGCGGTGGAAAGACCGATACCGGACGAACCACCGACGACCACGACCTTCTTGCCTGAAAGCATCATTTTGTTTCCTCGATATTTTGTTGTGTCGAAAAGATAGAGGCCGTCAGGCGAACGAGGCGATCACGTCGGCTCGTATTGCGTGCCGATGCCGGGCTTGCTTCGTCCGAGCCCCGGAAGCTCCCAGACGCCGGCGCCGGAGGGGTTGATATCGGCGGCGATGTCGACGTCGATCAGATAGGGCTTGTTGGCGACAATCCCCTTGCGGATGGCTTCGCCGAGATCGCCGGCGCGATCGACGCGGACGCCTTCGACGCCGCAGGCGCGGGCCATCGCGGCAAAATCCGGATTGTAGCGCTCGCCGCTCACTGGATCATGGAAGTCGGTAGCGAGTTCGCGGCCGCCGAGATAGCCACGCTGCAGGCCGCGGATCGAGGCATAGGCGTAATTGTTCCAGACCACCCAGACGACGGGGAGATTATATTCGACCGCGGTGCCCAGCACGTTGGCGTGCATGAAGAACGCGCCGTCGCCGCACACCGACACGCAGGGCCGGTCAGGGGCGGCGAATTTCGCACCCATCACGCCGGCGACGCCAAATCCCATCGGGCCGAAACCCATCGAGCCGATCAGGGAGTCGGGCCGCTTCGGCTTGCAGAAGCTCAAAAGCCAGTTGTGGTGCACGCCGATGTCGCTAACCAGGATCGCGTCTTCCGGCAGCGCCTTGTCGATCTCGAGCGCGGCGCGCTGCGGATTGATCGGCGTGGTGTCGTCGGAGAAACCGGGGGCAACGAACCGGTCCCATTCCTTGCGATAGATGTCGATCTGCGCCAGCCATTTTAGGCGGGCGTCCGCGCGCTTGGTGAGATCGGCGCGGTGATCGAGCTCGGCATGAATCTGCCGCAGGAAGGTACGCACATCCGCCATCAGCCCGAGCGCGACCGGATAGTTGCGTCCGATTTCTTCCGGATCGATGTCGACATGAATCAGGCGCGTCGGCGGGATGGTGAAGGAGTAACCGGGAATCCACGAACTCGAGGTGCGGTCGTCGAAGCGCACGCCGAGCGCCAGCAGCACGTCGGCCTGCCGCGTCGCGTGATTGGCCTGATAGTGTCCGGCACGCGCGACGAGGCCGAGCGCCAGCGGATGATTGCAGTCGAGCGCGCCGAGGCCTGAAGCCGACGCGGCGACCGGGATCTGCAGCCGCTCGGCGAGCTTGCGCAATTCTTCCGCCGCCCCGCCGTAGCGCACGCCCTGGCCGACCAGCATCACCGGCCGCTCGGCACCAAGCAGCATGTCGACCGCTTTCACCACGCCTTCCGGATCGGCGCCGCAGCGGCTTGAAATATTGCCGTTCCAGGCCTTCGCGTTCGGCGCCTCTTCGGCCGCCGATTCCATGAACACGTCGAAGGGAACGTCCAGCACCACCGGGCCCGGCCGCCCCGTGGTCATGGTCTTCCATGCTTGCCTGACCGCCAGCGGCACCATCTCGCCGCGCGTCGGCTGGAACACTTTCTTGCAATAGGAGCGCACGGTGGAGGGGAAATCGGCCTGGTAATGCCGATACAGTTCCTGGAACGCGCCGCGGTTGAACTGGCTGGTCGGCACATTGCCGGTCACCGCCAGGAACGGCACCGAGTCGAGAAACGCATTGCCGAGCGAGATCGGCAAGTTGGCCGACCCCGGGCCGCAGGACGTGAAGGTCGCGGTCGGCCGTCCCGAGACGCGATAATAAACGTCGGCCATGAAACCCGCGACGCTCTCGTGATGCACCGAAATGGTCTTGAGCTCGTCGGAGCGTTCATACAGCGCGTCGATGAACTGGATGTTGCCGTGACCGCACAACCCGAACACCTGCGGCACCTTTTCCTGGATCAGATAGTCGACGATGACCTGGGCGCCATTGAGCGCGTTGCGTGGCGACATCGGATCTCTCCCTGACCGTTCGACTGCTCATGCGGATCGGCGCGGCGAATTTCGCGCACCGACACTGCTCGGGCGGCCGGCACCCTATTTCTCATAATACTGTACGTCAAACTATATTGTGGTAGACTATCTTCCGCACCATCGCCCCGGAGACCTGCCCCTGTGAGAGCGCGACCCAAGCCAAAGACCCCGGAAAAGGTGGCCAGTCCGCGCAAGGCCGCGGTCGCCAGGCTGGTAGCGCCGCCGGCGCGCGACATCGACGACGATGCCGATGACCGGCAGCGCGTCGGTGTGCAATCGCTCGGCCGCGCCTTTGCGATCCTCGAAGAGGTCGCGCGGCATCGCGAGGGGATCGGGCTTGCAGAACTCAGCAAGCTGGTCGGCCTGCACAACTCCACCACCTTCCATCTGGCGAAAACCATGGTGTCGCTGGGCTACCTGCGCCAGGAAAAAGAGACAAAGCGCTACCGCGTCGGCCGGCCGCTGTTTGCGCTCGCCGCCAGCGCGCTCGACGAAATCGAGATGGTGAATGTTGCAACCCCCGTGCTCGAAGAACTGTCGCGGGAAACCAGTGAAAGCAGCCACTTTGCCGTGCGGATGGGCGACGCCGTCGTGGTGATCGCCCGCACCTCCGGCCCCGGCGCGTTTCAGCTCACCGACCGCGTCGGCGTGGTGCGCCCCGCCCATTGCACCGCGCTCGGCAAGATCATCCTTGCCTCGCTGCGCCCGGATCAGTTGAAACGTTTCCTCGAACGCGTCGACATGAAGCCCTCGACCGCGAAATCGATCACCGACGTTGCGGTATTGTTGCGCGAGATCGCCGAGATCAGGCGCACCGGGATTGCCTTCGACGACGGCGAGTTCAATCCGGAAGTGCGCTGCGTCGCCGTGCCGGTCACCGATTTCACAGGCACCGTGATCGGCGCGCTCGGAATTTCCGGCCCGATCTGGCGCTTGTCCAACCAGGCGTTGCACAATAGCGCACAGATCGTGCAAGCGGCGGCGGCTCGGCTGTCCCGGGAATTCGGCGCCAAAGGCGCGGCGAGTTCTCCTTAAGGACGAAGCCTGACGATGCTTTTGACATTGACAGCGGCGACCGCCTCCGAAAATATCGTCCAATAATAGAAAAACGCCTCTCACATTCTCGGATAGACCGGAATTGAAGGGGGGACATCGCGAAAAGCGCCCTTTGGGAGGAGACCAACGATGACCCGCACCAGCCGACGAACCCTGTTGAAGGCCAGCGCCGCCTTTGCCGGCGCCGCGACGCTCGGATTTCCA
>NZ_DATHOP010000044.1:0-17184 GCF_035484855.1 Bradyrhizobium sp.
CTGGCGGGTCGACAGCGCCTGGCTGTTGGCCGCTTCCTCGTTGGTGTCGGCCAGCGTCAGGTTGGATGCGCCGGTCTGCAGCACGTTGATCAGGTTCTTCGAGAAGTCCTGGCGGATCTGCACGATCGACAGGTTCGAACCCAGGGCGGATGCTTCCGAGCGCAGCGTGGTGCTGGCGTTGGTCAGCGCGGTCAACTGGGTGTTGGCCGAGCTGTTGTCCAGGAAGTCCGTGCCCGCAACCAGGGTCGACAACCCAAGGCCGGCATCGTTGAAGGTGACGCCGGTGATGCTCAGCGTCGACTTCCCGGTTTCGTTGAACGTCAGCTTCAGGGTGTCGCCGTTCAACAGGTTGACGCCGTTGAAGGACGAGTCTTGCGCGGTGGTATTGATCTGCTGCAGCACGTTGTTGTACTGCGCAACCAGGCTGGCGCGGGAGGCCTGCGAGTTCGGGTCGGCGACGGGCGCCGCGGCCGAAGCACTGGCGAACGCCTGACCGCTTGCTGTCGCCGTACCGCCAATCGTGCCGATCGTCGAGGAAGCCGCATCGTTCGAGGTCACGATGTTGATCTTCCCGGTCGAGTCGATGGTGGCCTGCAGGTTGTTCGCCGCCAGCGCCGCATTGAGCCCGTTGAGGGTCGAGATCTGACCGTTGCCGGTGCCAAAGGAGATGCTGGTCGCGGTGCCGCCACCGGTGGCGCCGATCGTCAGCGTCTCGCCGCTGAGCGCGGGAGGCGTGAGGTTGGTGGTGCCGGCGGAGAGGCCGAAAGATCCGAGCGCGCTGGTGCCGCCTGCGGCGATGACCAGATTCTGCGACGTACCCGTGCTCAGGACAAGCTGGCCTGAACCATTGACGGTCGAGGCGGTCGCAGCCCCGGTGATCCCGTCGATCGCGGTGAGCAGGGTCTGCACGCTCGCCGTGCTGCCGGCGCCGACGCCGATCGTCACGTTGCCGCTGCCGTCGGTCGTCACCGTCGTTTGCGCCGTGCTGAAGGTGATGCTCTTGCCGTCCACGGTAAAGGACGACCCGTTCGCGGGCGTCGCGGCCAGCGTGTCCGCGTTGGTCGCGGTAACCAGTAAGGTGGCGGCTGTGATCGGCACCGGGACGGTCAGGTGATTGTCGACCGCGGTACCGGTGACGGTGGCGTTGGTCCCGTTACCGAGCAGGTTGGTCGCGGTGGCACCGGCGATGGCGCTGGAAGTAAAGTTGGACTTCGTCGAATAACCGACCGGGCTTTGCAGCACCTGGTTGGCGATCGACTGGGCGCTTGCGACCAGGCTCTGCAGCGAGGTGATGCCGGTGTTGGCGGCCTGCAGGACCTGCACGCCGTTACCGATGCCATCGAGCAGGTTGCTGATGTCGCTGGCGCGGTTGTTGAGTCCCTGCGCGGTGAAGTATTCGGTGGGATTGTCGAGGGCCGAGTTGACCTTGTTGCCAGTGGCGAGGTCATTCTGGGTGGTCGCCAGCAGCGAAGCGGTCGACTGCAGCGAGAGCAGGTTCTGGCGAACCGATGCCGAAAGAACAATGCCGGACATTTTTCATACCTTTCTGGTGTGAAACTAGAGTGCGAACGCCTTCCCAATCTTTTTTGATCGGATGACGGTTGACGTTCGTATCAAGCCGCTAACAAAGGGTGAATTGTCACTGCTCCGGCCGCTGCGGAACCGCTCCGGCGCCGAATCAATTTGCGCTGACGTCGTCTTGTCGATCCCAAACACATTGAAAAGAATGGACATTTGCGAATTTCTACTTCGTTAACGAGCCGTTAACCACGATAGGAAAGGATCGCGGCAACATCGTCCGGGAAATCATTAGTGTGTATCCGGCGCGACCAGCGTCCACTCATTTTAACTCGCAGCAATGATGACCCGCCTCAGAAGCGGCCACGGAGAACGGGCATGGCTTTGAAAGTCGAACTCAAGCCGCATGAACGGATCATCATCGGCGCCTGCGTCATCACCAACACCGACCAGCGCGCCCGGCTCCTGATCGACGGCGACAACATCCCGATTTTGCGCGAGAAGGATATCCTGACGCCGGAAACCGCCGACACACCGGCCAAACTGGTCTATCTCGCGGTACAGCTGATGTACATCTCGCCTGACCCGCAGAGCAATCACGGCACCTACTTCAACCTGGTGCGCGACATCGTCACCGCGGCGCCGAGCGCCTGGCCCATCATCGAAGACATCAACAACCACATCCTGAACGGCGATCTGTACCATGCCCTGAAGGACGCCAAGAGGCTGGTGGCCTATGAGCGGAAGCTTCTGGACCACAATGAAGCTCGCCGGGGCAAACCCCGGGATGCCGGCCAGGCCGCCTGAAGTCGCCTACATCGAAAGCGGCGGGGACGCCTCGACCTGCAGCACGAGGCCGTTGTCCGGCGACGCGCGCCGTCCGCCAAACTCCAGCACCGCCGACATCAGGGCATCGATATCGCAGGTGTCGGTGCGGTGATTGACGATCGCAGCCCGTATCGCAAGCTCACCGTCGAGCAGCGTGGTCGACGGCGCAGCGATCCCGGATTCCTGAACATCGATGACGATGTCGCCATTGATCCGGTTGGGATTATCGGCGCGATAGCGGAAGCAGACGATATTGAGCTGAACCGGCGCCATCAATTCGAGCCGCGGCTCGGCCAGGATCCGCGCTTCCAGATAGCCGGCGAGCGCGCAAGTGCGGGCGATGACGGCGCCGAGCTTCTCGGTGCCGTAGGTCTTCAGCGTGAACCAGGTCTTGAGCGCCCGAAAACCCCGCGACAGATCGGGACCGAGGTCGCAGGGCCAGACCGAGCCTGCCGCAAGACCCCGGGTTTCCCGCCGCAGATATGCCGCCGGCGCGGCAAACGCGTCGCGATGCCGTTCGCCGTCGCGAACCATCAGGAAGCCGGCGTCATAGGGCACCTGCCCCCATTTGTGGAAATCCAGCGCAATCGAATCCGCATCTTCAATTCCGGCCAGCAGCGGCGCCAGCGCCGGCGAGAGAATTCCAAGCGCGCCAAAGGCGCCGTCGACGTGAAACCACAATCCCTCTTCCTTGCACAGCGCACTCAGCGCTTTCAGGTCGTCGATCGCGCCGATGTCCACGGTTCCAGCCGAACCGACGACCAGGAAAGGTTTCAGGCCGGCGCCGCGGTCCTGCGCGATCCGCGCGCGCAATGCCGCCACGTCGATGCGGTGGCACCGATCGATCCCGATGCAGCGCAGCGCATCACTGCCGAGACCCGCAATGTCCATCGCCTTGCTGATGCAACCGTGCGCCGCCGTTGAAGTGTATGCGGTCAGGGAAGTGCCCTCGCCGCCGACGCCGTGCTGTCGAACGAGACGTCCGGCCGCATGGGTCCGCGCCACCAGCACCGCCATCAGGTTCGCCATCGACGTGCCGGTGACGAAAATGCCGCTCGCGCCGTCAGGGAAACCGAACATCTGGCGCGTCCACGCGACGATCTGGCGTTCGACTTCGATCGGCATGTGATCGCGGCCGCCGAGATTGGCGTTCAACCCGGCCGCCAGCATTTCCGCCAGCATCCCGACCGCGCTGCCGCCGCCATGCACCCAGCCCATGAAGCCCGGATGAACGTTGCCGGTGGCATAGGGCACGATGCAGTCGGTGAACTCTTTATATACATCGGCAAGATCGGAAGCCGTGCGCGGAAGCTCCGCCCGGAATCGTGCGCGAACTTCTTCCGGTATCGGCTGCCAGACCGGACGCTTCCTGATGTTGGCGGCGTAGTCGAGCATGTCATCGAGCATGCGATGACCTTGCGCGCGAATCTCGTCCCAGTCCTTCGGATCGAGCGTCTCGCTGGAGGCCGGTCGCAGCGGCGCCTCGCGCAGCGCTCGGGTCACGCGGCGTTCTCCTGGCCGAGCCGAACGCGCAGGTACAGCATCGCCGCGAACGCATCGAATATCTTGCGCATGTGAAGCGCCTTGTAGGGAAACACCGAGGGCGGATCCATGTTGTGGACAACAGCGGTGTTGTCCGCCTCGAAGACCAGCAGCGATCCATCGCGCGTCTCGGCGCAGTCGATGGTGAAATAATCGAGACCGATCCGCTCGGCGAGACCGGCCAGCGCGGACTGATGCCTGCGGGCGAAGCCGATGTCGAAGGTGCGCATGAAGGTCTCTTCTTCGAGCCGCTTGGCCGCGCTGTCGGACATTCCCGCGTTGAGATACCAGATATCCCAGCGATCGGCGATCGCCATGTGGCATGCATAGGGCCGGCCTTCGACGAACACCACGCGATATTTGCGAAACAGCCGGTCTTCGCTCGCATAGTTGACGAAGCGGGAAATGAAGAATTCCGCCTCCTCGCGTTGCCCGAGATATCGGCCGAGCGCCAAGCCGTCATCGAGTTTGGCAAGGCCGACGCCCGCATGCGAGCCGCGCGGGCGCGCGATCACAGGAAATTCGAGCTCAGCGGCGATGTCGGCAAAGGCAAGACTCGACTGGGCCACATCGGACAATAGCGCGCGCGACACCGCCACGGTCGCCGGAATATCCAGACCTTCGATGCCGCGAAGCAGCTGATGCAGCTTGTCGCGATCGAGATTGCCCACCAGCGCCGGCGGATTGAGCAGCGGCCGCGGCCAGCGCGCCTCCGCCTCGTCGATCTTGCGCAGCGCGTCCCGGCAATCCTCCGAATCGGAAGCGATCACGATGGCGATGTCGTGATCGGGCAGCGGTGCGGGCAATTCCACTTCCGGAATGACATACAGCATCAACAGCTCGATCCCGGACTCCTCCAGCAGGAACTCGATCGGCGTGTTGCTGCCCATGTCGGTAGCGGCCGCCAGCGCAAGGACCCGCAGCCGCGGGTGCTTTGCCGCACAGGGCGAGCGGAACAACTGGTGCGACGCAAGGACCTCATGCTGGATCGCAAGACCGGCCGGCTTGTCGCCCAGCAATTGCGCGATCAGCGAGAGATCGAGTCCTTCGCCCGCTTCCGCGGTGCCATCGATCAGCTTTTCGATCAGGTCTCGCCACATCGGGCGAAGGTCCTTGCCGTCGAACGCCATCTTGGCGAGCCGGGCCATGCCGACGCGGTCGGCGCAGAGCGTTTCGCTAACCGCTATTCGGTCTGGATCAGACTGCATGTGAAAGCTCCGCGAAATGCGTTCGACGCCGGCATGATCTCAGGCGGCGTCGGCCGCGCCGGCTGGTAGTGCGAACTGCGACGAGATATCGCCACGAAACATCGACGGCCCGACGTGATCGAGGCGGCTCTCGAGATCAGCCCAGATTTCGCCGCCGATATCGGTCCAGCGTTTGCAGAAGGCGAAGTCCTCGCTGAGATAGGTGCCGCTCCCTGGATCGATCATGCACTCGAACAGCGCGAATCGGTTCGGGCTGCCCGCCAGCGCATCGGCGGAATGCTCGCGGAAGAATTGCAGCGATGCGTAAGCGGGGTGCCGGCACATCCTCTCCAGCACGTGGCGCCGGATCATCAGGAAGCCGGTGCCGGCATAGCGCACCCGGGTAAATCCGTTGACGAGGACGATGTTGTCGGGATCGTTGATTTCCAGCACGTAGTCGAGCGCGGCCGACGGCACGGGCGGCCGGTTGCCCTCCAGCATTCTCTTCGCCTTGTCCCAGTTGACCCGCTTGATGGGATAGGTGCCGGCGACGACATCGGCGCCGGATTCGATCAAGCGGAACACCTGTTCCGGCGTAAAGCCGATATCCGCGTCCACAAACAGCAAATGCGTCGCGGCGGGATCGTCGAGGAACATCGTCACCAGGTTGGCGCGGGCGCGCGTGATCAGCGCATCGCCGTCGCGCAGGTGAACCTTGAGGTCGATGTTGGATTTGGAGCGCAGCACCCGCTGCAGGTGAAAGATCGAGCTGGCGTAGATACTGGAGACCTGGCCGCCGAAGCAGGGCGTGGCCACCACGAGATGAAATCGTTCGGTCATGATCGGCTCCGAAGCGGCGCAACGGCCGGCATTCCTCACCAAACAGTAAATAAGCGTGGTTAACGAAAGCCTAACGGCCGATCCCGCAGTTAGCCGGGTGTGCCGGCTAGGGGCGTGCCGGGAGGCTGCGCCGCGCCACCGCGGCGACCGGTTGTGGCCAGCGAGAGCAGGCACTCATTATACTGCATCAGGACCGGAAGATCGCCGACCGAGCTCTTCATCGCCGGCGGCGGCCGAAATGGCCGCGCGTTAACCGCCCAGCGGCAGGAACTTGGTCAGCGTCAGCTGCGAGAGGATCGAGGTGGTCTGGTAGGAGGCCTGCAGGCTGGTCTGCAGCGCCAGAATCTGGCTCGCCACCTGATCCGGAGAAACCGTTTCCGCCTGAGAGATAAGATTTTGCAGCATCGACTGGGTTTGCGTCTGCCGGGTGCCGGCGGCGCTCATTGTCGCCTGCGCGGTGGCAAGATCGGACTGGATGTCCTCGATCGATTGCTGCCCGGGCTGGGTCAACAGATTCTGCGCCACATCCTGGCTCAGGGTCCCGATCTGGGCCGTCGAATTGGCGCCTGTCGGCGAGGCCGTGAACGCGGCGTAGACAGCGAGGTTCTGGATCTGGGACCGAATCGCCGGCTCGTCGGCCTGGATGCCGTACTCAACGCTCACCGACTGATCGATCCGCGCCGTCGACGAGGCACGCGCCTGCGACGTCGGTCCGGGATTGCCGGTGTACCAGGACACCGTGTTGGCCGGCGTGCCGCTGACCAGCGAGGTGGCGGCGTTCAACGGCGAACCGGACACCCGCAGCGGCGGCTGGATCGCCGTCACAGTGGAGGGCAAGCCGAGCGCGGCCAGCGCGGCGGTGTTGGAACTCGTCACCGAGAAGCTCGACGCGTTGTCGGTGTGCAGCGTGACCACGCCGCCGCTGATGGTGGACGGGGTCGAGGTGCCGGTGATCTGGTCGATCTTCGACAGCAGCGTCTGGACGCTGTCGGTGACGTTGAGCTGGTTGCCGGTCGCACCCGAGGCGACGAAGGTGATCGGCGTGCCGTTGACGGTGATGGTATCGCCGGGCGCGAAGCTGGTCGAAAGCGAGTCCGTGCCGGCTGTGCCGGACAAGGCGGTCGCGCCCGTGATCGGCACCGGGATCGCGGCCTGGTTATTGGCCACGCTGCCGACCGCGATCGAGGACGAATTGAAAAAATCGTTGCCGGCTTCCATGGCGGATGCCGCCACCAGCGAGGTATTGGACAACGTACCGATCGCCGACGTCAAGGCCGCGTTGAGGTTCGTGGCGGTCGCGGTCGAAGTCGCGCCGATGGCAAAGCTTCCGGCTGGCGGCGGCACAGCGCTCGAGGCCGTCAGATTGATCGATTGCGTCGAGCCGTCGGGCAGATTGAATTCGAAGCTTATCGTGTCGCCATTGTTGGGATTGGTGGCGCCGAGGTCGACCGAGATGGCATTCGGCGATCCCGAGGGTCCGGTCACGGTCGCGCCCGTGAGCGTCGACGACACCGCGTTCAGCTTCAGGCCGAACGGCGAGCCGGCGACGTCTTCGGCGACCTGCACCGAGGTCGGCGACGGAGACGTGATCACCAGGCGGCCGAGGCCGTTGGCGCCCTGGTCGGCCTGCAGCCGCTCGGCGATCACCTGCTTCAATCCGGCCTGGGTGGTGGTCCCGTTCATGATGTCGTCGTAAGAGGCCACCGACGGCGTGTTGATGGCGCTGCCGGAAAACAGGTAGCGATCGCCTGACTGGGTATTTAGGATTCCGAGCATCGAACCGAGCTGTGCCGCCGCGGTCTGCTGGCCCATGGTCTGCCCGCTGCTGTTCAGGGTCTGGTCCGAACTGGCGGCGCTGCTTTGAACGGTGGTGCCGATACTGACCAGCGCCTGCAGCGAGGTGTTGGCGACACCGATGTTGGTGTTGATGTTGGTCATGGTGTCGGTGAACGCGGAAATGTTTGCGAGTTGCGAGCGCGCGGCGATCGCGAATCCCTCGTTGACGCCCATGCCGGCATAGGTGGTCGATTTTTGCCCGGTCGTCAGCTGCGCCTGCAGCGTCGTAAGCTGGTTCTTGAGGTTCAGCACCGACTGGTTGAGCACCGAGGAGGTGCCGTAGGTGACGCCGTTGATTGCCATATCGATCGCCTTTACACCTGAGCCTTACACTCGGACATTACACCTGGGCCTGCAGCAGGCTGTTCATCATGCTCTGGACCACCGACATCACGTGAGCGTTGGCGGCATAGGTATTCTGCAGTGAAATCAGGTTGGCCATCTCGGTGTCGATGTTGACGCCGGAGGTCGAATTCATCTTCTGCTGCAGCGTGCTGACGACGACGTCCTGGCCCTGCTGCAGCTGGGTGGCCGCGGTGGAGGCGTTGGCCTGCTGGCTCAGGAACTGCTGCATGAAGTTGGGCAGCGTTGAATTGTACGGCGACGAGGCCGAGCCTAACCCGGTCTGCGGCGAATAGCTGAACGTGCCCGATGTCAGCTGCGTATAGAGATAGTCCGGGCGCGTGGTATCGCCGGCCTGCGTCGGCGGCGAGGTGCTGTAGGCGGTGAAATTCGAGGGATTGGTGAGCAGCGCGGGATTGACCGTGATGCGCGACGCGTAGCCGGTCTGTTGCGCACCGGTCGCGGTGATCGCCCCGGTGTAGAGCGAGGTGCCGTCGATGAACAGCGGCAGCTGCGCGCTGCCGCCGGTCAGTGACGAAGCCGTGGTGGTGACGGAAGCCGAATTGACCGCGGTTGCGCCGGTGCCGCTGTCGACGACGCGCAGCGTCGAGCCGGAGGGATTCGAGAACTGCAGATTGGCGCTGCCAAGCGCGCTGTTCAATTGCGAGACCACCGAGGCCATGCCGCCGGTGAAGTTGACCCCGATCACGGGATCGTTGGGATTGCCGCCGGTGTTCGACAGCGGCAGCGCGCCGGGATCGTCGACGCGCACGATGGTGACGTTGTGCTGGGTGTTGGTCGCAGCGTCGGTATAGGTGAGATTGATGCTGTTGCCCGGCAGCACGTTCGACAGATCGAGGTCGAAGCCGGCCTTTGGCGCCAGCGACGCGGGCGCCGCAGTGCCGGCGGTGGTCTGGTTCGACAGCGCGGTCGAGATCGACGCCGCGAGCTGATCGACCTGGGCCTGCGCCTGCACCAGCGTCTTGTCGCGCAGCGTGACGTCGGCCGCGATCTGGCCGGAGCTGATCGAATTGGTCGCGATCATGTCGACCTTGGCGCCGTTCGCCAGCGTGCAGGTGATGGTGCCGACCGATGACAGCGCCGGATTGCTGTTCCACTGCGAAGTGGCGCTCAGCGTTCCCTGCGAATTGAAGCTGAGCTGGGAGGCCTGCGCTCCGACCAGTTCGACGCCGTTCGTGGTGTAGATCGAGGTCTGGTTGTTGCCGGCGGAGGAAACCCGGATATCCATCAGTTGCGACAGCTGGTCGATCGCAGCGTCCCGCTGATCCTCCAGGGTCGCAGCCGCCGGATCGGTCGAACTCATTCCCTGCAGCTGGGTGTTGATCTGCGCGATCTGGCTCATGGCCGAATTGGCCTGAGTCACCGAAATGCTGATGTCCTGTTCGGCGTTGCTGCGGAGCGTCTGGATGCCTTGCGACGTCGCGTTGAGCTGCTGCGCCAGTGCCTGTGCCGCCGACCCCGCGGCGATCTGCGAGGAGGAGCTCCCCGAGGTCGTCGACAGCGCCTGGATCGCGGTCGTGAAATTCGAATAGGCGGTTTCCAGCGACCCGGCCGCTCCGGGGGTCCCGTAGACGGATTGCAGCTGGGTCAGGACGTTTGCCATCTGGTCGGCATAGGCGCCGCCGGAGGTCTCGGAACGCAATTGCTGCTGGACATATTGATCGAGCTGCCGGTTGACGCCCTGTACGCTGACGCTGGCGCCGGTATCGCCGGTCGCCACCTCGACCTGGTTGATGCTTTCGCTGACATAGCCGGGCGTCTGCGCGTTCGCGATATTCGACGAGACGATCGAAAGCGCGGCCTGGTTCGCGCGCAAACCGGACATCGCAGTGGCGAGAGCTGAACCCAAACTCATCTTGGCCGCCTCAGGTCAAACCGTGCCGACCTCTCGATCAGCGCAGCACGTTCAGGAGATCCTGGACCATGCTGTTGGCCGTGGTGATCACCTTGGTGTTCGCCGAATAGGCCTGCTGGGTCACGATCAGCTTGGTGAATTCGGACGCGATGTCGGTGTTCGAGCCTTCCAGCGAGGAGCCGCTGATGGTGCCGGAAGCGCCGAGAATCGCCGGTCCCGACTGCTCGGTGACGGCGTAGGCGCCGCCGTCGAGGCTCTTGAGATAGTTGGTGCCGTTGAAGTGCGACAGCGAGACCGAGGCGAGATCGAGGTTTTGCCCGTTGGAGAAGGTGCCGACCACGATGCCGTTGTTGTTGATGGCAACCGATTGCAATTGCCCCGCGGCGTAGCCGTTCTGGGTGACCGCGTTGATGGTGGCGGTGCCGCCGGTGGAGGCATATTGGGTCAGGCTGCCGGC
This sequence comes from Bradyrhizobium sp., assembly GCF_035484855.1. GTDB lineage: Bacteria > Pseudomonadota > Alphaproteobacteria > Rhizobiales > Xanthobacteraceae > Bradyrhizobium. The sequence goes on from NZ_DATHOP010000044.1 coordinate 10,427, forward strand.
GCCCATGCTGAAGGACAGGTTTCCGAGCGACTGGTTGCCCACCGCGACATTGGGGATGGTGATGGCCGGCGTGGTCGGACTGATCAACGCGCCAGCCGGGCCAAAGGTGAAATTGGTGCCGGCATTGACCCAGGCGACCTGGGTGCCCGACGCGTTCGGATCGGCCTGGTAGAACAGGCTCCAGGTGTTGGTGTGAGATCCGCCGAGCGCCGCGCTGTCGGTCTTTGCCCATCGCAGCTGCAGGTTGACGGCGGTACCCGTCGAATCGTAGGCCGTGATGGCGCCGCCGCTGATCGACTCGTTGAGGAAGGTCTGCTGATCGTTGGCGATCACCGTTCCCGTTCCTTGGGGCACCGCGGGAGTGCGAGCCTGCGTCACGGTACCCGAGAAACCGAGCGCCGCGAATGCCGTGGCGTTGCTGCTGGTGATTGAGAGATCGGCCGTCGTACCCGTGTGAAGCGTGATCGCGCCACCGGTGACGCTCGAGGGCGTCGACGTTCCGGTGATTGAGTCAATCTTGGTGAGCAACGTGCCGACATTGTCAGTAACGTTCAGCTGATTGCCGGTGGCGCCACTGGCTACGAATGTGATCATCGTACCGTCGACCGTGATGGTGTCACCGGCCGCAAAACCTGACGTCAAAGAATCGCTTGGGGCTGCACCGGAAAGCGCCGTCGCCGCTGTGATCGGCGTCGGGGTCGCCAATTGGTTCTCTGCGGCGGTGCCGGTCACCGTATTGTCGCCAGGCGGTATGGCCGCCGTCGTGGTCGGCTCGGGATTGACGCTGAAATCGAGCGGATTGAGGCCGCCGAGGGCATTGATCGTTCCGGGCGCCGACGTAGAGCTGGTGGCCGTCGTCGGCGTGGAGGGCAGGTTCGCGGCATAGTTGATCGAGGTGGTGGTCTGGGCCGGAATGAAATTGTTCTGGAACTGGAGCACCTGCGGAACGTTTCCGAGCGGATTGCCGGTCTTCGGATCGACCGCAACACCCATCAGATAATAACCGGCGCCGTTGACCAGATTGCCGTTGGCATTGACCTGGAAATCGCCGCGCCTCGTATAGTCGGTGACGCCGGAGAAAGTGGGCACGTTGTCGACGGTGCCGGTGGACTGCTGCACGTTGAAGAAGCCATCGCCGTTGATCGCCATGTTGGTGCCGACGGTCGTCGTGGAGACCGTGCCCTGGGTGGTGATGGTTGCCTGCGCGAAGGCGGTGACACCGCCCGCCACCTGCCGGCTCGGCGACGTCGAATCCGGAATCAGGTCCTCGAAGCTGGTGTCGATCCCCTTGTAGCCCGTGGTCGAAGCGTTCGCGATATTGCCCGAGATGTTCTGCAGGGCGAAGGACTGCGCCTGAAGTCCACCCACCGCGGTATTGAGAGCGTCGAAGATACCCATAACATCGTCTCCAAATTCGATCCCGGCGGCCAGCCGAACTGCGCTTGCGTTGGCCGCAATCGAAGGAGCCCGTCGCAAGCGCTATGCCAAAAACGAAAATCCATGCATTTCAAATGCTTGAATGAAAATGCCCCGGTCCAAGGACCGGGGCAGATTTGCCGGGCGGGCAACAATTGCCGGGCCCACCCGTGATTGCGAAGCAAAAACGGCTTCAGGTAGCCGACGGTGAGGCCGGATGAAATACCAGCGCAAATCCGTCCATGCAGTAGCGCAGGCCGGTCGGCTTCGGCCCGTCGTCGAAGACGTGGCCGAGATGGCCGCCGCATCGGCGGCAATGAATTTCGGTCCGCAGCATCCCGAAGGTGCGATCCTCGGTCTTGCCGACCGCGTTGTCGAGCGGCTGATAGAAGCTCGGCCAGCCGGTGCCGCTCTCGAATTTGGTCTCCGAGGAGAACAGCGGCAGGTCGCAGCCGGCGCAGGCGAAGATGCCCTTGCGGTGCTCCTTCAGCAGCGGGCTCGAACCCGGGCGCTCGGTGCCTTCCTTGCGCAGGATTTCATATTGCTGCGGGGTGAGCTGCGCGCGCCATTCGGCGTCGGTCTTTTCGATCTCGAATTTCTCGGCGGCCTGTGCGGGCGTTGCGCGCAGCCAGCGGAAGGCGGCCAGCCCAAGCAGGCTTGCGACAGTGGCGAGTAGGATACGGCGGTCGATCATTTGGGGGTCTCCGTGCGAAGCGGGATACCGGATGGTTCGCCGTCAAATACGGGGCGTACAAACAGAAGTTACACCGATCGGGATCGAAATTTGTCACTTTCTTGCGAGATGCGGCGCCACAAGCTCCCTGCCGGGGGCTAGGACGGAGGCCCCTCGGCTTCGGATGGTTCCACCGGCGGCAACTGCGGCCGTGGCGGACGCGGGCGGCCCGGCGGCGGGCGGCGCTGCGCCGGCCGGGTTCCGGCCTTCTGATTGGCTTCCGCCAGGCGCGCCTCGCGGATGCGTTCCTGGGCGCGGACCCGCTCGCGATGCCGGGCGAGCGCACCGGCTGCCTTCGAAAACTGGCGCCCCCACATGCCGATGAGGTGTCCGGCGACCCGGCCGGTCGTGCCGCCCGCCCAGACCAGTTCGAACGGCGAAAACAGCCGCCAGCGTTCATCGCCCCACAGGATGCTGCGGGCGATCAACTGTCCGGCCATCGCCGTCGTATTCAGGCCCTGGCGGCCGAAGCCGCTGGCGACCCACAGCCCTTTGCGCAACTGGCCGATCTGCGGCATGCCGTGCACGGTCTGTCCGACCGCCCCGCCCCAGACTTCCGAGATCGCGACCGGTCCGAGCTTTGGAAAGATCGTCCGGATCCGGCGCTGGATCGCGGAGGCGAAACGTTGGGGGCGCGCCGGCCAGGTGGTTTCCGGACTGGCCCACATCAGGCGGTCGCCATCCACGATCCGGAAATGATCGACGCCGTCGCTGTCGGTCACCGAGCCCTGGAACGTCATGATCTCGGCGAGGCGCTCGCCGAGCGGCGCGGTCAGCCCGGCATAGCGCCAGACCGGCAGCAAGGTCTCCGACAGGCGCCGCAGCGGCGCCCCCAGATGGATGTTGCCGGCGAGCACGATATGGGAGGCGCGCAACCGCGCCGACGGCGTGACGATACGCTTGCGGATGCCGGAGGGGTCGATACTGACGACCGGGGTGTCCTCGAAGATCCGCGCACCGGCCCGCCGCGCCAGCGCGGCCAGGCCATGGACGTATTTGCGGCCGTCGACCTGAAACGCGCGGGGATAATAGACGCCGTGGAAATAGTGATCGGTCTTGAGTTCGGCGCGGACGCGGTCGACCTGCCAGCCCTCCACCTCGGTTTCGAAATCCTCGCCGAGCATTTGCAGCCTTGCGATCAGCGCGTCGCCGGCCTCGACGTTGGATACTTCGAGCGCGCCCTCGCTCAGTGCGATGCCCGGCATCAATTCCTCGGTCGCGATCGACCGCACATATTCGGCGCCCTCCCGCGACAGCGCCCATAATTCACGGGTGTCTTCGAAGCCGATGCGCGCGATCAATTCGCCGATCGGAAGCGAGAAGCCGGGCAACACCGTGCCCAGTTGATGGCCGGAGGCGTTCCAGCCGACATGCCGCCCCTCCAGCACGGCGACGCTGGCGCCCAGCCGCGCGGCTTCCCGCGCGACCGTCAGGCCGGCAAGGCCGGCGCCGACCACCGCAATGTCGACGTCCAGATCGAATGACAGCCGCGCGCGCTCGAAAGCGTCCGCGGCGGCGGGGGCGATGGCGTTGCTTGCGGAAGTCTCGCTCATGGCGTTTTCTTACGGATCGATCCGGCGCTTGTCACCTTGTCCTTGGGCTCCGGCTTGTACATTAATCCGCAAGCTTCGAAACGAATCGAGATTGGGCCATGCGCCGTTTGATGCTGCTGCGTCATGCCAAGACCGAAAGCGACGCGCCAAGCGGCCGCGACCAGGACCGCCGGCTCGACAACCGCGGCCGCCAGGATGCCGCCGACATAGGCGGCTGGATCGGCCGTCATCCGGCTTTTTTCCCGGTTCTGGTGCTGGTTTCGCACGCGATCCGGGCGCACCAGACCTGGGAAATCGCCTGGGAGGCGATGAAGAACGGGGTTCCGGAGCCGCAGGTCGAGCTGATGCCGGAACTCTATGGCGCCGATCCCGCGCAGCTGCTGCAGACCATCCATTCGGCATCGGAAACCGATCCCAAGCGGCTGATGCTGGTCGGCCACAATCCGGGCATGCATGAGACGGCGCTGGCGCTGGCCGGCAGCGGCGACGCCAGTGGGCGCAAGGCGCTCGCCGAGAACCTGCCGACCTCGGGCCTTGCCGTGCTCGACTTTGCGATCGACGATTGGGCCGACGTGGCATTCCGTCGCGGCCGGCTGGAGTTGTTTGTCAGCCCCAGGCTATTGAAGCAGGCTTCGGACGACTAGGCGTGCCGTCCCGCGTCGGAAAAGGCCGCCCAACTGTGCTAGGCTGACCCGCGGACTTGGGGACGCGGGACTTGGGAGGCGCAAGATGTTCAAATCCATTCTGGTCCCGATCGATCTCGCCGACACCGATCTGGCAAAGGGAGCGATTGCGACCGCGGCGACCTTGTCGCAGACTTGGAGCGGCATGGTGCGCCTGCTCAACGTCTTGCCGATGACGCCGGTGATGCTGGCGGAATATGTGCCGGCCGATTTCGACGAACAACAGCGCCAGGCCTCGGAGGAGGCGCTCACCATCGTGGCGCGCGAATCCGGCATCGAGCCGCAGCGCATCTCCAGCGTAGTGCGGCAGGGCGGCATCTATCACGAGATTCTCGAAGAGGCGGCTGCCGTTCATGCCGACCTGATCGTGATGACCTCGCACCGGCCGGCGATGCGGACCTATTTTCTCGGCTCCAACGCCGGCCATGTGGTGCGCTACGCCAAATGCTCGGTGCTGGTGGTGCGACACTAGAGCGGGATGACTCTTCTTCGAATCGTCATCCCGCCCTATCTTTTTGTTTGAGCATGATCTTTTCGGAAAAACCGGTGTTCACTTTTCCGGATCATGCTCCAGAGCAAGATGAGATGAGGTCCGGTCCGAGGCTTCCGCGACCGGACAATGAAAAATATCGAAAACAACCCCATGCAAAGTAGCCGATCGCTGCCGGCGTGATGCCTGACGCATCTTGCGAAACCATTTGACACGTCGGGCAAATCAGCGGCACGACGCCATCATCGCAACGCGTGTGCCGGTTGCGGGGAGGTCGACCGGACTCGCGGAGCGGCCGATTCAATCAAAACTCATCCCGCTTCAGAGCCTTTTCCGTTTCGATCGAATCGAAACGAGGCCCTAGATTCTTGTTTTGACGCGTTTTCTTCACGCGAACCGGTAACCACCCCGGATCAAGTCCGGGGCAGGCTTTCGCTCGAAAACGTTCTAGCTGCGTCAAACCGGCCACTCCGCGATAAACCCGCGGGCCTTGTATGGCTCGATTTTGTCCCATTCGGCGACAACGAGGGCCCGGAACAGCGGATCGGTGTGCCAGAGCGAGCGCGCCACCTCGAAACTGTCGACGGTGACCAGCATCTTTTCCACCTCGGGCCAGTGGCGATGCAGCGTCATCGGGTAGCGGCGCGCCGTCCAGCTGTTGCCGAGGCAGATGACGCTGCGGATATTTTGCAGCCCGAGCGCCGCCTCGAGGATCGGCAGCGAGAACACGACGTTTTCGCCGGTGTTGGTGGCGCGGTGTTCTTCCAGGATGCGTTCGGGCGGGATACCGCGTGCGACCATTTCGGCCTTGATGATCTCGCATTCGGAAAGCTGCGAGCCTGGCGTCACGCCGCCGCTGACGATCGACCAGCGAAAGAAGCCCTCGCGCCACAGCCTGACGGATTCCTCGACGCGGCGCCCGACATCCTCGCGGGTGCCGAACACGAACAGGAGATCGGCGGGTTTGATCGGCGTCACGATCAGATGCCTGGCGTTGATCGCTGCGATCTCGGCCTCCGTCGCAGATCGCACGCCGCGAGCTTGCAATTTCGCCCCTCCCCTGCCTCACCCGAAACGTGCGCGAGCATGCCGTCGCGCGGCCGGATCACGAAGTCACATTTGATTGCCGCTGGTTGCAGTGAGAGCGCTAAAAGCGGGTTTTGATTGAATCGGAGGAGAGAGTGAGGTCAGCCACTCTCGGGAAATTGTTACCTAAGCAGCTGAACGCTTTAGGGCTTGGCGGGAACGCCTGCCGAATCAGGTAAAGTGAGCTCAAGCTACCGTCGGCGGCTTCCCCATGACCGGCAAATTTGCCGGGCTCCATGCCGCGAGGACTGCGCAAGTGCAGTTCGGAGCCGCGGGCTTACACCCGCCAAAGCCATGGAGAACCAACATGGATCATCCCATGTTGGAGTCGAAGCGTGTGCACGTTAATTCGTACACACGGACGCGGTTTGGCCACCTTGAGCACGTTTGTGCTCATTGGCGTTCTTGGCCGAAACAACTCAGCTTCGACTTCTAGATCGGCCTGCAAAACCGATCATTGCTAACGGTAGCTTGGGTTCGTGCGTTTGCCTTCCGCGAACCTGTAGTGAGTAAGGCGAATCCCGGCGCAAATGCCGGGATCGCTGCTCCTAGCTACTTGGCAATCTTGGTTTTCTTGGGTGCTTTGTGTTGCGGTCCAGCCTTCGCGACCTGCTTAAGGAAGTTCTCGAAACGCGGCCACGTATCGGGGACGAGTTCTAGCAGGCTGTTGAAGAAGTCTTTGAGCGACGGGCGATGAATGGGACGTTGTCGCCGTTGAGGAGGCAGATCTCCCCTTCGAGTGAACCGTCATGCTGCAGTTCGGCCCAGCCGTCACCCTCGGCTGGCTCCATTTCGTC
>NZ_DATHOP010000045.1:0-13927 GCF_035484855.1 Bradyrhizobium sp.
AGGAACTTGTTCGGGAAATTGAAGCGGATGCGGCCGAGCGCATTTCGTTCACCAGGCGGCTGCGAAATGTGGATGCTGCCGTCGCGATTGTGCTCAAGCTTCAATCCCATGCGCTCGAGCACCGTCGGATCCTGCTGAAGCGCCGGCAGGTATTCGTTGTAGATGATCGACGGCGGCACGTTCCAGGTCGGATTGACGGTGATGAACTTCATCGTCTCGGTCAAAAGCGGCGTGGCGTGAACGCCGGGCTGCCCGGTCACCACCCGCGTCGTCCAGACCTGCGCGCCGTTCTGCATCACCTTGAGCGTGTAGTCGGGGATGTTGAGAATGACGTAGGCATTGCCGATTCCGGGGGCGCCGAGCTGGCGCGGCAGCCAGCGCCAGCGCTCCATGTTGACGAGCACGGTGTCGATCTGCTTGTCGCGCTTCGGGCTGTTGATCGCCTTGACGGTCTTGTCATCGAGGATGCCGGTGCCTTTGAGCTCGGCGGTTTCCTGGAATTTGCGGACGGCCTCGGCGACCTTGGCGTCGTAATGGGTGTCGTCGGCGTTCTCTGACAGGCCGAGCTTGGCGCGCAATTGCGGCACGCGCTCGTCTTCCATCACGATTTCGGGCTGCTTCTTGCCGCGCGCCGGGACGTATTTGAGCGCCGGACCGTCCGCGATCTGGACCACCGGTCCGTCGCCCTGGCCGCGCAATTCGGCGAGCTTAGCCTTCAGCGCCTTGTAGAGCTTCTGCGGTGGGTTGTAGCTGTCGAGCGCGACCGAGGCGTCGCTGGCGCTTGTGACGTTGGTCAGCACCTCGGTCGGATCGGTCGGATGCTCCGGATAGGAGATGTCACCGGAGACCTGCGACCAGTGCATCCGGCCGCTCTGCGCCTGGCGCGCATAGTCCAGCATGCTGGCGGTCAGCTTCAGATCGGCTTCCGCGAGCGCGTCGGGACCGCTGGCCGCGGCGAAATCCGGCACCGGATAGTCCGCGACATTCAGGCCGTCGGAGGCCGCATCCTTCAGCCGCGCGATGACGCCCTTGCCAGCCGCGGTCAGCGTGCCGCCCTGCGTCCACACAGGCGCGAAGTCACGCGCCGTATAAAACTTCTCGACCGCCGTGCGCTCCGCCTTGCGGTCGAAATAGCGCAGCGATTTGCCGCCCAGCATCTCATGCAGCTTGTCGGCGACCGGCTGATCCTCGGGCGCGACATTGCTGGCGGCCTTGACCGGTTCGGCCGCGGGCGTTGCGGTCGCGGCCGCCGGAGCGGCTGGCGCCGGCGACGCGGTCGTGGTTGCAGCCGGAGGCGATGGGGTCGGGGTGGTCGCCGTATCCTTCCCGGCCGTATCGGCCTTGTTCGGTTCGGCGGAAGGCGCGGTAACGACATCGGCGGGTTTCGTGTCCGGCGCTTTCTCGGCAGCCTTCGGCGCGTCGATCTTCGCCGTATCCGGGGCCGGCGCGCTGGTGTCCAGCTTGAAATCATTGATCGTGGGCGGCGGGATGTTGGCGGGGTCCGGACGCGGGATCGCGGCATCGATCGCGAGTTCAGCGGCGCTCTTGCGAGGCGGATCGGCCTGGGCCATCGCCGAGGTTGCGGACACCGTGAGGAAGGTCGCTGCGACCGCCATGAGCACGCGGTCGAATCCGGCACGGTTCTTCAAACAGTCTCGCATCATAAAACCCCCTGGGCGAAGCTGCCCCGGCATGGAACAGTTCGTGGCATCGTCCGTACAGCTTTGGCTAAAGCGCCGGCCTGATCAGTTCTGAAACCCCATTCAGTCAACGTTTTTGCAGTCAACGTTTGGATCTTGTTCTGAATGTGCTCAAAATCTCCAACATCGGTACGCCTGCACGCCACGATTCATACGCAGACGATACACGCGAGCCCCACATGCAACCAGCGCCGCGCGGGGCAACTCACGACAAACTGACTTCAAAGGCGCTCCTTTGCAACGGATTGTGCGCTCTTGCCACGCGCTTTTGCGTTTGTCTGTCACCGGCAAGCAACGGTTCAATAGTTCTCGATTGGCCGGTTTCCCGGGCTTCTTTATCTTTTCTTGATTTTCCTGATCTTTCTTTGGCTTCGGCTTCCCTGACACCGGAGCGCCACAATCTTCCCCTTCGTCCTAGCTTCCCCTTCGTCCTAGTTCGCCTGGTCGGCGCCGCCGGCCCCGTGATTGTCGGCCGCCTCATCGAGCTTGCGGTAAAGGGTCGAGCGGCCGATTTTCAATCGGCGCGCGACCTCGGACATCTGCCCGCGGTAATGCGAAATTGCGAACCGGATGATCTCGCTCTCCAGTTCTTCGAGCGGCCGCACTTCTCCGGCATTGGTCAGCATGGTCAGCATCCCCGCCGTCGACAGCGGCGCAATGGGTATCTCATTACCTGAGATCATCGTCGGCACCGTGGAATGAAACCCTTGGCCCCCTTGGCCGACGACCAGCGGCTCGGCGTGCCGCTGCTGCTCGTCCGAGATCGCCGGCGACTGCGCGGCGGCCTGCGGAAAATCCGCCAGTGCAAGCTGCTCATGCTCGCTCATGACGACGGCGCGATAGACCGCGTTTTCGAGCTGCCGGATATTGCCTGGCCACTCCAATTGCGACAGCTGCGCCATCGCCTCGCCGCTGATGCCGGTGACGGGACGGTTTTCCTCGGCGCAGAACCGCGCCAGGAAATGCCGCAACAGATGCGGAATGTCCTCGCGGCGCATCCGCAACGGCGGGATCGTCAGCGGCAGCACGTGCAGGCGATAGAACAGGTCTTCGCGGAATTGTCCGCTTTTGACGCGGTCGAGCAACTTGCGATTGGTCGCCGAGATGATGCGGACGTCGACCTTCACCGGCTTGCGCCCGCCGACCGCTTCCACCGCGCCTTCCTGGAGCGCGCGCAACAGTTTCACCTGGGCTGCCAGCGGCAATTCCGAGACCTCGTCGAGGAATAGCGTGCCGCCATGGGCTTCGACGAACTTGCCCATGTGGCGTTCGGTGGCGCCAGTGAAGGCCCCCTTCTCGTGACCGAACAGGATCGACTCCACAAGATTGTCGGGGATCGCGCCGCAATTGACGGCGACGAACGGTTTCGCCTTGCGCTCGCCTGAGCCATGGATGGCGCGGGCGAACAATTCCTTGCCGACGCCGGATTCGCCCTCGATCAGCACCGGAATCGTGGAACTGGCCGCCTTTTGCGCGGTTCGCAGTACGCCCGCCATGGCCTCGCTGCGGGTGATGATGTCGGCGAAGGTCAGCCGGCCTTCGCGGCTGTGGCGGATGCGCTGCAATTCCCCCTTCAGCGCGCTGGCGTTGAGCGCATTGCGCAGGCTGACCTGCAATCGCTCGATGCCGACCGGCTTGACCACGAAATCCTGGGCGCCTGCGCGCATCGCCGAGACCACATTGTCGATGCCGCCATGCGCGGTCTGGACGATCACGGGGATGTTGAGGCCGGCTTCGCGGATTTTGGCCAGCACCCCCATTCCGTCGAGGCCCGGCATCACCAGATCGAGCACCACGGCATCGATCGCGGGCGCGTCCGGGGCGGTCAGCGCCGCGATCGCGGCGTCGCCGCTCTCGACGACGACGGTCTCATAGCCGCATTTCTGCACCATGTTTTCGACCAGGCGGCGTGCGACGGCATCGTCGTCGGCGATCAAAATGCTGGCAGCCATGGTTTTCCCCGCGCGCTACAACTATCTGTCTCGAATCGGGGCACTCTCGCCGATGCCGATTAACGCACTCTTAAACCTTGCGATCGCGTTCACGCTTCGCACCCACAGCCGTTCCGATCGAACCCAGGTTTCCAACCAGATGACCTCGCGCTCCACATCCGCTCTCCGCAAGCCCGCAACCCACAAGCCCAACGGCAAGAAAGCCGCGGCCAAATCCGGGATCGGCAAGTTGCCGGAATGGAACCTGGCCGATCTCTATTCCGGGATCGACGCGCCGGAAATCACCCGCGACCTCGACAGGATGGACGCCGAATGCGTCGCGTTTGAGACCGACTGCAAGGGCAAGCTCGCGGAACGGACGGCCGGGCAGGGCGGCGGCGAGTGGCTCGCCGAGGCGGTCAGGCGCTATGAGGCGATCGACGATCTCGCCGGCCGCCTCGGCTCCTATGCCGGCCTGATCCGTGCGGGCGACAGCGTCGACCCCAAGATTTCCAAATTCTATGGCGACGTCTCCGAGCGGCTGACCAATGCGTCGGTGCACCTGTTGTTCTTCGCGCTCGAGCTCAACCGGATTGACGATGCCGTGATCGAGCGGGCGATGCAGGCGCCGGAACTGGCGCATTATCGGCCGTGGATCGAGGATCTGCGCAAGGAAAAACCCTATCAGCTCGAAGATCGCGTCGAGCAGTTGTTTCATGAAAAGTCGCAGAGCGGCTATTCCGCCTGGAACCGGCTGTTCGACCAGACCATCTCGGGCCTGCGCTTCAAGGTCGGCGCCAAGGAATTGGCGATCGAGCCGGTGCTGAGCCTGTTGCAGGATCGCGAAGGTGCCAAGCGCAAGGCGGCGGCGCAGGCGCTGGCAAAAACCTTCAAGGCCAACGAGCGGACCTTTGCGCTGATCACCAATACGCTCGCCAAGGACAAGGAGATTTCCGACCGCTGGCGCGGCTTCCAGGATGTGGCGGATTCGCGCCATCTGAACAATCGCGTCGAACCCGAAGTGGTCGATGCGCTGGTCGGCTCGGTTCGCGCGGCCTATCCTAAGCTGTCGCACCGCTACTATCGGCTCAAGGCCGGCTGGTTCAAGAAGAAGAAACTCGCGCATTGGGACCGCAACGCCCCGCTGCCGTTTGCCGTGACCTCCAGCATCGCCTGGCCGGAGGCGAAGAACATGGTGCTGACGGCCTATCGCGGGTTCTCCCCGGAAATGGCGCGCATCGCGGAGCGTTTTTTCACCGATCGCTGGATCGATGCGCCGGTCCGGCCGGGCAAGGCGCCGGGCGCCTTCTCGCATCCGACCACGCCGTCGGCGCATCCTTACGTGCTGATGAATTATCAGGGCAAGCCGCGCGACGTGATGACCCTCGCCCATGAGCTCGGCCACGGCGTGCATCAGGTGCTGGCGGCCAGGAATGGAGCGCTGATGGCGCCGACGCCGTTGACGTTAGCGGAGACCGCGAGCGTGTTCGGCGAGATGCTGACCTTCAAGCGGCTGTTGGCGCAAACCGGGAGCGCCAGGCAGCGTCAGGCGCTGCTCGCCGGCAAGGTTGAGGACATGATCAATACGGTGGTGCGGCAGATCGCGTTCTACAGCTTTGAGCGCGCCATCCACACCGCGCGGAAGAACGGCGAACTGACCGCCGAGCGGATCGGCGAAATCTGGCTCAGCGTGCAAGGCGAGAGCCTGGGGCCCGCGATCGACATCCGTCCGGGCTACGAGAATTTCTGGATGTACATCCCGCACTTCATCCATTCGCCGTTCTACGTCTACGCCTATGCGTTCGGCGATTGCCTGGTGAACTCGCTCTATGCGGTCTACGAACATGCGCAGGAAGGTTTTGCCGAGCGCTATCTGGCGATGCTCTCGGCCGGCGGCACCAAGCATTATTCCGAACTGCTGAAGCCGTTCGGGCTGGACGCCAGGGATCCCAAATTCTGGGAGGGCGGGCTGTCAGTGATTTCAGGGATGATCGACGAATTGGAGCGGATGGGCTGAGCGAGGCTGGGACGCGTAAAACATCTGTTGAACGGGATTAATGGTTCTGTTATACGATTTGTAGAACGGAGCTTCAGCCATGAACGAACAGTCGAAAATTCGTCCTGATGCCGGCGGCCAGGTGATCGGAACAGTCGAAATCAAGAAGATCGGCAATTCGTCGGGAATCATCCTCTCGAAGGATATATTGGCGCGGATGCACGTCAGCGTTGGCGATACGCTTTATGCGACCCTGACGCCCGATGGCGGTTTCCGGCTGACTCCCTACGATCCTGATTTCGAGAAGGCGATGGAAGTCGCGCGGCGCGGCATGAAGCGCTATCATAATGCGCTGGCTGAGCTTGCAAAATGACCGAGCCGTTTTGGCTCACCCGCCAAATGTTTGTTGCGATTCACGACGAGCAACTCACGATCCACGGCGGTGCGAGCGGTTTGCGCGACGAAGGCATGCTCGAATCCGCGCTCGATCGACCGAAAAACCGTTGGTCATATGAGCAGGCGGAACTGGCTGAATTAGCCGCGGCCTATGCCTTCGGCATTGCGCGCAATCATCCGTTTGTTGACGGCAACAAGCGCACATCGCTGCTGGCGCTGTACACCTTCCTCGGCGTGAACGGTGTCGATTTCGTCGTGCCCGAAGCGGAGGCAGCCGCCATGATCCTCTCCCTTGCGGCCGGCGAGGTCGGCGAGGAGGGATTGACGCGCTGGATCAAGGATAATTGGCCGCCCGAGGACGGCAAGTAACTCGCAGTTGCGGCTGGTGCACAAAAGGCCCGCCGCCGTTGCCCTCCTGCCGGGATTGCGGTAATTCCACGGCGAGCGCGAACATGGACCGGGGAGACCGATGGCAGAGCATAACGAAGTGGCCTACACGACCGCTGACGGCAACGACTATATCGCCCACGAGGAGACCTATGAGGGCTTTATCAAGCTGGTGAAATACGGCACCGGCGCCGTCGTCTTCATCCTCGCCATGATGGCGTTTTTCCTGACCTGATCGCTTCCCGGGGTCGCGCCACCGCCCGCCGGCGCGATTCTACAAAAATGCACGCCTTCCGGTCGCAAAACCGGTATCCATCGTTGCGAAACAGGCGCTAGTTTGCTCGTGCGCGTGCATCTCGCGCTGCCGGAGGCCTCATGAAGATCGCCGTTGCCAAGGAAATCGATCCGTCCGAGCCAAGGGTCGCGGCTTCCCCCGACACCGTGAAAAAATACAAGGCGCTGGGGGTCGACATCGCCGTCGAGCCCGGCGCGGGCATCAAGTCGGGCCTGCCCGATTCGGAATTCACCACCGCCGGCGCCACCGTCAGCGCGGACGCGGTCAAGGACGCCGATATCGTCATCAAGGTGAAGCGGCCGGAGGCGTCAGAGCTTGCCAACTACAAGCGCGGCGCGCTGGTGATCGCCATCATGGACCCTTACGGCAACGACGCCGCGCTGAAGGCGATGGCGGATGCCGGCGTCTCTGCGTTCGCGATGGAATTGATGCCGCGCATCACCCGCGCGCAATCGATGGACGTGCTGTCGAGCCAGGCCAATCTCGCCGGCTATCGCGCGGTGATCGAGGCTGCCGAAGCCTTCGGCCGAGCCTTCCCGATGATGATGACGGCGGCCGGCACGGTTCCGGCGGCGAAGGTGTTCGTGATGGGTGTCGGCGTCGCCGGCCTGCAGGCGATCGCGACCGCGCGGCGGCTGGGCGCGGTGGTCACCGCGACCGACGTGCGGCCCGCGGTGAAGGAGCAGGTCGAGAGCCTTGGCGCCAAATTCCTCGCGGTCGAGGACGAGGAATTCAAGCAGGCGGAGACCGCCGGCGGCTACGCCAAGGAAATGTCGAAGGAGTATCAGGCCAAGCAGGCGGCGCTGACCGCCGAGCACATCAAGAAGCAGGACATCATCATCACGACAGCGCTGATTCCGGGCCGCCCGGCGCCGCGGCTCGTCACATCGGACATGGTGAAGTCGATGAAGCCGGGTTCGGTGCTGGTCGATCTCGCGGTCGAGCGCGGCGGCAATGTCGAGGGTGTCAGAAGCGGCGAAACCGTCGATCTCGACGGCGTCAGGATCGTCGGCATTCCGAATCTCGCCGGCCGCGTCGCGACCTCGGCCTCGAGCCTCTATGCGCGCAACCTGTTTTCCTTCATCGAGACGCTGGTCGACAAATCGACCAAGGCGCTCGCGGTGAAGTGGGACGACGAACTGGTCAAGGCCACCGCGCTGACCAAAGACGGCGCCGTCATTCATCCGAACTTCCAGCCGAAGACTTAAAGGAAAGCCGCCATGGATCATCTCGCCCAAGCCGTCGATCCCTTCGTGTTCCGGCTGTCGATTTTCGTGCTGGCCGTGTTCGTCGGCTATTTCGTGGTGTGGTCGGTGACCCCTGCGCTGCATACGCCGCTGATGTCGGTGACGAATGCGATCTCATCGGTGATCGTGGTCGGCGCGCTGCTTGCGGTCGGCGTCGAGATGGTCGGCAATGGCGGGGCATGGGCGCGCGGCTTCGGTTTCGTCGCGCTGGTCTTTGCCAGCGTCAACATCTTCGGCGGCTTCCTGGTCACCCAGCGCATGCTCGCGATGTACAAGAAGAAAACCAAGTGAGCGGCGTGCACCTCGGGGTGACGATGACAATGGGGGCCTCTCGATGAACGCCAATCTTGCTGCAGTCTTTTATCTCGTCGCAGGCGTGCTGTTCATCCTGGCGTTGCGCGGGTTGTCGAGCCCGGCGACATCGCGCCAGGGCAATTTGTTCGGCATGACAGGCATGGCGATCGCGGTGGCGACCACGCTCGCCTCGCATCCGCCGGCGGACGGGGTAGCCTGGCTGCTGGTGGTGCTCGGTGTCGCGATCGGCGGCTCGATCGGCGCGGTGATCGCGCGCCGGGTGCCGATGACGTCGATGCCGGAACTGGTCGCCGCGTTCCACTCGCTGGTCGGCATGGCCGCGGTGCTGGTCGCGGCCGGCGCGTTCTATGCGCCGGAAGCCTTCGACATCGGCACGCCCGGTCACATCCATCCGCAGAGCCTTGTCGAAATGTCGCTCGGGGTTGCGATCGGCGCGCTGACATTCACGGGCTCGGTGATCGCGTTCCTGAAGCTGTCGGCGCGGATGAGCGGTGCGCCGATCATCCTGCCGGCGCGCCATGTCATCAACATCGTGCTCGGCCTGGCGCTGGTGGTATTCATCATCGGCCTGGTGACGACGGGCAGCGCGGTCGCCTTCTGGCTGATCACCATCATCGCGCTGGCGCTGGGCGTACTCATGATCGTCCCGATCGGCGGCGCCGACATGCCGGTCGTGATCTCGATGCTGAACTCCTATTCCGGCTGGGCCGCCGCCGGCATCGGATTTACGCTCGGCAATTCGGCGCTGATCATCACCGGCGCGCTGGTGGGCTCATCCGGCGCGATCCTGTCCTACATCATGTGTCACGCGATGAACCGCTCCTTCATCTCGGTCATCCTCGGCGGTTTCGGCGGCGAGACCGCCGCCGCCGGCGCGGGTGCCGGTGGTGAGGTGCGTCCGGTCAAGCTCGGCTCGGCCGACGATGCCGCCTTCATCATGAAGAACGCGCAGAAGGTCATCATCGTGCCCGGCTACGGCATGGCGGTGGCGCAGGCGCAGCATGCGTTGCGCGAAATGGCCGACCAGCTCAAGAAGGAAGGCGTCGAGGTCAAATACGCAATTCATCCGGTGGCGGGCCGCATGCCCGGCCACATGAACGTGCTGCTGGCGGAAGCCAACGTGCCCTATGACGAGGTGTTCGAACTCGAGGACATCAATTCCGAATTTGCGCAAGCCGATGTCGCCTTCGTGATCGGTGCCAACGACGTCACCAATCCGGCCGCCGAGGACGATCCGAAATCGCCGATCTACGGCATGCCGGTGCTGCAGGTCTGGAAGGCCGGCACCGTGATGTTCATCAAGCGCTCGCTGGCGTCAGGCTATGCCGGCATCGACAATCCGCTGTTCTACCGCGACAACACCATGATGCTGCTCGGCGACGCCAAGAAGATGACCGAGAACATCGTCAAGGCGCTGTGACGGAGGCGCGCCATGCGTACGCGTCGCCAGATTGTGTTGGGCGCCGCGGCCGCCGCCGCGAGCGCCATGATTCGTCCAATCGCTGCTGCGGCATCATCTGACTGGCGCAGGATATCGCCTTCCGACGCCGGCTTCGCTTCCGATCTCGAGGCCCGGCTCGACAATCTCGTCACATCGGGCCGTGCCTGGAATCTGCATGGCGTCGTCATCCTGCGCAAGGGCGCGCTCGTGCTCGAGCGCTACGATGCAGGCGAGGACGAAATCTGGGGCGATCCGATCGGCCGCGTCGCGTTCGGCCCCGACACGCAGCATGACCTGCGCTCGGTGACCAAGAGCATCCTTGGCTTGCTCTATGGCGTTGCGCTTGCGCAGGGCAAGGTGCCGGCGCCGGAACGGCCGCTGCTGGAAGCCTTTCCGGAATATGCCGAGCTGGCGACCGACCCGCGTCACAAGCGTTTGACCATCGCGCATGCACTGACGATGTCGCTCGGGCTGGAATGGAACGAGGACATTCCTTACCAGGACCCGGCCAACAGCGAGATCCAGATGGAGCTCGCGCCGGATCGTTATCGCTACATCTTCAGCCGGCCCTTCGTGGCCGATCCGGGGACACGCTGGATCTACGGTGCGGCGGCGACCACGCTGATCGGGAAGCTGATCCAGAAGGGCACCGGTCAGTCGTTGCCGAACTTCGCCCGTGCCGCGCTGTTCGATCCGATCGGCGTGGGCGCGACCGCATGGACCAACGGCTTGAACGGCGAGCCTGCGGCATCATCCGGGCTGCGCATGACGCCGCGCGATCTCGCGCGCATCGGGCAACTGATCCTCAACCGTGGGCAGTGGGAGGGGCACCCCGTGGTGCCGGCGGAATGGCTCGAAAAATCGTTCCAGCCTTATCTCGCGGTCGATGAATTCCGCCGCTACGGCTACTTTTGGTACCTCGGCGATCTCCAGTACGGCAATCCTCCGAATCGCCCGATCGCGCACTGGATCGGCGCCTTCGGCTATGGCGGCCAGCGGCTGTTCGTATTGCCCGAACTCGATATCGCGGTCGCAATCACGGCCGGCAACTACGCCGACAAGGACCAGTGGATCCCGCCGATCCGCGTGATCCGCGAAGTCGTGTTGGCGAGCGTATTGTGACCGCCGGGTTGCGCACTGCGGTCACGGGGGCAACCCCATCGGGCACGGCGGTCGCGGAGCAATGACCGTCCTGAAATGGCTCGTCGTTCTGCTGGCCGGCGGCTATCTCGGCGGTCTTGCCGTGCTGTTCTTCGCGCAGCGCGCTTTCATCTTTCCGATTCCGCAAACGCAGCGCACGCTCCCTGGGGCCGCCGGCTTTCCGGAGGCTGAAGAACACGTCCTCGCCACCTCGGATGGCGAGAACGTCATCGTCTGGCACGTGCCGGCAAAGCCGGGCCATGCGGTCGTGATCTATTTTCCCGGTAACGGCGATTTCCTCGCCGGGCTGGCCGGCCGGTTCCGCGACATCACCTTGGACGGGACCGGGCTCGTCGCCCTGTCCTATCGGGGTTATGCCGGATCGAGCGGACAGCCGAGCGAGCAGGGACTGCTGCGGGATGCAGCTGCGGCCTATGCTTTCACAACGATGCGCTACGCCGCGGAGCGCATTGTGGTCTGGGGCTTTTCACTCGGGAGCGGCGTGGCGGTGGCGCTGGCGGCCGAGCAACCGGTCGGCAAATTGATCCTGGAAGCGCCCTATACCTCGATCGCGGATGTTGCCGCTTCGGCGTTTCCGATGCTGCCGGTGCGCTGGCTGGTGCGGGATCAGTTTCATTCCGACGAGCGGATTGCGCGGGTCACGGCGCCGCTCCTGATCATGCATGGCGCGCGCGATCCCACCATTCCCTTGCGGTTTGGCGAGCGGCTGTTCGGGCTCGCCCATCAGCCGAAACAATTCGTGCGGTTTCCCGAAGGGGGCCACAACGATCTCGGCGATTTTGGCGCGGTCGAAACGGCTCGACGGTTTATCGATGCGGCAAAGGGCTGACGGCCGCCGCCGTTTGGTGCATGGTTTACCCTCCGGCTCCGAGGATGAGGTCAGATGAGCGCGCACGGCCCGATGCCACGATCGGCATGGATATTCCCGACGCTGGCGGTCCTGCTTTTCGCCGGGGCCACCGCGCTCGGCGTCACTTTCACGCCAAATGCCGCCGGGCTCGCGTTCGCGGCGGCGCTGCTGGTCATCCTGTTCGGCACCGTGTTCGCGGCCGTGCATCATGCCGAGGTGATCGCCGAGCGGATCGGCGAGCCGTATGGCACGCTCTTGCTGACGCTGGCGGTCACCGTGATCGAGGTCGCGCTGATCGCGACCATCATGCTGGGCGACAAGCCCGTGCCTACGCTGGCGCGCGATACCGTGTTTGCCGTGGTGATGATCGTCTGCAACGGTCTGGTCGGCATCTGTATCCTGGCCGGCGGCCTGCGCTACCGCGAGCAGGATGTCCAGGTCTCGGGGTCGAACCTCTATCTCAGCGTTCTGATCGTGATGGCGACCATCACGCTGATCATGCCCAATTATACGCTGACCACGCCGGGACCGGTCTACTCGGCGGTCCAACTCGGTTTTGTCAGCGTCGTCACGCTCCTGCTCTATGGCGTGTTCCTCTATACCCAGACCATCCGGCATCGGGACTATTTTGTCGGGGAAGCGGCCATCGCGGACGGTGGCGGGCAAACCTCGGACCGGATGCTGGGCGTGAGCATCCTGCTGCTGCTGGTTTCGCTGCTGGCGGTGGTCTTGCTTGCGAAAAAATTCTCGCTGGTGGTCGATTTCGCCACCGCCCGGATCGGCGCGCCGCCGGCCTTCGCCGGCGTCCTGGTGGCGCTCCTGATCCTGTTGCCGGAGAGCGTCGCCGCCATCGCCGCCGCGCGCAACAACGATCTGCAGAAGAGCATCAACCTCGCGCTCGGCTCGTCGGTTGCGACCATCGGGCTGACGATTCCCGCGGTCGCGACGGCGGCTTACGCGCTGGACAAACAACTGGTGCTTGGGCTCAATGTCCAGGAGATGGTGCTGCTGGTCCTGACTTTCGTCCTCAGCATGCTCACCTTCGCCACCGGCCGCACCAACATCCTGTTCGGGCTGGTCCACCTCGTGGTGTTTGCCGTATTTGTCTTCCTGGTGTTCGTGCCCTGAGGGAACAGCGAAAATGATCAGCGCCAAATCCGATGTCCAGGTCGACACCCCGGAAGTCCGTGTTACCGAGTGGCGGCTGGCACCGGGCAGCGCCACCGGCCATCACATCCACGGGATGGACTACGTCATCGTTCCCGTGACCTCGGGCGAAATGACCATCGTGGCGCCCGGCGGGGAACGTTCCAAGGCGCAGCTTGCGATCGGCAAATCCTACTTCCGCAAGGCGGGGGTCGAGCATGACGTGCTCAACGAGACCGCGCATGAGATCGTGTTCCTGGAAGTCGAATTGAAACCATAAGCAACGCCATTTGCCCAATTGCCACCGATCTGTCGCAGTTGATCCCTCAATGCGCCTCAAAGTTTCCGCATCAAACCGGCGCGGGGAGTGGCCGGCATGCTGAAATACGTCTCCAAGTTTGCCATGGACATATTGCCGTCGGTGGTGGCGACCATCATCGGGGCCTACATCGTCAATCATTACATCGTCACCAGACCCGCCGCGGACGCCCCCGTCGCCGCCGCGGTGTCCCCGGCCGTCCCCAAGAAGGCCGAGACCGGAATCGATGCCAAGCCCGCCGCGAAAGCCGCTGATATCCGCAACATCCCCGGACCGGGCGTCAAGGCGAAGGGCATCTCCGAAAGGGCCATGATCGAGCAAACCGCCGCCGAAAGGCCGACGGTGGTTGAAAAGGCCGTCGAGAAGCCGGTCGAAAAATCCGCCGATACGCCGGCGGAGACCGCGAGCATCCCGGTGGAGCCGCGTCATTACCAGCCGGCTCCGCGCGAGAAGACGGTCGCCAAGTCCGCCGCGGCGCCGGTTGCGCCTGCAGCGCCGACGGTGGCGGCCGCACCTGTTGTCGCCCCGCCCACCACGACCGTCGAGGCCGCCGTCGCGCCCGAAGAGCATCGCGACGCCAACGAATTGGCGCGCGCGGCCATCGAACGGCTGCGTGGCGCCGGCGACGGTTCGCCGCGTGCGCAGGAAGGCGCGCGCGTCCCGGATGGGCCACGGGTCGCCACGGCGCCGGTGGTCTCGGCACCGCCGATCCGGCCGCTGCCACCCCCGATCATGGTTTCCAC
>NZ_DATHOP010000046.1:0-11533 GCF_035484855.1 Bradyrhizobium sp.
CATCGGCACCAATATTGTCGCAGCCCCCGAGGGTACGCCGACGCCGGCGACTTCGCTGGCGGCGCTGGGCATCGATGTTGGCGCGGAGGAACTGTTCGGCGCACTGTCGGATAGCTGGGCGGAATATCGTGGCGTCTGGGACGGCGGGCGCGGCTGTGGTGAGGTCCGGCGGCTTTGGCGGGAACGGGCCGCGGGGCTTGGACAGCCGGTTTCGGTTCACACCGGCGCCTCCACGGTCGAGGGGATATTCGAGACCATCGATGAAACCGGCTGCATGATGGTCAGGGCGTCGGGTGGCCAGCAGATCCTGATATCGGCGGGAGATGTCTATTTCGGCGCCGCGGCATCAGCGGGAGCAGCCTGATGGCGCGACCGGATGAACTGACCTTTGCGCCGCTCGGCGGCGTCGGCGAGATCGGCATGAACCTGTCGATCTATGGCCTCGGCAACCGCCACCAGCGTTCCTGGCTCGCGGTCGATCTCGGGGTCTCCTTCGGCGACGAGGAACATCTGCCGGGTATCGATCTCATCATGCCCGACATCAAGTTTCTCGAAAAAGAGCGCAAGAACCTGATCGGGCTGGTGCTGACGCATGCCCATGAAGACCATTTCGGCGCCATCATCGACCTCTGGCCGAAGCTGAAATGCCCTGTCTATGCGACCCAATTCAGCGCCGCTTTGTTCGCGGCCAAATGCGCCTCCGAGCGCAATCCGCCGAAAATCCCGGTCACCGTGGTGCCCTCCGGCGGCCGCATCGAGCTCGGGCCGTTCGGCGTCGAGTTCATTCCGGTTGCGCATTCGATTCCGGAATCGCACGCGTTGGCGATCCACACTTCGGCTGGCACCGTGCTGCATACCGGCGACTGGAAGATCGACCCAACCCCGATCATCGGGATGCCTACCGACGAGCGGCGCTTGCGCGAGCTGGGCGATGCCGGCGTGCTGGCGCTGATCGGCGATTCCACCAACGCGGTGCGGGAAGGGCGCTCGCCCTCTGAAGCCGAAGTCGCCAAGACCATCGCTGAACTGGTAAAGGGCGCCAAGGGCCGAGTCGCGGTGACGACGTTTGCCTCCAACGTCGCGCGGCTGCGCGCGGTCGCCGATGCGGCAAGAGCCGCCGGCCGCGAGGTCGTGGTGGTTGGCCGCGCCATGGAGCGGGTGGTGCAGGTGGCGCGCGAGACCGGTTACCTCAACGGCGTGCAGAATTTCCGCGGCGCCGATCTCTACGGCCATTTTCCGCCCGACAAGGTGCTGGCGCTGTGCACGGGGAGCCAGGGCGAGCCGCGCGCGGCGCTGTCGCGCATCGCCAATGACGATCATCCAGAGGTGACCTTGAACAAGGGCGACTGCGTGATCTTTTCCTCGCGTACCATCCCCGGCAACGAAAAGGCGGTCGGCGCCATCATTAACGGCCTGATCAACCAGGGCGTCGAGGTCATCACCGACCGCACCCATCTGGTCCATGTCTCCGGCCATCCGCGCCGCGACGAGTTGCGCGACATGATTTCGTGGGTGCGGCCGCAGCTTCTGATCCCGGTTCACGGCGAGGCGCTGCATCTGTTCGAGCATGCGAAACTGGCGCGCGCCGCCGGCGTTCCCAAGACCCTCATCTGCCGCAACGGCGATCTTGTGAAACTAGGTCCGGGCGATCCCGGCATCATCGACCAATTGCCGTCGGGCCGGCTCTACAAGGACGGCACGATCCTGGAGGATGCCAAGTCGCGTGCGGTGGTCGAACGACGCAAACTGGCGTTCGCGGGCTGCGCCTTTGTCGCGATCGCGGTGAACGAAAAGGGCGAACTGGCCGACGATCCCGAAGTCGATCTGGTCGGCATGCCCGAGAAGAACAGGGCCGGCGAGGTCATCGACGAGATCGTGTTCGACGTCGTGGTGTCGACGGTGGAGAGCTTGCCGCGGGCGCGGCGGCGTGATCCCGACGCCATGGCGGAATCGGTGCGCCGGGCGGTACGCTCCGTCATCAACGAGCATTGGGGCAAGAAGCCGTTATGCTACGTTCACGTCCTGACGATCTAATGCTTCGGAGGGGTTCATGCTGGGCCGGCTCAATCATGTCGCGATCGCGGTCAAGGACGCCGAGAAGGCCGCGAAGATCTATGGCGCAGCCTTCGGCGCGGAGATTTCACGCGCGGTGCCGCTGCCCGAGCACGGCGTCATCACCGTGTTCGTGACGCTGCCCAACACCAAGATCGAATTCATCCAGCCGCTCGGCGAGGCCTCGCCGATATCAAAATTCCTCGAACGCAATGCCGACGGCGGCATCCATCACATCTGCTACGACGTGCCCGACATCATCGCCGCGCGCGACACGCTGATCAAGGAGGGGGCGCGGGTGCTCGGCGACGGCACACCGAAGATCGGCGCGCATGGCAAGCCGGTGCTGTTCCTGCACCCGAAGGACTTTTCCGGCGCGCTCGTCGAAATCGAACAGGCCTGAGGCAGCGATGGTCTACACGATCTCAACCGGCTTTGCGATCTACTTCGTGATGTGGTGGCTGGTGCTGTTCGTGACGCTGCCGTTCGGCGTGCGCAGCCAGCACGAGGATGGCGGCGGTGCGCCCGGCACCGATCCCGGCGCGCCGGTTGTAACCGGAATGGGCCGCAAGCTGATCTTGACCACCGTGATTTCGGCGATCGTTTTCGCGGTCTCGATGCTGGCCTATAATGCCGGGCTGTTGAATGTCGATCGGCTGTCGAGGCTGATGGGGATATAGCTCTGATCGGGGGAAAACGCGGATGACGTTGCAAAGAGCCACTTTGGGGCTGTTGATCCTGACCATCGCCGGCCTTGCCGGGGCCTTCTACATCGACTGGAAGCTGGCGGTGCAACTGCGGACCGTGAAGGCCTTTGTCGAAGGCTATGTCTTCGCCGAGGCGGTCGCGGCCTGCGAGAAGGCGCCGAGCTCGACCCCGTTCAAATGGAATGGCGGCACCTCTACCGCCGTCGTCGGCTTGAATTCGGTCAAGCTCGACAAGTACACGGTCAGCGCCAGCTATACGCTGGTCGCCGACGGCATCTATTGCGACTACGATCCGATCAAGAAGAAGGCCGATATCGGCTCGAATTTCCTGGAACGGGATTAAGGCGTTTGGCGCACCGACAATTCCAGCCGGCGTCTCAGGGAGCGGACGTGCATGCGGGCTCGGCCTGATCCTGATCAGCGACGACCTGATCGAGCTGCTTCAGCAGATCCTGCCACGCCGCGTCGATCTCCGGCGACCAGTCGCCTCCGAGAACGTCACGCAAGCTGTCCCTGATCACGCCGAAGAACTCGCCGAACAGGTTTCGGGGGGTGCCATAGGCGTCGTGCGAGGTCACCTCGCATTCGATCAGGCGGAAATGTCCGCGGCGCTCGCCTGCAAAATCCAGGATGGCCTCGATGGTCAGCGCCAGCATCGAGCCCTTGACGAGGTCGCTGCCCTGGCTGCGGAACATCGCCTGGGCCTCCGGGTGTTGCTGGAACAGGCGGCGATAGACCTCCGGCGTCAGGTCCTCGCAGCGCTCCGCGGCGAGCTCGAAACTGTGATGGATCGGATTGCCTGGCGTCATCGAGTTCGCCGCATGGCTAAAAAGAAAGCTATCGCAAAAGAAAAAAAGAGCAGGGCACAAAGCCCTGCTCTAAAAATTGTGTCGACCCTATTCACCCGAAATTTGGATTTGATCTTGATTGACGGGTTGACGCTGCTTGTGCGCGTCAGGGCTCCTCCCGAGACTTGGACCACCAGACTTCTGCCTTTCGGCCAGCCTGAGCCCGCACTGGTAGACCATCTTTTTGCTCTTGTCATCAATTTCGGCAACGAATGTCCAAAATTAGAGCAATTTGCGAAATGATCGCAATTTCGCCACCCGAGGTTGCGCGCGGACCGCGCGAATTGGTCTTTTGGCTAAGGGGCGGCGCAGAAAACTACGGAAACTTCGGGCCTGTCGATCCGCGTCTATAGCGCCGGTTCCGATTTGAACAGTCCTTCGGCTGTCATCGCGGCGTCATATCTGGCGGGCGGTTCGGATTTGTTCCAGCCCAGGATCTTCGGCAGCCAATCGTCGGAGACCGTGTATTTCAGGCCTTCGCCGGTCTTGCGATTGCGGATCACGATCATCGCCATGATTCCCGGGGGTGCCTTTTCGGGCGCGATCTGCAGGGTGCCTTGTCCGGGGCTGGCCTGGGTTGCGATCATCACGCCGTCGGCGATGCACGGGCAGGGCGGCTTCTCGCCATTGTAATAGGTCACGCTGAGGCCGCGCGGGTCCGCCTTCAGTTTTTCCCTGGCGTCGAGGCCGATCCGGATGCCGACAGGGATGAAGGCACCGAAGGCGCCGTGAATTCGCGCGCCGAGTTCGATCCATTGCTCCCGGGTTTCCGAATGCGCGGAAGACAGGCCGGTTAATGGCAGGATGAGCGCGGCAATGGCAAGCAGTGTTTTTTTCAAGACGACCTCGGCCGCAGCGGCTACATGCCTCAATCCACTTTAGCGGTCGAGCGCGATCCATGTCGAGATCGGTCGCCGAAGGGCTCCCGTCAAAGCATGCAATTCCGGCGGCAAAAACTCCGGCAGCGGCGACTTATTCCCGGCTGTTGCCGGGAGTACGGAACAAGATTCCGGCCGGGCTGACTATCCTCGCGAGGCCGCGAAATCTCGACAAGCGGCAGCGTCGGTGGTAGGAAATCAGGGCGTTTTGGGGACAGTCATGCGACGGCGGCTGGAAGCGATCATTCCAATCGTGCTGCTTGCGATCCTGGTGCAGTTGATTGCGCCGATCGCGGCGTTTCGTGCCGTCGCCTACGCCGCCACCGATCCCCTCCAGATGGCGTCGATCTGCTCCGAAATGGCGGCCTCCGCGGATGAGGCTCAGACCGCGCCCGCGGGAACGCCGCACGACCATGGAGGCTGTTGCGCGTTCTGTGCTGCCGGACACGGCGGCGGCGTAGCCGTCGAGCCACCGTCGCTCGTTTCGGCAAGCCTGCAGCGGCAATACCAGCTGGTATCGTGGCTGCAAGCCGAGGATCCGGTGTCTGTGGCCCGCGTCGGCTCCAACGCGCAGGCCCGCGCGCCACCGGCCATTTCCTGACCTAACGAACACCGAATGATCTGTGCGGCTGCGCCGCGCCGATCGACGCCGTTCAACAAACTGGCCATCGCGCCAGTGTCAGGACCGTTCCAATGTTTCCCTCTCGCAGGCTGGGTGGCGCAAGTACGCTCGTGCTCTGCAGCGCTCTTTCGGCGATCCCGCCGGAGGCAGCAGCGCAGGCGCCGGATCAAACGCTGCCGACGGTCAACATCGAGGCGCCGAAGCAGCATCAGGCCGCGCAGCCGGCAAAAAGGCCGCCGCAACGAACCGCTGTCGCGTCCAGGCAAAAGAAACCGCCCCCAGCCACCGCGGCCAAACCGGCGGTCGCCGAGAGCGATGCCGGCGGCGTCAAAGCCTCGCTCGCCACGCCGCCGATCAAGCAGCGCTTCCAGCTGCCGCAGGAGAGCTTCAGCATCACCGCCAAGAAAATCGACGAGACCATCAACCTCAAGGACCCCGAAGACGCGATCAAATATTTCCCGAGCCTGTTCGTGCGCAAGCGCAATGACGGCGACAACCAGGCGGTGCTGGCGACGCGGACCTGGGGCCTCAATTGCAGCGCGTGCACGCTGATCTACTATGACGATCTTCTGATCTCCGCGCTGATCGGCAACAACAATTCCGGCGCCTCGCCGCACTGGAATCTGATATCGCCGGATGCGATCGCGCGGATCGATTTCCTCGATGGCCCGTTTGCCGCCGCTTACCCCGGCAATTCGATCGGGGGCGTCTTGCTGATCACTTCGAAAATGCCGGATCACGCCTTCGCAACGGTGAAGCAAACGGTGTCGGTGATGCCGTGGAACCAGTACGGCACCAAGGACACCTATGCGAGCAGCGTCACCAGCGCGTCGGCGGGCAACCGTGACGGCAATCTCTCCTGGCTGGTTAGCGCCAATTACCTTGACACCTATCAGCAGCCGCTGACTTACACCACCAACGGCAGCGCTCCCGTCAACACCGCCGGAACTTTTCTGGCGCTGAACAAACAAGGCGTCGTAACCGACGTGGTCGGCACCGGTACGCTGGCGCATTCGCAGCAGACATCGGGCAACGTCAGGTTGGCCTACGATATCTCGCCGCTGGTGCAGGCGACCTATTCCCTCGGCGTCTGGAATAACGTCCAGACCTCCAATCCGCAGACCTATCTGACGTCGACGGTGAACGGCTCACCGACATTCGGCAACGTTGCCGGGTTTGCCAGCAATAAATACGTCTGGGATCAGACCCACCTCAGCAACGCGATTTCACTCAAGAGCGACACCAAGGGCACCTACGACTTCGATTTCTCGGCATCGACCTACAACTACCTCCAGGATATCATGTACAATCCGTACACCGTCAGTCCCTATACAGTGGCAGGCGGCGTGGTCACGTCACAGGGGAACGGTTATTCCGAAAACGGCAAGGTCACCCGCAATGACGGCACCAACTGGCAGAACGTCGACGCCAAGGGCATCTGGCGGCCATACGGTTACGACGGACCGCACGAAATCTCCTTCGGCATCCATGGCGATCGCTACGACCTGGAAAACCCGGTCTATTTGTCAAATATCTGGAACGCCACACCGGCCACGGGGAACGGTCAGTTGTTTTCGGACGGTGTCGGCGAAACACGTACGGGCGCGCTGTGGGCACAGGACGCCTGGAAAATTACGTCGCAACTGAAGCTGACACTGGGCGCACGCGAGGAAGTCTGGCAGGCGCTGGACGGTTTTAATGTTAATTCCGTCGCTCTATTAGGCGGCACACCAACGACGCCGATACCCACCCTGCATTCGGTACCAACATCTCAACCAGGACTTAACTCCGCCAATTTCTCGCCGAAGGCATCGCTGTCTTATGACATCAACAAGGATTGGAACGTCACGGGCAATTTCGGCGAGGCCTATCGGTTCCCGACCGTCACCGAGCTCTACCAAAACGCCTCATCGGGCACCACGCTACTCACTCCAAATCCGAACCTGACGCCGGAGCAGGATCTGAATGGAGAATTCGTCGTCGAGCGGCATTGGAGTGATGGTAAAGTCAGGCTGACGTTGTTTAGGGAACACGTCAACAACGCCATCATTTCGCAAACCAACTTTGTAACGGGAAGTACGACTAACGTTACAACTTTCTCCAACGTTGGTGCGATCCGGATGCAGGGCGTCGAACTGGCGGCAGATAAAGACAATGTTGTGATCAAAGGCCTTGAGGTCTTCGGCAGTGTGACCTACGTGGATTCGCGCATTCTCTCGGACTCAACTTTCGTCAGCAATATAACGAACCTGCCCACAAACGTGGTGGGCAATCGTGTGCCCTATGTGCCGGATTGGCGCGCCAAGCTCGGAGCCACCTATCGGCCAAATGACAAATGGGCCTTCACATTCGCGGCACGTTACAGCGGCAAGCAGTACTCTACACTGGACAACTCCGATATCGTCTCCCACGTCTACGGCGCGTTCGACAACTACATCGTCGCCGATCTGAAGGTGCACTATAACGCAACGCAGAATTTCTCTTTCGATTTCGGCATCGACAATCTCTTCAACGAGCAATATTTCCTGTTCCATCCATTCCCGGGAAGAACCTTCGTTCTCGCCGGGAAATATACGTTCTAGGAGTAGTAGCCGTCATCGCGAGCACAGCGAAGCAATCCAGATTGAGGACACACCGCGGTTCTGGATTGCTTCGTCGCTTCGCTCCTCGCAATGACGACAAAAACAAGAAACTAACGCTGATAAGGAGAATCCCATGAAACCGATCGCACGCAGCCTCGCTTTTACCGTTCTGCTCGCATGCCTGTTCGGCTCACCGTTGCGCGCCGAGGAGGTCAAGGCCGGAGATATCGTGATCACGCAGGCCTGGGCCCGCGCCACGCCGGGCGGCGCCAAGATCGGCGGCGGTTATCTCACCATCGAAAACAAGGGCTCCGCACCGGACCGGCTGATCGGCGGTTCGGCCGAAATCGCCGGCAAGGTCGAGGTCCATGAAATGGCCATGAAGAACGGCGTCATGACGATGCGCCCGCTCGACAACGGGTTGACGATCGAGCCCGGCAAGACCGTCAAGCTGGCGCCCGGCGGCTACCACCTGATGATGTTCGACCTCAAGGGCCCGCTGAAGCAGGGCGACAAGCTGCCGCTCACGCTCGACTTCGAAAAGGCCGGCAAGGTGAAGCTCTCGCTTGACGTCGAAGGTGTCGGCGCGAAGGGGCCAGCAGGCGAGGCCGATACCGGCGGCAAGATGGACATGAAAATGTCGCCCGGCATGAAGATGTGAGGAGCGATGATGTCGAAGGCTTTCTATCGGCTTTTTCTCTCCGCGGTCGGCGTGTTCGCCATCTCGTCGGCGAGCGCGCATATTACCTTGGAGAACCGTCAGGCGACGATCGGGTCATCCTACAAGGCGGTCTTCGCCGTGCCACACGGTTGCGCCGGCTCCGCGACGGTCAAGATCCGCGTTCAGATTCCCGAAGGGGTGATCGCGGTGAAGCCGATGCCGAAGCCCGGCTGGAACGTGGAGACGGTCAGGGGCAAATATGCCACCGAGTACGATTATCACGGCGCCAAGTCCGCCGAGGGCGTCAAGGAGGTGGTCTGGAGCGGCGGCAAGCTCTCGGACGACAATTACGACGAATTCGTCATCAGCGCCTTCCTGACTGGCGCGCTCAAGCCAAACACGACGCTCTATTTTCCGACCGTGCAGGAATGCGAGCAGGGCATCAGCCGCTGGATCGACATTCCCGCCGGCGAGGATGCCGGCCATGCCCATGAGAGCAAATGGCCGGCACCGGGCGTCCGGCTGCTGCCGAAACCTTGACCGCGCAAACGAGCCGCCTGATCGCCGGGCTGGCGACGCTGCTGATTGGTCTCTGCCTTGCGACCGGTGCATTCGCGCACGCATCGCTGGTTTTCGCGGAGCCCGCCGACGGCAGCGTATTGTCGACACAGCCGAAGGTCGTGGAATTGCGGTTCAACGAGGCCGTGACGCCCGCCGTGATCAACCTGATCGATGCGGCCGGTCGTGTGCGCGGCGACGCCATCGTGCATGCGGCGGGCGAGGCCATCGTCATCGACGTGCCGCAAAACCTGCCGCGGGGAACGCAGGTCGTCAGCTATCGCGTCATTTCGGCGGATGGCCATCCAGTCGGGGGATCAATGCTGTTTTCGATCGGGACCGTGACCACCGCGGCAAAGATCCCGAAGAATGACGGCACGGTCGACGTCCTGATCTGGCTGGCTCGAACAGGGGTTTATCTCGGATTGTTCGCGGGGGTGGGTGGGGTCTTCTTCGTGACCTGGATCGGCAAGATGCGCGCGGGCGCGGGCGTGATCAACGCCGCCCTGACCGTCGGTCTGGCAAGTGCTGCGGCCTCGCTCGGGTTGCAAGGCCTCGACGCACTGGATATTCCGCTTCATGACCTGTCGCTGGCGGCGCCGTGGCAAGCCGCGTTTGCGACGAGCCTTGGGCCATCGCTGCTGATCGCGGCGGTGGCGATGGTGGCAGCGATCGTCGCGTTGCAGGCGCAATCGGTGGGCACGGCGCGCGCGCTGTCGGCGCTGGCGCTTGCCGGTGTCGGCCTGTCGCTGGCGACCACCGGCCACGCCGCGGCCGCTCCGCCGCAATGGACGACCCGGCCGGCCGTGTTCCTGCACGGCGTCGGCGTCGCTTTCTGGATCGGAGCGCTTGCGCCATTGGCAGCAATGGTTCGGCGACCCGGCAAGGGTTTGATTGCGGTCGTTATCCGGTTTTCGCGCATCGCAGTCGCGGTCGTCGGCGTGCTGGTGCTGACCGGCTTTGCGCTTGCCGTCGTCCAGCTTCAGAGTTTTGGCGCGCTGATCGAGACCAAATACGGCATCATCCTTTCGATCAAGCTGGCGCTCGTCATGGTACTGCTCGGTTTGGCCGCGCTCAACCGCTTTCGCCTCACGCCGGCGCTTGCCTTCGAACCTCTGAACACACGGCCGCTGTGGCGCTCGATCCTGACCGAGTGCGTCGTTGTTTTGGCGATCCTGGCCGTGGTCGCGGGCTGGCGCTTCACGCCGCCGCCGCGCGCGCTTGCCGCCGCCATCACGCCGCTGGCGCTCCATATCCACACCGACGATGCGATGTTCCAGGTTCTGGTTTCGCCGGGCACGGTCGGCGCCGACAGTTTTGTGCTGCAGCTGATGAACGGCGATGCCAGTCCGCTTGCCGCCAAGGAAGCAACGTTGACCCTGAGCCTGCCCGAGCGCGGTATCGAACCGATGGAGCGCGCAGCCACGCTCGGTCCGGACGGCTACTGGCACGTTCGCGAGGTGCTGCTGCCTTATCCCGGCCGCTGGCACCTACGCATCGACGCGCTGGTCACCGACTTCCAGAAGATCACGCTGGAAGACGACATCGACGTGCCGGCGCCTTAACGCCCCGCAAAACGGGACTTTTTTCCACACTTCGAGCCTTCCGGCCCATTCGCGCCTTATTCGCACCCTCAACGTCATCTGCAAAAGGTCAGGAAATCCGCAAGCTTAGCGGCATTTCCTGATGCCGCCCTTGTGTTTTCGCAGCCGATCCGGTTTCACTGCTGCCTTCCCGTGCCTGACCGATTCTCCGAGTATGCCCATGCGATTGTCGCGGTTTTTTCTACCCATCTTGAAGGAGAATCCGAAGGAGGCCGAGATCGTCTCGCATCGCCTGATGCTGCGGGCGGGCATGATCCGGCAGGAGGCGGCGGGCATCTATGCCTGGCTGCCGCTGGGATTACGGGTGCTGAAGAAGATCGAGCAGATCGTCCGCGAGGAACAGAACCGCGCCGGCGCGCTGGAATTGCTGATGCCGACGTTGCAGCTTGCCGACCTCTGGCGCGAAAGCGGCCGCTACGACGCCTATGGTCCGGAAATGCTGCGCATCACCGACCGGCACAAGCGCGAGCTTCTGTTCGGGCCGACCAATGAGGAAATGATCACCGAGATTTTTCGCGCCTACGTGAAATCCTATCGCAGCCTGCCGCTCAATCTCTATCACATCCAGTGGAAATTCCGCGACGAGCAGCGCCCGCGTTTCGGCGTCATGCGCGGCCGCGAATTCCTGATGAAGGACGCCTAT
This sequence comes from Bradyrhizobium sp., assembly GCF_035484855.1. Classification (GTDB taxonomy): domain Bacteria; phylum Pseudomonadota; class Alphaproteobacteria; order Rhizobiales; family Xanthobacteraceae; genus Bradyrhizobium. Next base: position 11,156 of record NZ_DATHOP010000046.1, read on the forward strand.
TCCTTCGACATCGACGAGGCGGCTGCCCGGCGCGCCTATAACCGGATGTTCGTGGCCTACCTGCGAACGTTTGCGCGGATGGGATTGAAGGCGATCCCGATGCGCGCCGAAACCGGCCCGATCGGCGGCGATCTCAGCCACGAATTCATCGTGCTTGCGGAAACCGGCGAGTCCGCCGTGTATTGCGACCGCGACGTGCTCGACCTGCCGGTGCCCGGTGACGAGATCGACTACGACGCGGATCTGGCTCCGATCATCAAGCAATGGACCTCGGTCTATGCCGCGACCGAAGACGTCCATGACGCCGCGCGTTTCGAGCGCGAGGTGCCCGCCGACAAGCGCGTGCACACCCGGGGTATCGAGGTCGGCCAGATCTTC